>NZ_PGGO01000060.1 GCF_003010955.1 Phyllobacterium brassicacearum
TACTTCGACAACACGTCGCCGGTAAACGGTCAGGTGCTTTGCGAAATCGCCAGATCCGATGCAACCGATGTCGAGGCTGCACTGGATGCAGCACATGCCGCCAAGGAAGCCTGGGGTCGCACAAGCCCGGCCGAGCGCAGTGTGATCCTCAACAGGATCGCGCAGGTCATGGAAGACAATCTCGATGTGCTGGCGCAGGCGGAAACCTGGGACAATGGCAAGCCGATCCGCGAAACGACCGCGGCCGACCTGCCGCTCGCCATCGACCATTTCCGCTATTTCGCCGGCGCGATCCGTGCCCAGGAAGGCGGGATCTCGGAGATCGACCACGACACAGTCGCCTATCATTTCCACGAACCTCTCGGCGTTGTCGGCCAGATCATTCCCTGGAACTTTCCGCTGCTGATGGCCGTGTGGAAACTCGCTCCGGCATTGGCAGCAGGCAACTGTGTCGTCCTGAAGCCGGCCGAACAGACGCCAGCCTCCATACTGGTCCTTGCCGAACTGATCGCCGACCTTTTGCCGCCGGGTGTTCTGAACATCGTCAACGGCTTCGGACTGGAAGCCGGAAAACCCCTCGCATCCAGTTCCCGGATCGCCAAGATCGCCTTCACCGGCGAGACGACGACTGGTCGTCTGATCATGCAGTATGCCAGCCAGAACCTCATTCCGGTGACGCTGGAACTCGGCGGCAAGTCGCCGAACATCTTCTTCAAGGATGTGACCGCCGAGGATGATGATTTCTTCGACAAGGCAATCGAGGGCTTCGTCATGTTCGCTCTCAATCAGGGTGAAGTGTGCACCTGCCCGAGCCGCGCGCTCATCCACGAGTCGATCTATGACAGGTTCATGGAACGCGCACTGAAGCGTGTCGAGGCGATCGTGCAAGGTGACCCGCTCGATCCGGCCACAATGATCGGCGCACAGGCATCGAGCGAACAACTGGAGAAGATTCTGTCCTATCTCGATATCGGCAAGCAGGAGGGGGCCGAGGTGCTGATCGGCGGCGAACGCAATGTTCTCGCCGGAGATCTGGCGGGTGGCTACTACGTCAAGCCGACCGTGTTCAAGGGGCACAACCGCATGCGGATTTTCCAGGAGGAAATCTTCGGGCCGGTCGTTTCCGTGACCACGTTCAAGGATAATGACGAGGCTTTGTCGATCGCCAATGACACGCTGTACGGTCTGGGAGCAGGGATCTGGAGCCGTGATGCCAATACCTGCTACCGCTTTGGCCGGGCCATCCAGGCAGGACGGGTCTGGACCAACTGCTATCATGCCTATCCGGCCCACGCCGCGTTCGGCGGTTACAAGCAGTCGGGCATAGGCCGGGAGAACCACCTGAAGATGCTGGATCACTACCAGCAGACGAAAAACATGCTTGTGAGCTATAGCCCGAAGAAGCTGGGTTTCTTCTGAAGGCTCCTTGCCAGAACTGAACCGTCGGTAGCGCTTTCATAGTGCCGCCGACGACATTTCCGGGAGGGAAACAAGGATGGAAGACAAAGTCAGTGC
>NZ_PGGO01000061.1 GCF_003010955.1 Phyllobacterium brassicacearum
TGAACTGACCCCCGAAAGTTGGACACCGACCTTCGGGGGTTTTGTATGTCCAAGTACAGCTTAGCGTTCAAGCAGTCCGTCATCGCCGCTTATGAGAGCGGCACGGAAGGGGCACGCGCAGTGGCGGCTCGGTTTGACGTTGATCATTCGACGGTGCGCAAATGGGCTGCGGCTCATGCGGCGCATGGCGTGTCAGGGTTGGTAAAGAAATTCAGCTCCTTTGACGCGTCTTTCAAGCTTTCGGTATTGCAGCGGATGTGGGACGATGGGCTTTCCTATCGGCAGGCGGCTGCGATTTTCAACATCCGCAACAAGAGTAGCCTTGTCGATTGGGAGACGCGTTACGAGCGCGGCGGGATAGAGGCGTTGGCCCCGCGGCGCAGAGGAAGGCCCCGATTGATGCCCAAACCGCCTGCCACCGATGAACCGCAAGCCTTGGCGAGCGATGACACGAAGAGCCGCGAGGAGTTGCTTTCGGAACTGGCCTATCTGCGGATGGAGAACGCTTTCCTAAAAAAACTGGAGGCCTTAACGCAGGAACAACAGCCGCTCAAAAAGCGCAAGCCGTTCACGCGTTAAGGCCGCTCCATTCGTTTGCCGGTCTGCTGCAATTGGCAGGCCTGGCCCGCAGCACGTTCTACTACCAGCAAAAGGCATCATCGCTGGCCGACCGCCATGCCGCGCTCAAAGACAGCATCAAAGCCATCTTCGCCCTTCACAAGGGGCGCTATGGCTATCGCCGCATCACGGCTGCCATCTGCCGACTGGGACAGCGCGTCAATCACAAGACAGTTCAGCGCCTGATGGGGCAAATGAGTTTGAAATCGCTGGTGCGGCCGAAGAAGTATCGGTCCTACAAGGGCGCTAGCGGCTGCACCGCTCCCGATCTCATCCAGCGCAAGTTCACGGCTGAGGGTGCAAACCAGAAATGGGTGACGGATGTGACCGAGTTCAACGTTGCGGGCGAAAAGCTCTATCTCTCACCGGTCATGGACCTCTTCAATGGCGAGATCATCGCCTTCGAGACAGCCCGCCGTCCCGTCTTCAAACTCGTGGAAACCATGCTCAGTAAGGCGCTGGACCGGCTGGGGAGCGGCGAAAAGCCGATCCTGCATTCCGATCAGGGATGGCACTATCAGATGACCGCCTATCAGCGCACGCTTGAAAAACACGACGTCATCCAAAGCATGTCACGCAAAGGCAACTGCCTCGACAACGCGGCAATGGAAAGCTTCTTCGCGGTGCTGAAATCAGAGCTGTTCTACCCGACCAAATTCGCCAGCATTCAAAGCCTGCAGTCCGCCATCACCGACTATATCCACTACTACAATCACGACAGGATCAAAATGAAACTCAAAGGGCTGAGCCCTGTACAATACAGAACCCAGCCCTTAAATCTGCCTTGCCTTTAAACCGTCCAACTTAATGGGGTCAGTTCA
>NZ_PGGO01000062.1 GCF_003010955.1 Phyllobacterium brassicacearum
GTCCTTCCCGTGTTGGGGTGGACGGCTCCCAACGGCATCAAATGTGCCAGAATGAGTTCGTTGAAAGCTCAATCGAAGGAGACCGTCCGTGGACCAGATTATCCGAATTGGTATGGATACGTCAAAGAACGTGTTCCAATTGCATGGCGTGAATGCAGGGGAACAGCCGGTGCTTCGCAGGAAGTACTCGCGTAGGGAGATGTTGAAGTTTTTCGAGAAGGCGCCGCCGACCACCATCGCGCTTGAGGCGTGCGGTGGCTCGCATCACTGGGCGCGGCTGTTGAGCTCGTTCGGCCACGAAGTAAAACTGATCGCACCTCAGCTGGCAAAGCCTTATGTCAAACGCGGCAAGAACGACGCGGCGGATGCGGAAGCTTTATGTGAGGCGATGAGCCGACCCACCATGCGGTTCGTGCCGGTGAAGACTGCGGACCAGCAGGCAGCCTTGATGCTGGTAGGTGTGCGAGAGAGGCTCATCCGCAATCGAACGCAGCTTGCTAATGCTATCCGCGGTTTTGCCATGGAGTTCGGCATCGTCGCAGCCAAAGGCATGTGCCAGATCGAAGCGTTGCTGGAGCGCATTGCGGCTGATCAATCTCTGCCGGAACTGGCGCGCGAGCTCTTCGCCATGCACCGTCAGGAATATCGCGACCTGCTTGCCGAGACAAAAATAATCGATGAAAAGCTGATGGCCTTGCATCGTTCCGATGAATGCAGCAAACGCCTAGCCGAAATTCCGGGTGTCGGACCGGTCGGCGCATCGCTTTTAATGATGAAAACCCCAGACCCGCGGATGTTTAAATCCGGGCGTGATTTTGCCGCCTGGATTGGCCTGACACCCAAAGACCATTCGACTGCCGGAAAGGCCAGGCTTGGTGTGATCACTCGTGCCGGCGATGAAATGCTACGAAGCATCTTGGTGGTTGGCGCAACCGCTCTTCTTCAGCACGTCAGAGCAGGCCGAAGCAGGCATGCTTCCCGATGGCTCATCGAACTCCTGCAACGGAAAAAACCGAAGCTGGTTGCAGTGGCGTTGGCCAACAAGATCGCGCGCATTGCCTGGAAGCTCATGATGAGCGGCGAGACCTATCGGCCGGCAGAGGGACAAACACAGTCAGTATAAGATTGGCCCATCACGGTGAGCAGGAAGAATGCTACCATGTTGAGCTGATGCGGTGAACTTGCAAGAGAAGAGCAGATGGTGCGATCGATCGATCCAAGACGCGTGATACTCCGTCAGTTCCAATGGCCACTCAAGGTCGATCCCGTGTTAGGAACTCGCGTCGCGGAAACCATCTTGGCCAGTGGTCATGTGCGACCACACACAAAGGCCGCACATATGGAAGCAAGCGATCTGATCAAAAAAAATCTGCAGAAAACACTTGCAAGCGGGAGCCGTCCACATATGGGAACTGCTTCCGGAGCCGT
>NZ_PGGO01000063.1 GCF_003010955.1 Phyllobacterium brassicacearum
TCATGATACAGGAGCAATTCATGGACTATCGTCGGTTTTTCGAAGACGCGATTGACCAGTTGCACGCTGAAAAGCGCTACCGGGTCTTTGCTAATCTGGAACGGATCGTGGGAAAATTTCCGCGCGCTATTTGGCGTACGGCGGAGACAACACGTGAAATCACCGTCTGGTGCTCAAACGATTATCTCGGCATGGGTCAGCACCCGGATGTCATTGCCGCCATGCATGATGCATCCAGTCGCATGGGCTCAGGCGCCGGCGGTACACGCAATATCTCAGGCAACAATCATCCCTTGGTTGAACTCGAAATCGAGTTGGCAGATCTTCACCAGAAGGAAGCCGCATTGGTCTTCACGTCCGGCTTCGTGTCCAACGAAGCGTCTATTTCGACGATCGCCAGATTGCTTCCGAACTGCCTCATTCTTTCCGACGAGTTGAATCATGCCTCGATGATCGAGGGTGTGCGCCGCTCCGGCGCGGAAAAGAAAATCTTCCGCCACAACGATCTCGTTCATCTCGAAGACCTGCTTAGAGCGGCTGGCAAGGAGCGTGCGAAACTGATTGTGTTCGAATCGATCTACTCGATGGATGGCGATATCGCTCCGGTCGCAGCCATTGCCGATCTTGCGGACAAGTACAACGCCATGACCTATATCGACGAGGTTCACGCAGTTGGTATGTACGGCAATCGTGGCGGCGGCATTACCGATCGCGAAAGCCTGTCGGACCGGATCGATATTATCGAAGGCACGCTCGCCAAGGCTTTTGGCACGCTCGGTGGCTATATTGCCGGTCCGAGGACGGTCATTGATGCCGTGCGCTCCTATGCACCCGGTTTTATCTTTACGACTGCCCTTCCTCCCGTCATTGCAGCGGCGGCAACACAGTCGATCCGGCATCTGAAGGTATCACAAGAAGAACGCCGGATGCATCAATGTCAGGCACAGCTTACGAAAGATGTGCTGGCGCAGGCCAACCTTCCGGTTATGAAATCGGACACACATATTGTGCCGATCCATGTGGGCGATCCCGAACTGTGCAAGAAGGCGAGCGACCGACTTCTTGAGCTTCACGGCATCTACATTCAGCCGATCAACTATCCAACCGTGCCACGCGGTACGGAACGCCTGCGGGTGACGCCGACCCCTTTCCATTCCAACGAACTCGTTATTGAGTTGAAAGATGCCTTGGTCGAAGTCTGGACAGCGCTGGGCATTCCGTTTTCCAAAGACAGCGCACCGGCAGTCGAGACCAGCGAACGGGTGGTGACGCTCGCTGT
>NZ_PGGO01000064.1 GCF_003010955.1 Phyllobacterium brassicacearum
GATGAGACTCTGAGTAATTGATTGTCAGCGCTCTCTGGCGGCTACTATGGCCGCGTCAAAAAGAGGAGAGCAGAATGGAACAGCTTTTTGTAGGTCTGGACGTGTCAAAGGAAGAGACGGCGATCTGTGTTCGAACGCAAAGCGGGATGGTCAAGTCGGCGTTCAAGAAGCCGACCGACCCCGACACCATATATCGTGCCTTGATGTGTGAACTGGAGCACATCCAATGCGTCGTTTTGGAAACCGGCCGGATGGCAAACTGGCTGTATAGCGAACTCAGCCAGCGTGGCTTGCCGATAGTCTGCATCGACGCACGTCAGGCTCACGCCGTACTGAGCCAGATGCACAATAAAACCGATAAGAATGATGCTGCCATGCTGGCAGAGCTTGCTCGTACTGGGTTCTACAAACGCATTGAAGTCAAAAGCCGAGTTTCTCAGGAACGCAGAGCCTTGCTGCGGGCGCGCGAGGTTGCAATCAAATCCCGGCTGAATGTGGAGAACACGATCCGCGGTCTGCTGGCCAGTTTCGGGATCCGTCTCCCCAAATACCTGAAGACCTATGACCAGAGGGTCCGAAAGGCGCTGGAAGGTCAGACCGATTTGATGAGAATTATCTTGCCGCTTCTACACCTACGGACCGAAGCACTGCGTCAGGCTGCGGCGCTGACGAAAGACATGATGCGTCAAGCCCGAATGGACGAAACTTGCCATCGCCTAATGACCATCCCCGGCATCGGCGCCGTGAGTGCCGTCACTTATATCGCCACGATCGACACGCCGGACCGGTTTGCCCAATCCAGATCGGTCGGGGCGTATATCGGGCTGACATCGCGTAAATACCAATCGGGCGATGTTGACTATAGTGGCCGGATATCCCGGCGCGGCGATCAGATGCTACGCACGGTTCTCTATGAAGCCGCCAACAGCTTGCTGTGCCGGGTGAAATCCGGACCTGGTCAGCATCTGAAGGACTGGGCGATTGCCATAAAGAAGCGCACAAGCCACAAGAAGGCCGTCGTGGCCTTGGCCCGGAAACTGGCTGTGATCATGCACGCGATCTGGAAAGACGGCACGGAGTTTGAACCCAGGGAGGCCTGATCAGAAAGCTGCGCGGGAAACGCGCTGGCGAGAGTTGCCGTATCGGTCGGAGCGGCAGGCTACCGGATGAACCCGTTTGATTTACATGCGAGC
>NZ_PGGO01000065.1 GCF_003010955.1 Phyllobacterium brassicacearum
GCAAAAATCAGCTATTATCGGCATTTTCAAAGGAACAGTTGCTGGTGCCTGCCCCGTATTGTACAGCGCTGGGTCTGCCGTAGCCGCCGCATTTCGCTAAGCAATTCGCCTGATTGACATTTACGGTCGCGACTATGAATCTCTAGCCGCACTATAACCGGGTTGTCGTCAATCTCGCGCGCGCCCATACGCACCAAGAAGGTTTAAAATGGCTACTGGCACTGTTAAATGGTTCAATTCGACCAAAGGTTTTGGCTTCATTCAGCCGGATGATGGCGGTACAGATGTTTTCGTTCATATCTCTGCTGTAGAGCGGGCCGGACTACGCGGCCTCAATGACGGTCAGAAAATCAAATACGAAATGGTGCGGGACAAGAAATCGGGCAAAATGTCGGCCGATCAGTTGAGCACCGACTAACGATGTGACTCGTTCGCCCCACAGGCGGCGAGGGCCTGGAATAGCAAGAGGGCTGGAGTTGATGTCCGGCCTCTTTTCGCATCAATGACACCGCACTTGAGCGGCAAACGCTGAAAAGTTTCATCGGGAAACCGCAGTACCGGTACTACAAGGAATCGTCTTGGGCTGCCAAGTCCATAGCGTGTCCTTTCTTCAGTAGGTGGTAGGCACCTCTTGCGCGTACGTTCGCATTGTTACTTCTGCGACATCCCGTAAGATGTCATTGCCGTCTAGGTTCCACCAATGACGCACCTTCCCCCATTTCAACTGAAAGCAAGCGGGGGTGTGCAACGGCATCGCCTGCGTTGGGACCAGTCTGACTAAGGCCTTCTATTCTGTATAGAAGAGGTCGTTGGCGCGCCACACGTCAATGATCTTCTTCTTGATCTCATCAACGCTACGGTGTGGAAACTCGGCTCCAAGGGTCATCGCCAAAACCGACACATCAATCGTCTCTGGACGTGCTTCTTCAGCTTTTTCAGCCTGCGCCTTGATTTCCGCCATCAGTTTTTCATCTTCGATCATGGTTCGGTTCCGTTTCTTTGCGAGCATAGCGCACCTCGGGACGGCGAAAACGAGCAGCTTGACACACCGTTGCGGCCGTCACCCGACCGCGGCAGCAAAGCTTTTTCCTACCCC
>NZ_PGGO01000066.1 GCF_003010955.1 Phyllobacterium brassicacearum
CATGTCTATGCCGAAGGGATACGCCGGGGCAGCACATTGGTATCGGTCCGCGTCGATGAGGACCAGGTGGCCATTGCGCGCTCGATTGTCAAGGACGACACAGCCGCTGATCTCGAAGCACGCCGCGCCATGTATCGTGAAGAGGGCTGGCAGGGATTCGATGAGACCAATCCGGCTTTCACAGATGAAGAGGTTGCAAGGGAACGGCGACGCTTGCGGGAATATCGCCAGCAAATGCCTTGAGTCGAATTCGCCGGTCCGACATCGTTCCCTCATCGAATGCGGGAGAATAGACAGATACACCCCTGGGAGGATTGGTTCGATGAACGGGAAGAAACGAGGTTCAGGTATGCGGCGATGATCTCGGTTTCCAAGAAGTCCGCAAGGGACAAGATATTAACCCGGCGCGCGAAGCAGCAGGGACGCGGACGTCACGCGCGCTCCTTCTGAAATTCCAGTGAGGGGTTGGAAAGACGCGCTCTACAGAATTTACAACGCGTTGTGGGAAGATCGGATCATGTTGATCGCGGCAGGGGCAACATTTTACTTGCTGCTTGCCTTATTTCCGGCACTGACCGCCTTCGTATCATTGTATGGTTTTTTGGCAGATCGGGCCGCGATCGCTGGCACCACTTCCATGTTCATTGGTATACTACCGATGGACTCGATCAATCTCATCCGGTCCCAACTCGAGGCACTGGCTGCACAAGATACCAAGGTCCTCAGCCTCGGCTTCTTCATCGGACTTTTCGTGGCGCTTTGGAGCGCGAACAATGGCATCAAAGCCATCTTCGAAGCATTGAACGTTGCGTACAGCGAGAA
>NZ_PGGO01000067.1 GCF_003010955.1 Phyllobacterium brassicacearum
CTGATCGATGTGGTCATCGATGCGACCGGGGTGCCGGCGGTCGGGGCCGAGATCGGCTTGAAGGCGATGGAGCACGGCAAGCATCTGGTCATGATGAATGTCGAGGCGGATGTGACCATCGGCGCCTATCTGAAAAGCGAGGCCGACCGGCTCGGCGTCACCTATTCGCTCGGCGCTGGCGATGAGCCTTCCTCGTGCATGGAGCTGATCGAATTCGTCTCGGCCATGGGCCATCCGATCGTTGCCGCCGGCAAGGGCAAGAACAACCCGCTCAACATCGATGCGATCCCCGACGATTACGAGGAAGAAGCCAGACGCCGCCACATGAATGTGCGCATGCTGGTCGAATTCGTCGACGGCTCGAAGACCATGGTGGAGATGGCGGCGATCGCCAATGCCACCGGGCTCGTCCCTGACAAGCCCGGTATGCATGGCCCGGCGGCAACGCTCGACCAGTTGTCCAAGGTGCTTGTGCCGGAAAAGGATGGCGGCGTCTTATCGAAGGTCGGTGTCGTCGACTATTCGATCGGCAAGGGCGTCGCGCCGGGTGTCTTCGTCGTTGCCGACATGTCGCATCCGCGCATATCGGAGCGCATGGAAGACCTGAAGATGGGCAAGGGTCCGTACTTCACCTTCCACCGGCCCTATCATCTGACCTCGCTCGAGGTGCCGCTGACCTGCGCCCGGGTCGTGCTCTACGGCAAGGCCGACATGGTGCCGCTGGCCAAACCGGTGGCCGAGGTCTGCGCCGTGGCCAAGAAGGACCTCAAACCCGGCGACAGGCTCGATGCCATCGGCGAATATTGCTACCGCGCGTGGATCATGACCGCGGGCGAAGCGCGCTCGGCCGGCGCCATCCCCTGTGGCCTTTTGCAGGGCGGCAGCGTCACCGCCCCGATCAAGAAGGGCGAACTGATCACCAGCGCCAATGCCGCCCCCGCGCAAGGCTCGAAGATCGTCGAACTCAGGGCTCGCCAGGACAAGCT
>NZ_PGGO01000068.1 GCF_003010955.1 Phyllobacterium brassicacearum
GAGGATCGCCTCAGCGATCACCTTACCGCCAATCGCTGTCGTGTTCAGTCCATGACCTCCAAATGCCGTGCAGTACCACACATCCGAGTGCAGTTGCCCAATCTGGGGCATGAGATGTCGTGCATATGACATCAGCCCCGACCAGGATGTTTCGATTTTCAAGTCAGCGAGCTGCGGATAGGTACGCGCCATTTCTCGGTGCAGTTCAACGGCGAGAGCTGCAGGCGATGCGGCCCTCGTGGTGATGCGCCCGCCCCAGAGCAGACGCTTGCCGCCCTCGATGACGCGATAATAATCCCCGGCTCGCCGATTATCGCCAACTGCGTCGGTCGTGGTGATGGCTTGGCGGATAAGATCCGGAGCTTCTTCTGTCATCATGACGTAGGTGGCGATAGGCAGAAAGCTGCGTTTCATTTTCGGAATTAGTCCCGTCGTGTACCCTCCGCTTGCGACGATGACGCGCCGCGTTCTTATTTCTCCCCGAGCTGTACGGACGATTTTCTCGGATCGACTGAAATCACATGATAAGGCCGGGCTGCCTTCAAATATTTTTCCGCCCAGCCGCCGGATTTCCCGCGCTGCGGAGCGAAGATAATTGAGCGGATGTATGTGAAACGCCTGCGGATCGCGCAGTGCCTGAAAATAGCGTTTCGAGCGAAGGACATTCTGCACTTGGTCCCGGCTCATGTACTCGACAGAATAATCGAATTCCCGCTGGAGATAGTCAGCACGCGCGAGAAGAGCTTGGCTGTTCTCGTAGCGCAATACGCTCATAATTCCGTGCGTGGGTGCTGCGGCGACAATGTCCAACTCATCAATTGTATCGCGTACAAATTTCATACCCTCGATCGACAGGGCGTGGAGTTTGCGGGCGTGGTCAGCGCCCACGGCGCGCTCGATCGCATCGCCGTCATTGGCATAACCCGGACTGACAAAACCGCCATTGCGTCCGGAAGCGCCCCAGCCGATGCGTTCGGCTTCCAAT
>NZ_PGGO01000069.1 GCF_003010955.1 Phyllobacterium brassicacearum
TAGAGCGGATCATTGCTTGTCGGAATCGCACCGGGATTCCCAAATCAGTTGATATGTGATTCATCATGGATGCTGGGATTGGAGGCCAGCATCCATGACGCGACCCTATTCCAATGATCTTCGTGAGCGTGTTGTTGCTGCGGTTGAGGCTGGTCAAAGTTGCCGGGTTGTGGCGGATCGGTTCGACATTGCCGTCTCGTCTGTGGTGAAGTGGTCGCAGCGCTATCGGGCAACCGGCAGCGTGTCGCCCGGCAAGATGGGTGGCCATCGTCGGCCTATTCTGGAGCCGCACCGCACTTTCATCGTCGAGCGGATCGAGCAGACATCGCATCTGACCTTGCATCGCCTGAAGGACGAGCTGGCCGCATGCGGCGTCAGGGTGTCGCACAATGCCATCTGGCAGTTCATGCGCCGCGAAGGCCTGCGCTTCAAAAAAAACGCTGTTCGCCCTTGAGCAGGGTCGGGCCGACATTGCCCGGCGTCGGGCACGCTGGAAAGCCTGGCAAGGCCGTTTCGATCCGCGCCGATTGGTCTTCATCGATGAAACCTGGATCAGGACCAACATGGCGCCGTTGCGCGGCTGGGGACCGAAGGGCAAGAGGCTGCGCGGCTTTGCACCGCATGGCCGCTGGCGCACCCTGACCTTCCTCGGCGCCTTGCGCTGTGACCGGCTCACCGCCCCCTGCGTCTTTGATGGTCCGATCAACGGCGAATGCTTCGGCGCCTATGTCCGCCAGCAGTTGATCCCGACCCTCAAGCCCGGCGACATCGTCATTCTCGACAATCTCGGCTCCCACAAAGCCAAGGCCATCCGCGATGCCATCAGGGCGGCCGGCGCCAGATTATGGTTTCTGCCGAAATATTCCCCCGACCTCAATCCGATCGAACAGGTCTTTGCCAAGATCAAGCACTGGATGCGCCAGGCTCAAAAGCGAACCGTCGACGACACCTGGCGCCATCTCGGCTACCTCGCCAACACCATC
>NZ_PGGO01000007.1 GCF_003010955.1 Phyllobacterium brassicacearum
GACCGATTACGGCGCCATGCAAGGCAAGGACGCCGTCAGGGATATCCATGCCGACTGGTCGGACGATGAAATCATCTACGCGGGTCAGCACCAGGTCCGCAAGGCGCCGCCGTCGGTGAACATGGTGTTGTCCATGCCACCCGGCGTCGACCGGGACGCCTTCCGCCATGCGGTGCGCGATTTCGTCGACGCCGAACTGCGGCCGCGTGTCGATGTCATGGTGGCGTTTCACGACGACACGGAACACCCGCACGCGCATGTGACCGTGCGCGGTCGTCAGCACGACGGCAAGACCTTCAATCCGGGACCGCCGGTGCTTGCGCGCTATCGGGAGCAGTTTGCCGGCGCCTTGCGCCATCGCGGCATCGAGGCGGAAGCAACGCCGCGGTGTGCGCGCGGGCATACCATGAAGTCCGAGCGGTCGCATGTGCGCCATATGCGCGCCAGAGGACTGATGCCCCGCACCGAGAGTGCAGCCATCCTGGATGCGTTCCGGGATCTCGAGCGCGCGAGGAACGGCGCCTCACATCCCGAAGACGAGGGGAAACCGCGCCCATGGGTCAAGGCGGTGCGGGAGCGCCATGCGGGCGTCAAGGCGGTGTATACCGCCGCCGCGCGTGAACTGGCTGCAAGCGCAAACCCCTCCGATCGACAGCTTGCCCAACAGGTCGAGCAGTTCGTTCAATCGATGCCGGCGCCCATGTTCGCTCACGATCTCTACAAGCAGGCGCTTGAGCGACAACTTGCACAAAGAGCAAAGCCAGCACCAACGGCCGTGAAGCAGCGGGATGGACCGGAGCGGTGACCGAACGTGGCTATGCAGATGCTCTAAGTGCTGGAATCGTGCCCAGTCCTTTATCGTGCAATTTCAATCGACGCCCGGCCAGGTGAATTTCTCATGGATATGGACGCTCCTCCAGGCGCCTCCCCTCATCGACCAGGCCGCCGAATGAAGGACGGTTGATAGAGCAGGGGCCCGATGGCTCCTGCGCATGATGGCTACGGGAATGGAGATGTCAGAATGAATGGGCGTCGAGAACAATGATTGGATCGACTTCGGCTGCCTGGTCCTGCCGATGATTTTGTCTGGCTGCCGTCCAATTTTAGCTCGGGCCATCGCATTTGCCGGCACGAGTCGGAGGGGATTGCTGCAAGCGTTCATTGTTCCGTTTTGTTCGAAAACGAATCTCGTGCGCACGCACGCCGCCCCGTTGCCTCGCGCATCCTGGACTGGATTATCGTGCTAGAGGCTCGTCGAACGTAACAGCCGTTGTATTTGCACCGCAAATCAGCACTGCGACGCGCTCGTCCGACCCGGGAACATATTTGCCGGACAAGAGGGCAGCGAAAGCCGCGGCGCCGCCAGGTTCGGTCACGATACGCACCTTGTCCCACAGTGCACGCTGTGCCGCGCGGATATCGTCATCGGAGACGAGCATCGAACGGGCAATAAATGCTTCGGCAATCGGAAACATCAGTTTGCCGACACGCCTTGGCGCCAGTGAATCGGCGGCAATGCCTTCAGCCGGAGCGTCGACTGGTTCTCCAGCTGCAAGTGCGCGATGCAAGGTCGGCGAGCCCTCCGGTTCGACGGCGACGACTTTTACTCTGCCGCTGAACCATGCGGCGATGCCGCCGATCAGGCCGCCGCCACCCACCGCCACCAGCAGTGTCGTGATCTCCGGAAGATCCGCTTCGATTTCAGCGCCCAACGTTCCCTGGCCGAGCAGGGTTTCTGGCTGGTCAAAGGCGTGTATGGCAAGGGCGCCGCTCTCGATGGCGAAGCTCTCGCTTGCTGCCAGTGCATCGGCATACCGTTCGCCGCCAACAACCAGTTTGGCGCCATAGCCGCGGATGCGCTCGGCTTTGGCGGGAGACGTGACGCTTGGCACGTAGATTGTTGCCGGCACGCCCAGCCGCATCGCGGCATAGGCGACCGCGGCGCCATGATTGCCACCGGAGGCCGCGACCACACCGGCTGCCGGCACGGTCCGGGTCAAAAGATTGGTGAAAGCACCGCGCGCCTTGAACGAGCCTGAATGCTGTAGGTATTCCAGCTTGAGGTCGACGGCTCTTTGCGCAAGGCCAAAATCGCTCATATCAACACGCATGACGGGCGTGTGGCGTATGTGCGGCCGAATCAACCGCTCGATCCCGGCGATTCGTTCAGGCGTGATCTCGAGGGGCATGGAGGACTCATATGTTGAGGAGAAGAGATAAGCGAGCTTAGTTCCTCTGTCCCGTCAAAGGCAAGTACGGATCACCCATCCCGTCAATATGAAAGGGTGCGTTGACAGCAGAATGACTTCTGCTTATGTTGCAACATATGAGCAAGAAATGCACTTTTGTTGTTTTGCTGAAACTGTAACGAGATCACTGACGCCGGTGGTCACACGGCAGGTTACGAGAGCTGAACATTGAACGATCCACGCCTCAATCCTTCTGTCCGCCTTCCATCCAATGAGCAGCGCGAGCATCTCATGGTACGGGTGGCCAAGCTCTATTATGACCTTGAGCGGACCCAGAACGAGGTTGCGACGGAACTCGGATTGACCCGCTGGCAGGTGGGCCGGCTCCTCACCGAGGCCAGGGAACTCGGTATCGTCCGCATCGAAATCACCCCGAGGGCCTACCGCAGGACCGAACTGGAAGTCCGGCTGCAGCAGGAGTTCGGCCTGAAGGACGCAATTGTTGTTCCTTCCGGCGGCACGACGGACCCGGCCTTGCTGACGGAAAGCGTCGCGCAGGCGGCCGCCAAATATCTTGCCGGGCTCAACCCCAAGCCGGATCTGGTCGGCGTGTCCTGGGGCCGCACCATGTCTGCGGTCGCACGGTTCCTGCCGGGCAACTGGAACCCGGGCGTGCATGTCGTTCTCGTCAACGGCTCCACCAATCTCCGCTCGACGGCAACCCAAACGAGCGCTGTAGCTGAAGAATTTGCCAAGGCCGGCAATGGCGTTGCAACGCTCCTTCCGGTTCCGGCAATCGTTGGCAAGAAGAGCACCCGCGACGTGTTGGAGGAAGACCCGATCATCGAACGTGTACTGACACTGGCCAAGCAGGCCGAGGTGGTCTGTTTCGGCATGGGCGGCATCACGCACGAGTCCGTGCTGCTTACCTCCGGCTATCTTGATGAGGCCGATATCGACAGGCTGAAGGACGCCGGTGCCGTGGGTGACATCCTTGGCCGTTTCATTGACCGCGACGGCAGAATTGTCGATACGGCCATCGACGAGCGGACCGTTGGCCTTCGTCTCGAGTTCCTCAAGACAAAACAGTGGTCGATCGGCGTCGTTGCAGGCGCAGAAAAATTGCAGATCGCCGTGTCCGCCCTCAGGGCCGGCTATGTGTCCGTCGTCGTTACCGATGAAGCGACTGCCCGTTACTCGCTGGGGATAGAAGATGGTCAATGATATCCGGACCGTCCAGCGATCTTGGATTTTCGGGATCACCAGGAACCTGATCTCGCGCAATTATATTCAAACTTCTCGGGTTGGGCTCCTTCTACCAGATGACTGTAACCGGTATCATCATCGTTGCAGCCATCCTGCTCAATCGCTTTACAGATCATAGGAAGGGTCGGGGATGAACACGCAACACGCAAGGGTTCCAGACGGAACGGAAATCAAGTTGGCACATTCCCGCGGGCGCAATGCCGGCACGAAGCTCAAGCCGGATTGGTTCGAGGACATAGCG
This sequence comes from Phyllobacterium brassicacearum, assembly GCF_003010955.1. GTDB lineage: Bacteria > Pseudomonadota > Alphaproteobacteria > Rhizobiales > Rhizobiaceae > Phyllobacterium > Phyllobacterium brassicacearum. The sequence continues at coordinate 3,697 of NZ_PGGO01000007.1, forward strand.
GTCAATCGTTCGGCGACTGAACGCCGTGCTGCGACACTGACGACGCGCCGGACGGTGAAGAAGGAATATCAGGCGGCGTGGCTGGTCAAGGCAATCACCTGCATCGACCTGACCACACTTGCTGGCGACGATACGGCAGGCCGTGTCCGCCGTCTTTGCGCCAAGGCTCGCCGCCCCATACGCGACGATATCCTCGAAGCGCTCGGACTGGCAGGTGAAAACATCACAACCGGTGCCGTGTGCGTTTATCCAACGATGGTGCCGCACGCAGTGAAAGCACTACATGGCTCGGGAATCCCCGTTGCCTCGGTGGCGACCGGATTTCCGGCAGGCCTGACGCCGTTGCCGCAGAGGCTTGCGGAGATTCATTATGCTGTAGGCGAGGGCGCCGCGGAGATTGACATCGTCATCACACGTGAGCACGTCCTGACGCAGAACTGGCAGGCACTCTATGACGAGATCGTGCAGATGCGGCAGGCCTGCGGAGATGCCCACCTCAAGGCCATTCTCGCAACGGGCGATCTTAACACGCTCCGCAATGTCTATCGTGCTTCGATGGTAGCAATGCAGGCCGGTGCCGATTTCATCAAGACATCGACCGGCAAGGAGGAAGTCAATGCGACGCTCGCCGTCAGCCTGATCATGCTGCGTGCACTGCGGGATTACGGGGAATTGTCGGGCCAAACGGTCGGTTTCAAGCCGGCCGGCGGCATGAAGACCGCCAAGGATGCTATGAACTGGCTGATCCTGATGAAGGAAGAGCTTGGGCTGCCGTGGCTGCAGCCGGATCTGTTCCGTCTCGGCGCCAGTTCGATGCTCGCCGACATAGAACGGCAGCTGGAACATTATGTGACGGGCCGCTACGCCGCTTCTTCGCGCCACGCCCTCGCTTAAGGAACAAAATCATGGGACAGATCAAGGACATCCTTCGCACCATGGAATATGGCCCCGCTCCGGAGAGCAACACCGACGTCAAGAACTGGCTTGAGATCAACTCCAAGGGGTTCGGCCATTTTATCAACGGCAAGTTCACGCGGGTTGAAGGCCGCAAGACGTTCGCCGTGATCAACCCGGCTAACGACGCAGCGCTGGCCAAGGTCGCGCACGGCACAGCCGAGGACGTAGATGCGGCCGTAAAGGCCGCGCGCACCGCCTTCGGCAAGTGGTCCAAATTGTCGGGACACGAGCGCGCTAGATTTCTCTATGCCATCGCGCGTCACATCCAGAAGCGGGAGCGCTTCTTCTCCGTCCTCGAAACCATGGACAATGGCAAACCCATCCGCGAGACACGTGATATCGATATCCCGCTCGTCGCCCGACATTTCTACCATCACGCCGGCTGGGCGGAGATGGTCGAGACCGAGTTTGAAGGCTTCTCCCCGGTCGGTGTCTGCGGACAGGTGATCCCGTGGAATTTCCCGCTGCTGATGCTGGCGTGGAAGATTGCCCCTGCACTTGCAGCGGGCAATACGGTCGTGCTCAAGCCGGCAGAATTGACGCCGTTGACAGCGATCGCTTTTGCCGAGGTCTGCCATGAAATCGGGCTGCCCGCCGGCGTGGTCAATATCGTCCACGGTGATGGCGAGACTGGCGCACTGATCTGCGGCCATGACGACATCGACAAGGTCGCCTTTACCGGCTCGACCGAAGTCGGCCGCATCATCCGCGAGCAGATAGCCGGCTCGGAGAAGAAGCTGTCGCTGGAGCTCGGCGGCAAGTCACCGTTCATTGTCTTCGAAGATGCGGATATGGACGGGGCGGTGGAAGGCGTGGTCGATGCCATCTGGTTTAACCAGGGTGAAGTCTGCTGCGCCGGTTCGCGCATCCTCGTGCAGGAAGGCATCGCAGACCGGTTTTACAACAAACTACGCAAGCGTATGGAAACGTTGCGGGTCGGTGATCCGCTCGACAAGACCATGGATATCGGTGCGCTTGTCTCGGCAGGACAGTTAAAACGCGTTTCTGCGCTGGTCGAGCAAGGCAAGACCGACGGCGGCACTCTGTGGCAGGCGAAAGGAGAACTGCCGTCCAAGGGCAGCTACTTCGCACCCGGCTTCTTCACCGACGTGGAACCCGCATCGACGGTTTGCGAAGTCGAGATCTTCGGTCCTGTCGCCACTGCGACCACCTTCCGCACTCCGGACGAAGCGATCGCCCTTGCCAACAACACCAAATACGGGCTTGCCGCCTCGATCTGGTCAGAGAACATCAATCTCGCGCTCGACATGGCAGCGCGGGTCAAGGCCGGTGTCGTCTGGATCAACTCGACCAACCTGCTCGATGCAGGTGCCGGTTTTGGCGGATATCGCGAAAGTGGTTTTGGCCGTGAAGGCGGCCGCGAGGGTCTCTACGAATATCTGACGGCGGATTGGGAAAAGCGCCTGCCTCTGGCCAAGACCGAACCGGCGTTCAAGCCTTCGGCGGCACCGGATGGAGACGCGAAGCTTGCAGTCAGCGGCACAATCGACCGCACCGTCAAGAATTATGTCGGCGGCAAGCAGGCACGCCCGGATGGGGGTTACAGCTATTCGGTCCTGGGCAAGGGCGGACAGGTCATCGGCCAGGCCGGGCTCGGCAACCGCAAGGACATTCGCAATGCCGTCGAGGCGGCGGCCAAAGCCGGCTCATGGGGCGGCGCAACGGCGCATAACCGCGCGCAGGTGCTTTACTATCTCGGCGAAAACCTGAGTGCCCGCCAGCCCGAGTTCGAAGCCCTGCTGGTGGAAAGCACCGGTGTTTCGGCGAAGGCCGCAGGGCAAGAGTTTGCAGTCGCGTTGCGCCGTATCTTCTATTACGCGGCCCAGGCCGACAAGTATGATGGCGCGGTCCACTCGACCAAATCGCGTCATGTGACCTTGGCCATGAACGAGCCATGGGGTGTCATGGGCATTCTCTGCCCCGACGAATTGCCGCTGCTGTCGTTCGTTTCGCTGGTACTGCCGGCGATTGCCATGGGCAACCGCGTGGTCGCCGTGCCCTCGACGCGCCATCCGTTGCTGGCTGCCAACCTCTACCAGGTGCTCGACACCTCGGATGTTCCGGGCGGCGTAGTGAATATTGTCACTGGTGAGCGCGACGTGCTGGCCAGGACGCTGGCCGATCACGATGAGGTGGATGCGCTCTGGTATGTCGGCTCGAAAGAGGGCAGCGCCATGGTAGAGAAGGCCTCGTGCGGCAACCTCAAGGCGACCTGGGTCAGCAATGGCCGTCAGCGTGATTGGCTGGGCACCAGTCAGGGTCAGGGCAGGGACTATCTGCGACGGGCAGTGCAGGTAAAAAATATCTGGGTACCCTACGGCGAATAGACATTCGCTGCTCTATCGCCGTCAGTTTCGGCGGCGATAGAGCCAGAGTGTGAGCGGCGCCAGCAAGATTGTCAGCAGGGCAGGGGTCAGCAACGCCAGTCCCAGTTGCCTCATCGTGACAGTTCCATCCATGAGACCGCGCATGGCAGTCGTCATCAGCGACACCGGGTTGACGTCGACGAAGAGGCGCAGCCAGCCCGGCATCGTCGCGGGATCAACCATGATATTGGACGCGAAGACCAGCGGCATGATACCGGTGAAGGCCATGGTCATGACAGTGTTCGGCGTGCGCATGATCAGTCCGAGCACAAGGAAGATCCAGCCAAACCCGAAGCCGATCAGCACGAGCAGGGTCAACGCGGCAATGACCCCGGCGATGCCCGCTTCCGGCCGGTAGCCGAGCAGGATGCCGATGAAAAGAATGATCAGCGACGCAATGAGATGGCGTAGGATATCGCCGACCATCAGCCCTGCGAATGGCGAGAGCGACCAGATCGGCAGCGAGCGGAAACGGTCGAACAATCCCTTGCCGAGATCGGTGCTGAGACCCATGCCGGAATAGAGCGAATTGAACACAACGGTCTGCACCAGAATGCCTGGCAGGAAAAATTGCAGATAGGTATCGGTCGATCCCGACAGGGCGCCGCCGAACACAAAGGTGAACAGCAGCGTGAACATGATCGGGGTCATGACCAGGTCGAAGAGCTGTTCTGGGATGTGTTTGAATTTCAGCACCGCCCGCCAGCCGAACACAAGCGCATTCGACAGTGCCGACGGCTGTGCAGGACGCTCCGCATAAATGAGAGAGGAAACACTTTTCTGTTCGTCCATCAGCTCTCTCCCGTCGAAGGCTGGTTTTCGGTGATCTGTCCCGTGAGGGCGAAGAACACTTCATCGAGGCTCGGAGCGCCATCGAAAAATCCGAGAGCTCGATATTGGCATCGATCAGGGCGGCCAATGCGCGATTGGCCTTTTGCGGCGTCTCGACCATGATCGACAAGGCCGTGCCTTCCGAGCTGCGTTGAACCTTGCTGCCGATCGCCGTCTCGAGCAGGCGTTCCGCCTCGCCAAGGCGATCGGCTTCGACAAGATTTAGGTGCAGGAACCCGGATCCTGTCGCTGCTTTCAGCTCACGGCTGGTGCCCTCGGCAATCTTCTTCCCGCGATCGATCACCGCGATACGGGCGGCCAGCTGGTCGGCTTCCTCCAAATATTGCGTCGTCAGGAGAATTGTCACACCCGCATCGGCGAGCGAGCGGATCATCCGCCAAACACTCTTGCGGGCCTTGGGGTCGAGCCCCGTCGTCGGCTCATCGAGAAACAGCACGCCTGGTGTGACGACGAGAGACGCCGCTATATCGAGCCTGCGGCGCTTGCCGCAGCACCTGCATCTTTCCGCGAAGTGTCATGCATGATCGCAATCCTTCTCCATTTGCAAATTCGTCAACTTGAAACGGCGGCAATTGGTTGCGGCGTGAGGGCGCGCCACTGATAGCAACGCTATGACGGCATGTCAAAATGACGCCTTCCCGCCATAGTTCCTACGTGAATCGATTATATCTCCGCCGGTCAGATGGATATAAGGTCAATGATAGGCGCGTTAGGGCCAGGACAATGAACAGATACTCTTTCGGTTTCTGGATATTCGTGCTTTGTGCCGTTGCCGCCAGCGGCGTGCTTTACGGATATCTGGGCTACGGTGAAGCGTCGTTGACCGGGGCGATTTTCGCGCTGTTCATCTGTGTTCCGGTGATTGCATTTGAGCGCGGAACGCTATTCCCGCGGCTCTACAACTGGATCAATGCTTTGCCGACGCCAGCATTCATCGTCTGTGCGTTCCTGGTCTTCTATCTGTTCATCAGCGTGGGTTACACGATCTGCGGCACATTGCTCTGGGCAATCGGCCATCTTCCGGGCGAGTGGTGGCATCAGGTCGTCCTGCCGCCGAGAGTGCTGTTCTATACGCTTGGCGTCTCGGCGATCCTGAGTTTTGTTACGCGCGTTCGCGAGCTGCTCGGCCGCGATATCTTCGCCAATTTGCTCATCGGACGCTATCGCCGGCCCATCGAGGAGGCGCGCGTTTTCCTGTTCATCGATCTTGTCGGCTCAACTTCCTTTGCCGAAGAATTCGGTGACCTGCGTGCTCAGCAGTATTTGAGTGCCCTGTTCGCAGAAATGGCCGGACCTGTCCGTCGCCGCCATGGCACTATCGACGATTATGTCGGCGATGCGGCCATCATTACCTGGCCGATGAGGCGGGGTATCAGGGATGGCAATTGCGTTCATTGTGTCTTCGACATCCTTGATGCAATCGAGGCCAACAAAGACAAATGGACCAAGCGCTTCGGCCGCATTCCGCGCTTACGGGCAGCGCTACATGGCGGCCCGGTCATTACTGCCGAAATCGGTGTCGACCATCACAAGATCACCTATTTCGGTGACACCGTGAACACAACGGCGCGGCTGGAAAGCCTGTGCCGTACGCTTAACGCCCCGGTACTGATTTCAAGCGAGCTCGCCGCGCAGATGAATTTGTCGAATGACATCACTACAACATACCTCGGTTCACACGCAGTGCGCGGCAAAGGCCAGTCACTCGGCGTGATAGCCCTGTCGAGAGGGAAGGATCAGGCGCTAAAGCTTGTCGCCCAGCGGGCCTGAAGTCGTATGACCAAAGCACAGTATCCGTTCTTCGACAATTTCTGTCCACAAAACGGCAAATCGGTGGTTTTGACCATGACAGCCTGATGCGGGTGCGCTATGGTCCAGCTTGTCGAGGGTCTGATGATTTGCGAAATTTGTTTGCAGTTCATAGGGCTCTGTCAGTTTGCGGGAGAGCGTCCCGCGCAGTGATGCGCAGGGCCACCGAAGGGGAAATCGCCCGAAATCTCTCAGGTACCAGGAACCGCAAACGGATAAGACAACTCTGGAAAGTCGGGGGAAACCCTGCGCCGAAGGTGTAAGTTCTGCCAGACCAACGTGAAGGTTCTGGTTTGAGCGAGTCTCTCAGGCTTCCGACAGAGGGGTAAAGACTGGATCCGTCATCGTGGCGGAGGTCTTTGCATGTCTCTGGAGTAGAAATGGGCGCCGACGAAAATAATAACACAGAAAATCTGAAGTCACTGCCTCTTGAGGATCTGCACAAAGCGGCCAATGCGCGCTTTGGCGGATTTGCGGGATGGTCAATGCCGATCACCTATCCGCTGGGGGTGATGAAGGAACATCTGCACACGCGCGAGCTTGCCGGACTTTTCGACATTTCGCATATGCAGCTGTTTGACGTATCGGGTGCCGGCGCTGCTGCGCTGCTTTCCCGCGCATGTCCGCTTGATGCGGCCTCATTACCGGTTGGGCAATCCAAGTACACCTTTTTCCTTGATGAGAAGGCTGGCATCCTCGACGATTTGATCGTCACGAGGCTGGGTGAAGACCGCTTCATGGTCGTTGCCAATGCCGGCAATGCTGCTGCAGACGAAGCGCATTTGCGCGCCGTGGCCAAGGGATATGATTGCAGGATCGACGCATTGGATCGCGTGTTCCTGGCGATCCAGGGGCCGGAAGCGGCAGACGTGTTGCACACGGCCGGGCTTGCCGGTACGGAGCTTCCCTTCATGAACGGCTTCGAGCCAAGGCCTGGCTGGTTCATGAGCCGCTCGGGCTATACCGGCGAGGACGGCTTCGAGATCGGCCTGCCGGAAGCTGATGCCCGTGAACTTGTTACCACGCTGTTGGCTGATGAGCGCGTTGAGTGGGTCGGCCTTGCTGCGCGTGACAGTTTACGGCTGGAAGCGGGCCTTTGCCTGCATGGCCATGACATTACGCCGGAGATCGATCCCGTCGACGCTGGTCTCACCTGGGCCATTCCCAAGCCGGTGCGCGAAAAGGCCGGTTTCATCGGGGCAAAGGCGCTTCTCGACAAGATCACCAAGGGTCCAACAAGAAAGCGCGTGGGTTTGAAACCTGACAGCCGCCAGCCGGTTCGGTCTGATTCCATTCTGGTCGATATCAACGGCAATGCAGTTGGTGTGGTGACTTCAGGTGGTTTCGGTCCTTCGGCCGGCTTTCCCGTTGCGATGGGCTATATCGGCAAGGATTTCGCACCCATTGGTTCCCATGTTTTCGCCGAGGTGCGCGGCAATCGCATAGCGCTCCACGTTCATTCACTTCCTTTCACGCCACATCGCTACCACAAAGGATAATACCGATGGCATCCACTTATTTCACTGAAGATCACGAATGGGTACGCGTCGAGGACGGCGTAGCCACAGTCGGCATTACCGATCACGCGCAGGATCAGCTCGGCGATCTCGTCTTCGTACAATTGCCAGAGATCGGTCAGTCGTTGTCGAAGGGAGATCCGGCGGTAGTCGTAGAGTCCGTCAAGGCAGCCTCCGATGTCTATGCCCCGGTTGATGGCGAAGTCACCGAGGTCAATGAAGCCGCCGCAACCGATCCGGCGCTAGTCAATTCCTCAGCAACCGGCGACGGCTGGTTGTGGAAGATGAAACTGTCCGACACAAACCAATTGGCCGGCCTGCTCGATGAGGCCGGTTACAACGCGATCATTGGGTGAGATGACCAGGACCTCTTCCTGAGCCTCGGCGACAGGAGAGGTCTTTGAATTGCAGACACAAAGGCGCACCATGAACAACAACACAATCTTCCCCTTTACCGATCGCCATATTGGCCCCAGCATTCAGGGCTCGCGCGCCATGCTGGCCGCAATTGGCATTCCTTCGCTCGAGACGCTGATTTCGCAAGCTGTGCCGAAATCCATCCGGCTCGAGCGGCCGCTGAATATCCCAGAAGCGGTCAACGAGGCCGAGGCGCTTGAAGAACTCAGCGCCAAAATGAGCCAGAACAAGACACACAAGAGTTTCATCGGACAGGGATATCACGGCACCCATGTGCCGGCGGTAATCCAGCGCAATCTGTTCGAGAACCCCGCCTGGTATACGGCCTATACGCCGTACCAGTCCGAGATCAGCCAGGGACGGCTTGAGCTCCTGTTCCATTTCCAGACGCTGGTGACCGAACTGACGGGCCTCCCCGTTGCATCGGCCTCTCTGCTCGACGAAGCGACAGCTGTCGCAGAGGCAGTGGGCATCGCCTGGCGTCATCACCGCGAAAAGCGCTCGTGTATCGTCCTTGCCGGTGATGTGCATCCGCAAATTCTCGACGTTGTCAGGACCCGCGCGGAACCGCTGGGAATGTCGGTAAATGGCGGCGAGATCAACGCAGACGTTGCAGCGATCATCGTGCCTTGGCCGGATACCTATGGCGTCTATGGCGACCATTCCGCAATCATCAAGGCGGCGAAAGCGGCCGGCGCACTGGTTATTGCCGTGGCTGACCCTCTGGCGCTTACGATCAGCGCTTCCCCCGCTTCACTTGGCGCGGATATTGCCGCTGGTTCCATGCAGCGTTTCGGTGTGCCCATCGGCTATGGCGGACCGCATGCGGCCTATCTTGCCGTCAGCGATGCGCTGACGCGGCTTATCCCGGGTCGTCTCGTCGGCCAGTCGGTCGACGCCAAAGGTAGGGCAGGGTACCGCCTGGCCCTGCAGACCCGTGAGCAGCACATCCGACGCGACAAGGCGACATCCAACATCTGCACGGCGCAGGCGCTTCTTGCCAACATGGCAGTGTCCTTCGCGATATGGCACGGCCCCCAGGGCCTTCGGGCGATTGCGAGCCAGGTTCATGCGAGGACCGTACGTCTGGCCGCCGGCCTTGAAGCCGCGGGTCTCAAACTTGGTGGCAAGCATTTCTTCGATACAATCACGGTCAGTGTCCCGGGGAAGGCTGGTTCCATTGCGGCCGCCGCCGAAAAGGACGGACGCCTCGTACGCATTGTCGGTGAGGACCGCATTGGCATCACCGTCGATGAAACCACGACCGACGAAGATCTCAATGCTTTGGCTGCGCTCTTCGGTGCACGCCTGCCGGATGCTGCCGACGCAACATTGCCAGGTACCCGGCCGGCTGAGGGCTTCATGACCCAGGCCGTCTTCCACCAGCAGCGCTCCGAAACCGAAATGATGCGCTTCCTGCGCCGGCTTGCCGACAAGGACCTTGCGCTCGACCGCGCCATGATCCCGCTGGGCTCCTGCACAATGAAGCTCAATGCGGCTGCCGAAATGCTGCCGGTCAGTTGGCAGAGCGTTGCCAATGTGCATCCGTTTGCCCCGGTCGATCACGCGCTCGGCTACAAGTCGCTGACCGATGATTTGGAAAACTGGCTTGCCGAAATTACTGGCTTTGATGCAGTGTCGTTGCAGCCCAATGCCGGCAGTCAGGGTGAATATGCCGGCTTGCTGGCGATCCGCCGCTATCATCTTGACCGCGGTGACGGCCATCGCGATGTCTGCCTCATTCCCGAGTCGGCCCATGGCACAAATCCCGCCAGTGCCCATATGGCGGGCATGCGCGTGGCTGTCGTTGCTTGTGAAGACGAAGGCGATATCGATCTCGACGATCTGAAGGCTAAGGCCGAACTCCACGGTGCCAATCTTGCGGCGCTGATGATCACCTATCCTTCGACGCATGGCGTCTTCGAGGAGGGTGTGAAGGATATCTGTAAGATTATCCACGACCATGGCGGGCAGGTCTATTTCGACGGAGCCAACCTCAATGCGCTGGTTGGTCTGGCTCGTCCAGGCGATATCGGTGCCGACGTTTGTCATATGAACCTGCATAAGACCTTCTGCATTCCGCATGGCGGCGGCGGACCGGGCGTGGGTCCGATCGGCGTCAAGAAACACCTTGCTCCCTTCCTGCCCGGACATGTTGCCAAGGGATCGGCCCATGCAGTGTCGGCAGCTCCCTTCGGCAGCGCATCGATCCTTCCCATCACCTGGATGTATATCCGCATGATGGGTGGTGCTGGATTGAAACGCGCGACCGAAATGGCGATCCTCAATGCCAACTACATCGCCGATCGGCTGAAGGACACCTATCCGGTGCTGTTCCAGGGCCGCAATGGCCGTGTCGCGCATGAGTGCATCCTCGATACGCGGGTCCTGAAGGAAAGCGCCGGGATCAGCGTCGAGGATATTGCCAAGCGCCTCATAGACTATGGCTTCCACGCACCGACCATGTCGTGGCCGATTGCCGGAACGCTGATGGTCGAGCCTACCGAGTCGGAATCGAAGCGCGAGATCGATCGGTTCTGCGACGCGATGATTGCGATTGCGGGTGAGGCGGCCAAGGTGGCAAGCGGCGAATGGCCAAAGGATGACAATCCGCTGGTCAACGCGCCGCATCCGGCCGGAGACGTCCTCGCCGACGACTGGTTGCATCCCTACAGCCGCAGCGTCGCAAGCCTGCCGGCAGGGGAGAGCGAGGAGAACCCGAAATATTGGCCGCCGGTTTCGCGCATCGACAATGTCGCCGGCGATCGCAATCTGGTTTGCTCCTGCCCGCCAATGCAAGCTTATAGTTGAGTCTGGATTTAATCGAACGCTTGTTCGATTGGTTTTCACGAATGAAAGGGTGCCAAAAAGCTATTTGGCACCCTTTTTCTGACTCTGCGGATGGCTTTCGGATAGAGTGGTGCGAATTCCTTACATGAATATCGTACGGAACCTTCGGATTTGGTATCAGATTTTCAACCCCTGGTTGTGCTAAGGCGAGCTGATTACCAGTTGGGGATGATTCTCTGATTCTCGTCGTCTACCGGTTGGAGTTCCGGCGCAAGTTGCCGCAAGGCTAGGGGGAGGGCTTGCAGGTCATTGGAGTCAAAGGAAAGATGTGGAAGCTGCGCCCGGATGAGGTCCGCCACGACCAGCGCCTGCATACCGTCACGGACCCGTTTGGCGGCATCGCGATCGGCACGGCGCGACAGCCACAATTTGTGTAGCGCAAATGCGCGCGGATCCGGACAGGAATATTCAAGCGGATAGCCCCGTTGATCGATCACGACGGCCGACACCTTTGGACTGTTTACCAGCCATGAAAGTCCCTCTATTTCGATGGCCTGCAGGTCTTCTTCATCGGCGCTGAAACGCGATTTCCCGTTCGTTGACATGATGTTTTTGGGCGTCGGTTTGATGAGGTCGACGAGAAAACCCTCGCGGTTCGCCGCTCGATAGCTGTTCCTGGCCAAGGGTGCAAAGGAGTGGTCGATCTTTTGCAGGAGACCGATTAATCCCTTCGCCCCGAATTCCTTGCTGATCAACCGGAGGCTGAAGCGCGAGTCCATCAGGAGATCGACGTCCTGCGTTGAAAGCAGTCCGCTGGTGATCTGGACGCCAGCGAGACGCTCATAGACAAAAAGTGCATTGGTTCCAACGACATCGACCGCGGTACCCATTAGCCCGAGCTTGTCGAGCGCGCGGATAATGCGCGCCGTCAGAAGCGGCACACGTCCCAGCGCCATCGCCCGATTGACCGGCGCAAGTTCGTCCAGGCGTTGTGCCAAACGTGCCAGGCGGGCTTTGGAACTGTCGCGGCCAGAGTGAAAGTGATCATGGATTGTTTGGGTTTCCGGCGATCTCGGTCCCAGGGACTTCCAGATGCTGCCTGTCTTTTTATAGAGGTATTCCTTGCCATTCGTGCTCGTCTTCCACGACATGGATCCAGAAAAGCGCTGGTCGTACTCTCTCAGGCTTTTCGCGTACACCTCATAAGTCTGCTCAGTGTCAACATGCTGGCGGATTTGATCTGATGATAATTCATTGAATTTATTCATCTTATCCCTAATATGCGTTCCAGGTAGAGCAATAGGGATAATAACCGAGTTTGGTTGAATTAAAAAGCTGATTTTCAACGAATTATCCCTGACTAATGCAAAATTCAGCGCAAAAGGGATATTCTGAGCCCTCCCATTCAACTTCGGATTGAATGTTGTAACGCATCGCTCCTGACAGACCGATGTCAGGAGCATCCCTGTATGGTTCGTCATGCCATCTGGATCGGAGAATTAGCGCGTTGTCAGGGTTTGAGATCAGCCATCTGCTGGATACCGATACAATAGCTGTACAGGATGTGCGCTGCAGTGGCGCATGTCGTCATCGTAGTGCGGAGGAATGCGCTTCCGTTACGCATCTCGTGTTCCCATACCGTGGTGTCTACGTGCGACATGTCGGCAGCGACCAAACCGTGGCAGATGCGAACCACGTGCTGTTCTTCAACGCCGATGAGACCTATCAGGTCAGTCACCCGGTAGAAGGTGGAGATGCAAGCCTGTCGCTCAGCCTGCCGGAATCCATGTTGTGTGAACTGGCACCCAAATCTCTTCTCAATGACCATGGTAGGCCTGGATTTCGCCGCCAGCATCTGCGTATCGATTCCCGCGCACAGGTCCTGGTTGCGCTGCTGCGGCACAGCCTGACGAACGGCACCGTTGAACCACTCGAGGCTGAGAGCCTGTTGCTGACGCTGGTGTCCCGTAGTCTCGGGCTACGCTCGTCACATGACCCCCGGGCAACCTATGCGCGCAGCCGGCTGGCCGATCGTGTCAAGGTTCTCCTTGCGAGTGACCTTTCCCGGCGCTGGACATTGGCAGACATCGCCGCGGAAACCGGTGGCTCGCCTGTCTATCTGACCCAGGTATTCCGACAGGTCGAAGGCGTTCCGTTGTACCGCTATCACCTGCATCTTCGCCTCGCTCGTGCTCTCGATCTGATTGCGCGATATGACGATCTCTCGGCATTGGCCCTGGATCTGGGCTTTTCAAGCCACAGCCATTTCACAGCGGCCTTTCGCCAGGCATATGGCCGGTCACCGACTGCCTTCATGCAATCCACGCGAAACGCCTAAAGATCTCGATAGCGGCTACAGCCATCAAATGGTCTCCTGAGTACGCCCGATAGTCGGGCTAACTAGGAGATGAAAGATGACTGAGAAAACTTGCGCCGTCTGTGACGACAAACTCGATGCAAACGCCATCGAAGTCAAAATCGGAACCCACGTTGTGGAGGTCTGCTGCGAAGAGTGCGCTCAGAAGTTGCGCGAAGCGAGCGCTAAGGGTCACGAACAACGAGCTGTTTGAGTTGCAACGAAGCGGAATCATTGGTCTCGTTATTCGGCAATCCCACTTGGCCTCGCGGATCAAGCTTTGACGCGGCCGCGGCGCCAGGTGGACCCCAGGAGATGAAATATGGCTTATCTAGACTTCAATGTTGCTCGAAGGTTGGGCCAGTTGCTTTCGGACTTGGCGGTTTCGGTGCAACGACAGCGCACCAGACGATACGTCAACGACCTTCCCGAGCACATTCTTAAGGATATCGGATGGCCGGCTGCATGTGCAGAACGGTCAGGGGATCCAAGCGATAGAACCAACGCCGGGATCTGGGCGTCAGCTTGCGACGCCAACCATCGGACACGTATGGATGTTCCCGCTTGCCGCTCAAAGGATCTGGGAGTGGCTTCGTGAGTGCCAAAATCAATCGGTTATCATGGGTTGAAACAATCACTGGGAAATGAAAGGCAGTATGACGATGACGATTTCTCCGTTTCTCACCGCTCTCGGATCCGAAGGTCCCCCGGCCGACCGAGCGAAAGACATGGGCCTGTATGGATGGCTAATTGGAAGCTGGGAAATGGACTCGTTCTGCTACCTCGACGACGGCACAATCCAGAAATGGAATGGAGAATGCCATTTTGGCTGGGTGCTCGATGGCCGCGCGATTCAGGACGTCTGGATCAGGCCCAAGCGCCCTGCGCCGTCCACGATGTATGGCACAACTTTGCGCATTTTCGATCCTGGGATCGGTGGCTGGCACATCATCTGGAGCGACCCGCTCAACCAAGATCACTCGCGTCAGATCGGGAGGGCCGATGGTAAGGACATTGTCCAGCTCGGCAATGACTCGCGCGGTCTGAAAACTCGATGGCGTTTCACTGAGATCACTGCCAACAGCTTCCATTGGATCGGTGAGGAACGATCTTCCGAGAGCGATCCTTGGCAAATCACGTATGAACATTTAGCCCGCCGAACAAATTCCTGAAGCTAGTGGTATCCGCTTAATTCGGCTGAAACAGTTCCATAATTTAGCTTATGTGATTTGTTATACTATAACATAACTCAGTCTCGCTATGAGGATGACGGGTGAAGGGTTCAATTACCTGCAGAGGCCCCTGCCGACAATGAATTGATCAGATTATCGCGAATGCATTGCTGCGTGACGGGAGAAAGTGGTCCGAAATTAGGGCTTGATCAACGCGGATACTGCTTTGCAGGGATCGCTATCGCCCCACCGGTCACTGTCGCATTTCTAACTTGCTGGCGGTGCCGCGTCTCTAAATCGCTTTGTGGTGCGCACTAATAGCAATTACAGGTTCCAAACAGGTCCGTGGCCGATGTTGCGGATCTTATAATCTCCTGATAATCGCGGGGTCCAACGTGAACAGTTCCTGCGCTCTCCCCACGCCTCGCAACGCAAATCGGCCTACACACACGAGCTTGGTACGCAATTCGGCAGGTAGCGCCGCCGCAAAGCTTTCCGAAATAAGGATATCCTGGTCGACAGACCGGCACATCGATGCAATTCGGCTCACCTCATTGACTGCTGGGCCAACGACGGTGAAATCCAGGCGCGTGTCGCTGCCGATGTTGCCATAGAAGACCTCGCCGATGTGCACGCCGAGATAGACATTGGTTGCAGGCTGGCCAGCGGCTTCCCGCGTCTCGTTCAAGACAGCCAGCCGCCGCCGCAACTGTTTCTGAGCTTTCAGAGCAGCGGTGCAGGCTGTCGCGGAGTCGCCATCGGTGAAAATCGCCAGCGTGCCGTCTCCTATAAGCTTGAGAACGTCGCCGCCAGCTTCTTGTATCGATGAAATGACTGCCTCAGCATAGTCGTTCAACATAGGGATGATAGCGTCTGGCGCCGCCGCGTCGGAAATGCGTGTGTAGTCCCTCAAATCGGAGTACCAAAGTACGGCTTCGATACGTTCGGCGGAACCGCGGTTCATGCGCCCTGCCAGAACGCGCGTTGCTGCATCGCGGCCAAGGTAGACGTCTGCCAGTGTTCGCACGATACGGGTCAGTGAGGCACATTTTATCGCCAACCCCAATCCACGCACCAGCCGTCTCAATGCCGCGAGATCTGCATCCTTAAAACCTTGCGGATCGTCTGTTACCCATGACGAATAAAAGCAGTCCATTTCGCCTATCGTGCCCTCGCTTGAGAAGCGATTGATCAGAGCCAGATAGTCCGTGCATCCTTCCGTTTTCAACGTGACAAGATGCCTGAAAGCAGGCGTATCAATCATATCGATACGTTGACGCAGTTCGTCCTCGCCGATCTGCAAAAGATGGAAAAAGGTTGAATTTTGCCAGTTTTCAGCACTCTCACCCATTTGCGAGGAACCGTACTCAATGATCGGCTTCTCGAGCTCGCCTTCCCGGCGCCAGAGAAACACCCTCCCCTCATAGATCGGATGCAGCGTATCCACAAAAGCATTGGCACGTTCGAGCCTGATCCCGGCTGCGAGGCATCGCTCACAGAATCCATTCACCAGTAGTGTCTCTGACGCGCCGGATAACCCCTGCATATCAAGCCACGCCTCTATATCAACGATGTCGACATCTCTTATGGTCATGGTCATGCACTCGCACTGCAATTTCGCAATGGGTATCACGCTCCGGCCGTTTGCCAAAGCATTCATGACGCTTGATACGGTCGTGCATTCGCAAACTCCGTCGCCGGATACAGTCACGCGGCAAAGTAGCAATCGCTAGCTCTGCAGTTGGCGGATCACCCTGCTCGCAGTACGGAATTGATCAGCGACTTCTGTCGCGAAATACAATCAATCAATCGAAAGCGCCTCTCGATCGTTTTTCGCGCAGCCAGACGCATGGGTAGAAAATCACCTGGTTCGTGAAGCACGCGAAGAATTGTCTCGGCGAGCGCATCTGTATCATAAAACGGAACAAGGAGGCCGTTTTGACCCGAGCGGATGACTTCCTTGACTGGCGCTGTGTCGGATCCAATAACCAGTGCACCGCATGCCATCGCCTCAATCACCGACCAGGACAGCACGAAAGGATAGGTAAGATAAATGTGGGCGGTCGATATCTGGTAGAGCTTGCGCAGCAGGTCGTGCGCAATCGGTCCGGGGAACAGTATTCTGTCAGGCGGAATATCATGTGCAGCGAGGAGTGCGTCCTTCCATGAACCGCCGCCGGGAGGTGGATTGCCATAGCTGACACCGTCCCCACCGACAAACACGAATAGCGCGTCCGGATTTTTGCGGATGACTTTCGCCGCCGCCTCAAGTGCCTGCGGAAAGCCCCGATACGGTTCGAGGTCCCGGGCCACGAACGTAATGATCGGCGGATCCCCCGCTTTAAGAACACGTCCGTCCGGCAGTTTCAGTGTTGCGTTCAGGTCGGGGCGAAAACGCTGCGTGTCTACTCCTTCGTGGCAAACTGCAATGCGATTTTGGGCCGCCGCGGGGTACAGGCTCTTTTGCCAATACGTCGGACTGATACCGCCATCGATGGCATCCAATGAGAGAAGCTGCGCAATATTGCGCAGCCTCAAGCGTTTACGGGTATCGGCATCCGGATTGTCATCAGGAGCAAATCCAACGTCTGCACCCTCGGCCCTGTAGAAAAATTCGCAATATCCGATGGCAGGTACCTGCGGCAGAACGTCCTTCACGAACATCATACTGCCCCAGCCGATGTGGCCGATCACGATGTCGGGCCGTTCACCATGCCGCGCCATCGAATCGAATGTTTCTGCTACCCGGTGACCGATACGGACATGATGGTCAGGAATACCCAGGTGTCTTGCCATCATTTCGTCGGCACGAGGGCCGGGCTCGACCCTGTGCCGGATGACGCGGACCGATGGGAGGCGTCGGTCCACCGTCTCACAGATAAGGCTGACATCATGTCCGTTTGCGCCGAGATGTTCGGCCAAGGCCGCAAATTGACCGAAGCCACGCCTGTGAACAAAAGCCACATGCACGGCGTCAGTCCTTTTCAAACACTAAAACAACACACGTCACGTCGGGATCAGATGCCGTAGCGAGCGGCATTGCCCCAAACCAGTTCGAGTCTGTGCAAGGTCTGGAAAGCGATTTCGAGATTCCGGAGGTCATCGGCATCCCTGGCGAGTACGCGGTTGTACGCTCCGCCTGCGTTGCGCAAATTAGCACAAAGCTGCTCCCCTTTCTCTGTCAGCCGGATTCGGGCAGACCGTTTGTCACGCTGGGATGCCACCCTGTCAATGTATCCCCCATCGGCAAGCTGTTTCAGATAATAGGAAATATTTGAACCGACATAATGACCCCGGTCCAGCAGTTCCCCGACTGAAAGTTCAACGTCACCGATGGCCATCAAAACCATCGCCTGGGCTGGACCAACGTCCTCAATCCCAAGCTTCGTCATCTCTGTTCTCAACAAACTGGCGAAGCGGCGATTCACCCGCTCTATCATTCTCGCCAGCTCGAAGTGCGTTACCACAACCGTATGAACTGGG
Source organism: Phyllobacterium brassicacearum (assembly GCF_003010955.1). GTDB lineage: Bacteria > Pseudomonadota > Alphaproteobacteria > Rhizobiales > Rhizobiaceae > Phyllobacterium > Phyllobacterium brassicacearum. Next base: position 21,437 of record NZ_PGGO01000007.1, read on the forward strand.
TGTCTATGTCCCTGTTTTTCTGCGGTAATTTCAGGGAAATCGGCGGCTTCATAGCCGTCAATAGATGTTTCGACTTCCACTCCTTCGCGTAGAAGTTTTTGTATCATCTTGGTCTCCATGGTCAATTTTACTTCAAAATTTGAAGTAAGTTACGAATATATTTTCGTTCCTCCTTCATCTTTTTCCCCACCGAATGAACTTTTTTCTGTCACATTCTACACGGTATTACTTTACTAGTCTGTGGCCCTAGACCATGGTCGTATGGCTAACCGGCAGCTGTGTCATTTCCAAGGCAGATAACACATGACTGATACTCGTCAAATCAATGCAAATGGCAAGAGCAATGTTGGAAAAAAATCGATGACGTCTACCGTACCGACGCCTGAAACGCTGATTTTCCGGGCCCGCCGGGTGTTTTTGGCAGGCCTACTCTATGCCGTATTGCTGAGTGCGTGCATCAGCCTCCTGCAACTCACCGTACCCCTGTATATGTTGCAGGTCCATGACAGGGTGTTGAATAGCCGTAGCACCGACACGCTGCTCATGTTGACGATGCTGGCTGTCGGCGCTCTCGTCGTTTTTGGCGTTCTCGAGTTCATTCGCGCCTTGTCGTTTCAGGCGATGGGCAGTGCGCTTGTTCGCCGGCTTAACCTTCCCGTGCTGACCGCTGCAGTCCAGGCATCGGTCGACCAAGGCCTTCCAAAGGCGACGCAATCGTTGCGCGACCTGTCCGAATTGCGGACCTTCCTGACGTCCTCGGCGGTAAGCGCGCCGCTTGATGCTGCATGGTCACCAATTTTCCTTACGGTGCTATTCCTGATGCACCCGGTCCTTGGAATTATCGGTGTTATCGCTGTGATTGTACTCGTGTGCTGTGGCGTGATTACCGACCTTATGACTCGCAGCCTGCTCAAGGATGCCAATCAGGCGAACATCGAGGCCATATCGAAAATCGGTTCCACATTTCGCCATGCCGAAGCAATCGAGGCCATGGGCATGCTGCCGGCCTTGGCCAGGCGCTGGCGCGGGTTGCAATTGAATGCGCTTGACCTGCTCGACCTTGGCGGCAGCAGAAGTCGCGCCATGACAGCCATTGCCCGCACACTGCGGTTTATGGTTCAGGTCGCATCGCTTGGCGCCGGAACCCTTCTGGCCATGGAGCAGGAAATCACACCGGGCGCGATGATCGCGACAAGTATCATCATTGGCCGATTGTTGATGCCCTTTGACCACATCGTCGAAACCTGGCGTCAATGGGTACTGGCGATTGGCAATTGGCAGCGAATTCAGGCGCTCCTCGCGCAAAACCTCGCTGTTCGGCAAACGATGCCGACCCCCAGGCCACATGGCGATTTGATTGTCGACCGGCTGGTTTATGCTGCTCCGGGCGTCGAAATGCCGATCATCAAGGGCATCTCATTCGCCTTGTCACCCGGTGAAGTGCTCGGAGTTGTTGGCCCTTCCGCTGCCGGCAAATCGACATTGGCGCGATTGATGATCGGCATCGTCAAACCAACGTCCGGCGGCGTTTTCCTTGATGGGAACAATGTTTACCTCTGGGAACGAGGTTCCTTCGGTGAGATTGCTGGCTATTTACCGCAATCGGTCGCGCTTCTCGAAGGCACCATCAAGGATAACATCGCCCGCATGGGAGACAGTGACCCCCACCGCGTTCTTGAGGCGGCACGACTTGCCGACGTTCATGAAATGATTGGGCGCTTGCCTCTGGGGTACGACACACCGGTGGGTGATGGGAAGTTGACCCTTTCCGGTGGCCAGCGCCAGCGCATCGGTCTTGCGCGTTGCCTTTACAATCGCCCGCGCCTCATCGTTCTCGACGAACCTAACGCCAACCTCGATGCAGTCGGCGAGCGCGCGTTGATGCGTGCCATCGAACAGGCCCGGGATGATGGGGCAATTGTTATTATGATTGCCCACCGTCCGACAATCATGCAGGTGGCTGACAAGCTGCTTGTCCTCGAGAATGGCCGTATTACCCAGTTTGGTCCGCGAACCGACGTGGTCGCGTCCATCACCCCAACTGGCCCGAAAATGGGAGCAGCAGGATCATGACCGGCAAAACCAATTTGCCAAAACGCGTCACGCAACTTTTGACGCCACGCGCAACATCGATGGGTGAACACCTGCCGACCAAGTTTGGAACGGTCCGTCCCGAATGGGTCACTGATCTTGAGCGGGAGGATCAGCGTTCTCCGCTACGGCGACTGATAATTGCCGGCATAACGACAATTGGGGTGGCATTTGGCGGATTTTTCGGCTGGGCATATTCCGCGGAGCTTGGAAGTGCTGCTGTTGCACTGGGTACTGTGATCGTCGATTCGAAGCCCAAGACCGTGAGCCATTTTGAAGGCGGCATCCTCGATCGCCTGCTGGTGCAGGAGGGGGACGAAGTGAAAGCGGGTCAACCAGTTGTTCGGCTGGATGACACACGGGCAAGATCGGAGCTGCAATCCCTGCAGAGCCGCCGGATTGGCCTGATCGCCAAATTGGCGCGCCTGCGCACGGAACAGGCCGGTGACAAGGAAATCAAATTCCCAGATGATTTTGGTGAGCTGGGAAATATTTCCGCTGAAGGAGCAATAAAAGCGGAGCAGATATTCTTTCAGAAGCGCTACACCCAGAAGCTTAGCAAGATTGATATCCAGCAAAAGACTATTGAACAATACACGGAGCAGGCAAAAGCGTCAGAGGCCCAGATTGCGGCAACTGATCGCCAGACTGAGCTGGTGACCGAGCAGCGCGACGCGATCGCAAGTCTTGTCAAAAAGGGCTTTGCGCAAAAGTCGAAGCTGACCGAGCTTGATACAAGGCTCAGTGAACTCGCTGGCGATCGCGGTGAGTATGCCGGCGACAAGGCGAAAGCTGAACAGGCAAAAGCCGGGGCCGAGTTCGCTCTTACAGGTATTGAAAGCGATCAACAGTCGGAGATTGCAGGAGAAATTACGACAGCCCAGGTCGAATTGGCGGACACGGAGGAGCGGATCGTGGCCGCCAAGGATGTGATGAGACGAGTTGAGATACGATCACCGCAGGCCGGTATCGTCGCCAATATTCGCTTGCGCACACCTGGCGGTGTCGTGGCGGCCGGTGAACCTATCCTCGATATCGTCCCCGAGAACGAGCCGATGGTCGTGGAGATGAAGATCAGTCCGCGCGACGTTGACAGTGTGATGGTTGGATCTCCGGCACAAGTTAGGCTCACGGCCTATAATCAGCGGTCGCTAACACCGCTCGATGGCAAGGTCATCTATATCGCAGCGGATCAAGTGCTCGATGAAAAGAACGATACGGCCTATTTCGTCGCGCGTGCGGAAATCGAGCCCAAGGCGCTTGCCTCCAATCCTACGGTAAAACTTTATCCCGGCATGCCGGCGGAAGTGTTGATCGTCCACAAGGCGCGGAAAGCGATCGAGTACATCATGTCCCCGATTTCGGACAGCTTCAATCGTGCGTTTAGAGAAGATTAGGAGGAAAAATCGAACAAACTGGGCATTATACGGTGGTATTTCAAATTTTGAACTAAATTACTTATAATCAATCTATATAAATGAATTATTGTTATTTTAATCATCAATTATATCACGAACATTTAATTGCTGTAATACATTGTTGTAATAAATTGTTACTATGGAATGCCACATTTATATTCTTAGTTTGGGTTGCATTTCGATTTGTTGCAACGCACAATCGTCAGAGCATCGATCGTCGGAGCATTTCCGGCAACTTGTAAACTCATATATGCAGGACAGAAGGAGAAGCAGATGGCCACTTTAGAAGGCGGCGCCTACGACGACGTTTTGTTTGGCTCGCGTTTTGACGATTTCATCCGCGCCAATGGCGGTGATGATGTTGTCTTTGGTGGGAAAGGCGATGACTCGATATTTGGGGATGACGGTAACGACCTGTTGTTCGGCGACAAGGGCGATGATGCCCTGTTCGGCGGTAACGGTTCCGACATTCTCTTCGGGGAACACGGCTCAGATGTGCTGAGCGGTGGTGACGGAAGTGATGTCTTGTTCGGTGGCCAGGGAGAAGATGTTCTCCAGGGCGGTGCTGGATCTGACACCTTGTTCGGTGACGCTGGAAGCGACGTGCTTCTCGGTGGTGCCGGCAATGACCTCCTTTCAGGCGGCGCAGGCGACGACGTGCTCGTTGGCGGTGCCGGCAATGACGTATTCCTGTTCAATGGCGGCGGCGGCAACGACGTCGTGCTTGATTTTACCCCTGGTGAAGACATCCTCCAGATCTCCAGCGGTATCAACGGTCAGGACATTCAATCTGCTGACGACCTGGCATCACGTGTCACGCAGGTTGGCGACAATGTTGTTGTCGATCTCGGACATGGCGATTCCGTCACACTCGTGGGCGTAAGCGCCGACGAGGTCACCAGTAACCCGAGCGACTACTTCGTCGTTCATTGATAGCGAATATGGCGTGCCCTGCCTCTGGCCGGGCACGCTTTTCTTTCCGATGTGAATGAAAGGGTAACGTATTGAGCCTCGACCATTCGACGGATGTTGCAGGCGACACAGAGAGCATTTCGATCTCGCGTCTCTGTGCGGATGTGGCCGTTGTGATTTGGGATCTTCCTGGCGCAACTCGATCCTCGACAAAATGCACGCTGGTAACGCAAGAATTGCCGGTTCCGCTCGTCAGTCTGAGTATTCCTCTGGAAACTGGCGGTCAGCGGGTTCTTTGGGTCATGCGTACCAAGGACAAGCCGATCCATCTCACTCTTTCAGCCGGGGCGCTCGGCCCTACCGAGCAGGTTACGCTTTACCCGGCGGTTGAGCTGGCTTCCTTCGATGTTGACAGCGCCGTCATCAATCTGACAGCGGCGGGACACATCAAGCTGCTTAACAATATTCTGAGTACATGGCGCAGCACGTTTCGCCTGTCGCAGAACCAGATTTTCGCCAGTGTCGCGCGCGAGATCACATTGGCGCTTACGCCCGAGCCGCGCCCGGTCCGCTTTTGTGGCCAGCCGATCGATGGGCAGCACCTCCTTGAAACGGCGATCGATGCAGAGCTCGGCGATGTCACCGCGATCTACGCAATTACGGCCAATTCCGTAACGGTGCTGCCGACTAAATTTGTAATGGGTAACCAACCCAAGAAAGCCTGGCAATCATGCCATTTGCTTGTGGAGTCGGTACGCCCGCTACCCCCATCATTCCACCTTGTCCTCTCCGGCAAGAATGGTATCGCGGTACGACAACTATCCGACAATGGTGGACAGCCTGTCGAATTCCAGAAATGGTGGGGAAAGCGTCAAGGCGACGCGGAACTGCGTGAGTTTCTTGTGCGGCAGTTGGCGCAGGTGCCGGGCGCCGGTATTGCGACAGCCATCGACATGCAGATGCGTGCGCCTCTTACAGCCCGTCAAATTGCGAAGTCTTCCGCGCATCCTGCCGCGGAAATTGATCTGGCGCTGGCGCTTGACGGAGGTCTCCTCGTGGGCGGCTGGACTCATGATCCGTCGGCGATGCTGTCACGAATTGAATACCTTTCCGAAAACGGAAGTGCTTTGCCGCTGCAGCCAAACTTCTACAAGTTTCCCGGCAAAACCGGGGAACGTGAGGATGGGCTTGGCGCCGATGTGACTGGCTTTGCCGCTTGGCTTCCGCAGAGCAAGAACCTTGGGCCACTGCTGCAGCCACGTTTCCAGATGCGGCTGGCATCTGGCGCGACGACAATGCTTGTGCCGCAATTGCAGCCGTTTGAGCCGGCCGCGCAGCGTAATCGCATTCTGCGGGCTGTGCCCCCGCAACATGCACGGCATCAGGTTTTCGAGAGCATACTGGCGCCAGCCTTAAGGGAAGTGGAGCATAAACTCGGTCAAACGGTCAGGATTGCGGACGTCAAGGAATATGGTGCAATGCCAAATTCCCCCTTGGTCTCGATCGTGATTCCGCTTTACCGCAATCTCGATTTTCTGCGTTTTCAGCTTTCCGCAATGGCTACGGATCCATGGCTCGTGGAAAATGCCGAGATCATTTTCGTACTCGATTCTCCTGAAATTCAGGATGATACGGAACATCTGCTTGGCGGCCTGCATATCCTTCATGATCTTCCCATGAAACTGGCAACCATGAACCGTAATAGCGGCTACGCTCGCGCTTGCAACGCTGGTGCTAGTCTCGCCAGCGGCACCGTCCTGGTCATGCTGAATTCTGATGTGGTGCCATGCAGGGCCGGATGGTTGGGCGATTTGATTCGGCCCCTGCTCGAACAGAAAAAGCTGGGCGCAATCGGCCCGAAGCTTCTGTTTGAAGATGGCTCGCTGCAGCATGCCGGGCTGTATTTCGCCCGGGACCAGCGTGGTGTCTGGCTCAATCATCATTTCTACAAGGGAATGCCAGGCGATTATTCGCCGGCTCAGATCACACGCAGTGTCCCCGGAGTGACAGGCGCCTGCCTCGTCACGCGCAAGGATATCTATGATCTCGTTGGCGGCTTTACCGATGATTATGTCATCGGAGACTACGAAGATAGCGATCTGTGCCTCAAAATCCGCCAGATTGGATTCCAGATTGCCTATGAACCGAGTGTATCACTCTATCACTTTGAACGGCGGTCGATCCGCCGTAGCGCCGACTACATGCGAGGATTGGCGAGCCAGTACAATTCGTGGCTTCATACGAAGCGCTGGAACGACGACATTACCGAATTAATGACGACCTATCTCGACGAAGTGGTGGACGACACCATCGCTCCCTTTGTCGTTGGAAAATCTGAAAGGAGCGCCGCTTGACTGAAATCGTTGCACTCAAGAAAGCTGAACCTGAATTTACCCCGACCTTCAATAATGACCATGTCGAATGGTTGATGGAGGCGGTACAGCGCAATCGGTTCTTGCCCCGGCCCGATCCGGACAGCATTTTTGTAGGTGACGGCAATTTTCAGGCAGTCGGCGCAGAGTTTCTTGGCCATTTCATTCGCAAGGGCGGTGTACAGCCGGAGAGCCGCGTTCTTGATATCGGCTGTGGCATCGGGAGAATGGCCGTCCCACTGACCCAATATCTGGACCCGGCAAAGGGCAGTTATCGCGGCATTGATCCGGTGACCGGTGGTATCAACTGGTGCCAGCAGAAGATCAGCCCTGCATATCCCAACTTTGAGTTTCGTCATCTGGATATTGCCCACTCCCTTTACAATCCGAAGGGTGCCGTCAACGGTCTTGAGCTCAAGTTGCCATTTGAGAGTAGGCAGTTCGATTTCATCATCATGACGTCGGTTGTCACTCATCTGCCGGATGAAGAAGTCAATGCTTACCTGCAAGAGGTGGAGCGTGTTCTTGCGCCGGGCGGGCGCTTGTTCATGACGGCATTTGTCGTTGATAAAACGGCACAGGAGAATGCTTTCAACAAGCGTGATGCCCGCCTCGGGTTTCAGCGCTACGACGAGGGTCCATGCTGGTTCGTTCCGGAATTACCTCCACTGGCGGCCGTAGGATTTGATGACGGGTTCCTGGACAACTCCCTGACACGCGCCGGATTGTCGATCACGACCAAATCACTTGGACACTGGCGCGGCGTTGCATCTGACCACTATCAGGATCTTTTCATCGCCGAGTGCAAGGGGGACACGTGATGGCCACCCGTGTACTCGTTGCCGCTCACAACCACCCTGCCCTGCACCCTGGCGGCACAGAGATTTTTGCCCATGATCTGTTTCGTGCCTACCAGCGGAAGGGATGCGAAGCTCTTTTTCTCGGCGCCACCAATCATATCCATCGCGAGGCGCGGCCAGGAACGAGTTTTCAGAGCATCGGCACAAATGGCGATGAAATTTTGCTTTGGTCTGGTCATTTCGACCGCTTCTTCATGAGTCAGGTCGACCTTTACGGGATCGTACCGGACATTGTCGAATTGTTACGCGATTTCCGGCCAGATATTGTCCATCTGCACCATTTGCTGCTTTTGGGCGCCGAGTTTCCCCATATCGTGCGCCGCACCCTGCCCGAATGCAGGATTGTCATGACTTTGCACGACTATTACCCCATCTGTCATCACGATGGATTGATGGTACGCACTGCAAACAAGGAATTGTGCCACGGTGCCAGCCCGGATCGATGCCACGCTTGTTTCAAGGACATCGCGCTTGACAAATTTGTCCTGCGCGAACGCCATCTGAAGTCCTTGTTGAGCACGGTGGATGGGTTCGTTTCGCCGAGTGAATTCCTGAAGCAACGCTATGTTGATTGGGGCCTTCCGGAGCAGTTGATCAACGTTATTCCTAACGGACAACCCTCGCGGGCGTTAGCGAAGAAACCAGAGAGCCCAACGCGCAAGCGACCAGTCTTTGGTTATTTTGGTAACCTGAACCCCTGGAAGGGTACGAAGGTCTTGCTTGAAGCGGCGAAGCAGCTCATTTCGGAAGGCGCCGATTTCGAATTGCGTGTCCATGGCGCTGCTCCGTTCCAGAGCGAGAGTTTCATTGCCGATATTGATCGTCTTTTCGCCGAGACGTCGCCCAATGTGCAACGGCGTGGCGCGTACCGCCGGGAAGACATTGCGGAACTGATCGCAACGGTTGATTGTGCGATCATGCCTTCGATCTGGTGGGAAAACGCACCCTTGGTCATCCAGGAGGCGCAGGGACAAAACTGTCCGGTGATAACCAGTAACATTGGCGGCATGGCTGAGATGATCGAAAATGGCGTCAACGGGCTTACTGTTCCGCCAAATGATCCGCTGGCACTGGCGGCTGCCATGCGGCGTATCGCCGAGGATCCTGAATTGCGTCAGATTCTTTCACTTGGGGCCCGCCACCCCGATACCATCGACACGACTGCGGAGCGATATCTCGATCTGATCGAGACGCTACGCCCGCTGCGTGTTGAAGCAGCCTGAGAGGTACATGATGTCTATCGTGACAAACGTGTCGGCACAGGCGCCATCCAAGCCGAGTGCCATCCCTGAGCAAGACAATTCCAAGTCCAACAAGGCTGAGCCAATGAAAGGCCGCGTCGATGCCATCGATGACGGCCGGCTTTTCGGTTGGGCCTTCGATCCCGCTGCTCCGAACATGAGGCTGACCATCCGCGTGCTTCTGGATGGAAAGCCGATAGCGGAAGCAATAGCGGACAAGGAGCGGCCTGATCTGAAACGTAGCGGTATCGGCGACGGTGGGCACGCATTTGATGTCATGCTGCCGCAATTCGCTACGATCCGTGCCGGTGAACTGGTCGTCATTGCAATCAATGGTGCAGGCGTAGAGCAAAGCTTGCGCGTTCCGAAGCCCGACGAACAGGCGGCCGAAGCACTCATAGCCGCTCCCATGACGCGGATTCTCGACAAGCTTGATATGTTGATGGCCGCTCAACGGCAACTGCAGGTCAACCAGCGGTCGCTACAAAGGCCTGCGCCCGTCATCGACGCAGCCGGCAACGGGCCTGCCGTTGATCTGGTTGATATCAGTGGTTCGATCGAGGGCTTGCGTGGAGACGTCAATCAGCGTCTGACTGAGCTTGATGTTCATCTCATGCGCCTCGATGGCGTTGTGGCCGGGTTGGAGAAGCGCATAGAGGTTTTTCAGAAGCGGTCCAGCGGCGATATCAAGCCATTGTTCCTGTTGTTGTTTGTTCTGGTTGGCTTTGCCGCCGGAGCGCTCGTTTCAATATCGCTCCTTCCGTGAGTTCATGGAGCGACCTAGATGCTTCGAGACGAAAAAGACGTGCTGCCAGTGACGCGAACCGGTAAACCGCCCGAACGCCATCCAATGGTGATGGAAGGCGAGATGGTGGTTGGCTGTCCTGTCGACGACACCCTTGTCCTCGCCCTGGGCATCGGAAGCATGACATCCGAACAGATCGCAGCGTTCCTCAATGGCGATCCGGCCATGAGTATAAAGGTGACGCTTGTCACTTGGCCCCTCAAGGAACCCTCGCCCGCTGGTACGCACGGCTTCGTGGCGATCGTCCCCACCAACATCCTGCGCCGAGGCTCGCTGAAGACGATAATGTTCCAGCACAAGGCCAAGGCGATGCGTTACGCGTTTGCCAGTCGCGCCGCTTCGACAGGCGATCTGATCGCGATGATCACCGATCTTGCCGGGTCCAATTTGCCGTCCGTTATCGATGGTCTGGTGGAAGGGCTGATTTCAGGACCGATTGGCCGCAAAAAACTCTCAGCAATCACAGTGCTGTTGCAGGCGGGTGCTCGGTCCGATGGCTGCATCGAGCTGATTGGCGGAAGCGATGAAGGTGAGATTTTCGTCCAGGGTTGGGCGCAGGATCTGACGCCCTCAGTCACGCGGCTGTTGATCAGCGGCCGGACCCCTTCCCTTGCTGAATGCGCGATCAGCGTCTTTGCAAGACCCGATCTGAATGAGCAATCGTCTGGTTTTGCCGGCCTGTTGCTCGCAAATGAACGGGTCGAGCCAAACGACATCGAGCGTCTGTTGTTCCGCGGACGAAGGGGCTGGCGCTTTACTGAAGTCTACGACCGGCGGTTGATGGTGGGTTCACGGGAAACCCCCAGCCATGTAAGGGCAATTTTGCCCAAGGTGCGCAGTTCGACCGAAGTGCTCCTGCGCCTGCGTTCGGCGGCGAACCGGTTTGATGGGACGGAAACGGTCTCGAGCCTGCCGTTCCCCGTGCGCATGGGTATCGACAATGCCTACCGTGTAGAGGGAAGCGGCGTTCTTGTTTCCGGGTGGCTGCTTGATCCTGACAGCCATGTGGAGACCGTGAAGCTCCGCCGCCATCGCGGGGAGACACAATTAGACAGTAACTGGACACGCGTGGATAGGCCGGACGTCACCCGCGAATTTGACAATCAGCCACCATTCAACGCAGGGCTCGATCCCAATCGGCATGCGCATGGTTTTGTGGCGTTTGCTCCCGAGCTTGAAGGCGACAGCACCGCGCCGTTTTATCTGGAACTCACCTTGAGCGACGCACGGCGTGCCTTCATGCCGCTGACGCCGACCAGGATCACGTCGCGTGATGCAGTGGTTCGACAAATTCGCGCTATTGATCCAAACGCTTGGGCACTCCGTCACATTGTCGACCAGCAACTTGTGCCGCTGTTGCGTGGCGTCAGCCGGCCAGCGCCTGAGATATTTGGCGTTGTGGATTTGGGTGCGTTTGAGGAAGCCACCGGCCCCGCGCTCATAATCGGCGTCGATGAGCGCGTCGAAGAGATCGCTCCGCTCCTTGCCTTGCTCGCGCTTGATCCTGAAACCCGCGTTGCCCCGATCGTCATTGCTGCGTCAACGGAGATAATCGACCGCATAGGTGTACAGGTGCGCAGGCTGGCCGATTTCTACGGTCTGCGCTTGCGCCTAGTTTCAGCAAGTGGTTCGGAAGATCTTTATGACGCGTTGGAGGTGGGCGCTCGCGCCGTTTCGACAGACTGTGTTGTGTTCCTTGCGGCGTCGCTTCTGCCCCGGAGCGCAGGTTGGTTCCATAAATTGCTTGCTGCCTACGATGCGCGTAAGGACTGTGTATTGTCGCCTACTCTTGCGTATGAAGATGACTCAATCCGGTGGGCTGGTACGTGGGTCGCGGGTGCGCAATCCGATCGCGCCTTGATCAGCCGTTATGCCGGCTATCCCATCGATGCCGTTACGGGCATGGGAACGACGGAAGTCGCAACAGCGACGTTTGAATGTTGTGTTCTGCCAAGGAACGCGTTGTTCTCAGTCAACGGGTTCACGCGCGGATATCTTGGCACGCACGAAAAGGGTCTCGATCTAGGCTTGAAGCTCAAGCAGTCGGGCCTCAAGTCCTATTGGCTGCCCTCAGCCCAAATGCTGGGTTCCGACGATATTTCAGTTTCCGACAAGGCATCGACGATCGCCCTCATTGAAGGAATCGACCGCCAGGTGTTCGATGCAAGGTGGGCAAACATTCTCACACAAGCGCGCCCAGCGCCGGAGGTACCGGCATGACAGAACAGCTTCGGGTTCTGGTGATTTCGCATGCCCATCCGAGCATTTCGCTCGGCGGCGGTGAGATCGCATCATACAATCTGCACAAGGGGCTGAATACGCTGCCTGGCGTACAATCCGTGTACCTCGCTCGGGCGGGACATCCAATTCCGCGCCACGGCACAACGGCACTAATGAGTTTGCGACGCAGTAGCGATGAGATCCTCTTTCATGCGGATGATTACGATCATTTCTATTTATCCAACAAGAATACGGATGAAATCCGTCGTGATCTGTTGCGGTTTGTCGGGGATTTCAATCCGCATGTTGTCCACTTCCACCATGTACTTGGCCTTGGCCTTGAGACGCTCTACGCCATTCGTGAAGCGCTACCGGACACAGCTATCCTTGTGACGTTCCATGAGTATTTATCAATCTGCAACAATGACGGTCAAATGGTGAAAGCGGGCACTGCAAAGCTCTGCAATGAGGCATCACCAATCGATTGCCATGCGTGCTTCCCTGATATCCCGCCGGCACGCTTCCTTAAGCGGGAGCGGTTTGTCCGCGGTATGCTCGAACTTGCTGACGCCTTCGTTGCGCCAAGTGTGTTCCTGGCGAGGAAATATGCAGAATGGGGTCTCGATCCGAACAAGCTTAGCGTGATGGAGAATGGAATCGCCATTGAGAGCGTGACGCCCCCGCGCGAACTTACAGGGCCCAAGCCGCGTCGCAATCGCTTCGCGTATTTTGGGCAGATAACGCCCTACAAGGGAATCGATGTCCTGATTGACGCGGTGTCGCGAGTACCGGAGGAAACATGGGGCGAGGATTCCCGCCTGATGATTTTCGGAGGGAATCTCGAAAAACAACCGCGTGAATTTCAAGAACGCATGGAGAAGTTGATCGAGGAAGCCGGTACGCGCGTAAGGTTCTACGGCGCTTATCAAAACACGGAAATGCCCCGTCTGATGCAATCAGTCGATTGGGTGGTGATGCCTTCGATTTGGTGGGAGAACTCGCCTATTGTGATTCAGGAGGCACTGCACCATCGCCGGCCCATCATCTGTTCCAACATTGGCGGAATGGCGGAAAAGGTCCGCGATGGCCAGGACGGACTACATTTCCGCGTACGCAGTGCCGAAGATCTCGCGGATCGTTTTACGGAAGTCCTGAGCGATCCCCTTATCTGGGATCGGCTGCATAACGACATCCGCCAGCCAACAAATTATATCGACTGCGCTGAGGAGCACCTCGCGCTGTATAGCGACGTGCTCAAAGCCAGGCGCCAGCCACTCAACATCGCCGCGAGAACCGACGTCGTTCTTTCGCAAGCAAGCTGATCGTTTGTCAGCCTCTACCGCCAAAAGAAGGAAGACCTCATGGCACGTGTACTCGTAATGATCCCATCTGGCGAGGTTTACGACCACGACTGCGTTCGCTGGTACCAATACGGCAATGTGCAGGGGAATATTGATCATTATCATAATATTGGGGACGCTTTCGTTTTCGACTCGTCCTTGAAATTGATGAATTACGACAAGCTGTCGGATTTGCCCATCATGAACCCGAAGATGGAGCATATCGATCGCCTGCGCGAGGAATATGATTATGTGATCTTGCGTGGCTCCAACTATGTGCACCAACACATGGACTGGACCGATGCCGTGCCAGTTCTCAAGCGACTTGGTCTGCCGGTCGTCGCTTTCGGCATTGGAGCCCAGGCCCCAGTAAAAGGTCAGATCGAACTATCGGATGCAACCAAAGCCGTGCTCCGCGTCATGGCGGATTCTACCGTTTCTGTTGGCGTACGCGGGGCCTATTCGGCCCAGGTTCTCAACGATATTGGCATTCAGAATGTTCGTATTATCGGCTGTCCAACTGCCTTCCGCCGCAACGACCCGAGTATGAAAATAGCGCTCCCCGCACTGGATGACGTACGCAAAGTGGGGGTCACAGTTCGCCGGGAAGTGTCGCCGACCTACGCGCAGAACATCGAGCGCTATCTCACGTCTCAACGCGACCTCATCAAGAGCATGGCGAGCCGCTTTGACGCGACTCTCATGGCTCAGGGCGAAGTCGAAGAAAAGAAATTGGTCTTTGGCACAGAGCAGCAAAAGGAAGAAGCGATTGCAGCACTGAAGGCAAACCAGTGGGCCTCGGACTGGTTCCTCGACGAGACGGTCGAAAAACTCTATCGTGAACGTCTCTTCTACTCCGACGTCGTTGCTGATTATGAAAACCTGGTCAAATCCAAGGATTTGGTTCTCGGCTACCGGCTGCACGGCAATCTGATGGCGCTGGCGAATGGGGTACCATCGATCTATTTCACTTACGACAGCCGCACTGCCGAGTTTGCCGAGACCTATCAGATTCCCAGTTTCGATGTTTTTGGCGACAAGGTCTTCAGGCTGGAAGATTACTGGGATCAATCGTTGTTCGATAAATACAATAGCGCTTGGTCCGAGACCTATGGAGAGATGCACCGGTTCCTTACAGAAAACGGAGTCGATCACAAAATGGTTGAAGGCCGGCAGCGCGATTCGGATTCGGTGCGCCGGGTTGCTTAGACCGGATGTCTGACCGACGCTAAGATTTTCATGGGAGGAGTACAACACGACCGGGAGGGAATAAGCAAAATTCTTTAATTGGCAAAGGCCGTCTTCTTACAAACAATCCCCCAAACAGCGTTGCAGGAGTTTCCCCATGACCGTTCTTGTTACAGGTGGCGCAGGTTATATAGGCAGCCACATGGTTCTCGCATTGAAAGACGCCGGCAGATCCGTTGTCGTCCTTGATGATCTGAGCTGCGGTTTCGCTTGGCTGGTGCCAGATGATGTTCCTTTTGTGCAGGGCGACATTGGTGATCAGGGCTTGGTGCGCGACTTGATCCGCAGGCACAATATCACAGCAATCCTGCACTTTGCCGGCTCAATCGTGGTGCCGGATTCCGTGCGCGATCCGCTCTTCTATTATCGAAACAACACTGTGCAATCGCGAGCACTGATTGAGGCAGCCGTTGCCGAAGGAATAAAGCATTTCATTTTCTCCTCGACGGCAGCGGTCTACGGCGAACCGGAACGGACGCCAATCACGGAAGATATGCCTCACCAGCCGATCTCGCCTTATGGTACATCCAAACTGATGACGGAGTGGATGCTGCGCGACGCCGCCATTGCCCATTCGGACTTCAACTATGTTGCGCTCCGTTATTTCAATGTAGCCGGCGCCGATCCGCAATTGCGTTCCGGTCAGTCGTTTCCGCGCGCAACTCATCTGATCAAGATCGCCAGCCAGGCGGCGACGGGCGAGCGCTCGCACATCGAGGTCTACGGTACTGATTATCCAACAGCCGATGGAACCTGTATTCGAGACTACATCCATGTCAGCGATCTTGCTCAGGCGCATCTTTGTGCACTGAACTACCTCGAAGCCGGCGGCAAGAGTACAGCCGCCAATTGCGGATATGGTTACGGATATTCGGTGCTCGAGATCATCGATGCGGTCAAGCGGGTGTCCGGAGTTGACTTCCCGGTTCGCACAGCACCACGCCGCGCTGGCGATCCGGCTATCCTGGTGGCCGGAAATGAACGTGTCCGGAATCAATTTGGCTTTGTTCCAAGACGAGCCGATCTCGATCTGATCGTCGGGGATGCGTTGGCGTGGGAGCGTCAGCTGATCGACAAGCGTAACGACGAACCCGAAGAACGTATTGCTGTCTGATTGGCTGATTGTCAGGGTGAGCAAATGATCTTTCGGTCTTGCCCCCTATTCGCGCAATATCCCGCTGTGTTTGCGATATCGCCGCCGCAGCGGGTGTTCGCGCGCCCATTTCTCAGTCAAATTTCAAGTGCAGAATTTACTTCAAATATTGAAGTAAATTACACGTAAACTATTTTTAAGTTGTATCAAGAATAAAACCATATTCTGAATAGAATATCATCAAATGGTCAAAATGTTTTTCTATTGCACTGCAATATAATTGTTTGACAAGCTTCATGAAGTCGCCATTATATTTGGATAGAAATGCGGTTTGGCACCAATGGATTGGGCAGGGATGTAGGAAATGACGGTTCAGACTTCGTATAAGCTCTCACCAGCTGCGAAATCTCTAAGAGAAATTGATCTATTGAAGGAACCGGTCCTGCTTCGCATGGGAATAGACCATGATGAACTTCCTCAGGACCTGTCGAAAGCGGTCAAGATATTGGGTTTCGAAGGTGTCAAGGACGATGCCGCTATGCTGTCCGATAACTCTGGCAAAAAATTCGAACTTCACGAAGCACCGTTATGCACGCTCGCCATTATCATCAATCCCGCGCATCGGGGCCGCGAAAAGCGTCTTCTCGACTGGTTGCGTGATCGGGGCGTCGTGGATGAGCCGCCAGTCCTTGAGTGGCAAGCAGGCAAGGAGGTCGCAACGACAGCGGTCATTATCCAGAAGCTTGCCGGCTTATTAGTGTCCGACGCCCGGAAAATCGTTCAGTCAAATCGCGAACTACTCGCCCTGCGAACCTTGAATGACAACCTGCAAAACCGTTTTGCTACGATCGAAAGCTTTGTCGACAGACAGGGTTTGCAGCCGTTTGACCTGGCTTTCTCGAACGAGCCCGTCAGCAGTTCGTCGCGCTCCAATGTGCTGGCTGACGCTTCTTTCGAGGGTGTCTCACAAATTCTTCCCGTTGCCAGTGCAGGGGTGAGCGCGATTGCAATCCATTTTGAACGCTTGGCCCGCCGTGATGACGCCACGCTCCACGCTCAACTGGTGACACTTGAGGACAGACAGGTCGTTGAAAGCTGGGTTGTTCCACTTTCGCGGCTTCATCAGGGATGGAACTATCTGGGTTTGTCGCGCACGCTTGCCGGTCTCCGGCGGACGTTGAGCCTGCAACTGCACATCGAGGGTGTGGACGATGAAATGCCCCTGCTCTCGCTTGGCGGGCTCCAGCCTCTGGAGATGTTCCAGGTCCAGGATGCAGCGAACAACACGCCGTTGTTGAAGAACAGTTTAGCGCTGCAGGTCTGGTGCGGCATGCCCGGTGTGCTGCTTCCGAGTTGGGCGAACTATTTGCCGTCTCAATCTCGCCAGACAAGCGATGGCGGATTCCGGGAGATGCCGATAGCGATAGGCATTCTTGACCTCGCAGCGTTGGCCAATACAGAGGAAATTTCGTTCGAGTTCGCTGCAATCCTGCCATTACCGGAGGAAAGGGCCATCGGTTGTCATCCCCCGGCGACCGGTATCACGATCGGCCGGCTTCCAGCTGCATGCCCGCCCAAGATTCTGCGCATCTCATCAACTGCGATCATCGACAACGATGAGTCCCAGGATGTCGATTTCGCACTTGTCATTGCAGGTGACCTCGATAGTGCCCGGCAACTCTTCAGCGAAGCGCGCCCTGCAGGCGCAGGCGAGGCATTCTCTGGTTGGACAAGCGTTTCTCATGGCGAGGAACCGCGTCTTAACGCCTTCATCACGGAACAGGTTGGCGTCTGGCAGAATATCTATTTTGCGACTCGGATGAAAAATCCGGGTGACAACAGTTTCGCCTGGGCCAAATTCCGCGACATCAGCCTCATGGTCAACGGGTAACGTCTCATGCTGGACCAAGTCAAACATCTCGAACAGGTCGCGCCGCCGCCGTCTGAGGATGACGTTGAACGTTCGGTTTCTCCGAAGGTTGCAGTGCTCATTCCGGCCTACAAGCATTCAGTGCTGCTCGCTGAGGCCATTGAATCCGCGTTGGCTCAGGAGGCGCCTTTCGATATTGCCGTTGTCATTGTTGATGACGGGTGCCCGTTTCCGGAAACAGGCGAAGTCGGGCGAACCTACGCGCTAGCCCATCAAAGCGTTTTCTATCTGCGCAAGGCCAATGGCGGATTGAGTTCGGCGCGCAACTACGGGATCGATTTCGCCTTGCGCAATTTCCCGGATCTTGAGGCCGTCTATTTCCTGGATGCGGACAACCGCATCACATCGACGGCAATCCGCGACATTCTCGAGTTCATGAAATCGGACGACAAAGTCGACTGGATCTACCCGAACATCGACAAGTTCGGCATCGAATGGAACGGGAACTATACAACGCAATATTCGCGTCTCTTGCACCTGACCTTCGATAATATTTGTGAGGCGGGTAGCCTGGTATCGCGACGTATGCTTGATGCGGGTATTCGCTTCGACGAGAGCATGAAGTCGGGATTTGAAGACTGGGAATTTTGGCTCCAGGCGATCGGACGCGGCTTCCTGGGTGCAAATTATCCGTTCTTCGGGTTCGAGTATCGCCAACGTGCCGAGAGCATGCTTCGGGATTCAAACCGGACCCGTGAAGGCATTCTGACCTATATCCGCCAGAAGCATAAGAAGCTTTTCGCTACCGAAACCCTGCTCGATTGGGAGCACCAGGAAGCCCCCCGATACGCCGCAATAGGCATGGGCACTTATGCTGTTGATTTGTTTACTGATCCTACTGTCGAGCACGCCAAATGCAGCCTGGAGGATTTCGTAACGCGCTTTTGGGCAGCCAAGGCGGAACCGGAAACCTTTGGCGTCCCACCCTTCCTGCTATGGATGACGGCAGCTCACCGCGATGCCTTGACGCGGCTGGGTCTGATCCACAATCTGCTCTGGCTTGGCGAGAAGTTTGCTCAGAAGCATCATTTTGTGGCCATTCGTTTTGAGCGGAGCAATTCAAAGATCGGGCTCGATATCCGCAAGATCAGCGAAGCGGAACCGCTCGCCGACAAACCGTTTGGCTGGATGTGTACGTCCGATATCTTTTCGACCTGCGCCGATGACGCGTCCGACGATTGGGCACGCTCGCTGCACAAGCCGGTACCCTCTCCCGATGTGGTAGAGATCGTCGTCAGCGGACCCTTCACTGCACGGGAGATGCAGAGTACCGCTCTGTCACCGACGAATGCGCTTCTCGCTACGCTGGGTGCATTGCGTGATTCCGGATATCGGTCGCAATCCAGGAATCGATGGATCTGGCGGTCGGTTTATTTTCCAAATCGCAGCCGGTATTTCGAATTGCTGCGGCATGCTGTCGGAGCAAAGCCCGTCATGCCGCGGCTGCCACAAACATCGAACCCACTCCGGGTCGGCTTCCTCCTCCCGATCGCGAGCTTCGGTGGTGTTGAAAAAGTCGCCTACGCAGTGGCTCATGCGCTCAAGAATGCAGGCTGCGAAGTACACCTCTTTCTGCTCGGAAAACCGGTTTATAACCGGGTTCCTGAGAATGACGGGGTGTTCAAGACGATTAATTTCCTCGCGGACGACTATCCCCTTTGGGGCGGCCCGCACCAGTTTGCTGGTCATGACCTGATGATGGGCCATGATGAGGCTGCAAGAGCTGAGCAGATCATGGGCTTCCTTGCCGGGCTCGATGTTGTGATCAACAATCATGTCGCGCCGGTGAACGCCGTACTCGGAGATCTGCGCCGCCGCGGCATCAAGGTACTGAACTACGTCCATGTGCTCGACAAGTCGAAAATGGGACGAGATGCCGGACATCCCTATCTGTCGCTCGCCTTCGAGCATGTTTATGACACCATCCTGACCTGTTCCAACGATATGGCGGAATGGCTGCACGCAATGGGTGTGCCATCCGCCAAGCTCATGCATATCCAGAACGCCGCCAGCTATGTGTTGGCCCCGAAGGAACGGGATGCTCTGCTGGCCGCCCGGCGCAGCAAACCCCAAAAGGATAAGCTTAACGTCCTCTTCCTGGGCCGTCTCGACGCGCAGAAAGGTATCGAACGTCTGTACGCTACCGTTCGCGATTTGCAGCAACGTTTTGTGCCGATCGAGTGGAAGATCATTGGCAGCGACGTCATGGATTCGGGAGCTGGCGGATCGTGGAAGGAACGATTTGCCGAAATCGACGTACATGTGGATGCGCCGGTGTACTCCAGCCGCCATTTGAACAAAGCTTTTGCCTGGGCCGATGTGGTGGTGCTGCCATCGCGTTGGGAAGGTGCGCCATTGACCATCATCGAAGCGCAACGGCTCGGCTGTGTGCCGGTCGCAACAGCCGTCGGCGCGGTTGGCGAACTCATCGAACATGGTGTCGACGGGCTCTTGATCGAATCGACTGACGACAATGTCATCATCAGCGAAATGACCGAGATGATCGCGGCATTGGCCGAAGATCCGGCTGCACTTGGCCGCCTGTCGGAAGCCGCGGCAGAACGCGGCGCGTCACTCGCTTGGGATCGAAGCGTCGAGCCGCTGGTACAGCAGTTGATGGCGTGGTTCCCAGACCGTCTTGCCACGCGCTCCCAAGCCCCGGGCTTGAAGCTCGTGGAACAAACAGCCTCCCCAACTTCGCCGGACCGGCCACCCGCAATCGAGCGTCTGTTGCGCGAGCCGGGACCGAGGGAGCGCGACGATATTTCCGAAATAAGGCCGCTGCAGATAGCCGCTGCCGGATCAGTCAACATGAATAATTTGAGGGACTAGCGATGAAAAAACTTTTTGTTCTTAATGGTGGTGCTGCCGTAAAGCCTGGCAACAAATCCGCCTATTTGAAGTTTGAGGATCCGCTCGCGGCCTTCAACAAGGGTGGCATCAATACAGGCGACGTTCTCGTCTATGATGCCACGCTCAAGGCGCTTGCCTACGACGACATCCGCAACGTGCAGTTCTCGCATGCGGCTAATGAGAAGCTCTGGCCCCAGGATGGGACCTATGATGCGACCGTCGTTCGCGGGTCGAATTATCTGACGGAAACCGTCGATTTGGCCCACGTAGTGCCTTTGCTCAAGAAATTGAAAGGTCCGGTCGTTGCGATCGGTGTTGGCGCGCAGGCCGGCAAGTACAAGAAACTCAATGTTCCTAAAGGAACGGTAGAGGCCTGGAAAATCATCGCGGACAAGTGCGAGACAATTGGCGTGCGTGGTTTCTACAGCGCGGAAATTTTCAATGACCTCGGCATCAAAAATGTGCGGGTCATCGGTTGCCCGAGCTTTTACCGTTCGCTGCGTCCTTCGATCACCATCAAGTCAATCGACCCGGCGCAGGCTCGTATCGGCCTTACACTCAATAAATATCTTTCCGCCGATTACGCCAGCAATGCGACGAAGACCAATCGCATGCAGCGTGCATTGATCGACGCGGTGGCCAAGCGCCCTTCAAGCAAGCTCTATTCGCAGGGTGAGCGCGAGGAGACACTCGCAATCTTCTCCACGGGCAAGGAGAAGCAGGACAACATCAAGGCGATCCTGACCAAGTTCAATCTGCTTGGCCACACCGAGGCCGAGGAGATGCTCAACAACCGTATGAGCGCCTTCTTCGATATCGAGGAGTGGGCGGCTGATGCGGCGGCCAATGTGGATGTGATGGTCGGCTTCCGGCTGCATGGCAACGTCATCGCCCTGCATCAGGGAATCCCGGCAATTTTCTTCACCTATGATTCTCGTATTCGGGAACTGGCGTCGCTCTTCGCCATCCCGTCGATTGAGATCGAGGATTATCTGCCGATCAATCTTGAGAAGTTGCTCGAGCGTGCCGATTTCTCGAAAGTTCAGCACATCTACAGGGCCAATTTCGCCGAGTACCATCGCTTCCTGACGGAAAACAAGCTCAATCACGTATTGCCCAAGCCTGTTGCCGCACCGGCAGACAAGCCTCTTTCCACGCCCAATCTGGTCCAGGTACCGCACAACATCCACGAAGCCGTGGCCTGGTTCCGTAGCGAGATCGATTTCATGACCGGAGAAGTTGAGACGCTGCGTAATCGTGCATGGAACCTTGAAACCACATTGCGCGGCCTGAACACCAAGCAGGAGGCCCCGGCAAAGGTCGCCGTATGACACAGCCCTTGCGATTCAGTCGGCGTTCATTTCTGGGACTTGCCGGTTTCGGAATAGCGTCGGCTGGGTTGCTCGCGCGGCCAGGTCTTGCACGCGCACTTTGCTCGGATCTCCCCGCGCCTCTCAAGGGCGCGGATGGTAAATGGCAATTGTCGTTTAACGATGATTTCACCGACAATGCGGGTTTTGATCAGCGCTGGCTGAGGGTGAATGACAGCGGCGGAGAGACCAAGTCTGTCCGCCTGCCGGGAAACGTTGCTATATCGGGTGGAGGCCTGTCACTCAAGCTCGGGCGTAATACGCGCGATACTAACGGAAAGCGGCCATTTACGGGTGGCTATGTCCGGACGCGGGATTTTCGGCAGTGCTATGGATATTTCGAATGTGAGATGCAGATCGCTAACGAACCGGGTGTTAACAACGCTTTCTGGCTGACGTCCGCTCGCGAGACAGAAGGCGACACACGTTTTGAACTTGATGTGATCGAAGCAAAGTACCCGAATGTCGTTCAGGTCACGGCCCGGCGCTGGCTCCCTGACCGGGAGGTTTTCTCGAAGACTTATCGACCGCGGCGGACACGTCTGGCCGATGCGTACCATCGCTATGGCATGCTGTGGAGCCAAGATCAGTTCCAATTCTTCTTCGATGACAAGAAAATTTACGAAGTTGCGAACACGTTCGCTCACACACCAGCTCAGTTGCTTTTTAGCAATGCGGTAGCTTCTTTCGCGGGGAAAGATGATGGAGATGTGAATGGGGCGGCAACCTCCATTCGCAACATTCGTGTCTTTCAAAATACGGAATGGCAAAACGTGCCAATTTGGAGGTGTTCATGAACGATGAATTCGTTTCGACATCACGCGCTGACAAAAGCAAAAAATATCTGCTTGGCAAGAATGGATGGATATTCCTGGATCATGACTCTAACCGGGTTATCGACCAGATCACGGGCCGCCATGTCCTGGATTCGCGGGGCATTGAATCCTGGCGTAGTCTGATCGCCGAACGCGATGCATATGTGGCCTCTACCGGAGCGCAGCATTTGATGTTCGTCGCCCCCAACAAGGAACTTGTCTATTCCGAACAGCTTCCAGACTGGGTGGAGATTGCTGAGCAACGCCCCATCCATCAGATCATGGCTGCACTTGGCCCCTCACGCGCAAGCAAGGTCATCTATCCTCTCGATGAAATTCGGGCGGGGAAGGCCCATGGCCTGACCTATCCGAAAACCGATACCCATTGGAGCGGCTTTGGCGCGTACATCGGATACCTGGCTTTCTGCAACGCCTTGTCGGACTGCGGAATCGAGCCATTGCGAGTCGAGGGCTCACGCCTGAGCTTCGAAGAGGTTCCTTATGTCGGCGATCTCGGCATCAAGTTTGAACCGCCGGTATCGGCTCCCACGCTATCGGCCCGGATCGAACATGCAGCTGGTAAACTTGACTTCGATAATCGCATACCAAACCGGGGAAGGATCAGGGTTTTTGTCAATAAGGATGCAACCCTGCCGCGCTGTGTCATGTTCGGTGATTCATTTGGTGGCAACCTGCTGCCCTTCCTGAAAGAAAGCTTCAGCACGCTGGTCTATGTCTATGGCAAAACGTTCGATCGGGAATTGATCGAGGCATACCGGCCGGACGTCGTGCTCTCGGAGTTCGTCGAACGGTTCCTGATCGACCCGCCAGTGGATACGCCGACATTCAGCTATGCGTCGGTGGTTCGCACCAAGTTGAAGCTCCTGTCGAAGGACGATCTGGCGCATGTGAAATCTCAAACCGGATCGGTCGATCTTGACTTATTCCCCGTGCGCCCGGTTTATGATGCGATATTGTCGGCGCATGAGGGCAAGTCAATCCGCCCTGCCCTCATCGCCGATCTGAAAAAGCATCATCCCAACAACCCCGAAGCGCACCATATGATTTCAGTGGAGCTTGCTCGGCTGGGTGAGCGGCTCGACGAGGCACGGCTCTTTGCCGAACGCGCTGTCAAGGCAGAACCTTGGAATGCCCGTGCACGACACCAGCTCGCCTTGACTTTGATGCGGCTGGAACGGGCTGATAAGGCCGAGGTTGAATTGCGCAAAGCGATTGAACTCGATGCCGGCGTCGATTGGTGGAATTATCAGTTGGCACAGGTGCTGTACCGACAGCAGAAATATGCGCCTTGCATCGATTGCATAAAAGAATATCTCGACCGCCGCCCGGATTCCTCAGACGCGTGGCAATTGCTCGGCCGTTGCTATGAGGCGTTGAACGATACCGAGGAAGCCGCCGAGGCTTTCGTGCATGCGGCCGATGCCAAACCTGATTGGACATGGCCGCTTCTGAAGCTTGCCAACCTTCGTGTGCATAGCAAGACCAACCCGGAACAGGGATTGGTGGCGACGGACCGGCTTCTCGAAACTCTTTTCCACGCGCGGCAGAGAGCGGAGGTCTACATTCTGCGGTCTCAGCTGCACGAGATTAATGGGTCGCGCGAGAAGGCGATCGAAGCCGCTCTCAGAAGTACCGAACTTGCGCCAGACTGGGAATGGGCGAGCAAGACGCTTGCGCGCTTGCGTGCCCAGGAAACCCGCCAGACTTCCGGGGTAAAGCCGGAATAGCAATTGCTCATACTTTATCGTTGAACGTAGTGTGGCGAAGCAGGTAAGCATGGGGCTGGTCGCCCCATGCCCGTGCGCGCTCGGCTCGGAAAGCATGTAACGTCGACCGTTGAAGGACGACATGATGGCACCGCGCAAGAGCGATGATCAGCCCACGATAGCCGATGTAGCCGAGCTTGCAGGCGTTTCCCGGGCGATAGCGTCACGCGCGCTTTCGAGCGAGCCAAGACCCGTCTCTGCAGACAAACGTGAACGCGTCCTGCAGGCTGCACACCAACTGGGCTACAAACCCAACCTTCTGGCGCGAAGCCTCACGACCAAGACAGTTAATCTGGTTGCTGTGGTCGTCAACCATATTCATGATCTATCCGATCTCGATCTTTTCGATCTCTTGATCAGCGAAATCCAGTCGATCGGCAAGCAGGTTATCTTCGTGCGCGTCGGATCTGCCGAGAGAATAGAAGAATTCCTGCGCAATGGCATCGCCTACCATGTCGATGCCGCCCTGGTGTTTTCCGATTTTGCCGACGCGGCAACAGTGCGCAAGATGTTTCGCAACGACCGGGTATTGATGTTGAATGGCATGCGCGACGAAGGTGCTCCCGCGATCATTCCAGACGAACTGACCGGGATCGCGGCGGCAGTTGCCGACGCCGCAGGAAAGGACGTGCGAACAGCGATGCTTGTAACAGGACGATCGGCCTCGCCTGTCGAGCAAGCCCGGATCGGGCATTATAAATCAGAGATACGGCGTCACGGGATCGAATTGGTGGCGGAGTTGCGAGGGGATTACTCCTATCAAAGCGGGCGAGCGCTCGCTGCATCTCCGGCATGGCAGAAGGCAGACGCGGTGTTTTGTACGTCAGACGCAATGGCAATGGGTGTGCTTGATGTTCACAGGGATGCGTTTTCTGAAAACAGGGCGAGAGAGTTTCGGCTCTACGGTTTCGACGATGTCACACTGGCGGAATATGAGGCCTACCCGATTTCCTCGATCGGCTATGACAAGACGGTCTATATCAAAGAAATTTTGGGGTTCCTTACGGCGCCAGACCGTTTCCAGTCAGGCGGCATATTGGTCCAAGTCCCGACGTATTTCGTCGCCCGGTCGAGTTCCTGATAAAAGGCCGGGGGCCGCATGGCCCCGGCCTTTTCCATCTTACCAGAGAGGCGTAAGTGCCGGCGGATTGGACTTTTCGCCCCACCACTTCTTGTAGTTGGCCTCATAGGCGCCGGACTGGATGTAATCTGAAACGAACATGTCGAGCCAGCGAACCAATTCCGGGTCCCCCTTGGCAACAGCAATGCCAATCGGATCATTCGAATAGAGCCCCGACAGGGTTACGAGATTATCATTCTTGGTGGCGAGATAATCAAGGAGCGAGGAATCCTCGATAGCTGCATCTGCCCGTTTTTGTTGTAGCAACAACACGCCGTCGGGGGAAAAGGTATCGGTATACACCAGCTCGGCATCCGGCACGGTTTTCTTGATGAAGCTCTCTCCAGTTGTTCCACGACCGACAACGACTTTCTTGCCTGCAAGGTCCTTAAGATCTGCGATGCCGGCATCCTTTTGCACGATGACGCGCAAGCCAGCACGATTGTAGGGAATCGAGAAATCCACTGTCTTGGCGCGTTCGAGCGTCGCCGATGTGTTGGCGACCACGATGTCGAGCTGGCCGGACACGAGCATCGAGATGCGGGCATCACCGGACACATCGGTGAACTCTACCGGAACGCCGAGTTTCTGTGCCAGCTGTGTGGCGACATCCACATCGTAGCCGACAGGATTGTTCTTGTCGTCGCGGAACCCGATCGGTTCCCCGCCCAGTGATACACCGATACGCACCGTGCCGCGATCGCGAATCTCTTCGATCTTTCCGGCATGGGCGCTGCTTGCGAATGTCATGGCAGCCGTCAGCGCAAGGGCGGCCAATTTGATCATCATCGTTTTCATAAACTTCCCCTTATGTTGTGAGCAGTGGATCATACTTCCGGGCAATCCGCTTTTGCGGATTGGCCATTCCTGGTTCCCAGATCCAGTACTTGATGTCTTCAGGGCACTGGAAACTTGCAACCTCGTGATTGCCCGCGGCATCAATCGCGTGAATGACGACGCCGGCGAGAAACCCCGTTTTCAGCTCGGCAAGATCTTCGATGGCCATATCGACCGCCGCCCGAAGCGTATGGCCAAAGCGCACAGCGAGGACGATGCTTCGTGCCGTTCCGCAACGCATCGTCATTTCGCCGGTATGGGTGCAGGCGGCAGCGCCGTAGCGGCTGTCCGCATAAAAGCCGGCACCGGGAATGGGCGAATCGCCAAGCCTGCCGGGGTACTTCCACGCCCAGCCAGAAGTGGACGTAACAGCATGGATGCCACTGGCTGAATCCTGTGCGAGGAACACGGTTGTGTCGCGAACCCGTTCAGGATCCGTGATGGTCCGGCTCAATGGAGCTAGCGGAATATCGGGAAAAGCCGAAAGCTCGGCCGCCGACAGCTCTTTCTGTAGTCGCTTCCACCAGACCTTCCGGCTGTCTTCGTACAAGGTGTCATCGACCGAAAAACCGATCTCCGTGGCAAATCGGCGGGCGCCCTCGCCGGTCAGCATGACATGTGGCAGGCGCTGCATCACTTCGCGTGCGAGAGCGGCCACCGGCAGCGTATCCGGAACCGCGCCAACCGCGCCGACGTCGCGGGTCGTCCCATCCATGACACCAGCGTCGAACTCCATCTTGCCGAGCATGTTTGGCCAGCCGCCATAGCCGACACTTCGAACCTTGACCTCCCGCTCCACCTCACTGATGCCGGCGATCATGGCGTCAATGCCGTGGCTATTGTTCTTCAGCAGTTCGACCGTTTTGTCGAAGCCGGGCCAGGCTTCAGAATTTGCCAACAGGATCATGATCAGTCTTTGCGCATCTTGGAGAGGAACTGGGAAATACGCGGCCTTGCCATGCCGCCATCGGCTGCGAAGAATTCCTCCGTTGGCAAATCAACGACCAGTTGGCCCTTGTCGAGGAATACGATGCGCGAGGAAATCGTTCGCGCAAATTCAATCTCATGCGTGACGAAGACCATCGTCGTTCCATTCTTCGCCAGTTGTGCGAGAATATTAAGAACTTCCGCAGTCATCTCGGGATCAAGCGCGCTGGTGATTTCGTCGAGAAGCAGGTAGCGCGGGTTCATGGCGAGTGCCCGGCAGATCCCGACGCGCTGACGCTGTCCGCCCGAGAGTTGGGCTGGATAGGCGTCGGCTCGCGCGCCAAGCCCTACCGAGTCGAGCAGGGTTCGTGCTGCTGCCTCCGCCTCGGCGCGCGACCGCTTCAGGACCTGGATCGGCGCCAGCGTGATGTTCTGCACAGCGGTCATGTGCGGGTAGAGGTTGAATAGCTGGAAGACGGTGGCAGAACGCTTTCGTGCCTCGGCGAGGTCTTTCGGTCTTGAAACATCGAAGTCATCAATGGTGATGCTGCCGGCGTCAAGTTTTTCCAACCCGTTCATGCAGCGGATCAGCGTCGATTTTCCGGAGCCGCTTGAGCCCAGGATCGAAACCACCTCGCCGCTCTCGACATCGAGATCGATGCCGTCAAGCACGATGGCCGAACCGAAGGATTTGCGGACGCCTCGGGCGCGGATCATATCAGAGACCTTTCCATGCAGTGTGGGCGCGCAGCCGTTTTTCGAGCATTGCACCGCCAAGGGCGACGAGCTTGGCCGTCACGTAGTAGAGACCACCGACGATCGTCCAGACGATGAAGGGCTTGAGGGTTCGCAGGTTCAGGATGTTGCCGATCTTTGTCAGGTCGACTACGCCGATAACGGATATGAGCGACGTCACCTGCAGCTGGTTCACCAGAAGACCGGTCAAGGGCCCCACCGCAAAAGCCATTGCCTGGGGCGCAATGATGTGGTGCAGCACCTGCCAGCGCGACAGCCCGAACACGCGCGCCGATTCAATCTGGTCCCGGCCAATCGATTCGATGGCCGAAACGGCGATCACGTAGATGAACGCGGCCGTGTTGCCCGAGAGTGTGATCACCGCTGCTTCGACCGGTGTTACGTTGATTTTCAGAAGTGCCGGAAGGCCGAAGAAAACCAGGAAAAGCTGAACGAGAACTGGTGAGTTCTTGAGAAGCTCAGCAAGGAAGGCGATGAACGGAGTAAGCACCGGTACGCGATAGAAGCGGATCACCGCCCAGATCGTACCGATGACGAGGCCGATGAGACTTGTTGCGAGGAAGAGCGCAAGCGAAACGCCCAGACCCTGCGCTAACAGAACAAAATCATACGGCGTAAAACTGGTATATCGCATCAGGCGACCTCCGGCATACGGTCGCGGTTAAGCCTCCGATGCAAGACACCGATCGCCAGCGATACCAGATACGTCAAGCTCGCATAGGCGATCAGCAGCACCGCATATACCTCGAACGGCCGGAACGTGTCCGACGCCACGATCTTTGCCGACCCGGTCAGTTCATTCAGGGTGATTGTCGAGAGGATCGACGATGTCAGCACGAGGTTGATGAAGACCGAGCCAAGTGGCCGGATAGATGTCCTGAGCGCGATTGGCATGACGATCTTGCGAAATATGACCGGCTTTGAAAGGCCACTCACCTCGGCTGCTTCGATGATACCCGTGTCGATCGCCAGAATCCCGGAACGGATGACATCCGAGCTGAAGGCGCCGCCTGCAATCGACAGGGCAATGACGCCGGTGGTAAATGCATCCACATAAATGCCAATTTCGGGAAGGCCGTAAAAGAAGAAGAAAAGCTGGACGATGAATGGAATGTTACGGAACAGGTCCACGTAGACGAAGGCTGCGCGCGAGAGCAGCGGCGAGGAGGACGTTCTCAGCGCGGCAACGAGCAGTCCGATGATGAGGCTGCCAACAAGCGCGAGCGCGCAGGCCTCAGCCGTCAGCAAAGCCCCTTTCAGCAGAAAGGGCACATGCGGCGCTAGTATCGTCACATCAAACGGCAAGCGGGAATCCAGCAATAGTGAAACCGGTTTCACTATTGCTGGATGAGATTAGAGTGTCAAGACGACCGCACCAACATCAACGGGGGAAATTACCCATCGTCAATAATGTCTTCGAGACTTCATACCCGTTCGAGCCCGATGGCAATTCCCTGCCCCACACCAATGCACATGGTGGCAAGAGCCCGTCTTGCGCCGCGCACACCGAGTTCAAGCGCGGCAGTACCGGTAATTCGGGCGCCGCTCATGCCAAGCGGATGCCCCAGTGCGATGGCGCCGCCGTTGGGATTGACGAATTCGGCGTCTTCGGGAATGCCAAGCGCGCGTAAGGTCGCAAGGCCTTGAGACGCGAAGGCTTCGTTGAGTTCGACGATGCCGAAATCTTCAGGCGTGATGCCAAGACGTGCGCAAAGCTTTTGAGTTGCGGCAATAGGGCCGACTCCCATGACGCGCGGCGGAACACCCGCCGTTGCGCCGCCGAGAATGCGGGCGATGGGGGTCAGGTCGTGTTTCCTGGCAGCTGATTCGGACGCAATGATGAGTGCTGCGGCACCGTCATTCACACCCGATGCATTGCCCGCCGTAACGGAACCGCCTTTGCGGAAAGGTGTCGGCAGTTTGGCGAGTTGTTCGATGGTTGTCTCGGGTCGCGGATGCTCATCGCGATCGACGATGATCGGATCACCCTTGCGCTGAGAAATACGAACCGGAGTGATTTCACGGGCCAGGCGTCCGTTTCCCATTGCAGCCCCGGCCTTCTGTTGAGAACGCACGGCGAATGCATCCTGATCGGCACGCGATATATGGTAGTCCTCCGCGACATTCTCGCCGGTCTCCGGCATCGAGTCGACGCCATATTGCTCCTGCATCAGCGGATTGACGAAGCGCCAGCCGATGGTCGTGTCATGGATTTCCGCGTGGCGGGAAAACGCACTTTCCGCCTTCGGCATCACGAGAGGTGCGCGCGACATGGATTCGACGCCGCCGGCGATTGCGAGTTCGATTTCGCCAGCCTTGATTGCCCGGGCGGCGGTGATCACAGCATCCATGCCTGAGCCGCACAAGCGGTTCATTGTCGTGCCGGGTACCGTTTCCGGTAATCCTGCAAGCAGCAGCGCCATCCTTGCAACATTGCGGTTGTCTTCGCCGGCCTGGTTGGCACAGCCATAGATAACTTCGTCTATCGCTTCCCAATCAACATTCCTGTTGCGGTCCACCAGTGCTCTGAGCGGGATAGCACCAAGATCATCAGCACGGACGGAAGACAATGCTCCGCCAAAACGGCCGATTGGGGTACGGATATAGTCGCAAATATAGACTTCAGTCATCAGGCAGCCTCATGCGCTTTCTTGGTGCGGGCGTTGATGTCGCGCAACACGGAGATTTCTCTTTCCGTCGGCACCGGCGTCTCCGTCAGATTGGGTGAAAAGCGAACCGGCCAGCCGCAATTCTCCTCGATTTGCGAGCGTGAGACTCCCTTGTGGATCGACCCCACGGACAGTTCCTTTGTTACAGGATCAGGCTCGAAAACGCACATGTCGGTGATGACGCGTGTCGGCCCCTTCGTCGTCATGCCCAGTCTTTTTCGGTGGTCACCGCCCTCACCGTGTCCCATCGACGTGATAAAGTCGAGATGATCGACGAAACCACGCTTGCTAAGTGCCATCGTGATATAGATCTGTCCGCAATTGCTGGCGATTTCCGGCGCCCCACCGCCGCCCGGCAGACGAACCTTCGGCTGGTCGTACTCTCCCACGACCGTGGTGTTCAGATTGGCAAAACGATCAATCTGCGCGCCCCCGAGAAATCCGGTGGTGATGCGTCCGCCCTGCAACCAGTAACGAAACATCTCGGGCACGGAAACGGTACACAAGGCAGTGTCACAGAGTTCGCCGTCGCCAATCGAAAGCGGCAGGACATCCGGCTTGGTGCCAATCGTTCCGCTCTCGTAGATTAAGGTGATGTCCGGAGCATGGGTGAGCCGCGCGACGTTGCAAGCGGCTGAGGGTGCGCCTATGCCAACGAAGCATACGTCGTCACTGGTAAGGGCGCGGGCGGCCGCGATTGTCATCATTTCCGTGGGCGTGAATTCGCTCGACATGGCGCTTCTCCCTATGCTGCGTTGGCTGCGCGTTTGGTGACATGGCGAGCGAAATCCGCTGGCGTACCAGCGAGCACGTTTTCCTTGATCCATGCGGTAAAGCTGTCGCGGTCGCGGGCAACTTTGTCCCACGCGATATAGAACGCGTTCGAGCGCGGGTAATAGCCGTGAGCGTAGGACGGGAAAGCGCCACCCGGCACATGGACAACCGACGATATTGCCCATGTCGGCAGGATCACCGCATTGGGGGAAGGCGGATCGAGTTCGTCGACGATTTCTTCCACCGTTACGACAGAGCGTTTTGCCGCCAGAACAGCTTCCTTCTGAACACCTGCAATGCCCTCGATAAGAACGTTGCCCTTTCGATCAGCACGCTGGGCGTGAATGATGGAAACGTCGGGGCGGATAGACGGCACCGCCGCCAGCACTTCGCCGGTGAACGGGCATGTGACGGATTTGATATTGGGGTTCACCTTCGCGAGATCCGCGCCGATGTACCCTCGAAGCGTTGCGAAAGGCAGGTTGGCAGCACCGGCTTCATAGGCATTCGCCATGGCGGCATGGGAGTGCTCCTCGATCTCAAGCGGCCTGGGCCACTGATTTTCGACTGCATCACGAAACCGGTGCAGTGAGCCTACGCCAGGATTGCCGCCCCAGGAAAATTTCATGCCCCGTGCGGCGCCAACACCAATCAACTGGTCATAGATCAAGTCCGGCGTCATCCGGACAAGGAAGAGTTCCTTTCGGCCCTGGCGAATGATCTCATGCCCCGCAGCATAGGGTATCAAATGGGTGAACCCTTCCATGGCGAGCGTATCGCCATCCCGGACATTCTCTTCAATCGCTTCGGAAAGCGTACAAATGCGTGCCACGTCTCTCTCCCTGCTATTGGTAGCTTGGCTGTACGCGTAGTCCCGCGGGTATTCCGTGGTCAAATCATTTTGTGCGTTATTTGACTTTTGTTCGTATATCGCACAACGTGTACGGAAATTGGGGATTTATCAATGCGAGAAACGGACTTCATCAGCGGCTTTGCCAAGGGCCTGTCGGTCATCGAAGCGTTTGATGCCGGCAATTCCCGCCTTTCCATCACGGACGTTTCACGGATTACGGGCCTCGAGCGTGCAACGGCTCGCCGTTGCCTTCTGACGCTGTCCGAACTCGGCTATGCCGATTATGACGGGAAGTTTTTCACGCTTTCCCCGCGCATACTCCGTCTCGGCCATTCGTATCTTTCATCGACACCCCTGCCCCGCCTGGTGCAGCCATTCCTCGATCAGCTTTCTGAAAAGACAGGTGAAAGTGCTTCGGCGTCGGTGCTTGATGGCAACGAGATCGTCTACATCGCCCGTGCGTCGCACAAGCGTGTCATGTCGATCAATCTCAACCCTGGCAGCCGCCTCCCGGCCTATTGTTCTTCCATGGGGCGGGTTCTGCTGGCTGCGATGCCTGAGGATGAAGCACAACGCATTCTGGAGAACAGCAATCGGACGGCGAACACACTAACGACCAAAACGGCCATCGCAGATCTTCTGGATGAGTTGCAGCGCGTACGCGCACAGGGCTACGCGGTTATCGATCAGGAGCTGGAGATTGGCCTGTGCTCGATCGCCATTCCAGTCCGCAACATGCGCGGCACGACAGTCGCCGCCATCAATGTCGGCACGCAGGCCGTGCGGGTGACGATCGATGAGATGATCGAACGCTATCTTCCAATAATGCAGTCGACGCGCGACACGATCACCAGCCTTCTGGTTTAGATCCCGGCATCACGCGGTCAGTTTCGCGTGCTGCTCGGCACGATATTGACGGGGTGTCGATCCAGTTTGCCTGGTAAAGAAGCGCGAGAAATAGGCCGGGTCGTTAAAGCCAAGATCGTAGGCAATCTGCTTGATGTGAGTGGTCGTGAAGACCAGATCGCGCTTCGCCTGGTCTATCAGGCGGCTTGCCACCAGGGCATTGGTACTCTGCCCGGTTGCTGCCTTGACGATGCGGTTGAGATGGGTCACCGAAATCCCGAGATGACCTGCGTAAAATTCTGCAGGATGATGATCGCGCAAATGCCGGTTCACAAGCGCGTCCAATGCTTTCATACGTGCATTTATTTCGACGCCAGCGTTAAATTCTGGCTGCCCGGCCGCTGTAATACGAGCGGCCATCAGCATCGCTGTTCGCAAATGAACTTCTACCAGATCGGCATGGAACAGACCGCCTTGCATGAGCTCCTGACAGAGCTTTTCAAGGGTTTGCGCAAGGAAGCCCCGGTCGCCTTCAGTCTGATGAAGCAGAACCAGGTGTGGCGTCGAGAACCATTTGCCGATTTCCGCATCAACAAAGCTGCGCCCCAGCGCACCAAAGCGTGAAGCGGCCATGGTGATGACCACACCGTCCATGTCTTTCGAGAATCTGAACCCGTGTGCGTATTTCGCGGGGATGGCGATCATGACAGGTGGCAGAATCGCATGTACTTCGCCGTTGAACACAGCGTCTCCGGTTCCTCCCCGGAGGTACAGAATTTGCAAGAATGCATCATGCTTGTGAGGTTTGATCTCCCAATTGTGCAATTGACTACGTGAGGCGATCGTCTCCCAGTGCAGCCAGAAGTCCGGACGCTGTGCATTGCTCTCGCCGTAGAGACCATAGGTCGGAGCAGATCTGCGCATCTTTATCTCCCAAAAGCTATGTTCGGATTATCCTATTTTTTGCCCGGATAATCCATTGCGGCTGCCGCCGTGCGGCATAGGCTTATGCGATCATTTGTTGGGAGGCACAATGCGCACTCAGGTTGCAATCATTGGATCGGGACCCGCTGGGCTATTGCTTGGCCAGCTTCTGACCGGCACGGGTATCGACAATGTCATTCTCGATCGCGTCAGTAAGGACTACATCCTCGGCCGCGTACGTGCCGGAGTGCTGGAGGAAGGGACTGTCAGACTGCTCGACGAAGCGGGTGCAAGCGAACGGCTGCATGCTGAAGGATTGCTGCACAGCGGATTCTCTCTGGCCTTTGACGAACGCAACCATCGCATCGACCTCGCGGGCCTGACCGGAGGTAAACACGTCACGGTTTACGGCCAGACCGAGGTCACGCGGGATCTCATGCACAAGCGGGAGAGCGACGGGGCAAGGACGATCTATGCGGCAGACAACGTCGCTATCCACGACTTCGGTTTGAACAGGCCATTCGTGACATATGAAAGCGGCGGCAGGACCCACCGCATCGACTGTGATTTTATTGCTGGATGCGACGGGTTTCACGGCGTCAGCAGACGATCTGTCCCTGAAAGCGCGATCGGCACATTCGAGCGCGTCTATCCTTTCGGATGGCGCGGCGTGCTGGCAGAGGTGCCACCAGTTTCGCATGAATTGATTTACGCCAACCATCCGCGGGGCTTTGCCCTTTGCTCCATGCGTTCGGCGACGCGAAGCCGCTATTACGTGCAATGTTCCCTGGATGACAGAGTTGAGGACTGGTCAGATGATCGGTTCTGGGACGAGTTGCGGCGCAGATTGCCAAAAGAAGATGCGGAAGCGTTGACGACTGGCCCTTCATTCGAAAAGTCTATCGCACCGCTCCGCTCCTTTGTCGCTGAACCCATGCGATTTGGCCGTTTGTTCCTTGCAGGCGATGCTGCCCATATCGTCCCGCCAACCGGAGCCAAGGGGCTCAACCTGGCGGCAAGTGACGTCCATTATCTGTTCGAAGGCTTGCGTGATCATTATGCCGACGGGACGATGGCGGCGCTCGACG
Source organism: Phyllobacterium brassicacearum (assembly GCF_003010955.1). Classification (GTDB taxonomy): domain Bacteria; phylum Pseudomonadota; class Alphaproteobacteria; order Rhizobiales; family Rhizobiaceae; genus Phyllobacterium; species Phyllobacterium brassicacearum. The sequence goes on from NZ_PGGO01000007.1 coordinate 56,586, forward strand.
CCTATTCCCAGCGCGCGCTGCAAAGAGTGTGGAAGGCCGTGCGCTTTTCCTGGTCGATGACGATGCTGTTGCACCGTTTCCCGGATACTGGCGCGTTTGGACAGAAGATCCAGCACGCCGAACTGGACTATCTGGTGCATTCTCGCGCTGCATCGACAGCTTTGGCCGAAAATTACGTCGGGCTCCCTTTTTAGAGAAGGTTGGTATTAACCGGCTCGCACGCTGTTTGCTGCCTCGCGGATCGTTTGCATAAGGATCAACAGCGGAAGAGACGGCGTTATATCCGCACGCGTTGTCAGCCCGACCGGTCCTTTTGTTTCCGTTGTGTCAATGGGAAGCAAAGCGAGCGCGCCGTCCTCGACATCGCGGGCGACCACGCCCAATGAGATGATCCACACGGCGTTCTTCGAGCGGACGAAAGCGCGGCCAAAGGCATCAGACACGGTTTCGATCTGTTGCGGCAGCTTGGCGACGCCATTGGCGATGAGAAACCGGTCGACAAAGGGGCGGATGACGGATGCTCGCGTCGGCATCAATACGGGAAATTCAGCGAGGCGGGCAAAGATGTCCCCATGTGCGTGCATCAAAGGATGCCGGGCGCTCACGGCGAAAACCACCTGTTCGGAGTAGAGATGTTCAAAGGCAAACCCGGTCATCTTCTCCGGAGCGGCAAGCCGCCCGACCACGAGATCGAGATCGCCGAGCCGCAACTGCTCCAACAGGACAGCATTCTCGCCAGTGACGATCTTCAACCGGCTCTGGGTTTTCTCCTGCAGAAACAGGCTTATTGCTTCAGGCATAATCCGGGTGGAGACTGTAGGCAATGCGCCAATCCGGACCGGTATTCCCTCACCAGACTGCTCATTGGTGACGGAATCGATGCCTTGCCGCAATGCGGTGATGGCAGCGCCGGCGTAACGAAGGAAGACTTCGCCGTAGCGGGTGATCCTGATGCCGCGTCCGTCCCGCTCAAAAACGGAGACACCCAAAGCTTCTTCCATCTCACGGATAGTTTTGGTGACGGCCGGCTGGCTGATATTAAGAATGGAGGCAGCCTTCATCACACTCTTTTGGCGCGCGACTTCCAAAAATGTTTGAAGGTGGCGGAATTTGATGCGGCTGTCGATCATCGCTTTTCATAACCCATGGGTTAAGGGAATGTGCTAAGATATCATTTTACTGAACCAAATGTATATTCCATTGTCACTCTTGCAGATTGGGAGGATTTCTGTGCAATTCGCTTCTATCAACGGCATCACGCTGCACTATCAGTTGATCGGTGCGCCTGAAGGCAGACCGGTCCTGGTCTTTGCCAACTCGCTTGGCACCGATTTGCGCATCTGGCGCGACGTTATCCTTCGTCTTGTCGGCGATTTTGCCATCGTCACCTATGATATGCGCGGGCACGGCCTATCCGATCTTGGCAAGCCGCCTTATTCCATCGATGACCATGTTGGTGATCTTGCCGGGCTTCTCGATTATCTGGAGGTCAAGAGCGCAGTCATCTGCGGTCTCTCAGTTGGGGGGCTCGTGGCGCAGGGCCTATACGCGACGCGACCGGATTTGGTGCGGGCATTGATCCTCTGTGATACGGCGCACAAGATCGGCACAGCCGAAGGCTGGGCCGCGCGCATTGCAGCAGTCGAGAAGGATGGGATCGAATCCATCGCCGACAACATCTTCAAGCTCTGGTTCACGCCGACTTTTCACGCCCAGCGCCGAGATGAGCTTGCGGGTTATCGCAACATGCTCGTCCGCCAACCGGTTGACGGTTACATCGGCACCTGTGCCGCAATCCGCGACGCTGATTTCACCGAAGCTGCGTCGCGAATTGCAGTTCCGGCAATTTGCGTTGTCGGCGATCAGGATGGTTCCACACCGCCAGACGTTGTGCTGGAGCTTGCCAAACTCATCCCCCGCGCGCGCTACGAGGTGATCAAGGCTGCAGCGCACATTCCCTGTGTCGAGCAGCCCGAAGCGCTCAGTGCCGTGATGCGGGCCTTCATCGATGAATTCCAGCTTGGAGGAAAATCATGACGGGTGCGGCCGTTCAATCTCGCCGCTATGCCGAGGGCATGGAGACGCGCAGGATCGTATTGGGCGATACCCATGTCGACAATGCCGAGTTGAACAAAACAGATTTCGACAAGCCATTTCAGGAGTTGATCACGGAAGCCGCCTGGGGGCATGTCTGGTCGCGTCCTGGCTGGAGCAAGCGGGAACGCTCGATCGTGACAATCGCCCTGCTGGCGGCACTGGGGCAAGATGAAGAATTGGTCATGCACATCCGGGCCACGGCCAATACGGGCGCAACGAAGGATGATATTTGCGAGGCGCTGCTGCACGTCGCGATCTATGCGGGTGTGCCGGCAGCAAATCACGCGATCAAGCTGGCCAAACAGGTCTACAAGGAATTGGAAGCTGGAAAGGCAGCGTGACGGAGGCGGCAATGTCCAACAGGAAACCGGAAACCGGTGCTTTTTTCCAGCGCGACAGGCTGTGGCACCCGCCGGCCTATACGCCGGATTACAAGACAAGTGTCGTGCGTTCACCGCAGCGGGCACTTCTTTCATTTGATAACACATTGTCGGAGATCACCGGCCCGGTGTTCGGCCATTCCATTCTTGGTGAACTCGACAACGATCTCATCCACAATTTTGCCAAGCCGGGCGAAAGTGCCATCGGTCAGCGCATCATCGTCCATGGGCGTGTGATCGACGAGCGCGGCAAGGGCGTTGCTGGTGCGCTGCTGGAATTCTGGCAGGCAAATGCCGGTGGCCGCTACCGGCACAAGCGCGAAGGATATATAGCGCCGCTCGATCCGAACTTCGGTGGATGCGGACGTACGATCACCGACGAGGACGGCCATTACCGGTTCCGTACTGTCAAGCCAGGCGCCTACCCCTGGCCGAACGGCGTGAATGACTGGCGTCCCGCCCACATCCATTTTTCCGTCTTTGGTCACGGCTTCGCACAACGCCTGATCACCCAGATGTATTTCGAAGGTGACCCGATGATCTGGAAATGCCCGATCGTCAGATCGATTCCGGACAAGACGGCCATCGAACAGCTCATTGCTCCTCTCGATATGAACAATACGATCCCGATGGATGCCCGCGCCTACAAGTTCGACATCGTGTTGCGCGGCCGCCGCTCGACACTGTTCGAGAACCGCATGGAGGGCAACTGATGGTCCAGCAATTGGGGTTCCTCAAAGAAACACCGTCGCAAACGGCGGGGCCATACGTTCATATTGGCTGCACGCCGAATTTCTCAGGCATTACAGGTGTTTACGAGGCTGATCTCGGCGTTGCCATGGTCAATGACAAGACGCTTGGCGAGCGGATCACCATTCGCGGCCGTGTTTTTGATGGAACCGGAACGCCGTTGCGCGACGCCTTGCTTGAAATATGGCAGCCAGACAGCAATGGGCTCTACAACAGCCCGTCGGAATTGCGTGGTGCGGCCGATCCGAATTTTACCGGATGGGGCCGCTGCCCGACCGATATGGAAACCGGCGAGTATGTTTTCGAAACAATAAAGCCGGGCCAGGTTCCATACAAGGATGGGCGGCTGATGGCGCCTCATGTCTCGGTCTGGATTGTTGCTCGCGGCATCAATATCGGATTGCAGACGCGGATCTATTTCGACGATGAGAAAGCGGCCAATGACCAGGACCCGATTCTGATGCGGATCGAGCACAAAAACCGTGTGCCCACTCTGATCGCAAAGCGCGACGGATCGAGCTATCTCTTTGATATTCATCTGCAAGGCGACAAGGAAACCATCTTTTTCGATGTGTAAGCGATGAGCATATGTCCTTTCGACCACCCGTATCTGTCGGGACTGATCGGCGATGAAGAGGCCACTCGGTGGTTCTCTGTCGAGAATGACATTGCTGCGATGCTGGCGTTCGAATCCGCGTTGGCGCAGGCGGAAGCTGCCGAGAAGGTCATCGATTATGCGGCGGCTGAGACGATCACAAATGCATGCAAGACGTTCGTCCCGGATATCGCTGCTTTGAAATCGGCGGTTGCAAAAGATGGTGTTGTTGTCCCGGAACTTATCCGCCAACTGCGCGGCACAGTTCCAGCAGAATATCGTACATCCCTGCACTTGGGCGCCACCAGCCAGGACGTCATCGACACCAGCCTGATGATTCGGCTCAAGCCAGTGCTTGTATGCTTGAATGAGGGCTTGTCGGATATTTTATCCGAGCTCGATCGGTTGGAAAGAGCGTTTGGAAACAATGGGTTAATGGGGCGCACCCGCATGCAGGCGGCCGTTCCGATCACAGTGCGTGACCGTATAGAGGCCTGGCGCGGACCGTTGTCAAGGCATCGCCAAAGGCTTGATGGGCTCAGGCAGAATTTCCCCGTCATTCAATTCGGGGGCCCCGCGGGAACGCTGGACAAGCTGGGGGATAAGGGGTCGGCGGTCCGCGAGCGAGTGGCCGCAATACTTGGTCTGAAAGGCCTGCCGCAATGGCACAATCAGCGCGACATGATCGTAGATTTCGCCGATCTGCTGTCACAGGTTTCGGGTTCTCTTGGCAAGATCGGCCAGGACACATCCCTCCTTGCGCAGGAGGGCGATGAAATTGCCCTGGAAGGCGGCGGCAAGTCGTCTGCCATGCCGCATAAGCAGAACCCGGTCCTTGCCGAGCTGCTCGTCTCGCTCGCCCGTTACAACGCCACACAGATTTCAGGCATGCACCAGGCGCTGATCCACGAGCAGGAACGCTCGGGTGCGGCCTGGACCCTGGAATGGATGATATTGCCGTCGATGGTCACGACCACGGTAACCGCCCTGCGTTCTGCAACTGCGTTGCTCGGCTCAATCATGAGTTTGGGAGAGGGTACCAATGCAAGCGGCGTATGAGCACTTGGCGCAAGTGCGGAATGCCGCGAGGCGCGTCTCAGATTTTTGATAGGTGAAATTTCGACCATGATCGCGGGAGACATGGTCTGGCAAAACGAAAGTTGAAAGAGGGAGGAAACATGAAAAAGCTCATACTGGCGGCAGCTGCATCATTGCTGATGACTGCGAGTGCCTATGCAGAGGTGATCAAGGTCGGGGTCGTCGGTCCGTTCTCGGGCCCGTTCGCAATCCAGGGCAAGAATTTCAAGGCAGGCATCGACGCCTATCTCGCCGAGCACGGCAACAAGGTCGGCGAGAACACGATCGAGATACTCTACCGGGACGTGCCGCAACCTGATCCAGCCCAGTCGAAGGCACTGGCGCAGGAACTGGTGGTCAAGGAAGGTGTGCAATACCTCGCCGGCTTCTACTTTACCCCGGACGCAATGGCGGTGACGCCGCTGCTGAAGCAGGGCAATGTGCCGATGGTCATCATGAATGCGGCCACTTCTGCGATCGTCACGAAGAGCCCGCTGGTCGTGCGGACGTCGTTCACGACGTGGCAGACATCCGCTCCCATGGCGAAGACTGCGCGCGAACGCGGTGTCGAAAAGGCGATCACCGTTGTCAGCGATTACGGCCCCGGCGTTGATTCCGAGACCGCCTTCAAGACCACCTTCGAGAAGGAAGGCGGCACCGTCGTCGAATCCATCCGCATGCCGCTGTCGACCAACGACTTCAGCCCGATCATGCAAAGGGTCCGCGATTCCGGTGCGCAGGCGGTCTTTGCCTTCCTGCCGTCCGGGCCGACCACACTAGGTTTCGTCAAGGCCTATAATGAGAATGGTCTCAAGCAGGCCGGCATCCAGTTTCTCGCACCCGGTGACCTGACACAGGAATCCGATCTTCCGGCCATCGGCGATGCAGGCGTCGGCATCCTGACGACCTTCCATTATTCGATTGCGCACGATTCTCCGGAAAACAAGGCATTTGTCGCCGCGGCGCAAAAGGCGATCGGCAATCCAGCGGAACTCTCCTTCCCGTCGGTCGGCGCCTATGACGGCATGTTTGTCATCACCAAGATGATCGAGGCAACCGGTGGCAAGCAGGACGCAGAGAAGGCGGTCGAAGCCGTGAAAGGCCTTGCCTGGGAAAGCCCGCGCGGACCCGTGTCGATCGATCCTGAAACGCGTCACATCACCCAGAACATCTATCTGCGCGAGGTCGCCAAGGGTGATGATGGCGGCTACTACAACAAGGAAATCAAGACGTTTGAAAAGCAGCCTGATCCCGGTCTGGCCGCCGCGAAATAACGGGAGCGGGATGCGGTGCCGATAGTTTCTAACAGGATGATCTGATGCAGACCTTCTTCAGCATTGGCGTCGATGCGCTTGCCTATGGGATGATCCTGTTCGTCATTTCTATCGGCCTCTCGGTGACGATGGGGCTGATGCGGGTGGTTAACCTTGCCCACGGCGCCTTTGCCATGATCGGCGGCTACATCGCGTCCTATGCGGCGCGGGATCTCGGCCTTGCCTATGGTCTGGCGGTGATCCTGGCTGTCGCCGGAACCATCATCATCGCCATCCCGCTCGAGCGGTTCCTCTACCGGCGCATTTATGGTGCGCCGGAGCTGACGCAGGTCCTGATGACGATCGGCATCACCTTCTGCGTTATAGGCATCGCCAATTATGTTTTCGGGCCAACGCTGAAGACTATCCCCCTCCCCCCGGATTTGCAGGGGCCGGTCGACCTCGGTTTCCGCACGATCGCTGCGCACAAGCTCTTCGCCATCTTCTGCGGTGTCGCCGTCGCTCTCGGGCTTTGGTATCTGATCGAACGCACCTCCTTTGGTGTCAAACTGCGCGCTTCGGTGGATAATACGGCGATGGCGGCGGCGCTCGGCGTCCGCACCAAGATCGTCTACGCAGCAAGCTTTGCGTTGGCTGTCGGTCTCGCCGCCTTTGGCGGAGTGATCGGCGCTGAGCTGCTCCCGGTCGAGCCCTATTACGCCCTGCGCTATATGGTGACATTCCTTGTGGTGGTTTCGGTTGGCGGAGCCGGCTCCATCCCTGGCGCCTTGATTGCCTGCCTGCTTCTTGGGGCCATAGACACCACAGGCCGTTATCTCGTGCCGGAATACGGCGAATTCTTCTTCTATCTAGCAGTGATCGCGATCGTGTGGGTATTTCCGCGTGGATTGATGGGGCGAGCGAAATGAGCATCACCAACACATCGGCAACGATCATCCAGCCGCTACCCGCGGCGAGCAGCAACTGGCTGCGCGATCTCGTTGGCATCGCCATCATCCTGGCTGCGGCCATAGTTGGGTACTTTCTCTTTCCCAACAATCTGGCGCTGCTGACACGCATGATCGCCATCATGCTGTTTGTGCTGTCGCTGGACCTTGTCACCGGCTATTGCGGCGTCGCGACGCTCGGTCATGCCGCGCTCTTCGGAGCCGGCGCCTATGCAGCCGGTATTGCTGCGGCACATTTCGGGGTAACCGAACCAATCACCATGATTGCCATAGGAGCGGTGGGAGGCGCGGTCGCCGGGCTCGTTTCAGGAGTCGTCATTTTGCGCGGCCATGGATTGGCGCAACTCGTCCTGTCGATAGCGATCATCCATCTTTTCCACGAGGCGGCCAACAAGGCGTCCAATTATACTGGCGGCAGCGATGGGCTGGCAGGCATCACACCCGATCCCATCCTTGGCCTCTTCGAATTCGACCTGTGGGGCCGTACCGCCTATGTGTTCGGAATCGTCCTCCTGATTGTCATCTTTGTCCTGTTGCGCATTCTCGTACGCTCGCCGTTTGGCTTGCTTTGCCGCGGTATCCGGCAGGACCCTGTCCGTGTTAGTGCGATGGGCGCGTCGGTGAAACGGACTCTTATAAAGATGTACGTGATATCCGGGGTCGTGGCCGGAATTGGCGGCGCATTCAACGCCGTATCGACGCAGGTCGTCGGTCTCGACAGCCTGAGCTTCACCAATTCTGCCGAGGCGCTGGTCATGCTGGTGCTTGGCGGGGTGGGCACGCTCTTCGGCGCACTGATTGGCACCATCGTCTTCATTGGGGTTGAAGATTTTGTCTCCGCTGCCAATCCATTTCATTGGCTGACGATTGTCGGGGCACTGCTGATCGCTGTGGTTCTGTTTGCACCGAAGGGCCTCTACGGTACTGCCGCTGCACTTGTGGAACGCTACAGGAAGGGCGGCAAATGACGGCGCTTTTTCAAGTCGACCGGCTGAAGAAGTCCTTCGGAGGGCTGGACGTGACGCGCGATGTCTCGCTGTCACTGCAAAAAGGTGACCGGGTGGCGCTGATCGGCCCGAACGGCGCCGGCAAGACCACCTTTGTCAATCTGGTGACAGGCCATTTGCGACCCAATTCCGGCAAGGTGTTGATGGATGGAGAGGACATTTCCACGTTTAATCCGATGCTGCGTGTCAGGGCCGGGCTCGTGCGCTCATTCCAGGTGACGCGGCTTTTTGCCGATATGACGCCGGAGCAGCATGTGGCACTGGCAATTCTGCAGCGGGAGGGTAAATCCGGCCGGGTCGCAGGAACGTTCCAGGCCATGCCGGACGTGATGCGCGAGACCTATGCAATCCTGGAGACGCTCAATCTTGTGGGGCTGGCACGGACGCCGGTCAGCGAGATCGCCTATGGCCAGCAGCGCCTGCTTGAAATCGCCTTGGCAATGGCGTTGCGGCCAAAGGTGCTGCTTCTGGACGAACCGGCTGCAGGCGTGCCCCACAGCGATACATTCCTTATCGAAAATGCCCTGGCACAATTGCCGGATGACCTGGCTGTCCTGATGATCGAGCACGACATGGATCTCGTCTTCCGCTTTGCCAGACGGGTGATCGTGCTGGCGGCCGGAGAAATCATCTTCGACGGGTCGCCGCGCGAAGTCACCGAAGATGCGCGGGTGCGCGAAGCTTACTTGGGGAGCTATGGGCATGCCAGCAGCGCGGCTTGAGATCAAAGAGCTGAGCGCCGGTTACGGGCCGACGCGTGTCATCGAAAACGTCTCCTTTACTGCTGAGGCAGGTTCACGCATTGCCGTCCTTGGCCGCAATGGGGTGGGCAAGACCACATTGTTTGCCACCCTCGCCGGTCAGACCAGACGCTATGACGGCACGATCAGACTGGGTGACGTGGATCTGACCTCGATGGACAGCGCAAGCCGCGCCTGGAACGGACTTGGCTTCGTGCCGCAATCGCGCGCCATCTTTCCTTCGCTGACTGTCGAGGAAAATCTGTTCGTCGGGCTGAAGGGCCGCCCACGTAGCGCGTTGCGGGAAGCCTATGACATGTTTCCCCGGCTCTATGAGCGGCGCGCGAATTCCGGGGCGAAGCTCTCGGGCGGGGAGCAGCAAATGCTCTCCACCGCCCGCACGATCCTCGGCAAGCCGACTGTGCTCTTGCTGGATGAACCGCTTGAAGGTTTGGCGCCGGTCATTTGCGAGGAATTGATGGCGGCGTTCTCGCGCCTTGCTTCCAACGGCGAAATGACCATCCTGCTTGTCGAACAGCGCATACAGAGCGCTCTCGACTTCGCCGAACGGGTCATCATCCTTGAACGCGGCCGTATCGTCTGGGATGGCACGTCGGAACAGCTCGCGGCTGATCGCGATACGGTCGATCAGTTGCTGGGTGTGGCGAGTGTCGGACACTAGGGTCTGTTGATATTCACGCCATGACGGCCTGCAAATGGCGCTTCTCTGCGATCCGGTGCTCATGAACCGAAAAGTTCACTGCGCTCCGGTTCTCGAAAATCACCATTTTCGGCGCGCCCTGACGCGAATCTCAACAGACCGTTGCTTCATTGCCCTCCCCCCCAAGAGAGGGTAGTTGCCCGATCCAAAATTGTGCAATCCATGCGGCAGCGGGCCTGTGCATTTCTATTCCAGGTCGCATCCGATAGTGGATAAAAGTACTCAACATACGGAAATAATTGACAAATTTCCTCCGGTTATTGATTAGAATTCTTCTAATATATTGTTATTGCTTCGTTTTTCGCGACGGTCTATGACTTCCCCGACGCCACACGCGTCCGATAAGGACGCCAAGATTGGCGCCGGGGACTTTGATAGATGCTTGTTCCATTTCTGATCATGCTTCGCGAGGGTATTGAGGCCGCACTCATCGTCGGCATCGTCGCGAGTTATTTGAAGCAGACTGGACGAGACGCCTGGATGCCTGCCGTCTGGGTCGGGATCCTGCTTGCCGTAGCGCTTTCGCTGTTCGTCGGAGCGGGACTGCAGATGGTCAGCGCACAATTCCCGCAAAAGGCCCAGGAATTCTTTGAGGCGATCGTCGGGCTGATCGCGGTGGCCGTGCTGTCGTCGATGGTATTCTGGATGCGCAAGGCGGCGCGCTCGATCAAGTCGGAACTCCATGCCTCGATCGATTCAGCGCTTTCCCATTCAACGGGACAGGCTTCGGCGTTGATTGCCTTGGTGTTCTTTGCCGTGGCGCGCGAAGGCCTGGAATCAGTGTTCTTCCTGCTCGCCATTTTCCAGCAAAGCACAAACAATGACGCCCTGCTCGGTGCTGTTCTCGGCATTCTTGTGTCGGTGGTGCTGGGCTACGGTATCTATGCCGGCGGCATCCGAATGAATCTTCGCCGCTTCTTTTTCTGGACCGGCCTTTTCATTCTGTTCGTCGCCGCCGGAATACTGGCTGGCACGCTGCGCCATTTCCATGAGGCTGGCGTCTGGAACAGCCTTCAGACGGTCGTCGTCGACCTGAGCCATGTTTTGCCCGTCAGCAGTCCGTTCGGCACGTTGCTGTCCGGAATGTTCGGCTATCAGGACATGCCGACACTGGGCGAAGTGATTGTCTATGTCGGGTTCCTGGCCATCAGCATCTTCATGTTTCTGCGGCCTGCAGGCGGGCGTGAAACCGCCGCGACGGCGTCGCGACCCACAAACTGATCGGAAAACAGCTTCATGACGCAATCTGCCGGCTCCGCCTCCCCCTCATCGCAGAGATGGATGAAACTTGCCGTCGTCGGATCGGCCGGACTTGTCATCGCCGGCGGCCTGGCGTTCTATTATGCATCGAAGGGCACCAAATCCGGAAATTCAGCCGATACCATTGTCGTCACCATCAAGGATGGTACGTGCACGCCCAATGCGATCACGGTACCTGCCGGGCGGTCCACATTCACGATCGTGAACAACTCGGACCGGGCGCTTGAATGGGAAATTCTCGACGGCGTGATGGTGGTCGAAGAGCGCGAGAATATCGTTCCGGGATTTAGCCAGACGCTCCAGGCAAAGCTTAAGGCGGGTGACTACGAAATCACCTGCGGTCTGCTCAATAGTCCGCGCGGGACGCTGCACGTTACTCCATCAGCCGAGGCCGACGCGGAGGCAGCCAAGCCTGCGCTCAGGGCTTATCTCGGGCCGCTGGCCGAGTTTCAGGTATTTCTTGTCACGCAGGCGAATGCATTGGTGAAGGCGACCCAGGCGCTCGACGATGCCATCAAGGCGGGTGATCTCGAGAAAGCCCGCGAATCCTGGCAAAAGGCGCGGGCTCCCTACAGCCAAATCGAGCCAATGGCGGATCTTTTCGCCGATCTCCACAATGCCGTCAACCCCGTGGCAGATTATCTGGAGAAGCGTGAGCAGGATCCGGGTTTCACTGGTTTCCATCGCATCGAGTACGGGCTTTATGCTTCGAACAGTCTCGATGGGCTGGCTCCGGTCTCGGCGAAGCTTTTGGCTGACGTTTCCGCGCTAAAAGACCGGATGCGCGGTTTGCGCATACCACCGGAGCAGATCGCAAAGGGTGCTGCGCGCCTGCTTTCTTCCATCGCCGAAACGAAGATCATCGTTGGCGAAGATCACTACGCCAAAACTGATCTTGCGGATATCGAGGCCAATCTCGCCGGGGTTTCGCGCATGATGGCTTTGTTGAAGCCTGTCGCCATGCCGGCCGCTCCGGAGGCCGTCACCGATATTGATAGCCGGATGGCCGATGCCGACAGCGCATTGAAGGCGCTTCGCGGGCCGGATGGCTATCCACCCTTTGACAATGTGAATGCAGAGAGCCGCAAGACACTCGCGCAGAGAGTGCAAGCGCTGGCCGAAGCGATCGGCAAGCTCAATGCCGCCGTTGGACTGGAGTAACGGGCATGACAAAGAACGACAAAGGATTGATCACAAATCGCCGCAATATCCTGCTTGGTGTTGGCGCCGCAGGTAGTGCGTTTGTTGCAGCGCTGAACAGGGCGCCTGCGGCCGTGAACCAGGGTGCACAGGTTACGGACGCGCCTGTCAGCGACAAGACGCAGGAACGCCAGCCATTCTACGGGAAGCACCAGGCGGGCATTGTCACGCCGCGCCCGGCAGCCGGAATGATCGCATCATTTCATGTGCTGGCGAAGACCCCGGCGGAAGTCGAGCGGTTGTTCAGGACGATTTCCGAGCGTATCGCTTTTCTCATGGCAGGTGGAACGCCGCCAGCTTTCGATGACAAGCTGCCGCCTGCGGATTCCGGGCTGCTTGGGCCGGTGGTCCCACCCGACAATCTGACGATGACCGTATCGCTCGGGTCTTCGTTCTTCGATCAACGCGACTGGTTGTTGCCGCACAAGCCCGTACGGCTCTCACGCATGAAGGCCTCGCCAAACGATGCCCTGGACGCAGATCTGTGTCACGGCGACCTCGCATTGCAGATATCGTCGAACACGCCGGACACCAATATCCACGCACTGCGCGATATCCTGAAGAACCTGCCCGACTTGATGGTTTTGCGCTGGAAGCAGGAGGGCTCGGTGCCTGTTCTGCCGCCCAAACCGAACGGGACTCATGAGAGCGCCCGCAATTTTCTCGGCTTCCGGGACGGCTCGGCAAATCCTGATGCCAACGATGCTGCGCTGATGGACAAGATCGTCTGGGTATCCGAAGGCGGCGACGAGCCGGCCTGGACCCGGGGCGGGACCTATCAGGCCGTGCGCATTATCCGCAATTTCGTCGAGCGCTGGGATCGGACGCCGCTCGGCGAGCAGGAGCGCATCATCGGGCGGAAAAAGGCGACCGGCGCGCCATTTGGCGGAACGACCGAGCACGATGTGCCGGAGTATTCCAAAGACTCGGAAGGCAAGGTCACACCGCTCGATGCACACATCCGCATGGCAAATATGCGCACCGCAGCTTCCAATGCCAATCTGATCTTGCGGCGGCCATTCAACTATTCGAACGGCGTCAGCAAGTCCGGCCAGCTTGAACAGGGGCTTCTGTTCATCTGCTATCAGGCTGATCTGGAAAAGGGATTCATCACCGTGCAGCGGCAGCTGGATGGCGAGCCGCTCGAGGAATACATCAAGCCGATTGGCGGCGGCTTTTTCTTTACACCTCCTGGCCCACTCGACGAAACCGACTTTGTGGGTCGGACACTCTTGGAAGCAACCGGTCACGCCGTGACCCGCATCAAATCCTGAAGGGAACCAACGATGAAACTAAAGTTTGCTCTTGCTGCAAGTCTGTTTGCTCTCACCGCTGCCGCCTTGCCGCAGGCCGCCTCGGCCGAAGTATCTCCGCTCGATCTGGTTCAGCCGATTGCGGACTACAAGATCTATGTTTCGGAGAACGCCGAAAAGCTGGTAACCGACACAAAGGCATTTACGGATGCGGTGAAGGCCGGCGACGTCGATAAGGCGAAATCACTCTTTGGCTCCACCCGCATGAGCTATGAAGCGATCGAACCAATTGCCGAACTGTTCAGCGATCTCGACGGCTCGATTGATTCCCGTGCCGATGATCATGAAAAGGCCGAGAAGGATCCGGAGTTCACCGGCTTCCACCGCATCGAATACGGCCTGTTCGCCGAGAACAGCACCAAGGATCTGGAGCCATTCGCCGACAAACTGATGGCCGACGTGACGGAACTCAACAAGCGCATCACCGATCTGACCTTGCCGCCGGAGAAGGTGGTTGGCGGAGCAGCCGTGCTGATGGAAGAAGTTGCCGCAACCAAGATTTCGGGCGAAGAGGATCGTTACAGCCATACCGATCTTTGGGACTTCAAGGCCAATTTCGACGGCTCGCGCAAGATTTTCGATCTCGTGCGTCCGCTGATTGAAAAGGACGACAGTGCGTTCGTCACCAAAGTATCCGGGAACTTCGATGCGGTCGATGCCACCTTGGCCAAGTACAAGACTGCGGACGGTTACCAGCTTTATGAAAAGCTGACCGAGGATGACCGCGCGGTGCTTGCTGCAAAAGTCAATACGCTCGCGGAAGACCTGTCGACCCTGCGCGGCAAGCTCGGCCTTAATTAAGAGACTGTTGCAAACTCACCTGCGGCAGTCACCTGACGCGATCTCCGCATTTCAGCCCGGCCGATCCTCATGATCGGCCGGGTTTTTTGTTTGCCCGCCCCTTCCCTGTTTCCTGCGCTTTTGCCGCACTTGCAAATTTACCAGTCGTTAAGTATCGTGATTTCAGTAATTACTGAAATCACTGTTGACACTGGAAAACAGATGAATTTGCCGCCTCTCGTTCAGTCTTTCGTTCTCCATTTCGGCGAGATGGGCAGCAGATGGGGCATCAATCGCACTGTCGGCCAAATATATGCGCTGCTCTACGTTTCGCCCGAGCCGCTCAATGCCGAGCAAATTGTCGAAGCGCTCGGCATTTCTCGCTCGAATGTGTCGATGAGCTTGCGCGAGCTGCAGGCCTGGAACCTCGTGCTGCTCAAGCACCTCCCCGATGACCGCCGCGACTTCTTCATGACGCCGGACGATGTCTGGCAGATATTGCGCACCCTTGCCGAGGAGCGGAAGAAGCGTGAAGTTGATCCAACGCTGTCGGTGCTGCGTGAAATCCTCATGCAACAGCCGGCCAGCGAGGCCGAGCGTCACGCCCAGGCGCGCATGAGCGAAATGCACGGTCTCATTGAGCAACTGACGACCTGGTACGAGGACGTCAAACAGCTGGAGACCGACCGGCTTGCGACCCTGTTGACGTTGGGGGCGAAAGTTACAAGACTGCTGGAGGCGAAGGACAAGATCGTGTCCCTCGGCAGGTCGAAGCGCACCACCGAAAAGGGTTGATGGCATGGGACCCGCAGCAGACACATCTTCGATTGCGCGCCGAGCGCCGAGCGATTCTGCTGACGACCGGAAACAGCAGGGCATCATTTCGGCGAGCGGGCCCATGTCCCATGATGCGACCGGCAACCGGGCCGTGAAGATCGCGTCGCTCATTCAGGTCCTCGCGTCACTCCTGTGGTTGCCCCAGGCAGCATTGCTTGCCGCTGGCGTCGGCGATATTGCCGCCGGAAGGGGTTTGGCGAACATTCATTGGCTGGTAGCGGGCGTTGTCGCCGTCGGCATCTTCAGGGCCGCGCTTGACGCCGTGGGTAATCGCCTCGCTTTTCGCACCGCCCGCCGCGTGCTCTCTGAAAAACGCACAGCGGCAGCGGCCGCGCTTGCGGCCCGTTCGCCGCTGGATATCGACCGGCCCGCCTCCGGCCTGGCGGCAAGCGTGCTCGCCGAGCAGGCGGAAGCGATCGTCCCCTATCTCTCGCGCTTTCGCCCTGCGCGATTGAAGGCGACCATTGTCCCGATCGCCATCTTCCTGTGCGTCTTGCCGCTTTCCTGGGTCGCAGCAATGGTGCTGCTGGTTTCCGCGCCGCTGATCCCGCTTTTCATGGCGCTCATTGGCTGGCGTGCAAAGGCCGCAAGCGAGAAACAACTGGTCGAGATGGGCGGAATGAATGCGTTCCTGCTCGACCGCCTGCGCGGCCTCGCGACGATCCGTTCGCTCGATGCGGTCGATCTGACTGCCAAACGGCTGAGAGCCAATGCCGAATCGCTGCGGGATCGCACGATGGCGGTGCTTCGGATAGCGTTCCTGTCCTCGGCGGTGCTCGAGTTGTTCGCCGCACTGGGCGTCGCTATGGTCGCCGTCTATATTGGTTTCCATCTCCTTGGGCAGTTGAATTTCGGCGCCTGGGGGGGCCGCTTGAGCCTGAACGAAGGGCTGTTCATCCTGCTCCTTGCCCCGGCGTTCTTCGAGCCGCTGCGGGAATTGTCTTCCGTCTGGCATGATCGTGCATCGGGCGAGGCGGCGATGGCTGCGTTGGATCGGCTGTCACAGGACGGCGTTACCATGCTCGGCGCCAAGCAAAGTGATCAGCAACACGGCTCGCGCTCAAACACCGGTATTCCTGAGGTCTGTATCGATGGGCTCTCATTCCGGCATGCCGGCAGCGGTCTCCTGACATTCGAGAATTTCGACCTCTGTATCTCGCCCGGTGAGCGCGTGGCTGTGCTTGGCCCCAGCGGTTCGGGCAAATCCACCCTTCTCGCGCTGATCGCCGGATTGGCACCCTATGAAAATGGCCGGATTGCAATTGACGGGGTGACGCTGATACCAGCAACAGCCGCAGAATTGCGTGCGCAGATCGCGTGGGTCGGCCAGAAGCCGCATATATTTGCCGGCTCAGTATTTGACAATATCGCCTTGGGCAGGCCCGAGATTGGCCGGGAGAGTGTCGATGCCGCACTTGCCATTGCTGGGCTCCAGGGCGTTGCCAACGCTCGCGGGCAGATGCAGATCGGAGAAGGCGGCACCGGTCTCTCCGGTGGTGAGGTCCTGAGGCTTGCCTTGGCCCGCGCTGCCGCCGATCCGGAGAAGCGGCTTATACTCGCGGACGAGCCAACAGCTCACCTCGATACGACGACTGCAAATGAGATCACGGCAAGCCTCCTTGCGCTGTCTGCTGGAAAAACGCTGATCGTTGCGACACATGATCCAGTGCTGGCCAGCCGCATGGACCGGGTCATCGCTCTTGAGCCGGAAGCCTCGCTGGAGGCCGCATAATGGCACTCTGGAGCGCTTTCCGGCCCATTGTTGCTCTGTTCCTTGGAGAACGTCGTTTCGCGCTTGCGGCAGGCGCCGTGCTGGCAGCAATAACCGTCTTTGCCGGTATTGCCCTGCTTGGTCTGTCCGGCTGGTTCATTACGGCCACAGCAATCGCCGGTCTCTCTTCCGCAGCGGCATTGGCATTCGACGTGTTTGCGCCGGCAGCCGCCATACGCTTCCTGGCTTTGGCCCGTACGGCCGCCCGCTACGGCGAGCGACTGGTCACTCACGATGCGACACTTGGCGTGCTGGCGGGTTTGCGCGAGCGGCTATTCCGCAACTGGGCACAACCACAAGCCGCACGAATGCTGCTACAGCGTCCGGCAAAGCTCCTCTTCCGCCTGGTATCTGATATCGATGCTCTCGATTCGCTCTATTTGCGCGTCCTCGTCCCCGCAGTTGTCGCACTCAGTACCGCACTCGTTGTCGCCGTCGCGCTGGCACTGATGGATCCGCTGTTGGGGCTTGCTGCCGGTTCCTGGCTGATCCTCGCGGGATTTGGGATACCGCTCATTGCGGCACGATACGCCAAGGCCCCTTCACGGCGCCGCGCCCACGCGTTGGAGACACTCCGATCCCAGACGATTGATCTTGTTGCGGGGCAAACGGATCTGGCGATGGCGGGGCGGCTCGCCGCCAAACAAGTTGCCGTAGGCGTCGCGGATGGCCGGTTAACGCAAAGCGATGACGCGCTCAACCGTGTCGAAATGTTTGTCACTGCCGGTTTTGGTATTGCATCGGCCGGCTTGCTCGGGGGTACACTCTTCGCTGTCGCGACCCTGGCCGATGCTGGCACAATTGGTGCCCCCGTTGCCGCCCTCGCTCTCCTCATCGCTCTGGCGGCGCTGGAGCCATTTGCAGGGCTGCGCCGCGGCACGGTTGAGCTTGGCCGTACCGTCCTTGCCGCGCGACGCATCGGACCGAGCATTGCCCCCCTCCCCTCCCCCGCATCGAGCGCCTTGCCGGAGGCAACGCGGGCGGTTCAAATGGCAAGGGTCACGGTTCGTTACGACGGATCGTCCCTCCCTTCGCTGCATGATTTGTCGCTATCGCTCGGTCGCGGCGAACGCATTGCGGTCATCGGTGCCAGCGGTGCAGGTAAATCGACGCTGCTGGCGCTGGTTGCACGGGAAATCGAAGCGGAGGCCGGCCGGGTTGAATGTCTCCCCGCAACGCTCCTGACGCAGCGGACAGAACTGTTCCAGGATAGCCTGCGCGACAATCTCCTGCTCGCGGATCCCGGCGCGGACGACGCGCGTCTTCGCCATGTCCTGGCAGTGGCGGGGCTGGCAGATTTCGTCTCCACATTACCTGCCGGTCTCGACACGATGCTTGGCGAAGGGGGTTTTGGTCTCTCCGGAGGTCAGGCGCGCCGGCTGGCATTGGCGCGGCTCCTGTTGCGCGACACGCCGCTTTGGCTTCTGGACGAGCCGACAGAAGGCCTCGATCGGGAAACAGCGCATGATGTGCTGCAGCGTCTCAGTGCCCGGATGGCTGGACGCGCCATAATCATCGCCACGCATATCCGGCGGGAGGCGATGCTCGCCGATCGTTTGGTCAACCTGGAGCGCGGACGTATTACAGGCGCCGCGCGCCGTGGAGAGAAGGAATTCGATGAGGCTCTTGCCGCGCTCCGGCCGGACTGAGAGCCTCTAACCTATCCGGCATTCGCGTATACGCATGCCGCTAACAGGGGGTCGGGACAGCCCGACGAACAGAAATGGAACTCGACATCGTGGCGCTTTCACGCCTGCAATTCGCGATCACAGCTCTTTATCATTTTCTCTTTGTGCCACTTACGCTGGGCCTGTCGGTTCTCCTTGCCATCATGGAGACCGTCTATGTGATGACCGGCCGGGTCGTCTGGCGCCAGATGACAAAATTCTGGGGAACGCTTTTTGGCATCAACTTTGCCATGGGCGTTGCCACCGGCATTGTCATGGAGTTCCAGTTCGGGATGAACTGGAGCTATTACAGCCACTATGTCGGGGATATTTTCGGGGCGCCGCTGGCGATCGAGGGCCTGATGGCCTTCTTCCTCGAAGCAACATTCGTCGGATTGTTCTTCTTCGGCTGGGACAAGCTGTCGAAGGTCGGGCACCTCGCCGCGACCTGGGCGGTTGCAGCGGGATCCAACTTCTCCGCACTGTGGATATTGATCGCCAATGGCTGGATGCAAAACCCGGTTGGTTCCGCCTTCAATCCGCAGACAATGCGCATGGAAGTCGTTGATTTTTATGAGGTTTTGTTCAATCCGGTCGCTCAGGCGAAGTTCGTTCATACGGTGTCTGCCGGATATGTGACGGCGTCCATCTTCGTGCTCGGCGTTTCCGCCTGGTATGCCCTGAAGGGCAGGCATATCGAGCTTGCCAAGCGCTCCATGACCGTGGCTGCATCCTTTGGCCTTGCTGCTTCGCTTTCGGTCGTCGTCCTTGGTGACGAGAGCGGCTATCTTTCCACCGAGCATCAGAAGATGAAGCTCGCGTCGATCGAAGCCATGTGGCGGACGGAGCCGGCACCAGCAGCATTTACCGCTTTTGGCTTCCCCGACCAGGAGGCGCGCGAAACCCACTATGCGGTTCATATTCCGTGGGTCATGGGACTGATCGGCACGCGTTCGCTGACCACGGTCATTCCAGGTATCGAAGAACTGGTCGATCACGCCAAGGTTCGCATTCGTCAGGGTATCCTTGCCTATGACGCCTTGCAGCGCATTCGCGAGGCAGGCAGCACGACAACTGTCGGAGCCGAAGTGCGCGATGCCTTCGAGGCGAATGGTGCCGATCTCGGCTATGCCCTGCTCTTGAAGCGTTACGTGGATGATCCGCGCCAGGCGACGGATGCTCAAATCGAGAAGGCGGCCTGGGACACCGTTCCGAACGTGCCGACATTGTTCTGGTCGTTCCGGATCATGGTCGGGCTGGGCATGTTCTTCATCCTTTTGACCGCGACCTTCTTCATCCTCTCGATACGGCGTCAGATCGATGCCTATCCGTGGTTGTTGCGGATTGCGGTCCTGGCCATCCCCCTCCCCTGGGTTGCAGCTGAACTTGGTTGGGTGGTTGCCGAATTTGGCCGGCAGCCGTGGGTCATCGAGGGCGTTCTGCCGACTGCTGCGGCTGTTTCCAACCTCGGCGCTACGTCGCTGCTCATATCGATCGCAGGTTTTGTGCTGATCTACACGGTTCTTGCAATTATCGAGATGGGTTTGATGCTCAAGGCGATCACCAAGGGTCCGGAACCCGACGTCGAGCCGGAGGCCACACTCATTTCCCCCCACATCGTTCCGGCGGAGTAAGCGATCATGATCCTGCATCAACTCATCGACTATGACACACTCCGCTTGATCTGGTGGGTGCTCCTCGGTGTGCTGCTGATCGGCTTTGCCGTCACTGACGGCTTTGACCTTGGCACAGGCACCCTGCTGCCTTTCGTGGCGAAGAACGACATGGAGCGGCGCATTGTCATCAATACGATCGGCCCCGTCTGGGAGGGTAACCAAACCTGGCTCATCCTGGGTGGCGGTGCGATTTTTGCCGCCTGGCCACCGCTTTATGCGGTCTCGTTCTCCGGGTTTTATCTGGCGATGTTCCTCATCCTCGCTTCGCTGATCCTGCGGCCGGTCGGTTTCAAATTTCGCTCCAAGCGCGATAGTGACACCTGGCGGGCCGGCTGGGACTGCGCCTTGTTCATCGGAGGTTTCGTACCGTCGCTGATTTTCGGCGTCGCCATCGGCAATGTGCTGCAGGGCGTTCCGTTCCGGCTGAACAGTGACCTGCGCATCTTCTACGAGGGCACCTTCTTCGGACTGCTCAATCCGTTCGCGCTGGTGTGTGGTTTGCTGTCCGTCGCGATGCTTGTCATGCATGGCAGCGCCTGGCTGGTGCTCAAGACATCGGGACCTGTTGCCGAGCGGGCGAGGAAATATGGTGTCCTTGCGGCAGTAACCACAATCGTGCTCTTCATCCTGGCGGGCCTTGTCCTTTGGCTTGGCGTGGACGGCTACCGGATCACCAGCACCATCGATCGGGTGGGGCCTTCCAACCCGCTCGCGAAGACCGTAACCGCAGAGACCGGCGCCTGGTTCGCCAATTATGCAAGCCATCCATGGCTTTTACTCGCGCCTGTCTTTGGAGTCGTCGGCGCCGCCGGTGCATATCTCGGGTTGAAGGCAGGGCGCGAAGCAACGATCCTGTCGAGCGCGCTTTCGATCTTCGGCATCATCTCGACAGTCGGTGTTGCGATGTTTCCCTTCATTCTGCCGTCGTCAATCGACCCGAGGTCGAGCCTGACAGTATGGGATGCATCATCCAGCCATATGACGCTGTTCATCATGCTGGTGGTGACGGCGATCTTCATTCCGCTGATCGTCATGTACACGAGCTGGGTCTACCGTGTCCTGTGGGGCAAGGTGGAGGAAGCAGCGATCAAGGACGAGAGCGGTCACGCTTATTAACGAAAGGACTAGAACATGTGGTACTTCGCCTGGCTTCTCGGATTGCCTTTCGCTGCGGCTTTCGCCGTTCTGAATGCAATGTGGTATGAGATTGTCGAAGACGACAAAACCCGCAAGGCCGCCGCGGACAAGTCCTAGACTGCAGCCTTCGCTTTTACCGCAGACCGGGATTTACTGCGGTAAAAGCAGCGGATTTCTCGAATGAAAACAGGCGATTGCCGCGCATGCCAACTGACTGGACGCGGCAGGCCATTTCAGCAAAGCTGTGGGCTTCAGCCGCGTTAACCTTTTGTTAACCCAAAATTTCTTGCCGTATCAATCGAATCGGAGCTTAATGGCGGTTCTTAGAAGGATCGCTATGAAAAAGCGCTATTAGAGGTTTCGATTCCGATGAACATCGCAATGCCTCTGCCAAAGTTCGAGTTTGATGACAAGATTCTCGACCAGGGTGCAGAGATTTCTCGCCGGCTGAACCAGCTTCGGATGGAAAAGTTTCCGCCGAATGCCAGGAAGACATTGCGGCAATTCTCGATGGCAGAAGTCGCCCACTACCTGGGCGTGACACAAAACAACCTCAAGCGGTTGCACCTCGAGGGTAAGGGCCCCGTTCCGGCCCAGGCTGCCTCCGGGCGCCGCTCCTACACGGCAGAGCAAATGCTCGAGCTGCGCAATTACCTCGACCGCAATGGCCGCACGGAAGTGAAGAAATACGTTCCGCACCGCAAGGCGGGCGACAAGTTGCAGGTAATCGCTGTCGTTAACTTCAAAGGTGGATCCGGCAAGACGACGACGGCTGCCCACCTTTCCCAGTATCTGGCGCTGACCGGGCACCGCGTCCTGGCTATCGACCTCGATCCCCAGGCGTCGCTCTCAGCTTTGCATGGGTTCCAGCCTGAGCTCGACCGCAACCTTTCGCTCTACGAGTCGATCCGTTACGACGAGGAGCGCCGGCCGATCGCCGACGTCATCGTGCCCACCAATTTCCCGGGCCTCGACATCATTCCGGCAAATCTCGAACTGCAAGAATATGAGTACGACACGCCCCTTGCCATGCAGGACAAGACGTCGCGCGACGGGCGGCAATTCTTCACCCGCATCGCAACTGCACTGGACGAGGTCGACGATCGTTATGACGTGGTCATCGTGGATTGCCCGCCGCAACTCGGCTACCTGACACTGACGGCCATGTCGGCAGCGACATCGGTGCTGATCACAGTCCATCCGCAGATGCTCGATCTCATGTCGATGTCGCAGTTTCTGCTGATGCTCGGCGGCATCCTCAAGACTGTCAAGCAGGCAGGGGCCCGCGTTGAACTCGATTGGTTCCGCTACCTCATTACCCGCTACGAGCCGATGGACATTCCGCAAGCGCAGATGGTTGGCTTCATGCAATCGATGCTGGCCGAGGAAATATTGACCAACCCGATGCTGAAGTCGACGGCCGTTTCCGACGCCGGGCTGACAAAGCAAACGCTGTACGAGGTCGAGAAGACCAGCTTTACGCGCACCACCTACGAGCGTGCGATCGAAGCCCTGGATGCGGTGAATTCCGAGATTGCCGCTCTCGTGCACCGGGCATGGGGGCGTTGAGATGCAAAAGCGGTTTACCACGGTAAAAACAGCAGGTTTCACACGTGAAATCATAGAGTTAGGCTTAGGCGGGAGTAGCTAGATGGCCCGTAAGGATATTTTCAGCAGCGTGATGAACCCCGCACCGCCAAAAGTGGAGCGCAATGAAGCGTTGTCCTATGTCGTGAACGGCGCTTCGCGTTCGATCAAGAGTTCGTTCGAGGAGCTTGCCAAGGGCAGCGTCGTCGAGCTTGATCCGGATATCGTCGACAGTTCATTCGTTGCCGACCGGCTCGACCAGGACGATGAGGCGTTCCAGGAGCTGCTGGTGGCGATCCGGGAGAGGGGGCAGGATTCCCCCGTTCTCGTGCGGCCGCACCCGACAGCTTCGGGGCGTTACCAGATCGTCTTCGGCCACAGGCGTGTCAAAGTCGCCAAACACCTGGGACGGCAGGTCCGTGCCGTCGTCAAGCCGCTGGCGGATCAAGACCACGTCATTGCACAGGGCCAGGAAAACGCCGCGCGCTCGAACCTATCGTTCATCGAGCGGGCGCTGTTTGCCAAGCGGCTCGCCGATCTCGGCTATGACCAGCCGGTCATCAAATCGGCGCTAGCCCTCGACGCGACAACATTCTCCAAGATGCAGTCCGTCGCTGCGCATATCGAGGAGGCAATCATTCTCGCCATCGGGACGGCCAAGGCGACCGGCCGCGATCGCTGGTGGCAATTGTCGAAGCTCCTGCAAGTCCCGGGCAATGAGGCCAAGGCGAGGGCATTCGTTGCCTCAGCGGATTTCGCTGCGGAGACTGGCGATGCCCGGTTCAACGCATTGTTCGACTTTCTGACCCGTTCGAACCGCCCGGCGAAGACGGCCCGGCCGGCCGCGAAGGCCTGGGCGTCAAAAGACAAGGCAGTGAACGCGAATATCACCGATACGGGCAGGGCATTCACGTTGGCCTTGAAAGCCAAGAACGCGTCCCGCTTCGGCGCTTACATTACCGAGAATCTCGAAGAGCTTTATCAGGCCTTCAAGGAATCGGAAGTCGCAAAGAACACAGGAGAGTAATCCGCAAAAGAAAAAAGCCCACCTCAACATCGCTGTCTCGGAAGGCTTCTCTCATATCTCTAGCAAGATCGAGAATCGCATTTCCCCGAATCAGTGTCAAGACTTTTTGGCGTCGTTTTGGCGAGTGGATTTCTTTTGCCTAATGAGAGGTGAAAGACAATGCAGACGGGAAATGCACTCACGACGCCCTTCGGGCGGCGGGCGATGTCGCTTGGCATGCTGGCAACGCAGGCATTGGCGCAGGAGGTCGATCCGGAGGCGTCAATCGACAAATGGAAGCTGTTTCGCAGCATTTGCGAGGCGAGGGTGCTGATCGGCGTTTCCGACAGGGCACTCGTCGTCCTTAACGCGCTTCTGACGTTCTATCCGCAGGCGGAGCTCAACGAGGCAAACGGCCTCGTCGTCTTCCCGTCGAATGCTCAGTTGTCCTTGCGCGCCCATGGCATGGCGCCGGCAACGCTGCGGCGTCATTTGAGCGCGCTCGTGGAAGCCGGCCTGATCTTCCGCAAGGATAGTCCCAACGGCAAGCGGTATGCCCGCCGGTCGAGGGGAGGGGAGGGCGGCGAGGCTTTTGGCTTCTCCCTATCTCCGCTTGTAGTGCAGGCGGCCGAAATCGACGCTATGGCTGAGCGCGTGCGCAAAGAGCGGTTGCAGCTCAAGCTGATGAAGGAGCGCGTGACGCTCTTGCGCCGGGATATCGTCAAGCTGATCGAGCTCGGCTTTGAGGAACTGCCAGAAACTGACTGGAGCGCCCATTACGCGCGGTTTCGCGCTGTTATCGATGGTATCGCACGCCAGGCAACGATCGACGATCTGGAGCCAGCTGTCGATGGTCTGGAATGCATCCATCTCGAGATATCCAATCTGTTGGAAAATAAACTGAATTCTCAAAAAACAAGCGCCAAAGAGTCTCATTCTGAGCGCCACAAACAAAATTCAAATACCCAATCCACCACTGAACTTGAACCCAGCTTTCCAGAAAGCCAAGGGTCAAAGGTCGAGCAAGCCCTGGAGGCCAAATCTGGCGGCAATCCCACAGATGAACCAATAACAACAACACGAACGATAAGCGCTGTTCTGCAGGATGCCAGCGCTACAAGTCCGGAGACCGTCAAGCCGGTCCCACTTGGCCTTGTTTGCCAGGCGTGTCCGGAAATTGCTGCCTACGCCAAACACGGTATTGGCAGTTGGTCCGATCTGATGGCCGCGGCCGTCGTCGTTCGTTCGATGCTCGGTGTCAGTCCGTCAGCCTATGAAGAAGCATGCGATATTCTCGGGCAGGAGAACGCCGCGATCGTCATGGCGTGTATCCTTGAGAGAGCGCAGCAGATCAATTCCGCCGGCGGCTACCTGCGATCGCTCACCGACAAGGCGGCGAGGGGAGAGTTTTCGGTATGGCCGATGGTTCTCGCCCAGCTGCGGGCAAATGGTACCCATGTTCGACTGGTAACGAAGCGTTGACGATCGCCGGGAAGCACATCTCTGAGTGCTGCCCGGCGGCGTTGTAATTCTGGCTTCGAATTATGGTTAACAAAGTGTAGCAGAAGGAAATGTGAGTTTAGCTTCGGTATGGCGGATGCAGCGATTGAAAAACAATCGTTTAGGAAAAATGGGTGCGGGGGTCGGATGACTTTGATGCCGTTACCGGCCGCGTAGTCGGCTTGAGGGGGAACTGGCTGGCCCGGTTTAAAAGAGTATTAACAGCTATTGCTGTATCTGGGCACCCGATCAAAGCTTATTGGCGACCAGCACCTAATGTTTCTAAACCTTGTTGGAGAACCTTGATGAAGGTCGCCATCCAACGATTGGGTCTCGCCCTGCTCTTGATAGGTGCAGGCTTCGTCATTGGATGCTCGATCGTCGTGCAAAAATCTGCGCAGGCCGTCCAGCTTGGCGACGCAATTCCGCTCTCTATGAATCCTTTTGAGCGATGTGTTGAGCCAAACGCCGATGAGATGGCGTTGTTCTCAGTTGCCGTCCGAACGCTGGAGGTGGTTCAAGGGCGACTAAACAGCTTGGGCATCGGCGCAATGAAATTTTTGGGGTCAGGCCTTCTTCGAAGGCGCGCCGAAGACACCGTCAATGTCTGTGGTCCTGAGGGCACATATGATCGGGTCGCACGTCTTGTTTCCGAATACAGAATGCTCGAACCGGGACGACTGACGGAGTACGACCTGAATTTGGCGGCCCGGCTCAGTAAACCAGACCCCTATGTCGTGACGGCAATTGCCAATTCGGCATTCAATGATTTGCCACAGCAGTCCGGGATCTTCGAGAGTGAAGATATTCGACCTTTGGCAAGATCCGTTCTGGCTGGTTTCCGTGAAAGATCGGCTGAATATGCCGAGCTTGCATATAAGCAAATGTCCGCGAATGACTCTATGGGAACAAGCGCCGCACAAATTGCTGCTGCTGCCGGTCACCCATTGGCGCTGGACCGCATAGAACGGATGATGGCAGACACCTTGTCTGCAAAGGACAGCATCGTTCCTTGGAAGACCAAGCGCCGCCTCTACGAGTTAGCCCATGCGTTCGCGCTTGTCGGCGAACGCGGCAAGCTGCATCTCGCGCCGCTCAGGCAATTGATGACCATGAAGGTACAAAGTTGGGCGCCACCATTCGGTATGATCGAAAATCCCCCCAAGCGCATGTGCGATCTTCTGACCTATATTGTCGGGGCCAGTAGTGCTGACGATCAAGCGTACCCGTACTGTGCCGATGATAAGATCCCTTATGATCAATAGGCCGAGGAACATCCGGATGAGATATCTCCTGGAATCAGGGACCTCCGCGAAGAATCTGGGCGCAGCGAGATCGGTACCCGCCGCCCAGACCACGCTCGCCTGGCCGGGTGAAGCCGCATTGTCATTTGTGTTTGGCTTGTTATGTTTATCACAAAATTGCAAAACTTGCCGCAGGACATGCGCGGCGTTCAGGTTTTCAATGGAGGGTACTTCATGGTTAGCCGCAAAGCGAAACGCATCGTCGATCTATCCGGCGCTCTCCTGGAGCGAAGGGTGCTTCATCTTAAGGAAGCAGCATCGCTGCTGAACGTATCGGAGATGACGGTTCGGCGCGACGTGGCTGAACATCCCGACCAGTTCGGCTATCTCGGCGGTCATATCGTGCCTGCCGCCGATCTCGATGCTGACGTCCCATATGAATTGGCGAGGGCCGCTGATAGTCATGCCGCCGCAAAGAGGGAAGCGTGTGCACACGCCGCCAAACATATCGGTCCCGGCGATACGATATTCATCGACTGCGGCACCACGCTGCTCAGTTTGATCGACTACGTTCCTGAGAGTTATTCAATAACAGCGGTATGTTATGCCCTCAACGTGGCCGAGAAGCTGACCCGTCGATCAAATACCAATGTTGTCATGCTTGGCGGCCTTTACTATCCGTCTTCGGCGTCGTTCTCCGGTGCATCGGGCCTCGAAACACTGGATCATCTCGGGATCAACACTGCGTTTATTTCGGCCGCCGGGGTCGATTTGAACCGGGGAGCGAGTTGTGCGCATTTTCACGAGGCGCCGGTAAAGCAGAAGGTGATCTCGCTGGCGCAGAGGAGTTTTCTTGTGGTTGACAGCAGCAAGATCGGTAAGCTCAAGGCAGCCTTTTTTGCACCAATGGACGCGTTCTCGTCACTCATCACCGAGGAAGGCGAAACGGATATCGCTCATGCCGGCTGACGTGTCACGGGTATAATGCAGGGACAACTGGACGGCTACTTGACCGTGAACAGTTTTGATGGAAACATAACAAAAGTACGGGAGAAATGTTACAAAACTCACTGATCTGGTGGATGTGCCGCTGGTGTGGCCAGCACCGGACCAGGTTGGGAGACATATTGCGAAGATACTTGCCGCGCACAACGATGTGGATGCACTGTGGCACTTCGGAATAGATGAACGTTTGACCCACCGGTGATGGCCGGTCGGCGGAAATCTGGAATGGGCTTTTGTCGATTATGCAGATCGACCGGCAGGCCAACGCGCACTGGTTCTGTGTCGAGGCAGATTATTTGAAACATTCCTCAGCATGGTTTGCCAGGGAATGACCTATCAGCGGAGGACTTCCATGCTCAAGAATATCGACCCGGCTCTGAATGCGAATGTGTTGCATGCGCTGCGATCCATGGGACATGGCGATACCCTGGTCGTTTCGGACACCAATTTCCCTTCCGATGCAATCGCGCGGCAGACGCGGCTCGGCAAGCTTTTGCGGATCGACAATGTTTCGGCTGCGCGCGCAATCAAGGCCATCCTGTCGGTGATGCCACTGGACACACCGTTGCAACCGTCAGCAGGACGCATGGAAATCATGGGAGCACCAAATGAGATCCCACCGGTACAGCGGGAAGTCCAAGTGGAAATCGATGCGGCCGAGGGGAAATCCGCGACAATGTATGGCATCGAGCGTTTCGCCTTCTATGAGGAAGCCAAAAAGGCCTATTGTGTGATCACCACAGGCGAGACCCGCTTCTACGGTTGCTTCCTGTTCACCAAAGGGGTGATACCGCCGGAAACGGTCTGAAGGCGAGGTGTGGCATGACCCGTAACGACCCGATCAAGCATGTCTTCATTTGGCCCGCCCTGCTGATCGTGCTGGTCATCTCTATCTTTCCGCTGATCTATTCTTTGACCACGAGCTTCATGAGCCTGCGCCTCGTGCCACCGATCCCGCCGCGCTTCGTGGGCTTCGGCAACTACGCCGAGCTCTTGCAGAATCCGCGCTTCTGGCATGTTGCCTGGACTACATCGGTGATCGCCTTTATTGCGGTCGCCTTGCAGTATGTCATCGGCTTCGCAGTGGCATTGGCGCTCAACGCCAGAGTTCCCGGTGAAGGCATCTTTCGTGTCGGTTTTCTGTTGCCGATGCTCGTGGCGCCGGTTGCCGTAGCATTGATCGCGCGTCAGATTCTCAATCCGACGATGGGTCCACTCAACGAATTCATGACCGTCCTCGGTTTCTCGAACCTTCCGTTCCTTACGCAGACCAAATGGGCCATCGGCGCGATCATCTCGGTCGAGGTGTGGCAGTGGACGCCCTTCGTCATCCTGATGCTTCTGGCGGGATTGCAGACGCTCCCGGACGATGTCTACGAGGCGGCGGCCCTTGAGAATGCCAGTCCGTGGCAGCAATTCTGGGGCATTACGTTTCCCATGATGCTGCCAATTTCGGTTGCGGTCGTCTTCATCCGGCTGATCGAGAGCTACAAGATCATGGATACGGTCTTTGTCATGACGGGCGGGGGCCCCGGCATTTCCACGGAAACATTGACGCTCTTCGCCTATCAAGAGGGATTCAAGAAGTTCAATCTTGGCTACACCTCGGCGCTGTCCTTCCTGTTCCTCATCTTCATTACCATCATCGGCGTCGTTTATCTTGCCATCCTGAAGCCCTATCTGGAGAAGCACAAATGAGCGTGCGCGCACTCAAGGGTAATGGCCGCTGGTGGGCACTCGCAGGATGCCTGCTTTGGCTGGCCTTCACTTTTTTCCCGCTCTATTGGGTGGCCATCACGTCGTTCAAATCGCCGCTCGGTGTGGTCGGGGGCCCGACCTTCATTCCCTTCGTGGATTTTGAACCGAGCCTGTCGGCCTGGAACGAACTTCTTTCGGGGCAGCGTGGCCAGTTCTACAACACATTCATCGCGTCCACGATTGTCGGTCTGTCTGCATCGCTTCTCGCTACGGCGATCGGATCGATGGCGGCCTATGCGCTGGTGCGCTTTGACTTTGAACTAAAGCTTCTGACTGCGCTCCTGTTCGTGATCGTCGCTTTTGGCGGCTACTTGATAGGATACAATCTCCTTGGTTTGCGCCAGGGGCCGTCGCTGGTCTATGCGTTCGTTGCTGCGCTGACCCTGGCCGTCGGGTCCAGCAGAGTACGGCTTCCCGGGCCGGTTTTGGGCAACAGCGACATTGTGTTCTGGTTCGTCAGCCAGCGCATGTTTCCGCCGATCGTCGCCGCCTTCGCGCTGTTCCTTATGTATACGGAAATCGGCAAGATGGGGTTCAAGCTGGTCGATACGTATATCGGGCTGACCTTTGCTTATGTCGCCTTCTCGCTGCCGATCGTGATCTGGCTGATGCGCGACTTTTTTGAGGCCCTGCCGGTCGAAGTCGAAGAGGCGGCGATGGTCGACAACGTTCCGACCTGGCGCATTTTCTTCGGTATCGTGCTGCCCATGTCCAAGCCGGGACTGATTGCGACATTCATGATCACGCTTGCCTTCGTATGGAACGAGTTTCTCTTTGCGCTCTTCCTCACCAGTTCGAGGTGGCAGACGCTCCCCATTCTTGTCGCCGGACAAAACAGCCAGCGGGGCGATGAATGGTGGGCAATATCGGCAGCCGCTCTGGTTGCAATCATACCCATGGTCATCATGGCGGGCATTTTGAGCAGGCTGATGCGGTCAGGTCTGCTTTTGGGTGCGATCAAGTGACCGTCCATCCACATTTCGTCATTTTATCCAGGGAGGAAACACATGAGGAAATTTCTATTAGGCTCAACGGCCGTGGCATTGTTCGCGATGTCCGGCGCCACGTCGGCTTTGGCATGCGACCCGGACTACACGGGTGTGACTTTGTCGGCCACGACCCAAACCGGCCCCTATATCGCCTCGGCGCTGCAGCTTGCCGCCAAGGGTTGGGAACAGAAGACCTGCGGCAAGGTCAATGTGGTGGAGTTCCCCTGGTCTGAACTCTATCCAAAGATCGTCACGTCGCTGACATCGGGTGAGGACACTTTCGACGTCATCGCCTTTGCGCCGGCCTGGGCACCGGATTTCACCGACTATCTATCGGAAATGCCGACGGCGATGCAGTCGGGGGCTGACTGGGAAGACATAGCACCTGTCTATCGGGAATCGCTGATGGTCTGGAATGGCAAGGTCCTGTCGCAGACCATGGACGGTGACGTGCATACCTATACATACCGTATCGATCTCTTCGAAAACCCGGACAACCAGAAGGCCTTCAAGGAAAAGTACGGCTATGATCTGGCGCCGGCCAAGACCTGGAAGCAATATCTCGACATCGCCGAGTTCTTCCAGCAACCCGACAAGGGTGTCTGGGGCACTGCCGAAGCATTCCGCCGCGGCGGCCAGCAGTTCTGGTTCTTCTTCAGCCATGCAGCCCCCTACACCAATCATCCCGATCACAAGGGCTCCATGTTCTTTGATCCGGACACGATGGATACGCAGATCAACAATCCTGGCTGGGTTCGCGGTCTTGAGGAATATATCCGTTCGTCAAAGCTGGCGCCGCCCAACGCGCTGAACTTCTCCTTCGGCGAAGTGAATGCGGCCTTTGCCGGCGGCCAGGCAGCCGAGTCGATCGGTTGGGGAGATACTGGTGTGATCGCTGCGGATCCGAAGCAGTCGAAAGTCTCCGGAAATGTCGGATCGGCCCTGCTGCCCGGCTCTGATGAGATCTGGAACTACAAGACCAAGAAGTGGGACAAGTTCGACCACGTTGTGGAGTCACCGTTCATGGCGTTTGGCGGCTGGCAGGCCGCAGTTCCAGCTTCTTCCAAGAAGCAGGAAGCTGCGTGGGATTACATCAAATATCTCTCAAGCCCCGAAGTCTCCGGCCAGGCCGCGATCACTGGCGGGACGGGTGTGAACCCTTACCGCATCTCGCACACAACCAAAATCGATCTGTGGTCGAAACTGTTCAGCGAACGCGAGGCGAAGGAGTATCTCGGCGCCCAGAAGGACTCGGTGACGGCAAAGAATGTCGCTCTCGACATGCGTCTGCCGGGCTATTTCTCCTATACCGAAATCCTCGAGATCGAGCTTTCCAAGGCGCTTGCAGGCGAAGTCACACCGCAGCAGGCACTCGACAGCGTCGCAGCCCAGTGGAACAAGCTGACGGATGAGTTTGGACGCGACAAGCAGCTTGCTGCCTATCGTGCATCCATGGGCCTGCCGCAGAAATAAGTGGGCGCTATCTTTCCCGCCCCGGACATATACCGGGGCGGGTTTTCAACTCTCTTGGAGAAGGACAAAGCATGTCCCAAGTGCGCTTGCAGCAGGTCACCAAATCTTTTGGCGGCGTTTCGGTCATTCCGCCGCTTGATCTGGTGATCGCGGACAAGGAGTTCGTAGTTCTCGTTGGCCCTTCCGGCTGCGGCAAGACCACCACCTTGCGGATGATCGCAGGATTGGAACAGGCCACATCGGGTGAAATCCGCATTGGCGACCGCGATGTGACAGCCCTTCGTCCTGGCCTGCGCAATTGTTCGATGGTGTTCCAGAATTACGCGCTTTATCCGCATATGACTGTTGCCGAAAACATTGGCTACGGCATGAAGGTGCGCGGTACGACCAAGGCCGAGATCGAAAAGGCAGTTTCCGAAGCGGCACGCATTCTTAATCTGGGGGCCTATCTCAATCGCAAGCCGAACGCTCTTTCGGGTGGTCAGCGCCAGCGCGTTGCCATTGGCCGTGCCATTGTCCGCCAGCCCGACGTGTTCCTCTTTGACGAACCCCTGTCCAATCTCGACGCCAAGCTGCGCATCGAAATGCGTACCGAAATCAAACTCCTGCACCGCCGGCTGCAAACCACTATCGTCTACGTAACCCATGATCAGGTGGAAGCCATGACCATGGCCGATCGTGTGGTGGTGATGAACCAGGGCCGTATCGAGCAGGCGGCGGATCCGATAACGCTTTACGAGCTGCCCAAGAACCTGTTCGTCGCTGCCTTCATCGGTGCGCCAAGCATGAATTTCCTGGAGGGCTCACTGGAGCAGAGCGGCACTGCACTGGAATTCCGTACCGCGGATGGCGTCCTGGTTCCCATTCCACCAAGCCGCTCCGGCAAACTTGCCGATGCGGTCGGTAATCCTGTCGTGCTGGGCATCCGCCCGGAGCACACCATGACGGCGGTTCCTTCCTTCCCGACAATCCCGGTGAAGGTCGCTGACGTCGAACCGCTTGGACCTCACACACTTGCCATTGGCACGGCGGGTTCTGCCGCCTTTACGGCACAGGTGCCGGCCGGTTCTGCGATCGTCCATGATGATATCATCAACGTACCAATCGACCCTGAAAAGATGCACTTCTTCCTGAAGAGCACGGGCGAGGCCATCGGCCGGTAGAGCACTCAGTCGCTTTTTCTCTGATAACCGGCGCTCAATTCCTTGATATTGCTATTGGTGTCGTTCAGGGTGAGTGCTGTGTTATCAGCCGTGAGAGGCTCATCCCGCTCATCGGCGCCGATTTCCCGCAGCCATTCCCGCCAGATCGCCACCAGCAGCGCCATCAGGACTGGTCCGATAAACAGTCCGAGGAACCCCATCGTCTTCACGCCGCCAATCAATCCGAAGAAGGTCGGAAGGAACGCCAGCTTGACGGGGCCGCCTACGAGTTTGGGGCGCAGCGTCTTGTCAACGATGAACAATTCCGTCGAACCCCAAATGAACAGCAACAGACCCGCCAATGGCGAGCCGCTACCGACGAGATACAGGGAGACGAGCGAAAAGCACAGTGGCGCGCCGCCCGGAACCAGGGCCATGATTGCCGTGATAACTCCGAGCGTTGCCGGTGACGGAACACCAGCAATCCAGTAGGCGCCTCCAAGGACAACACCTTCGCCGATGGCGATGATGGTCATGCCTGTGACGGTCGAACTGATGGTCGCCGGGACAACACGCGATATGCGCTCCCAGCGCGTTGGCAACAGCCGCTCCCCCAACCGGTCGATTTGTTCCGCGAATGCTTCGCCATCCTTGAAGATGAAGAAGAGGGCGATGAGCATGAAGATCGTCGTCAGGAGCAGAGTGAATGCACCGCCACCGGCGATGACTACCGCCCGGTAGATGCTTCCGAAGTTCGCGCCGGTACCGATTTGCAGGAGATGGCCAAGGGCGCCTGGAGGCCCGACATGCTGAACCCACATTTGACTGAGCCACTCACCAATGAGCGGCAGTCCTACGATCCATTGCGGCGGTGGGGCGCCATACCTGTTGACTTCGACCGCCCATTTTACCCACTCGCTAATTTCATTGCCGGCGTAGACCCCTGCCAGGGCGACCGGGACGATGATAAATGTGAGCAGAAGCAGGATCGCAGCGATGGCAGCAACGGTCTTGTTGCCACCCAGTGCCATCCGCAGACGCCTGAAGACTGGCCAGCTGGCAAACGCAATGACGAGCGCCGCAAGAACGGGAACCAGGAAACCGTGAAAGAAATAGATGCCGGCGACAATAATGGCGACGATCAGCCAGCGCGCTGCCGAGGCAGGCGAAATCAGTGTTCCCGACCCGCGTCCGAGGGGGCGCAGCGGCTCGACATTCTTGCTGGTCATTCTTCCTCCAGGCATCTCTGAGGGCAACTCTATCAGATAGCGTTGCGAGTACTACAAGCGATTTCATCGAACCTTGTTCATATTGGGATCGACAATGTCCTGTTGACAGATATCCTACAAGTGGTTATGTAGTCGGCATTGAGAAGATCGGGACAATGATGACCCTCAAATCGCTGAAGCCTTTGCATCGCGCGCCCTTGCTCCACGTTTCCGTGCAGGAGAGCCTGCGCGCTTACATCAATGAAAACGGTCTCGAAGCCGGCGCGCCCATGCCGCCGGAAGGAGAGCTTGCCAATCAGCTCGGTGTCAGCAGGAACTCCCTTCGTGAAGGGATCAAGGCGTTGGAGTCGCTGGGAGTGCTGGAGTCGAGGCGAGGGGTTGGGGTGTTCGTCAAGGCATTCTCCTTCGAGCCGCTTTTGGACAATCTCGCCTATGGTCTCGGCGATGCACTGCGCCAGGTCGAGGAAGTGCTCGAAATTCGCCGCACGCTGGAAGTCGGGCTCATCGGCAAGACACTGCAGTTGATTCCCGACGAAGATATCCGCGAGCTGCGGCAGGTCGTTGCCCAGATGCGCGTCCATGCTGAACGCAATGAGGCATTCGTCGAGGAGGACAGGCAGTTTCACAGATTGCTGTTCCGCTGCCAGGGCAATGAGACGCTGGTGCGGCTCATCGAGGTGTTCTGGCTCGCATTCTACAAGGCGTCCGACTTCGTCAATCTCGAAAACACCGATCCGATGGCTACGTGGCGCCACCACGAAGCAATCGTTGATGCGGTCGAAGCCAGAAATCTCGAAGACGCACGCAACCGTCTCGACAGTCATTACGAGGGAATCGCTCGGGTGATTGCACATAACAAGATCGATTCATCCAATGGGAGGATACCATGAAACTGAGAATAATAGCCTCGGCGCTGGCGATATCCGTTGCGCTGGCGGGAGCGGCCGGCCTTTCGACAGGACCGGCGCAGGCAGCGACGCTTTCAGGCGGGTTTGACGTGGGACCGGGAGGTTTCCAGGGCAATTTCAACCCGCTTGCGGCGACCGCCGGATTTACCTGGCTCAGCGTCTATTTTGAGCCGTTGGTCGCCTATGACGAGAAGCTGCAAAAGGTGGTTGGCGTCTTGGCGGACTCCTACGAGGTGAGTGCAGACCAGCTGACCTACACTTTCAAGCTGGCTGATGCCAAATGGCATGACGGCAAGCCGCTCACATCCAAGGATGCGAAGTTCACCATGGGACTCGCCATGGATGCAAGATCGGGGTCCGTGCTTGCTGCGCGGTTGAAAGCGATTGCGTCAGTGGAAGCGCCGGACGAGCACACATTGGTGGTGAAGCTGAGTGCTCCGAGCGCAAGCACGCTCGATACGATGACCAAGGTGATGATGCTGCCCGAGCATGCTCTGGCCGCCATTCCTGTCGACCAGCTTGCCAAGAACAGCTGGTGGTCGACTGCGCCAATCGGTACTGGACCATTCAAATTCACCAAATACGTCACTGACCAGTATGTCGAACTTGCTGCCAATATCGATTACCGCGGAGGAAAGCCGGCGCTCGAGCGTGTGATCAACCGGTATTTTGCCAATCCGGCGGCCGCTATCGCGGCATTGCGTGCGGGTGAAATCCAGTTCACCTACGTCGACTCGAATGATGTGTCGACGTTCAAGGGTGATGAGGCCTTCAAAGTGATCGAAGGCGATTCCTATGTCGTGAACTATCTCGGCTTCAACCATGAGTCCCCGATCTGGAAGGACGTGCGTGTCCGCCAGGCCGTAATGTATGCGATTAACCGCGATGCAATTATCCAGAGTCTCTATGCCGGTGCTGCCAAACCGGCAAACTGTGCCTATGTCGTCGACCAGCTGATACCGCAGGGTATCGACACATATGGCTATGATCCGGAGAAGGCGAAGAAGCTGCTCGAAGAAGCTGGCTGGGCCGACATCAACGGCGACAAGCCGATTACACTTCTGACCTATTACACCACGCCGCTGGCGACCAATGTGCTTGCCGCGGTGCAGGCCATGCTGGCGCAGGTCGGGATCAATGTCGTGCCGCGCGCAGTCGATACGCCGACCTATAACAGCATCGTGCTTAATCCGAAGCCCGATGTTGCGCAGTTCCAGATGGTCTATGCGGGTCTGCAGAACGGGCCGGACGCGGGCAGCATCAATGTCGGCCTCAATGAAAAGCAGATTCCGCCTGCAGGCCCGAACGTCGTTCGGGCGCGCATGCCGGAACTGAATTCAGCCCTTGATGCGGCACTTGCCGAACCGGATGCATCCAAACGCGATGCCCGCTACCAGGATGTGTGCAAGGTGATGAATGCGAATCTGCCATGGGCAACCATGTGGGTGGCGAACCGCTATGGCGTTGTGTCGTCAAAGCTCAAGGATTTCATCTGGACACCGGCTCCGGGGGGTGGACCCTACGCGGCCCATCCGGAGAAATGGTCGATCGGCGAATAGTCGAGCCCTTGAAAGTGCGGGGTGACCTAGGTCACCCCGGCAAGATGGAATCAAAATGCTTCAGTACAGCCTTCGCCGCCTGTTGATCGGAGCCGGCATGCTCATCGCCTTGAGCATGCTGATCTTCCTGCTCCTGCGGCTCACGCCCGGTGATCCGATCGATGCCTATATCGATCCGAACATACCGATGTCCCCAGCACAGCTATCGGACCTGCGTAGCCAGCTCGGGCTCGACCAGCCCTTGCCGGTACAATATGTGGCGTGGCTCAGGGAGGCGCTTACCGGCAATCTGGGCTTCTCGATCAAGCGGCAGGACCAGCCGGTGCTAAGCCTGGTGCTGTCGCGCATCGCGCCAACAGTCCTGCTCATGGGTTCTGCGCTGGTCATGGCCATCATGGCCGGCATCATTACTGGCGTTGTCAGCGCGGTGCGGCGGAATTCCGTCGCGGATCTGTCGTTCTCGGTCTTTGCGCTAGCGGGCATTTCCAGCCCGCCATTCCTGAGTGCGCTGATCGGCCTTTATATCTTCGCCGTTTCCCTGAATTGGGCACCGTCGGGGGGCATGCTGACACCCGGCGCCGAATTCTCCATCGGCGACCTGCTGCATCATCTGGTCCTGCCGGCGGCACTGCTTTCCATTGCCCAAGCCGCGCTGATCATGCGCTACACGCGCGCTTCGATGCTGGAAGTGCTCAACCAGGACTATGTCCGCACGGCGCGTGCCAAGGGCGTCAAGGAATTCTGGGTCATCGCCAAGCATGCCTTGCGCAATGCACTGCTGCCTGTCGTGACGCTGATCGGATCGACGATCGGACTTGCGATCGGCGGCGCGATTTTCATCGAAAGTGTGTTCAACTGGCCGGGAATGGGGTTGCTTCTCGTCAATGCGGTCGAGACACGCGACTATCCTGTCATCATGGGCTCGACGCTGATCATCGGGGCCTGCGTCATCGTCGTCAATCTCTTGACCGATATCACCTATGCGGTCATAGATCCGCGCATCAAGGTGGGCTGAGATGCTTGCTCGAACACCGCGCCCGAGCCCCGGACCGACCGCCCGCGCGTTCCATCGCTTCGGGCACAACCGGGCGGCGCTTTTCGGTGTCGGCGTTATCGTGC
Source organism: Phyllobacterium brassicacearum (assembly GCF_003010955.1). Taxonomy (GTDB): domain Bacteria; phylum Pseudomonadota; class Alphaproteobacteria; order Rhizobiales; family Rhizobiaceae; genus Phyllobacterium; species Phyllobacterium brassicacearum. Next base: position 94,334 of record NZ_PGGO01000007.1, read on the forward strand.
CGATGTTGCTGCTCATTTTGTCCTATCCTTTGTGGTGGACGTTCAAGCCAAACGACATTGATCTTCTCGCCATGAACAGCGGACCAACGGCGACACACTGGTTTGGCACCGACGGTGTCGGTCGGGACGTGTTCGCCCGAGTACTCGAGGGCGGACGTATTTCGCTCCTTGTGGCGGTGGCCTCCACAGTGATATCGGCGATCATTGGCTTTCTTGTCGGCGCCATCTCGGCGCTTGCAGGGCGCTGGACCGATGCTGTGACGATGCGCTTTGTCGATCTGGTCATGACGCTGCCGCCGGTGATCTTTCTCTTGGTACTGGCATCGATTGCCGGCACGGGTATCTGGCCGACGGTTCTGGTTATCTCGCTGCTCTCGTGGCCGCTACTGTCGCGCATGATCCGCTCACGCCTGCTCGAACTGCGCGAGCGTGATTTCGTGATGGCATCGCGCGGCATGGGGGCCGGGCTGGGACATCTGCTGTTCCGGCATGGCCTGCCGAACTCGATCGATATTCTCGTCGTCTACGCCACGCTGCAGATTGCCAACGCGATCCTGCTCGAGGCGGGATTGTCGTTTCTTGGGCTCGGCATTGCACCTCCCGCTGCCAGCTGGGGCAACATGCTGAATGCGGCGCGTTCAACGGCGGTGCTCGAACAATTTCCCTGGCAATGGCTGTTCCCCGGTGGAGCGCTGGTCCTTGCCGTCCTTGCAATCAACTTCATAGGCGATGGTCTGAGGGACGCATTCGATCCCCGTGCCGAACTGAACTGACAACGAAAGAAAGCAAAATGACAAAATTCCATGGGGTTGTTCCTCCCGTCGTAACGCCGCTCAATCCGGATTTCACGGTCGACTATCCATCCTACACGCGGGTTCTCGAACACCTGATCGGGGGAGGGAGCCATGGCGTCTTCGTCCTTGGCTCGACCAGCGAGGTGGTGTTCCACGATGAGCGGACGCGGCAGGAAATCCTTGAGCATACGGTGAAAGTGGTCAATGGACGCGTGCCGGTGATAGCGGGTGTTATCGATCCGACGACGGATCGTGTGATCAACCACGCCAGGATTGCCAAAGCCGCCGGGGCTGCTGCCGTGGTTGTGACGGCGCCATTCTATACGGTCACCAGCCAGTCCGAGACGCTGGACCATTTCCGCTATATCAGGGACGCCGTCGACATTCCGCTGGTAGCCTATGACATCCCGGTATGCGTGCACGTCAAGCTGGCGCGCGCGACAGTAACGACGCTTGCCAGGGAAGGCGTGATCATCGGCATCAAGGACTCCAGTGGCGATGATGGCAATTTCCGCTACGCGCTGCTCGATCTTGCCGAGTACAGAGACGTCTTCCTGATGACGGGTTCCGAGATCGTCGTCGACAATGCGCTGCAGATGGGCGCCCATGGCGTGGTGCCGGGGCTCGCCAATGTTGACCCGCATGGCTATGTGCGGCTTTGGGATGCCGCCCAGCGCGGCGACTGGGCTGCCGCACGCAAGGAACAGGAGCGTCTTTGCCGCCTGTTCGAGATCGTATGGGTTGCGCAGGGCAGGGTCAGCGACGGTGCTTCCGGTGCCGGCGCCTTCAAGACCGCGATGCGCAGCCTCGGGGTCATCGCCACCAACGTCATGCCGCGGCCGCGCGCGGCGCTCGACGAAGCCGAGACTGCAAGGATCGATGTGATTTTGCGGTCAACAGGCCTGCTTGGCTGAGACAGGAAATGAACGCGCCCTTCGAACCTATCCTTGATATCCGCGGATTGCGGACGATCTTTCGGACCCGCGGCGGCGAGATCACGGCTGTCAACGGCCTTGATTTGACCGTAGCCGCTGGCGAGACCGTTGCGCTGGTGGGCGAATCAGGCTCGGGCAAATCGGTGACGAGCCTGTCGGTGATGCGGTTGCTGACCCGCAATGTCGGCGCAATAGCGGCCGGCAGCATTCGCTTCAGGAGCAAGGATGGTTCGGTGCGGGATCTCGTCGCTTTGGACGAGCAGCAGATGCGGAAAATCCGCGGCGATGATATCGGCATGATCTTCCAGGAGCCGATGTCCAGCCTCAATCCGGTTTTCACGATCGGCGATCAGATATCCGAACCCATTCGCATCCACCGCAACGCCAGTCGCAAGCCGGCTATGGATGCGGCCATCGCGCTTCTGGAACAGGTTGGCATTCCCGACGCGAGGCGAAGGGCGGGGCAGTACCCGCACGAACTTTCGGGTGGGATGCGACAGCGCGCAACCATCGCCATGGCGCTGGCCTGCGACCCGGTATTGCTGATCGCCGACGAGCCGACGACCGCGCTCGACGTGACGATCCAGGCGCAAATCCTCGACCTCTTGCTGACGTTGCAGCGCGAGCGTGGCATGGGCGTGCTCTTCGTTACCCACAATCTCGGTGTGGTGGCGGAGATCGCGCACCGCGTGGCAGTCATGTATGCGGGGCGCATTGTGGAGGAAGGTCCGGTCGCTGAGGTCTTCCGCAACCCGCGCCATCCTTACACGCTCGGCCTGCTCGCCTCGATGCCGCGGCTAGGGGAGGCGACGCGCTTGAAACATGCCGGACAAAAACTGGCGGCTATCCCCGGCGTGATGCCGAGCCTTGCGAACATGCCGGATGGCTGCGCATTTTCGCCGCGCTGCCGGTTTGCGATCAACGCCTGCCGGGTGGCGGTGCCGGGGCTCGCCGCCGTCGATCCCGCACATCAAAGCCGTTGCATCCGCTGGCAGGAGGTCGGTCAATGACAGCTGCGCCGTTCATTTCTGTCCGCGACCTCGCCAAGCATTATGTCTCGCGCGGCACGCGGCTCAACATCCTCGAAGGCATCTCTTTCGATATCGCCAAAGGCGAAGTCGTGGGGCTTGTCGGGGAGTCCGGCAGCGGCAAGACGACGATCGGGCGCTCCGTTTTACGGCTTGTGGAACCTTCCTCCGGCAGCGTTCAATTCGACGGAACGGAGCTTACCAAGCTGTCGTCCTCGCAGATGCGGCGGACGCGGCCCCGAATGCAGTATATTTTCCAGGATCCGTTCGCGAGCCTTTCACCGCGCATGACGATCGGCGAAATCCTGACGGAGGGGCTGAACATCCAGAGCATCGGTACGCGCAAGGAGCGTGTTGACCGGGCGCGCGCCGCGTTGGAACAGGTGGACCTGCCGGCAGACGCGATCAATCGCTATGCCCATGAATTCTCAGGCGGCCAGCGCCAGCGCATTGGCATTGCACGCGCGCTGACGCTCGCGCCGGAATTCATTGTCGCCGACGAACCGGTGTCGGCGCTGGATGTGTCGATCCAGGCGCAGGTGATCAATCTTCTGCGCGATCTGCAGCAGCGGCTCGGCCTCACCATGCTGTTCATCTCGCACGATCTGGCGGTGGTCGAATATATCTGCGACCGGGTCATCGTGCTCTATCTGGGCCGGATCATGGAGATTGCCCCGAGCGCTGACCTCTATGCGCGGCCGCAGCACCCATACACACGGGCGCTCCTCTCGGCGATCCCGTCGCCAGATCCCGATGCACCGCGTAACCGGCAGATCTTGAAAGGCGACATTCCGAGCCCGGCCAACCCGCCAAGCGGCTGCGTGTTCCGCACGCGCTGTCCGAACGCGCTTGAGGCCTGCGGTGGCGCGGTGCCGCAATTGCGCGAAGTGGGGCCGGGCCACTTCAAGGCCTGTATCCGCGACGATCTGAACTAGGAGCTCAATGTGAAATCAGGAGAACATGCGATCAGGGGCAATTGGGCCAGCCTGCTGCTGCCCATCGAGGCGGACGATGCGATTGAGTTCAGGAAACTCGGCGTCGAAATCGATATCCTGATCGACGCGAAGGTCGATGGCATCTACTCCAACGGCACCGCAGGCGAATTCCACAACCAGACTGAGGAAGAGTTCGATCGCATTCAGCTGATGCTGGCCGAGCGTTGCCAAAAAGCGGGCATGCCGTTCATCATCGGCGCCTGCCAGCCCGACCCGGCAATCATGCTCAATCGCGTGCGTCGCGCCGCGGTGCTGCAGCCTGCCGCCATCCAGGTCATATTGCCGGACTGGTGGCCCGTAACCAACGAGGAAGCGATCGACTTCCTGAACAGGGCAAGTGACACTGCCAACGGAATCCCGCTGATCCTCTACAATCCGCCCCACGCAAAGCGTGTGCTTTCGCTGCCGGAACTCGGCGTCGTTCTGGCCAACACACCGGGGGTCGTCGGAGTGAAGCTCGCCGATGGCGGCAAGGACTGGTATGCCGATGCCCGGCAGCACGTGCACGGGGTCTCATTGTTCGTTCCCGGACACCATCTCGCAACCGGAGTCGGGGAAGGGGTGGCTGCCGGGTCATTTTCGAATGTTGCCTGCCTCAGCCCACGCGGCGCGCAACACTGGACGGAACTGATGCAGAACGACATTGGTGCTGCGCTTGAGATCGAGCAGCGAATATGCAGGTTCATGGACGAGCATATCGTGCCGTTCAGGCAGAAGTTTGGCTATTCCAATGCGGCACTCGACAAGCTGCTCGCTGCCATCGGCAACTGGGGACCGGTCGGAACGCGGCTGCGTTCTCCCTATCGGTGGATTGAGCAGGAAGAGGCTGAACACCTGCAGACGGCTGCGAAAACCGAACTGCCCGAGATTGTGATCTGATAGAATCCGCATCGATTGACGAGAGGGGAGTATCGGGCGGATATTCCTATCATGGAAGACTTTGAAATATTTCAACGTATGGGATTGGCGATCGCGATCGGCGCAGCTGTCGGCGTCGAGCGACACTGGCGTGAAAAGGATGAGGACGACGGTAGCCGCACCGCTGGAATCCGCACATTTACGCTGATCGGCATGCTGGGCGGCGCAACTGGCCTCATCGAGCATTCGATCACGCCTCCCGGAGGTTTCTCTGGAATAATCATCATCGGGTTTCTGATTACACTTACTTTCGTATTCACGCTGTTTCAGTTGCGTGAGGCGATTGCCGAGCAAAATTATAGCGTGACATCTGTGGTTGCGGCGATGCTGACATTCGCCTTCGCTGTTGTCGCCGTCCTTGGAGATATGACGGTCGCTTCGGCAGGAGGGGTTACGCTAGTCGCCGTGCTCGCGGGCCGGGATTTTCTGCATGCAGCCATGCGAAAACTTCGCTGGACGGAACTGCGTTCAGCGGTGATTCTTCTCGCCCTGACGTTCGTCATCCTTCCGATTGTCCCGTCCGAGCCAATCGGACCATTCGGTGGCATTTCGCCGTCAAGAATCCTCACGATGGTCATTGCACTCGCTGCAATTTCCTTTTGCGGTTACGCCGCCGTGCGCATTCTCGGAAGCGCCACGGGGGAAATCGTCGGAGGAGCCGTTGGAGGTTTGATTTCGTCCACGGCAACAACAGTTTCGAACGCTCGCCGGTCTTTAACAGAAGACCTGGCCCGGCCTCTCGCTGCCGGAGCCATCAGTGCAGGGGGTGTCTCCATGCTTCGCACCATGTTCCTGGTGGCCATGTTGGCACGTCCCCTCACCATGCTGTTGCTGCCCGTGCTTGTTGGTGGAGCGGCGACCATGTTGGGATACGCCTATCTGATAGCAAGACGGAGCGCTGCGGAACATCCCGAGCTCAGTGTGAAAAATCCCTTCGACCTCGTCGAGGTCGTCAAAATGGCATTGCTGCTTGTCGGGGTCGGATTTCTCGTTCGCGTTGCGAGCCAGTTCTTTGGCGATGGGGGCCTGCTGATTGCTTCCGCATTGTCTGGTCTTGCCGACGTGGATGCCGCGACAGTAACGGTTACAGGCATGCTCTCAACGCTTTCACCTCAAACTGCATCACTGGCAATAGGTCTTGCGGTGCTTTCCAATACCGTGGCCAAGGCTGTCTATGCGTCGGCCTTGGGAACGGTCAGGTTTGGCGTTCACGTCTGGATCGCCTCGCTCCTGGCGATAGCCGTGGCAGGCATGTGCTGGATGCTCGTGCAACTCGGTGAGTTGTGATTGCGACAGGCGTGCTTCGGCTAGGTCAATGATCCGTCGACAATAATGACAGGCCGTCCCTGCGAACAATTCTCGATCCGGGCATCGACGCGATATATGTCGCGCAGCAGCTCTTGCGTAATAACGTCGCTGGTCGGACCGCTGGCGATCATCGTTCCATTGGCGATGACAATTGTATTGTCGCAGTAGCGCAAGGCATGGTTGAGATCATGCAGTGCAATCATCACGGCCATGTTCGAGCGGGCAGAGAGGCTCTTCATGAAGCTGAGGACTTCCACCTGACGAAAAAGATCCAGCGCCGATGTCGGTTCATCCATTAGCAGGATTTCCGGTTTGCGCACGAGTGCCTGGGCAATCGATACGAGTTGCCGCTGACCGCCAGACAATTCGCCGAGGCTGCGGAAGGCGAGATCGTCGATCCTCAGCGCACTGAGGATACGGTCGATTTCGTGTAGTTCGCTGTCATGGACTTTCCAGCCTGAACCCTGCTTGGATGCGAGCAGAATCGACTCGTAAACGGTAAGCACTGCGTTGACTCCCGTGTCCTGCGGCATATAGCAGATGGTATCCTTGCCCTCGGCGGTGCCGGACAGATGCACGAGGCCCGGTCCCGACGTCAGTTCGGCAATGCGCTTGAACAGGGTTGATTTGCCTGCCGCATTCGGTCCGATCACAGCGGTCATGCCGCCGCCAGACAGCAATCCGGTGTTCACCCCGGAGAGGACGATGCGTTTGCCGTATCGGGCCCCGAGGCCTTCAAGCGCCAACCCTACCATGAACGCCTCCGATGTGTGAAAATGAGCGCAAAGAAGAACGGAACGCCGACAAGTGCCGTGATGACGCCGATGGGGAGGACAGCGCCTGGGATGAGCGTCTTGCTGACGACGGAGGTGGTCGACAAGAGAAGCGCACCGCAAATCACCGACGCCGGCAGGAAGAAGCGTTGATCTTCACCGACAAGCATGCGCGCGATATGCGGACCAACAAGACCGACAAAGCCGATCGTGCCGACGAAGGAAACCGGTATGGCGGCGAGCAGGCTCACCGTCATCATGGTCTCAAGCCGCAAGCGGCGAACATTGATGCCAAAACTGGCTGCCTTGTCTTCGCCGAGCCGCAAGGCCGTCAATGCCCAGGCGCGGCGGGCGAAGAGCGGGAGTGTCACAACGAGAACTGCCGCGGTGACCCAAACCTTTGGCCAGGTGGCCTTGGTAAGGCTTCCCATGGTCCAGAACACGACTGCCGCGAGGGCCTGCTCGGAGGCGAGATATTCGAGCAGCGACAGGAGCGCATTGAAAGTAAAGACCAGGGCGATGCCGAGAAGGACGATAGTTTCAACGGTCACGCCGCGCATGGTTGATGCGAAATGGATGAAAAGCGCTGCCAGCATCGCCATAAGGAAGGCGTTGACCGGCACCATAAACTGCGTTGCTACCGGAAATACTGCGATCCCGCCAACCAGGGCGAGTGCTGCGCCGAACCCGGCCGCCGCGGATATGCCAAGCGTGAACGGGCTGGCCAGCGGGTTTGCGAGGATCGTCTGCATCTGCGCGCCTGCAACCGAAAGCGAGGCTCCGACGGTTACCGCCATCAGAGCAATCGGCATTCGGATATCCCAGATGACAACCCGAAGTTGGTCGCTGACTGTACTCGACTGGAACAGGGCCTTAAGCACATCGGAAAGCGCGTAGTTTGCCGGGCCGAGCGCCATGTCGATGGCGACAGAGAGGAACAGTGCAATGCACAAGCCGCCAATCAGCAGCAACCGGCGCAAGACCAGGGCACGGTAACGACCGTGCCCTTCTGCGGCTGCAATTTTATCTGCCACAGTGACCATCACTCTCCACCGGAAGGAAGGGACACGAAGTATCCCGGCTTGTAGGTGACCGGCAGGAACCGTTCATGGAACTCCCGGAAGGTCTTGTCGGGATCGATGTCGGCAAACAACTCGGGATGAAACCATTTGGCAAATTGCTGGATCGGAATGAACTCGTACGGAACACCGTAGAACTGGTGCCAGGCGGCATGAACCTTGCCATTCTTTACCGCTGCGAGGCTGAAGAAGGCGGGGCGCTGCATCAAGGCTTCCAGCTTGTTGCGGGCGTTGGCAGGATCAGCGCCGCGTCCGACGTGAACGAACTGGTTGATGTCGGATTCGGCTGCCCAGTTGGCGCCCGTGACGATCACATGGTCGGGATTGCTGACGATGATCTGCTCGGGGTTGAGATCGCCAAAGGTGGTTTTCAGCACGTCGTTCGCGATGTTATGGCCGCCTGCCTGTTCCACCATCTCACCAAAATTGGCTGGCCCGAAGGTACGGCAGCACACATTGTCTCCGGAGATTCCGGGAGAGCGTTCAATGAAGACCTTGGGGCGTACCAGGTCGCTTGTTCTGGCAAGGCGATCGGTGACGAGCGCAATCTGGGCGCGGCGATAATCGATGAATTCCTGTGCTTTCGCGGGCTCGCCAAAGATGCTGCCGAGCAGTTCGACGCTTATTTCACTGTTCTTGGCCGGATCGACCCGGAAATCGAGATAGACGATCGCGATACCAGCAGCGGCCGCCTTTTCCTCGATACCGGATTCCTGAGCGGACTTTTGCGCCTCAATGTTAAGGGTCAGCACGTCCGGCTGGAGGGCGATTGCTCCCTCCAAACTGAAGGTACCGCTTGGAATATAGCCGACTTGTGGCAGGTCCTTGAGCGCCGGAAAACGCTCAAGGTAAGCTTCATATGAGTCCGGGTCCTTCTTGATCATGTCATCGCGCCAGCCGACGATCGTGTCGAACAGGTGCTCGCCCTTCAGTGCCGCGATCACATGGATCTGTCGCGCCTCGCCAACCAGGACGCGCTTTGCCGGCAGTTCCAGTTCGACCTTTCGCCCTGCCACGTCGGTAATGACGGTCTTTTCAGCAGCGGCTGGAGTTGCCATTGTCAAGATGGCGGCCACGAAAGCCAGGAGCGTTGTCTTCAATGTCATGATCTGCAAACCTCTTTAAAGAAAGCGGGGAGCCGCTGCGCGCTAGCCTTCGGCGCGCAGAGAGACGAAGTAGCCTTCCTTGTACGGAAGCGGCAGAAAACGTTCATGCAATTCCTTAAACGTCGTCTCGGGATCCAGATCCTTGAAGAGATCCGGGTGCAACCACTTGGCGATCTCCTGGATGGCGACGAACTGGTAGGGGTTGTTGTAGAACTGGTGCCAGATGGCGTGGACATTGCCCTCTCTGACCGCCTTGACGCCTGTGAAAGCAGGACGCTTCGTCAAGTTCTCCAGCTTGCGGAGCGCTTCCTTTTCGTCCGCGCCGTAGCCGACGCCGACCCAGTCACCGCCGGGGACATAGCCCTGCCAATTGCCGCCGGTGATGATGATCTGATCCGGGTTCGAGGCTATGATCTGCTCTGGATTGACCGTGCCAAACGTGCCTGGAATGATGTCCTTGGCCATATTGGTGCCGCCAGCGAACTCGACCATTTTGCCAAAGTTCTCATTGCCAAATGACATGCAGCAATCGTCAGAATAGCCTCCGGCACGCTCGATGAAGACAAGCGGTTTCGCCGGATTTTCCCGGGTCAGAATGTCAGTGACCCTGGCAATATTATCGGCGCGGAACTTGATGAATTCCTCGGCCTTTGCTTCCTTGCCGAAGAGCTTGCCGATAATGCGCATGCTCGGTTCGGTGTTTTCCATCGGCTTTTCGCGGAAGTCGACATAGACCAGCGGTATACCCACTTTGCCGAGTTTCTCGATGTAGCCTGCTTCTTCCGTTGCAGTCTTGGCGTCGACATTCATGATGATGACGTCCGGCTTCAATGCGACCGCCTGTTCCACGTCGAATGTCCCGTCCTTCATGCCCCCGAAGGTCGGGAGTTTGGCAATGTCGGGATATTTCGCGAGATAGGCAGCGTAGCTTTCGGGATCCGCCTTTGTCAGATCGTCGCGCCAGCCGACTATACGCTTGAACGGTTCATTCTTATCGAGCGCAGCGACGAAATAAATCTGCCGGCCTTCCCCAAGAATGACATGTCCGACTGGAGCGTTGACTTCAACATCGCGCCCGGTCACATCCTTGATGGTGATCTTTTCCGCAAGAGCATGGTCGGAAAAGAAAATGGTCAGACCCATGGCAGCCAAAGCCGCCTTGCCAAGAAAACGCATTCTTCGTAACTCCAGTGGAAAGCTGATGCGTTCTATTATTTCATGACTTTAACCGTCAACATTTATCTTTTAGAACGCTTCCAGCCAAACCCACAGGACGTCACGATGGACAACCTAGCGCACGGATCCAATTTCAATCTTCGTGACGAAATCAAAGCCTATTGGTCGGAGCGTGCCGCAACCTTTGATCAGTCGCCCGGGCACGAGATATTCTCCGAGGACGAGCGTGCCGCATGGCACCATCTCATCCTCAGGCATCTGGGCGAGGGCAGGGGGCGTAAAGCACTTGATCTCGCCAGTGGAACAGGTGTCGTGTCACACCTCATGGATGACCTCGGCTTCGAGGTAACAGGGATCGATTGGGCGGAGCCAATGCTTGAGCTCGCACGCGCCAAGGCCAAAGCCCGGGGACGCAGGATTGCTTTCCGTCTGGGCGATGCCGAGAACACGATGGAGCCAACGGACCAATACGATGCCATCATCAATCGGCACCTGGTCTGGACGCTGGTTAATCCAGCTGCCGCCTTTGCCGAATGGCTTCGCATCCTCAAACCCGGCGGTACATTGCTCATCGTTGACGGGGATTTCGTCAATTCGAACCGGTTGGAGCGGCTGATCGTCCGATTTGCCACTGTTTGCCAACACTTGGGAATCGTGAAGGCCGACGCGGTCCGCTCGCCGGATCTTTTGGACACCCATCGCAATATTCTCTCTCGCGTGCATTTCTCAAAAGGCGCACGCGCCGACGCCGTGGCGGACTTGCTGCGTCAGACAGGCTTCGCCGATGTCGCGATTGATACGAACATGCGCGCAATCCACCGTGCACAGTCCAAGAATTTCAGCTTGCTGAAGGGATGGGCGAGGACTACTCAACATCGGTATGCGATCAGAGCCCGAAAAGGACACGACCGCTAAGTCGCGTCCCTGATCCAGACATGCGCCGGTATCGGGCACTGATAAGGTCGGCTCGTACGGATGCGCTGGCCTGAATTAGCTCTCAATCTCGATGTCGACAAAATCATTGCCGCTCAGGGCATTCTCGCAATCTGTCCGCCAAGGTTGAGGGGCATCGAGCCAGTTCTTTTCGAACTCGTCATATTTCGGAAGATCGAAAGCAGCGACTCCGAGACGCTGCTGATAATTCCGTACGTTTTGAACGCGCCTGCCAAGCTCCTTGAGAAGTTCCGAGCGTGGTATCGTTTCGTAGTTCTTGCGTTTTGTCGATACGGCAGCCTTCGCCGTGGGGCGGGAATTGTTGGCCGGCAAGGGTAATATGGCATCGAGTATCGCACTTGGCTCAGTCACCTGCCCATCGGCCTGATCGTTCCAGGGTGTCGCATTCTCGCTGCCGTGATGGCCGATCTTCAAGAAATCGATCGCGGCGTTCAGCTCTGGCTTGCGCTGGTGCCACATGACGTTCCAGGCACCATTCGCCTTCGCCTCACGGAAGGTCGTATTCCATTCTGCATCGCCGACGAAGAGCAGCCGCTTTCCTTGCCATTCGATGAGAAGGACAACGCTTGTGTTGTTGGTGACGGTGCTCGACAATTCAGCAAAGGCGAAAGCACCGGACATCATGCGGGATTGCAGCTGACGGAAATCTGATTTGCCGATGTTTGCGGGAAACATTTCTGTTTTCTTCTTTGAAGTGTTCCGCAGGCTCACGATGGAGGAGGAGAACCCGTGAAGTATTTCGTCGGAATCCTTGCCAAGATAGAAGTGATCGATGTCGCGTTCCGGACTGAGGACCTTGATTGTCGTGCCGGTCAGCGACGATAGCCCGAGCTCGGCTGGCGTCATCCCGGCGTGAACATAGGTTGGCGCAATACCATTGGCCGCAGGCAAGGTCGTTCGCAGGGCTTCCGTGGCACCATCATTGTCAATGCCGTAGAGCGCGACAAGGTCCTGCAACTCCGGACTCAGGGCAACATTCATGCGCGCGATGTTGCGCATGGCAATCGTCGCCATGTCATGCAGCTGATGGGTCGCTGAAGCCTGCGGATGCGCTGGGTCCATTGCCGCACTCATCCAGATGTTCTCAATCTTGATGCGCTTGAAGAACTCCGGATCGAAGCCGGCAATGTGGTCCTTGTGCTCATGCGTGACAACCAGCAGATCGAGACGCTTCTTGCTGTTCCCTGCATCGGGCAACATGGTTTGCAGATTTTCGATTGCGGCCTTCAGGTGGATGATACCACCGACCGATCCGCAATCGATCAATATGTGAAAATCATCGACCATGTTGCCGACGGTGTGTGCTTTCGGAATACGGCAATACAAGCAGTCGCCGACCTCAACATTATAGGCCCTGACTAGGAGCTTATCTGCCATGAGCGGCCTCCCAGCACATCATGTTCATCGTCGTGGATGCCAATGTGGGGTGAGAGTTCAAACCGCACCGCTCCGTTGACCGTGCGCGATGTAAGAGGCGCCACGCTTTTCGCCAGCAATCCTCTTTCGCCACCGATTGCTGTGCCTATACGTCCTGCTTTGATGCGCTGCGCCAAGGCGGCAAGAAAAGCGTCACGTCGTTTCTTGCCTTCCTGGGCTTCCTCGTCAGCCGCTTTGCCTGGGCGGGCAAGTGGAAGAGTACCAGGCTTGCGCGCCCATGCCAGGACGTTGCCGTTTTCATCGAGGGCAAGCGTACCTCCGCAGAGAAAGCTCGCTATCTGCCCGTTGAAGCGGCCAAACTCATCACCCTTGAGGATGATATCTTCCCGCCAGATGTACTGAAGCAGAATTTGCCTGGGCTGCCGTCGCGCCTGCCGGGTGAGTTTCTGAGCCGTGCAAAGTTCAGCGACGACGATGTCAGCGCCATAGGGAATGAAGAGTGCTTTGCGATTATCATCGAGGAAGCGATATGCTTCGGCACGAGAACTCGCAATCCTGTCGACGTCATAGAAGACATCCAAATCCAGACGATCGAACACATGATGCGAGATTTTGAGTGCGGCAGTTTCGGATGGTTCGAGGATGCCCCGGCGCTCGAAAACATCAAGCATCATGACGCGGTAGCCGTCGGGGTCCGTCGGATTGGCGATCTCCTCAGCGCGCAACACGGCCAATGCGTAGTCCCGGAAAGTGACGTCAACGGGCGGGAGCAGATCGAGTGGCTGAACAGCCATGTTCTGCATGCGCTGGATAGTATCCCAGAACGCCTGAGGCACTGTGCGATTTCTTTCGGCCACATAGTATTTGGACAGTCGGAGGACGATGTCGAACATCGCTCCAGTGAGGACCTGCGACATAAAATGCGGTCGCTGATCGTTTGCGACGTCCGCATATTTCAGATCGTTTCTGGCGCTGCGCAGATAGGGCTTGTTCACAACATGCTTGCCGAACTGCTCGGCAAGCTTCGAAAGCGTGCTTTCACTCTCCAGATCCCCTTTTGTTTCGGCAATGAGTTGCTGACGAAAGGCGTTGTTGCGGAATGTGATCAAAATGGCAGTGAGGTCGCCCATGAATTCATGGAATGCTGCCGTCTCCGGGAGAACGGATTCGATGAAGTGTGGCCGTATCCCGTCCAGCACGGCGTGCCCGAATTCGTGATTGATGATGTCGGTCGAGAGACACGTAAAGATGCGCTCCTTGTCGCGGTCGAAGTAGTAAAACTGCAACGATTTGCTCTGCCGGTCGTAGAAGGCGTTCTCACCATAGCCAGCATGGGGAACGACGATCAATCGGCTGCCTTCAACCCCCCACAGAATGGGTCGTCCAAGGCCAAAACCATTCTCGAAAAAGTCCAGCGCACGTTGCAAAATCGCCCATACGTTAACCTGGTGAAACTGCAAGGAATCCTTGTTGTGCCGATTGAGAGTTTTTCCCTTCGGATCGACGAAGGCGTTGAGCTTTTCGTCCCAACGTGCCGGAGGTGACAGCATCTCGGTGCTGCCGTCATAATCGACGACGGCGAAACGCGCGCTCGTTGGTCCATCCCCGATACCGGGCTCCCAGGGAACGAAATTATCTTCGTCAAATGCTAGCTTGGGGTTTTCTTCGGCAACCAGTGGATCTTGAAAATAGACATCAAAAGGGATCCGAAGCTTCAACGCTTCCTCAAGTGCACGGTCAAGAAACTGACGCGCCGCATAGAGACCTGTCCGCTCGATGCGCGTAACCTTTAACTCTCGGCTTTTCTTTGCCATTCCTGTACCCTTCAGGAAGTCGACGGGTCTCTTCTCAAAAAGCAGCAGTATTCATCACTATCAGATTGCTTGGGCATCCGATACAAGCTGCCGGGCCCATGTTCATGGTCCGGCAGGTTCCCTTGGCAAAGATTGATTGCGCTCAGTTTACCGGCTGTTTGGTTTTGCGCAGATAGGGCAGCACGCGCTCGAATGTGCCGAAGCGTTGTGTAGCATCCTCGTCCGACACCGCCGCCGTGATGATGACATCCTCGCCCTGTTTCCACTGGGCAGGTGTTGCCACCTGATGCTTCGCGGTCAGCTGGATGCTGTCGATGGCGCGCAATATCTCATCGAAATTGCGGCCGGTCGTCATCGGATATGTGATCGTGAGCTTCACTTTCTTGTCGGGGCCGATAACGAAAACGGAACGCACGGTTGCGTTGTCGGCCGGTGTGCGGCCCTCCGATGTGTCGCCTGCCTCGGCCGGCAGCATATCGTAAAGTTTTGCTACCTTCAGGTCCCTGTCGCCGATGAGGGGATAGTCCACCTCATGACCGGTCGCGGCCTTGATGTCAGCCTTCCACTTGTCATGGCTCTCAACGGGATCGACCGAAATGCCAATGATTTTGGCGTTTCGTTTCGCGAATTCGGGGGCAAGCCCAGCCATGTAGCCGAGTTCGGTCGTGCAGACCGGTGTGAAATTCTTCGGATGGCTGAACAGCACGGCATAGCTGTCCTTGATCCAATCGTGGAAATGGATTTCTCCCTGCGTGGTCTCGGCGGTGAAATCCGGTGCAGTATCGTTTATACGAAGGCCCATCGTCGTTCTCCAGCTTCTTTGTAAATGATCGACACCCAGAGCAATGCGGGCTGAACAGCGGGGCGCATTGCGTCATTTCAATGCCAGTTTCCTAGCGTATCATGACCAGCCTCAAGTGAACACATCGGTGTCAACCCGCGGCGAATTTAACGGTCATATCGGGCCCGTATTCGCCAGCCATGATTTGAGAGCCTCAAGGGCCCCCCGGCTGCTCCAGGACTACTGTACCCAGCACCAGCCGGCGACGCAGCCTCGAATGACCACTTTCTGGGTCATTGCAAATGGGTGATTTTCGGGCAGTGCGATGCGGATCAGGCGGGACCGATCACGCGGCCGAAGCATGTTCTGGAATTCTGCAGGCAATGCATCCGCGATGGGCAATACCTTTTCGATCGTTCCGGTTGTGCGGTTGTTGCCACCGCTAACCTCGACCTTCATGCCCGCCGTGATCGGAAAGAGATACTGTTCAGGCAAATAAGCAAACAGATAGGACTTGCCTCCATTGATTTGAAGCAGCTCATCCCCCAGGCGCACGACCTGTCCCGGGACCGGGATTTTGGAGCCTACGACTCCCGACGCCGCTGCTCTTATCTTGCCCTGATTATAAATCCCTTCCAGCTTGCTGACCGCATCGGCGGCGCCTTGCCTGGACTTCTCGACAACCCGAAGTTCGTTTTCCGTGACCGTGGCCTGAGCTGTTAGCCCGGAATAACGTTCTGCGGCTTGAAAATTGGCCGTCAGAGCTTCGTCGCGCCTCTCGCCCAGCACGAGGCCTCGTGCGGAAACCCGGTCAAGGCGAGCAACTGCGTCGTTGCTTTCACGCGCCGATCGCTGCGCCAGCGGCAAGAGTTGCATGATTGTGGTCGCCTTCCCGCGCAATTCGCCTTCCCTTACGGCAAGTTCGCTCGTGCGGACTGAAAGTTCGGCAATCTCCTTCACCATCTCGAAAGATTCGAGCTCAACGAGGGGCATTCCCTCGGTAACGCTGTCCCCTTCGCTGACGAGTACCTTGGTGATTGTCGCCGGATAGCTCGCGGAAACCGCAAAACGCTGGTTCAGGACAATACCGTCCGCCGACAGTATGAACATGCTACCGACCAGATAATTGCCGAGCCAGAGAGCAAACGCCACCAAAACTGCCAAGTATACCGACCTGCCCAATCTTCCGGATGCAGATCGTTGTTGCCTGTCGAGGTTATCGATGCGTAGTCTTTTTCGGATATATTTCATTTGGGAGCCTCACCATGCACGTTCGTGACGGACTTTTAAGGGGGTGTAGTTGTCCCGGTGGGATCCGGAGAAAAACCACTCGTCGATGTAGGCCAGGAGGCGCACGCTTCGCATCACGTAAGACATGAATATCGAGTAGCCGGGGAGGAACAGCAGGTTTCGCCAGAAAGTGTCACGCCCGGTCGTCCAGCACGATAGCGCCAGCATAAACGCGTCCAAGGTCAGCAGTGCGATTTGCATCGCAATCAGGATCGGAATAGCAAGCGCACCGAAATTGATCGCAACCCAGGCAACGTAGACGGGAAATATGCAAGTCCCGACAACATTGAACAGCACGAAGTCGCACTGATGAAAGGCTTCGGCCAATCGAAACTTCGGATTGAACGGATTCAGTAATCGGCGATGTTTACGAAACCGGATCCATACCGCGTCGCGCTCCCAGCGCAGGCGTTGCCGGATGTAGCTATAAACGGTGACGGGAACATCCGTATAGCATACGGCATCCGGCACATAGGCAATGCGCCACCCCGCCTGCCTCAACCGCAAGGTGACATCGAGATCCTCACCGCCGCCAACGTCCAGCCCGCCGACCTCGCGCAGGGCTGTCCGGCGAAACGCACTGAAGGCGCCAGAGGCGCATGTCACCTGGTTGATGGCTGCGCTGAACCGTTTGCCAACGGAGATGGACTCCAGATATTCTATTTCCTGAAACTGCGAAACGACGCTGGAATTCGCATTGCGTGGGGCAATGTCGCCACAAGCTGCACCAACCCTTGGGTCTTCAAACGGCTTCAGAAGCTGCTCGATTGCGAACCGGTCGAATGAACAATCGCAGTCGATATTGATGATGATGTCGCCTCGCGCGATCTCGCATGCGAGATTGGTCCCGCTCGCCTTTCCGCCTCGAACGCCCGTGGAAAGAATGCAGGTGGCCTCTCCGTTCCGTACCATTTCCCGTGCGACCTTGCTCATGCCATCCGTTGAGCCGTCGCTTACGATGACGATCTCAAAATCTGAAAAGGACTGTTCCTTCAAGGAACGAACACATGCACCGATTGAGTCGGCCTCGTTGTGACCGATGAGAACGATACTTACCCCGGCGGGCGCAATCTCCTGAATCGTGGGTGCCGGGTCATCGCCGGAGGCGCGATTGCGCATCGTGACGGCGGCAAAAGCAAATGGCAGAACGTATCTGGGGACATCAAAGATCAGCGTGTACCAAAAGACCGCAACCAGGCTTGCGGTTGTTTGGTTGAGAAGAAACGACAATCCAATATCGAGATCGTTCACCGCTCTGTTCCTTCACGTCCAGACCACAATACCAGCAACGTAGGATGCAGCTTGTCGAACAGGACGGACTCAGAACGATTCAACATGCTCGCCGAGTAGGCACCCAGCCCGGTTTCGTCGACACCCAGGAAAAGCACATAATCCCGGTCGTGCGATGAGTGGACGGATGCATTGTCGCCGAGTAATCCCTGAAGATTATCAGCCAAGAGTTTTCGCATTGAACGGAAGGCCGCTTCGCCTTTGTTTCGAAGCAAGTCGTCCCGCGCGCCGTACTGGATTTCCGCGACGACGAAATCAGGTGCGCACTCCTTGGAGTGGGAGAGCTGAAGAACTCTCCTCTGGAGTTCATCGGGGAAGGCCTGCAACAGGGCCTTGGGGAAATACTCGACTTCGGCCGTTTCGGTTGCGAGCAATGCTCCAGCTTGATCCGACAAGGAGTACGAGAAGACGTCAGTTACGTTGACCGCATCGCCATCCACCCGCATTCCGCAATCCTGGCAGACGAAGCCGATCGCAGGTTCCGAGGTTGTCTTTTGGCACCGGCCGCAGAATTCGACACGCCCTGGTTTGTCGTAGTCCTTGCCATAGTGGCGCAATTGCTTGCTGCACTTCGGGCAAACCAGCGCAGTTCCCCGACGAAAATCGTCTTCCGGGCTCAGCTTTGCGCAGCTATAGTGATGGATCAGATCCACTTCCGACAGATTCGGCGAATGGCAAGCCGGACATTCCTCCCGAACAATCAAACGATGGGAATGGCAGCCCGCGCATTCGTGATGCCGGTCAAAAAAGCTCCGTTCCAGCCAACCTTTGTCGGCAAGCGCCTCCGCGACCAGCATCGTCGAGCGCGTATTCGGAAAGCCCTTATAGGCAAAGTAATATGGGGAGTCCGGCTGTCTCACCGGGGTGAGGTCGTCCCCTGATACGAACAGGTATGCAAGCATACGTACGGCTGGTGAACTGGGTGAATGAAACCGGTACGACAGACGGGCCCGCCGCTCGGAGAACTGCTTGATGCGAGACGCGGTTTCAACCCAGGATTGAGCGTTCCTCAGATTGAAATTCACGTCCGCGGCGGGGCTGGATTTTCCGGTTACATTTATTACCGGGACGAGGAACAAATCGCGCGCGCTGCGGAACTTGTCCAGGGCAAACAGCTGCTTGTCATTGGTCAGCAAAACAGCGTCGACGTCGCCGTTGTCGACAACATCAAACACTTCGCGAAGGTAGCGCGAGTGCGGGACGACTGCGTCCGGAAAAAGCGCTACACGCGGGATCCGTAATCCAAATTGACTCCACACTGCATGACAGTGATCGATTGTTGTATGTCGTTCTACTAAAGGGCTGCTGGCCGGTGCAATCGAGGATTCAATCAGTGATACGTTACTACTTGACACGATTATACCTTTCCGAGAGCTCTTTTAAAGCTGTGGCCAGACTACAAATTGTGGAGGGCGGTTGATAACGTCTTACAACTTGCAGAGCAAAATAAGCACGCTGTCAAAAGCAGTGTCAAGCACCTTAAGACTTCATTAATCTTTTTAATAAACGGCGTATAATACTTATTGTTGATAGATTAGTATTCCAATTAGTTCTGCAATATTCTCTGACCTGCGGATCTTGATCAAGAAAGTCATGCATCGAGATTTCGTTAGCCAACGGCATTCTTAACGGCCGCCAGTGGCCGCAAGGACTGGATTAAGCTCCGTGCTCCCCATCCGCAGACAGGCTATAGATGTGACGCAGAGCCCAGCGAGCCGACCGTGTGTGCTACCTGCCTTGAACGGATTTCGGCGTTTCAAATCGTTCGAGTTGGCCAAGGTGCTCGCGCAGCTCTGTCCAGGCCGCGATATCAAAATCGATCACGGCAAGTCCGGCCGTCGGGTATTTATGCTGTAGCCTTGACATGTCTGCCGGTCGCGCTTCTCCGATGAGGCTGAGCGCGAGTTCGTGAAAGCCGGGATTGTGTCCAACGAGCAGCAGCACACGAACATCGGGCGGGGTTTGTTTGATGGTTTCAAAGATCGTGGAAGGCGCGGCGTCGTAGATGCGCGGTTCGATCTTCTCGGGAATATCCTGCTTGAAAGCGGACCGCGCGAGCTGCCACGTTTCTCTCGCACGGCGCGCCGACGATGTTACGACGAGGTCGGGCCGGAGTTTCTCTTTGGCTAGGTATTGACCCATCCGCGGGCTTGCCAGTCGGCCGCGTTCGGCAAGCGGCCGATCATGATCATCGACCCGCTCGGGCCAATCCGATTTGGCATGACGGAAGAGTATTATGCGACGCATTAGAATCGGCCCCAAATATGACAACGTCACCATATCGTGCGGCGTTGCCAAAGGACACAATCTCGTTAGCCTGTGATGCTGAATGTGCCTGGGATGTCGCCGATTTTGGCGGTCTCGAATACTACGCTGGCAACCGACGCGCCGGGTGGTCCTTTCCAGAACTGTGCCAGCATCATTTCTATCGCCGCATCCGACCCGGCAACGAGTGCGGCGACGCTACCATCAGCTTCGTTGCGTACCCAACCCGTTAGTCCGAGTTTTTCCGCTTCCATCCGCGTCCAGACGCGAAAACTAACCCCCTGAACCCTTCCTCTTATCCGGACGAGTATTGCCTTGCGTTCACCCGGCACCGGCGTCTCCTCGTAGTCGTTTGCAAGGTGGGAGCGAGTGTCCGCCTATCCCACAAGCTTGTCAGTCGAGGTCTCGTAGAGAATCTTGTCTGAATTTGCCTCGACCCCAACGAGACTCACGTTATAACCCCAAAGACGACGCACATGCCGCAGCGTCGAGTCGCGTGCACTTTCGCTGAGTACGATGCCTTCCCGCACGGTGTGTTGCAGGCGCAATTGCCTGTTACCAAGGAGGTCTACGTCCACAACCTGTATGTTTGGCTGGTTCATGCCGAGATCGTAGTTTCGGGAAAGGGTGCTGCGAACCTTTTCATAGCCGCGTTCATTATGGATCGAGGCGACCTTATAGTGGTTCTCCTTTGCCTCGTCATCCAGTGCAAACAGACGCATTTTCCGGATCAAGGCCGGGCTCAGATATTGTAGAAGGAACGACTCGTCCCGGTGGTTGGCCCAGGCATCCTTGAGCGTGGCGCGCCAATCGCCATTGCCAGCAAATTCAGGAAACCAGTCGCGATCCTCGGAAGTTGGGTGCATGCAGATGCGTTCGATATCCTGCATCATTCCAAAGCCGAGTGCATAGGGGTTGAGACCGGAATATCGTGGATCGTCGAATCCCGGCTGAAAGACAACGTTGGAGTGGCTGTGGAGCATCTCCAGCAAATGCCCTTCGCTAATCCGGTCCTTGTCAAACAACATATTCATGATCGTGTAATGGACGAAAGTGGCACAACCTTCGTTCATCACCTTGGTCTGCCGCTGCGGATAGAAATATTGGGCGACGATGCGGACAATGCGCAGGATTTCGCGTTGCCAAGGTTCAAGGATCAGGCTGTTTTTCTCGAGGAAGTAAAGCAGGTTTTCTTCCGGAAGGTTGAGTGATTTCTTGCGTTCCTGGGCATCAAGTTCATCGACATTCGGATCAGCACTTTGTTTCGGATGCGGCAGGGTTCGCCATAGGTCGCTGAATACGCGATCCTCATATTCCAGCCTTTCGCGAGCGCGCTCCTGCTCCTTCGCCGATGAAATGCGTGGCGGCCGGCGGTAACGGAACACGGCTTGATCCATGAGGGTATGAGCCGCGTCCAGAATGGATTCGACCGCGGCGAGACCGTACCTCTCCTCGCAGCGCGTGACATATCCTTTAGCGAACTCCATATAGTTCAAGATTGCGCTGGCATCCGTCCATTGTCTGAATAGATAATTGTTCTTGAAAAAGTGATTGTGGCCAAAGGCGGCGTGTGCCGTCACCAGTGCCTGGAGCGCCATTGTGTTCTCTTCCATCAGATAGCTGATGCAAGGATTGGAATTGATTACGATCTCGTAGGCCAAGCCGCGTCGCCCCTTGCGATAAAGATAATCCTCATAGACGAAATGTTTGCCGAATGACCAATGCTGATAGATCAGCGGCATGCCGTTTGAGGAATAGGCGTCGAGCATTTGTTCGGATGAAATGATTTCCAGCTGGTTCGGATAGACATCCAATCCAAGGTCATCAATCGCAATTTCCTTGATTGCATCATAGGTGCGGGACAAGGTGTCGAAGGTCCAATCGGAGCCATGAAACAGAAGGTCAGACGATCCCGCGATCTTACTCATCCGTTGTCACCCTAGCTGTTCTTGGCAGCAGCTGACTGCTTGGCGAAAAGCTGACGGAAGACGGGGTAGATATCGCCGGGCTTTGCTATTCGCGTCATTTGGAAATTCCGCCAGTTTTCTCCGACAACACGATAGGAGCGCCAGAGCGAGGTGCCGTTATCGGTTGATCGGAATATAGCACTTTCGCGTTCATCCAGAATCTCGACATAAGCATAATACTGGCAAAGTTTCATCAAATCACGGTTCAAAAGGTTGACACAGTGCTCTGAATCGCCCGCGAGGTTGTCGCCGTCGGACGCTTGCGCGGCATAGATGTTCCAGTCTCGACTGGGATAGCGCTCAAGAATGATGCGCTGCATTTCCTCAAGAGCCGTCGATACGACGGTTCCGCCGCTCTGGGTGCTGCGGAAGAATGTTTCCTC
The DNA here is from genome assembly GCF_003010955.1 of Phyllobacterium brassicacearum. GTDB lineage: Bacteria > Pseudomonadota > Alphaproteobacteria > Rhizobiales > Rhizobiaceae > Phyllobacterium > Phyllobacterium brassicacearum. The sequence goes on from NZ_PGGO01000007.1 coordinate 116,567, forward strand.
GTCGACCTCATGCGCCTGGTGCGTGTGGCGGATGAAGACGATATCGATGCGATCGTAGCGCCGTTTGAGAAAAAGGTGCAAGAGCACGAAGAAGCGCTTGGCGAGATCCTTTTCGCGCTCACCCATGGAGCCTGAAACATCCATCAGGCAAAACATCACGGCATTCGCGTTCGGCAACGGCATTGGCTCGAAACGGTTGAACCGGATGTCGACCGGGTCAATATAGGCAACGACCTTGCGCCTGCGCTGCAGGATTTCCATCTCCTGTCGTAACTCGGCAAGGCGCTTGAAAGCAGCGGAAGCGGGTTTCGGGTCCTTTGCTTCAAGTTTTGTTATCTCCTCGGCCAGAGCATCCACCTGCGCCTGCTTGGGACGCTGCAGCGCGATGCGGCGGCCAAAGCTGTTGCGCATTGTGCGCCCGACATTGATGTTGGTGGGTGATCCGGCGATGGTGAAGCCGGCGCGCCGTGGTTTAAAGGTGACGGCTTCCTTCAAACTCGACTTGACCATGTCCGGGAGTTCAAGATCTTCAAAGAAGAGATCGAGGACCTCTTCGCGGGACAAAACGAAGCGAAAGTCATCCTCCATGTCACCTTCTGATGCGGCGCCCTTGCCAGCGCCAGTTCCACCACTTTGGCCGGGCTTGGGGAGGCGGTCACCGGAAACGAAATCCCGGTTGCCTGGCAAAACGTGTTCGCGTCGCCCGGTGCTGCGATCGGTCTGGAAGGTTGGCTCGTTGGTGCCATCGATAGGGAAGGGAACGGAGTGGCCGGCGTCGACATCGACAATTTTGCCGGCCTTGATCTGCTCATGGACAGAGCGTTTCAACTCTGCACGCGCACGTCGTAGAAAGCGCTGACGATTGCTTAGGCTTTTGTCCTTGGGATTCAGGCGGCGATCGATGAAGCTCGGCATGCACGCACCTCTCTCCGGCGATTAGCCCGCCTTGTTTACCCGCATGTACCAATCAACCAACCGGCGAACCTGCCTCTCCGTGTAACCGCGTTCCACCATACGCTGGACGAATTCCGTATGTTGCTTTTCGGTAGCCCCATCCTTTTTCGAGCCAAAACTGATGACCGGCAGCAAATCCTCGACTTGGCCGAACATGCGTTTCTCAATGACCTCGCGCAGCTTTTCATAGCTCGTCCATGACGGGTTGCGGCCGTTGTTCTTGGCCTTTGCCCGCAAGGTGAATTTCACCACTTCATTGCGGAAGTCCTTGGGGTTGGCGATGCCAGCAGGTTTTTCGATCTGCGACAGCTCGCTATCGAGTATCCCGCGGTTCAGGATCTGGCCGGTATCTGGATCCTTGTAATCCTGATCTTCAATCCAGGCGTCGGCATAGGCGATGTAACGGTCAAACAGATTTTGACCGTACTCGCTATAGGATTCGAGGTAGGCTTTCTGGATTTCATGGCCTATAAATTCGGCATATCGTGAGGCAAGTTCCGACTTGATGAAGTCGAGGTAGTTCGCTTCCGTCTCCTGGGGGAACTGCTCCCGTTTGACCGACTGCTCGAGTACATACATGAGATGCACCGGGTCGGCGGCCACTTGCTTGGTGTCGTAGTTGAACGTTTCCGACAATACCTTGAAGGCAAAGCGGGTGCTGATGCCGTTCATGCCCTCGTCCACGCCAGCTGCATCTCGATATTCCTGCACCGATTTGGCTTTCGGATCGGACTCCCGGAGATTCTCGCCGTCATAGACTCGCATCTTGGTGTAGAGCGGTGAGTTCTCATGCTCGGCCAGTCGTGTCGACACGGTGAAACGGCTCAGGATTTCCAGCACTTCCGGTGCGCAAGGATTGTTGAGCAATTCGCTTTCACGCAGCAGCTTCTCATAGATCTGCTTTTCTTCTGTTACCCGCAGGCAATAGGGAACCTTGACCACTGACATTCGATCGAGGAAGGCTTCGTTGTTCTTGTTGTTCTTGAATTGCAGCCATTCAGATTCGTTGGAGTGAGCCAGGATGATGCCCTGGAACGGGAATGCGCCGAAGTTCTCGGTGCCGTTGTAGTTACCTTCCTGGGTTGCAGTCAAAAGGGGATGCAGGACCTTGATCGGCGCTTTGAACATTTCGACGAACTCGAGCATGCCCTGCGTCGTCCTGTTCAACCCGCCGCTGAACGAATAGGCGTCTGGGTCTGACTGGCTGAAGTGTTCGAGCTGGCGGATATCCACCTTGCCGACAAGCGAGGAAACGTCCTGGTTGTTCTCATCGCCCGGTTCAGTCTTGGCGATGCCGATTTGCCGCAAGCGGGACGGCGTGAGTTTTACCACGCTGAACTTCGAGATGTCGCCTGCGAATTCGTCAAGTCGTTTGGAGGCCCATGGTGAGATCAAGCCATTGAGACGGCGCCTTGCAATTCCGTATTTGTCTTCCAGAAGCCCGGACATGCGATCGGGATGGAAAAGGCCAAGCGGCGATTCAAAAATCGGGCTTATCTGATTACCGGCCTTCAGTGTGTAGATTGGGCGGTGTTCCATCAATTGCTTGAGCCGCTCGGCCAGGGAGGACTTGCCGCCGCCGACAGGTCCGAGCAGGTAGAGGATCTGCTTGCGCTCTTCCAGACCCTGCGCCGCGTACCGGAAATAGCCGACAATGCGTTCGATCGTGTCTTCCATTCCGTAGAAATCAGCGAACGCCGGGTAAATCTTGATCGTTCGATTGAGGAAGATCCGGCCGAGACGTTCATCTCCACTGGTGTCGATGAGCTTCGGCTCGCCGATGGCGTCAACCATTCGCTCCGACGCAGTAGCAAACATGCGGGGATCATTTCGGCAAGCGAGCAGATATTCCTGCAGGCTCATCTCTTCCTGCTTCTCGCTGCTGTAGATTTCAGAGAAGAGACTAAAAACGTCAGACGCTTGCGTAGTCATGTTCAACCTCCAGCCGCATGCAAACTCACACAGGAATTTGAGCTGAAGGGGCCGCCCCTCCGCTCAGAGGATCGCATGCCGATTACCTACCAGTGTCGGGTGAGTCGCTGCACTGCGCAAGACACTGATTGCAGTAATATTGTGTAGTTGCAATCAAGACACGCAGATGTGTCCTTTATTAGATGACGATCACCCTTTCTCGTCATGTCCCTCGTAAAGTTATGTAGGAAGTCAAACTACTAAAGGGTATGGGTTGCGAAAAAAAAATTGCACGCAAATCAAGATACGACACTGGCGCTTCGGCTATATGGCCGTTGTGGAGCGGCACTCCCCGGGATCGGCAATCATCAAGTTGCTCTCTGGCAAACTGCTGACAATCAGGTTATGTTTTGAGTTGTGCAGGTTTAGGTCCCATGGTCCGCCCTTTGCACGGCGCCACGGTGCCTTTCCCGCTCCGAACGAGATTGGGAGAATTGTTCATGGCACAATTTCATGTGATCGCTGGTGCAAGTGAAACAAACGTCTATCCTGAGGTACGGCGAATAAGTGTGGCAGATGTTTTCGCTGCGCTTCGCGAAGGCCTCGACGACTTTTGGGATAAGCCCTCACATTACGTTTTTCTCTGCCTGATATATCCGATTGCTGGATTGGTTCTCGCGCGCTGGACGTCGGGCGCCAATTTATTGCCGCTGCTCTTTCCATTGATGTCCGGTTTTGCCCTGGTCGGGCCATTTGCGGCTTTGGGCCTCTATGAGATCAGCCGAAGGCGCGAGCTCAATCTCGATACGTCATGGCGTCACGCCCTGGAAGTCAGGCACTCGCCCGCGATACCTTCCATTGTGGCCGTAGGCATCATGCTTCTGGTGCTTTTCGTTGCGTGGATCCTGACAGCTCAGAGCCTGTATACGAGTCTTTTTGGCGCTGAAGCGCCTGCATCCATCGGTGCCTTCCTGAACCAGGTGTTTACCACACCTGAGGGCCAGCGAATGATCATTCTCGGCAACGCTATCGGCTTTGTCTTTGCCGTCGTCGTTCTGTGCACAACCGTCATCGCATTTCCGCTTCTGCTCGACCGCGACGTCGGTGCACTGTCGGCGGTGGTCACCTCAGTAAAAGCTGTACTGACCAATCCCGTCGAGATGGCGCTTTGGGGGCTGATCGTTGCGGCACTCCTTCTGGTTGGCTTCCTCACTCTGTTCGTCGGGCTTGCCATCTTCATACCCGTACTCGGACACGCGACATGGCACCTTTACCGGAAGGTCGTCGTACCGCTGCCGCGCGAGGTTACCAGCGCGGGTAGGTAGCTCATACAATTTGATAGGGACTGAAAAAAACGGCGCGGCTATAAGAGCCGCGCCGAACTTGTGTCAAGGCGCAGCGCCGAAAGCGGTCAACCGGGTGAGGAGCGTGTAATTGGCCTCTGATACCATCATCGCGACGAAGACCAGCACCAATATTGGCGGAAGCAGAATGGCATAGGTCAAAGCCAGCCGCTCCCATGCCATGTGCATGAAAATCGCGACAATCAGCCCCGCCTTCAAGACCATGAAGATCAGGATCAGCGACCATCTGAGGTAACCCTGCACGTGGAGGTAGTCGACGAGGTATGAGAAGAAGCTGAGAACGAACAACAGTCCCCACACAGCCAGATAAAGCTTGATCGGATGTTGCTGATGCTCCGCTTGGGCAGTTGGTTGTGCGCTATGTGCTGCGGTCTGTGCCATGTGACTTACCTCACCATAGATAGAAGAAGGCAAAGATGAATACCCAGACCAGATCGACGAAATGCCAATAGAGACCCGTGATTTCGACGATCTCGTAGTTACCTTTCCTCGATGTGAAAAAGCCGCGCTTCTCCGTGTCGAAATCTCCGCGCCAGACCTTGCGCGCGATGATGATGAGGAAGATGACGCCGATCGTGACGTGGGTTCCGTGAAATCCCGTGATCATGAAAAAAGTTGAACCGAATTGTGCCGCGCCGAATGGATTCTCCCAAGGCCGGACGCCTTCCATAATCAGTTTGGTCCATTCGAAAGCCTGCATGCCGACAAATGTCGCGCCAAAGAGAGCTGTCAAAAGCATCAGTATAGCTGTCTTGCGGCGATCGCGCCGGTAACCATAGTTGACCGCCATTGCCATTGTTCCGCTGCTGCTGATGAGCACGAAGGTCATGATGGCAATAAGGATCAGGGGGACGTCCTGGCCGCCAATATGCAGGGCGAAGACTTCACTGGGATTGGGCCAGGGGACAGTGGTGGACATCCGGGCCGTCATATAGGCAAGCAGAAAGCATCCAAAGACAAAGGTGTCGCTGAGTAGGAAGATCCACATCATGGCCTTGCCCCAGGACACGTTCTTGAACGTCCGTTGGTCCGAGGCCCAATCGGACGCAAAGCCACTTAGTCCGGACGGGCGGGGGAGGGATGTGCTCGGAGTTGTTTTCGCGGATTCATGCATCTCAAATCCCCTATGTCAGCAATTGCCGGCAGATATCGACGAAATCATTTGCCCACCCCGCAAACAGGGCAAACAGGACCAACCAGACCAGCAGCATGAAATGCCAGTACATGGCACAAAGCTCGACGCTCAGGAGCACCTTGCCCGGCTGTTCAGCATGCCACGCCTTGAACGTGGTGCGGCCGAGTGCGACGAGCCCACCGAGAATATGCAAGCCGTGCATGCCGGTGATGAGATAGAAGAAACTGTTAGCAGGATTGTCGGCGAGTACATATCCGGCGGAGACCAGTTCGCGCCATACGAACAACTGCCCGACGAGAAAGCCGATGGCAGTCGCCAGGCCGATCAAAAGCCCGGTCCTCATAGCCTCGATATGGTGCTTCTCTGCTTCAATTTTCGCCCATTGCAAGGCGACGCTGCTTAGCGCGAGCACGATCGTGTTGACCCAAAGCAGTCCCGGAACGGGAATTGCCCACCAATCCTGAAGGCCCATGCGCATGAAGTACGCGCTGATGAACAGCGTGAAGAGGGCCCCGACAACTGCCAGAAAGACGCCAAGACCGATCTTCGCCGTGGGAATGGAAGACACGTCATAACGCGGAGTGTCTCCGACGCTCCCTGCTTCGAGCCACGGCCGCGACGTCAGGCGTTGCTGTGCCATCCACCATGTGATGATCGCGGCGATCCCGGCCAGGAAGATCAGGATGACGCTCATGAGGCATTTTCCATGGAAAGCCGGTTGGAGTTCGGCTGGTTCTGCGGGATGAAATCCTCCGGCGCACCTGGAACGCTGTAATCATAGGCCCAACGATAGACGACAGGAAGCTCCTTGCCCCAATTGCCATGGGGAGGCGGCGTTGTAGGCGTCTGCCACTCAAGCGTGGTTGCCCGCCATGGATTGCCGCCGGCCTCCTTGCCGTTGCGAAGGCTCCAGATCAAATTGAACAGGAACAGCATCTGGGCTGCGCCGACGGTCAATGCCATCAAGGTGATGAAGACATTGAGATCATGAGCAGATGGCGGATTGACGGCTGACTCGCCGAGTTCGTAGTAGCGGCGGGGTGCCCCCAGGAGGCCGAGATAATGCATGGGGAAGAAGATCAGATAGGCACCGAGGAACGTCACCCAGAAGTGGATACGTCCCATGATTTCGTTCAGCATCCGCCCGGTAATCTTGGGATACCAATGATAGATCGCCCCGAATATCACCATGATCGGCGCGACGCCCATGACCATGTGGAAATGCGCGACGACAAACATGGTATCGGAAAGTGGAACGTCAACGACCACATTGCCGAGGAAAAGCCCTGTCAGTCCGCCGTTGACGAAGGTGACAATAAAACCAAGGGCAAACAGCATCGGCAAGGTCAGGTGAATATCGCCGCGCCATAATGTAAGCACCCAGTTATAGACCTTGATCGCGGTTGGGACGGCGATGATGAGCGTCGTGGTTGCGAAGAAGAATCCGAAGTTCGGATTCATGCCGCTGACATACATGTGGTGCGCCCAGACGATGAAGCTCAGAGCGCCGATAATGACGATTGCCCAGACCATCATGCGATATCCGAAGATATTCTTGCGGGCGTGGGTGCTGATAAGGTCGGATACGATGCCGAAGGCTGGCAGGGCCACAATGTACACTTCGGGATGGCCGAAGAACCAGAAAAGATGCTGGAAGAGAATTGGGCTGCCACCACCATGTTGCAGCTGTTCGCCCATTTCGACAATGGCGGGCATGAAGAAACTGGTGCCAAGCAACCGGTCGAACAACATCATGACCGAGGCAACGAAGAGGGCAGGGAAGGCGAGCAGCGCCATGACCGTGGCGGTGAAGATCCCCCAAATAGTCAAGGGCATCCGCATCAGGGTCATGCCCCGTGCGCGGCCCTGCAACACGGTGACCACGTAGTTCAAACCGCCCATGGTAAATCCGATGATGAACAGGATGAGCGAAGTCAGCATCAGGATGATGCCCCAATCCTGGCCGCCGGGAGTGCCGGAAAGCACCGCTTGTGGCGGGTAAAGTGTCCAGCCAGCGCCTGTTGGACCGCCGGGAACGAAGAACCCTGCTACCAGAACAAGCACCGCGAGCAGATAGAGCCAATAACTCAGCATGTTCGCATAAGGAAACACCATGTCCCGCGCACCCAGCATCAACGGGATCAGGTAATTGCCGAAACCACCCAGAAACAGAGCGGTGAGGAGGTAGATCACCATGATCATGCCGTGCATGGTGATGAACTGATAATACCGCTCAGCGTCGATGAAGGTAAAATAGCCAGGGAAACCCAGTTGCAATCGCATGAGCCATGACAGGACGAGGGCAACCAGGCCGATCGCCAGGGCCGTCATGGAATACTGAATGGCAATGACCTTGGCGTCCTGGCTGAAGACGTAAGTCGTCCACCAGCTATGTGGATGGTAAAGCTCGACATCCTCGACTTCCGCGGCGGGGACGGTGTCGTCAATGCTGGATGGAATATTGACCATCATGGCCCTCCCTGTTGTCTCGAACGTCCTCTCCCGAAGGACGGTGTCACAGAGCAATTCCATTTTAACGGAGCAATGGAAATTGCTCTAACTCTTTGTTTGTCGCAATTCCGGACGGAAAACCGGTTCCCACTTTTCCTGGAATTGCTTTAGTTCACGGTCATCGACTCTCCCGATGCCATCATTTGCGAGAATGTCTGCTGCTGCTGCAGCCATGTCTGGTAATCTTCCGCCGTGTCGACAACGACGGTCCCGCGCATTTGCGGATGCCCGACGCCGCACAATTCGGCGCAAAGGATTTCAAAGGTTCCCGTCTTGGTCGGTGTAAACCAGAAATAGGTGACCATACCTGGAACCATGTCCATCTTGGCCCTGAATTCGGGTACATAGAAATCGTGCAGGACATCGACTGAGCGAAGCAGCATCTTCACCGGTTTATCGACGGGAATATGCAATTCGGCGCCCGCTATGACGATATCATCGAGCCCGGCCGCATCGTTCTTGTTGATGCCTAATGGATTCTCGGCAGTGACGTCGCGGGTTTCCGATGTTCCCAACTGGCCGTTCGCGCCCGGAAGACGAAAGTTCCACAACCATTGCTGGCCCACGACCTCTACTTCGGTGGCCTCTTTGGGGACTGTCACGAACTGGTTCCACACGAACAGGCCCGGCGCCAGCATGGCAACGACGCCAATGGTGGTCACTGTGGCAAGCCAGAACTCCAGCTTTTTGTTCTCAGGCTCATAATGTGCCTGATTTCCCGGCTTGTGCCGGAAACGGAAAACGCAATAGGCAACAAAAAGCACGACCGCAGTGAAAACGAAGCCAGTGATCCAGAATGTAATGATGATTGTATTGTCGATGTAGTGCCAGTTTGACGCAATTGGCGTCCACCACCACGGACTCAAAAGATGAAACAGAACTGACGCAACCGCTACAAGAACCAGAATAAGTACGACAGCCATTTCTTGTCCCCTCCCTGCCTTATTTGGCTGTGGACATGAACTCGCAATCTCTCGAAATGTCAGCGTAGCATTTCATGAAAGAGAAATACAGGCAGTCAGATCAGTGGCGACGAAGAAGATCTGGATATCAACATATACGCACACACATTCTACTTCAGCATTGCCGTCATCAACGGCAATGCTGACAAGATAAGTTGCTCTTGGGGCCGTTATGCGCCGTGTCGCTATAGTTGCACGAACGCCTCGAACCCTCCGTAGATCATTCGCTTGCCGTCGAAAGGCATGTTCGACTCGTCTCCCTTCAGCCGCGGGTCTTGCATGACTTTAGCATCGATCGCGTCGCGTTCTTCGCGCGATCGATAGACGATCCAGGCAAAGATTACGATCTCGTCGTCCTTGGCCTGAACCGCACGCGGGAAAGAGGTAAGTTCACCGTAGGGGACATCGTCAGCCGTGCATTCGACATAGGCGAGCGCACCAAGGTCTTTCCAGACTTCCCCCGCCCTTCGAGCCAGCGCTTTGTAGTCGTCAATTCTGTCCTTTGGAACTGCGAGTAGGAAACCGTCGACGTAGGACATGCATGCCTCCTTTTGTTTGGAACAATCAAAGGAACGTTCGCGCGATGGGCAATGCTACAACATACTCAGATTTTTTGTTCCGGCACGCTAGCTCATGGTCAGGCTTGCCACGGCCAGACGGCAACTGAGCCGGTCCGTCCCCTTATCTGCGTTTCCAGCGGCCCAATGAGTTTTCCAGATTTGTAGGGCGCGCTGAGCTCTCCCGCCATGCGCAATATTTCGGTGCTTAATGCGAGTTCCGCTCCATGCCTTGCAGCAACTTCCATCAACCGGCTGGCCACATTGACGGTGTCGCCGGTCGCGGTGATCTGCTGGCGGCTGCCGCCTAGCCTGGAGGCGATGACTGTTCCGAAATGCGCCCCCATCTTGAAGCCGATCCGCGACGTTGCGGATGCCGGCAATGAAGCGAGCCATTCCCTTGTGCTGTGGCAAAGCCTGACACTACAGGTCGCAGCATTGAGGGCATCATCAGCATCAGGTTCCGGCAGACCGAACAGGATCATCGCTCCGTCGCCCATGAAACTTGTGATTGTTCCACCTGAGACGGCCACCTCCTCGTCCACCATCTTGTAGAATCCGTTCAGCAATTCGCGGGTCGCGTTCGGTCCTAATGTTTCACTCAGTCCGGTAAATCCCGAGAGATCGATAAAGAGTACGGCGGCGTCCTGGCGAACCGGTTCTGCCAGAAATCCAGGATTCCGGGCAAGCCAGTTTCCAAGGCCGGGCGCCTGAACTTGCTGCAGAAGCTGGCTTTGCCTGGCGAAATGCTGAGCCCGTCGCTTCCCGAGCCAAAGCTGGACCGCTCCAAAGATTATGGCCGGCGGGATGGCGGCTGTCATGGGGACGGCTGCGCTGAGCCAGATGCCGTTAGTGAATGCAGCGACGTTGATCGCCAGCCACGCCAGAATTGCACAGACGATCATAATGAGCCCGATGACATTGCGCCTCCAGGCCAGCAGGGCAACGAGCGCCACCGGGAGCCCCACAGCAAAGCCCGCATCAATCAGGCGGATATTGGCGTCACGGACAATTCCGTCCCCATTCAACAAGTGCGATACAGCGGTCGCAATAACTTCGACTCCAGGCAAGACCGGATCGAATGATGTAGGGAAGACGTCCCCGCCACCGGTAACAGTTGTGCCGATAATGACGACGCGATTTTCGATGCTTTCGCGGGTGACTTTCCCATTGAGGAGATCGGCGGCGCTGAATGTGCGTATTGTGCCGCGGGGGCCATAGAATGTCAGAGGCAGGGACTGGCCATTATCTGTCCGGATCACATCTTCGCCAAGCAGAATACGGCCGGGTTCGAAAGCGGGCTCGATGCCCTGCGCAACAGAGACCACCCGCAGCGGAAATGACGCCTCGATACGGTCCTCGCTTTTGAACAGCATCGGAACAAGCCGGGGGGTTCCATTCCGGTCGGTAGCGACATTCACCACACCAGTAGCTGCAACATCGGAAAACGGTTTAAGCGGCAGCAGGAATTGTTTGGCGCTCGGCACGCCCGCCAGGGCATCATCGCGGTTTGTCTCTATGCGCTGTCGTCCTTCGGGAAAGACAGCGGCTGCTGCGAGTATGCTCGTGCTCCGCCCAAGCGCCTCCGCCAGGGCTTGGTCCCCCTCTGCCGTCCCAGGGTCCAAAAGAAGTATGTCCACGCCGATGGCTTTCGGGTGCAGCCCGGCGATTGCGTCGATGATCCGGGCAAGCTCAGCTCGGGCGAGCGGATAGGTTGCTGCCTGGCGAACCACCTCGTCGTCGATAGCGACGATCGTCACTGTCTCGGGCGCGGGCTTTTGTCCGCGAATGACAGTGCGAAGATCGGTCATTGTGGCCTCGACACGGTCGAGAAACCACGTCTCGCCCCGCATATGTGCGATGCCGACACCAGCACCCCAGAGCGCCGCCAGAATCAAAGCGATCATAGTCTGGAACGCTCGTCTGCTCATGTGACTCACTGGCCGAAGCGGGCCATCAAAGCTGAAACACGTGCCCTGGGCCAGCGCTTGACGGTGAGGGCGCCGCTTCCTTGATCGACATCGACACCTTCGCCGGGACCAAGGAGTACACCGGGGCCAGCGACAGGGCGCCGCACCGCGACCTGTCCCCTGACCACAAATACGGAGGTCTTGCCTGCCGTAACATCAACCGCCCATTTTGTGCCGCGGACCGCCGCAATCGCCTGGGGCGTGCTGACCTGGAAGCCGGTACCCGCCGAACCCGTCGCAAAATCCAGCAGCATTGCCTTGCTCTGAAGACGAGCCGCATCTGCCTTGCCGTCCCGATTACGATCAACCAGCGTGTACCTGGCACCGGCTTCCGCAATGATTGTCAGCCCGCCCTGGCATCGCAGCAACTGCCTGGAAGTGCCCCCTACGGGTTGCAACGCGCACCCCGAGGCGTTCGATTGGGCTAGTGCGCTGCTCGCGCAGAGCGCAAATACGAAGAGCGCAGGCACGATGCCACGCAAAATTCTCGCTATCAATACCATGGAGGATCTCCCTGCTCGTGCATCGTCCGCGAGCTGCTCGTCGGTTCAGCATAGCCAATTTGACGCGCTTCGTCCGCAGTTTTGGGGCCGGAGCGAGTTTGGTCATTCCAGCGCACGGATGTCCTGACCGCAATATCCCTACTTGAACTAATCATTGAAGGTGACGACTCCGGAGGAAAGGGCCGCGCTCTTGTGGCTACGGGGTCACCGATGGGCGGTGTCCGGATAAAGTTTTTCGAAAAATGGCAGGCACTGCGCGCCCTTGCGGCTGAGAAAATCCTGGAAGGCGCGCATCGCCGGCGACAGGACCCGGTCCGTACGGACCACGGAAAACCATTGTCTGCGAATGGGCATACCTATCACATCGAGCATCACCAGCTTGCGGACTTCAAGCTCCAGCGCAATTGTATGAGCGGAAATGAACGCGATGCCAAGCCCGGCCATGACAGCCTGCTTGATGGTCTCGTTCGATGACATCTCCGTCCCGAGATCATCAAGCCGTCCTGGCAATTCGCTCAAGAAGATCTCCAGCGATATACGTGTTCCAGATCCCGGCTCACGGACGAGAAAGTGCTCCTGGGCAATGCGCTCCTTTGTGATGTCGCGCGACTTGGCAAGGGGGTGGTCGGGCGCCGCGATCACGACGAGCGGGTGATCGCCAAAGACTGACGAGCGAAGCGGAATGTCCTTTGGCGGACGGCCCATCAGCGCGATATCGACCTCGTGGTTCTTCAAACTCGCAATCGTTTCTGCCCGGTTGCCGATCGCGAGTTTGATGGCGATGTCCGGATGTTCCTTTTTGAATGTCGCCATCAACTGCGGCGCAAAATATTTGGCTGTCGAGACGACGCCAAGTGTGAGGCTGCCGACCCGCACGCCCTTGATAGCGTCGATTTCGTCGTCGAGCAGCCGCAGCCGCTCCTCGATCATTTGCGCCGCATCAAGAAATGCAAGACCGGCGATGGTCGGGCGCAGCCCTTCGTTGGTGCGGTCGAACAGGATGATGTTCGCGTCTTCTTCTATGAGCTTGAGCTGGATCGTGACCGCTGGCGGAGTCAGGCCAAGTGCATTCGCCGCCGCGGCGATTGTGCCGTGCTTCATAATAGCCTGTATGGCCCTAAGTTGTTTCAGACTGAGATTGCGCATACGGACACTTAATATAATTTAGCAAGTACGTAAATATAATAAATTTTACTTATCAAGGTGGAGCTGTTTCCATGCTTCCGAAGTCTGACGCTCAAGACGATCAGGCACGGGAGGAAGACATGACAACGGCGACACTAGACGCCTTTCTGGGATCCTATGCTGAGAACGGAGATGCGCTTCGGGCCGCAGTATCATCCGTCGTGCGCCACCTCTCGCTGACATCGGTCAAGATCCGCAACACGATCAATCAAGGTGCACTGGGGAAGGCTTTTGCCAGCCAGCACGGCGGCAAAAATGCTGATGGCGACGCCCAGAAGGATCTTGATGTCTTTGCCGACGACATGTTCCTCGAAGCCATGCGTCAGGCGCCAGTTGCGCTTTACGGGTCCGAAGAGCTGGAGCATCCGGCCTTGCTTGACGCGAGTGCACCGCTGGCGCTGGCGATCGATCCGCTGGACGGTTCTTCGAACATCGACACCAATGTCTCCATTGGGACTATCTTCTCCATCCTCCCGGTGGTTGGCCTACCGGACAGCGAGCCTGGTGCTTCGTTCTTTCAAAAGGGGCAACACCAGCTCGCTGCCGGCTTTTTTATATACGGACCGCAACTGGCGCTGGTCCTGACGCTCGGCAGCGGCACGCATGTCTTCGTGTTCTCGTCCCGGCTCGGCACATTCGTGCAAGCCTATGAGAGCATCATCATTGCCGACCGGGCGCATGAGTTCGCCGTCAACGCAGCGAACTACCGCCATTGGGATGAGGCCGTGCGTCTCTATGTCGATGACTGCCTCAAGGGTACAGAGGGGCCTCGCGATCGTGACTTCAACATGCGTTGGATCGCGTCTCTGGTCGCGGAAGCCTATCGCATTCTCGTCCGCGGCGGTGTGTTTCTCTATCCAGGTGACCGGCGAAAGGGTTATGGCGAAGGGCGGATCCGCCTGGTCTACGAGGCCAATCCCATCGCGTTCATCATCGAACAGGCGGGCGGTGCCGCGACGGATACGGTCAACCGCATTCTCGATCTCACCCCCAAGAGCATGCATCAGCGGGTGCCGCTGACTTTCGGCTCGGCGCGGGAAGTGGCACGGATCGGAAGATACCACACTGAACCCAGCAACATTGGCGAGCGCGCGCCGCTCTTCAGCAATCGCGGCCTGTTCAGGGCTTGAGGATAGGAGGAAATCATGTCGGCAAAGCACCCCATCATTTCCATCACCGGTTCGTCCGGCGCAGGTACCACCTCGGTCAAGCGCATATTCGAGCTGATTTTCCGCCGTGAGGAGATCGAGGCGGCCTTCATCGAAGGCGACGCCTTTCACAAATATGACCGCAACGCCATGAAGGAGAAGGTTGCCGAGGAGGAGCAGAAGGGAAACCCGAACTTCACTCATTTCCATGTCGATGCCAACGAATTGCAGAAGCTGGAGGAGGTGTTTGAACAATATGGCCGGCGGGGTACGGGGCAGACCCGCACCTATATCCATGACGACGAGGAGGCAAGGCTATACGAGGCGCCGGCAGGCACCTTCACGCCATGGCGCGACTTTCCGGCTAGCGACCTGCTCTTCTACGAAGGACTCCATGGCTGTGCGGTCACAGACGATGTCAGCCTCGCGCGTCATGCCGATCTGAAGATCGGCGTGGTGCCGGTGATCAATCTCGAATGGATTCAGAAGATTCATCGCGACCGCGCGACCCGCGGCTATTCGACCGAAGCGGTGATGGACGTGATCCTGCGCCGTATGCCGGACTATGTCCGCTATATCACGCCGCAGTTCACGCTGACCGATATCAACTTTCAACGTGTGCCGATCGTCGATACCTCGAACCCCTTCATCGCTCGCTGGATACCGACGCCCGATGAGTCGATGCTGGTGATCCGTTTTGCCCGGCCGCGTGGCATCGATTTCCCCTATCTGCTCTCGATGATCCACGACTCCTTCATGTCGCGGGCCAACTCGATTGTTGTGCCCGGCAACAAGCTTGACCTCGCCATGCAACTGATCCTGACGCCGCTGATCATGCAGTTGATGGAACGCAAAAACCGAGCCTCGTGAGGAGAAGATGATGAATACGCAAGCTTTCCTTCAAGAGAACCCCGAGATTGAAACTGTTTCTGAGCGCCACATGGCCAATGCAATCCGGGCGCTCGCCATGGACAGCGTCCAGAAGGCGAATTCCGGCCATCCGGGAATGCCGATGGGCATGGCGGATGTCGCGACAGTGCTCTTCAACCGCTTTATAAAGCTCGACCCGCTCCACCCACAATGGCCGGATCGGGACCGTTTCATTCTCTCCGCTGGACACGGTTCGATGCTGCAATATGCACTGCATTACCTGATCGGCTATCCCGATATGCCTATCGAGGAGTTACAACGGTTCCGCCAGCTTGGCGCCAAGACAGCTGGCCACCCGGAATATGGTCACGCGCAGGGGATCGAGACCACGACCGGACCTCTGGGCCAAGGCATCGCAACGGCCGTTGGCATGGCTTTAGCTGAGCGCCTGCTCAGCGACCGTTTCGGCTCGGAAACCGTCGATCACTACACCTATGTGATTGCCGGTGACGGTTGCCTGCAAGAGGGCATCAGCCATGAAGCGATCGATCTCGCCGGCCATTTGAAATTGTCGAAGCTGATCGTATTTTGGGACAACAACTCGATCTCGATTGACGGGCCAACCTCGCTTTCGACCTCCATGGACCAGTTGGCCCGTTTCGAGGCTGCCGGCTTCGACGTGCAAGCGATCGACGGTCATGACTACGAAGCGATCGCAGAGGCAATCACGCGTGCGCAATCGTCGGATCTGCCCTCGCTGATCGCTTGCCGTACGATTATCGGTAAGGGTGCACCCAATCTGCAGGGAACCGAAAAGACCCATGGTGCCCCGCTGGGTGACGCGGAAATTGCCGCAGCCCGCCTTGCGATTGATTGGCCGCATCGGCCGTTTGAGGTTCCAGAAGCCATCGTTGAAACATGGCGCAATGTTGCCCGCCGCGGAGCGGACGAACGCCGCGAATGGTGTGTGCGGGTAGCCGCCACATCGCGTTGTGACGAATTCAAGCAGGCGATCCAGAAGCAACTGCCGGATGCCCTTTATGATGAGCTCAGTGCGTTCCGCCGCGAACATGTCGAGAAGGCAACCAAGGTAGCGACGCGCAAGGCATCTGAAATGGTCCTCGGTGTCATCAACAATGCGACCGATATGACGATCGGCGGTTCGGCGGACCTGACCCATTCCAACCTGACCGTCACGGCAGACATGCGAGATGTTTCTCCGGAGAGTTTCTCCGGCCGCTATATCCACTACGGTATCCGTGAGCACGCGATGGCGGCTGCCATGAATGGCATTGCGCTGCATGGAGGCTTTGTCCCCTATGGCGGCACATTCCTGGTTTTTGCCGATTATGCACGCGGGGCGATGCGGCTGTCGGCTCTGATGGGCCAGCAGGTCATCTATGTCATGACGCATGACTCGATAGGCCTTGGCGAAGATGGCCCGACGCATCAGCCGGTCGAGCATCTGGCGATGTTGCGCGCGACCCCCGGCATCAATGTGTTCCGGCCGGCCGATATCATCGAGACAGCGGAATGCTGGGAGCTCGCACTGAAGTATCGTGACCGGCCAAGTGTTCTCGTGCTCTCACGCCAGAACCTTCCAATGCTGCGGCATGCTCACAGTGATGACAACCGGTCGAGCCGCGGGGCCTATGTGCTGCGCGAGACTGCCGAACCGCGCGCCGTAACGCTCCTCGCGACCGGGTCGGAAGTGGAGATAGCCTGTACTGCCGCCGATATCCTTCGGGGCCAGTACAAGATCGCTGCCGCAGTTGTCTCGATGCCGTCCTGGGAGCTTTTCGAGGCGCAGACCCCGGCCTATCGCCGCTCAGTCCTCGCCGCGGCACCGCGCATTGGCATCGAAGCCGCAGCACGGTTGGGCTGGGACCGCTGGATCGGCGAGAAGGGCGCTTTCATCGGCATGCAGGGATTTGGCGCCAGTGCTCCGGCTCCGGATCTCTATCGCCACTTCGGCATCACACCGGAGAACATCGTCGCCACCGCGCGCAAGCTCATCAACGACAAGGAACATTGATCATGGCCAGAATTACCTTGCGACAATTACTCGATCATGCTGCCGAACATGGCTACGGCGTGCCCGCCTTCAACATCAACAATATGGAGCAGGGGCTCGCCGTGATGGAGGCCGCTGCCACTTGCGATGCGCCCGTCATTCTGCAGGCGTCGCGGGGCGCACGCTCCTACGCCAAGGATCTGATGCTTGCGCGGATGATCGATGCCCTGGTCGATATCTATCCTTCGATCCCTGTCTGCATGCATCAGGATCATGGCAACGACGAAGCGACCTGCATGACCGCAGTCCGGCACGGCTTTACGTCGGTGATGATGGATGGCTCGCTCGAAGCGGATGCGGCAACGCCTGCCTCCTATGACTACAATGTCGAGATCACCAGGCGTGTGACAACGATCGCCCATTGGGTTGGCGTTTCGGTTGAAGGCGAGCTGGGTGTGCTTGGCTCGCTCGAAAGCGGCGAAGCGGAAGCCGAGGATGGCCACGGGGCGAGCGGCACACTGAGCCATGACCAGTTGCTGACCGATCCGGATCAGGCGGTGGACTTCGTCATGCGCACGAGGGTCGATGCGCTCGCCATCGCCTGTGGAACCTCGCACGGCGCTTACAAGTTCACCCGCGCTCCCGACGGCGACATTCTGGCGATGGGGGTGATCGAAGAGATCCACCGCAAGCTGCCGAATACGCACCTGGTCATGCATGGTTCTTCGTCAGTGCCGCAGGCCTTGCAGGATGTGATCAACCGGTTTGGCGGAGAGATGCCGCAAACCTATGGTGTGCCGGTCGAAGAGATCGAGCGCGGCATTCGTCACGGCGTTCGCAAGGTCAATATCGATACGGACTGCCGCATGGCGATGACCGGGCAGTTTCGCAGGATCGCCACGGAGAATCCGGCGGAATTCGATCCGCGCAAATTCCTGAAACCCGCCATGGATGCCATGCGCGATCTTTGCCGCGATCGTTTCGAACGGTTCGGCACGGCCGGTAACGCTTCGAAGATCAGGGTCATAGGACTCGATGAAATGGCCAAGCGCTACGCCGCCGGCAAACTCGACCCGCAGATCGCCGCAGCCAAGGCTGCCTGAGACTGAAATTAAAAGGAAAGGACCCCACCATGTCGAACAAGTCAGAAACGGTCACGGGAAAGGACCGCTACAGGTCCGGTGTCATGGAATACAAGAAGATGGGCTATTGGGAGCCCGACTATGAACCGAAGGACACCGACATCATTGCGCTCTTTCGCATCACGCCGCAGGATGGCGTCGATCCTATCGAAGCCGCCGCCGCCGTCGCCGGTGAATCGTCGACTGCGACCTGGACGGTTGTCTGGACCGACCGCCTCACTGCGACAGAGAAGTACCGCGCGAAGGCCTATCGCGTGGACCCGGTGCCAAACGGGGAAGGGCAGTATTTCGCCTACATCGCCTACGACCTCGATCTTTTCGAACCGGGGTCGATCTCGAACCTGACGGCGTCGATCATCGGAAATGTCTTCGGCTTCAAGCCATTGAAGGCGCTGCGGCTGGAGGACATGCGCCTGCCGGTTGCTTACGTCAAAACCTTCCAGGGTCCGCCCACAGGCATCGTTGTGGAACGTGAACGTCTGGATAAATTCGGTCGACCTCTGCTCGGTGCAACAGTGAAGCCGAAGCTCGGCTTGTCCGGCCGCAATTACGGGCGCGTCGTATATGAGGCCCTCAAGGGTGGCCTCGACTTCACCAAGGACGACGAGAACATCAATTCACAGCCTTTCATGCATTGGCGCGAACGGTTCCTCTACTGCATGGAAGCCGTCAACAAGGCGCAGGCCGCAACCGGTGAAGTCAAGGGCAGCTACCTCAACGTCACCGCGGCGACGATGGAAGATATGTATGAGCGTGCCGATTTTGCCAAGGAGCTCGGTTCGAACATCGTCATGATCGACCTGGTCATTGGCTACACGGCAATTCAGTCCATGGCCAAATGGGCACGGCGCAACGACATGATCCTGCATCTGCACCGGGCGGGTCACTCAACCTATACGCGGCAGAAATCCCACGGCGTATCGTTCCGCGTCATCGCCAAGTGGATGCGGCTTGCCGGCGTGGATCACATCCATGCAGGGACTGTTGTCGGCAAGCTGGAAGGTGATCCGGCCACGACGCGCGGCTACTACGACATCTGCCGCGAAGACTTCAATCCGATGCGATTGGAGAACGGCGTGTTCTTCGATCAGCACTGGGCGTCACTCAACAAGATGATGCCGGTGGCCTCGGGCGGTATCCATGCCGGCCAGATGCATCAGCTTCTCGACCTGTTGGGTGAGGATGTCGTGCTGCAGTTCGGCGGGGGAACGATCGGTCACCCGATGGGCATTGCCGCCGGCGCAACCGCCAATCGTGTCGCACTCGAGTGCATGGTCTTGGCGAGAAATGAGGGACGCGACATCGTCAACGAAGGCCCCGAGATCCTCCGCATGGCTGCGCGCAACTGCCAGCCCCTGCAGCAGGCGCTCGAAGTCTGGAAGGACGTTTCCTTCAACTACACCTCAACCGACTCGCCGGATTTCATTCCGACAGCAACAGCAGCAGAATAGGAGCAGCGACATGCGTATTACCCAGGGAGCATTCTCGTTCCTGCCTGACCTCACCGATCAGCAGATCGCAAAGCAAGTGCAATATTGCATCGACAATGGTTGGGCGGTGAGTCTGGAATTCACGGACGATCCGCACCCGCGCAACACCTATTGGGACATGTGGGGGCATCCCATGTTCGACAACCCCGACGCAGCCGCGCTGATGATGGAGTTGAAGGAATGCCGCAAGGTCTATGGTGACAGCTATATTCGCCTGGTTGCCTTCGACAACAGTCATGGCTGGGAGTCGGTCAAACTGTCCTTCCTCGTCAACCGGCCAGCCGAGGAACCCGGGTTCCACCTTGCAAGGCAGGAGGGCGAGGGGCGTGTCGTTCGTTATACGACGAGATCCTATGCAACGGACAAGCCTGCGGGGCAGCGCTATGGCTGACGCCAGCATCGCGCAACTGGCCGAGGGTCATGAAGAGATTCCCGCAGCAATAGACCTGCGCGCCGAATACGTGGAATCTGGCGTGAAGGATGTCCTTGATGAACTAGATCGCGACTTGATCGGCCTGAAGCCGGTCAAGCAGCGCATCAAGGAAACGGCGGCCCTTTTGCTTGTCGAACGGGCTCGCCGGAGGATGGGGCTCGCCCATGAAACGCCGACATTGCATATGAGCTTCAGTGGCAATCCCGGCACCGGCAAGACCACCGTGGCGCTACGCATGGCGGATCTGCTGCACCGGCTTGGCTATATCCGCAAGGGTCATCTCGTTTCTGTCACGCGCGATGATCTCGTCGGCCAGTATATCGGCCACACCGCACCGAAGACCAAGGAAATCCTGAAGAAGGCGATGGGCGGCGTGCTGTTCATCGACGAGGCCTATTACCTGCACCGGCAGGAAAACGAGCGCGACTACGGTCAGGAAGCGATCGAGATATTGTTGCAGGTGATGGAAAACCAGCGCGACGATCTCGTCGTCATCCTCGCCGGTTATGCCGATCGCATGGATAAATTCTTCGAGAGCAATCCGGGCTTCCGTTCGCGCATCGCCCATCATATCGATTTTCCGGACTATAGTTCGGCTGAGTTGCTCGGCATTGCGGATACCATGCTGTCGAAGCAGAACTATGCCTTCGATGCCGAGGGCCGGGCGATCATGGCCGACTATATCGAACGGCGTCGGCAGCAGCCGCACTTCGCCAATGCCCGCTCCATCCGCAATGCTCTTGACCGGGCGAGGTTGCGACATGCCAACCGGCTGTTCGAGGCCTCCAATGGCCCGACCGATGCAGCCGCACTGTCGACGATCACTGCCGATGATATCAGGGTCAGTCGCGTGTTTTCCGCAGCACCAAGGGAGGAACAAACGCCATGAATCACAAGACGCTCATCGCACCGTCGGTCCTCTCGGCAGACTTTTCACGTCTCGGGGACGAGGTCGAGGATATCATCAGCGCTGGAGCCGACTGGGTGCACCTCGATGTCATGGACGGTCACTTCGTGCCCAACATAACCTTCGGGCCGCAGATCATAAAATCGATCCGCAACAGGACCCGCGCGATATTCGATTGTCACTTGATGATCGCACCAGCCGACCAATATCTCGCTGCGTTTGCCGATGCAGGATGCGATATCATCACCGTCCATGCAGAAGCCGGGCCGCATCTGGATCGCTCGCTCCAGGCAATTCGCAATCTCGGCAAAAAGGCTGGCGTTTCACTCAATCCCTCGACACCGGAAAGTGTTATCGAGTATGTTCTGGATCGTCTGGATCTTGTCCTGCTGATGACTGTCAATCCGGGATTTGGCGGTCAAGCATTCATTCCGTCGGTTGTTGAGAAGGTTGGGCGTGTCAAGTCAATGATCGGGAAGCGCCCCATCCATATCGAGATCGACGGCGGCGTCACCCCGGATACGGCGCCTCTGGTGGCTGCCGCAGGGGCTGACGTACTCGTCGCCGGTTCTGCGGTGTTCAAAGGAAACGGCAAGGCAGCTTATGCTGACAACATCGCCGCAATCCGTCATGCTGCCGATCATGCGAGGCACCGGGCCGCGGCCTGACTGGGAGGAAGACGATGGCAGCGACACCACCTTTGTGCGATTTCGGTTGGAATGCTGTCGATGCCAGCCTCATCGGGGTCGATGGTCAGCGCCATTCCATTCTGGCGCAGGCCGGTCGTCGCGGCCTCGTCGTCGTCTTCATCTGCAATCACTGTCCCTATGTGAAGGCGGTTATCGGGCGCATTGTGCGCGACGCGAGGGACCTCAAGGAATATGGCGTCGGCTTTGTTGCCATCAATTCCAATGACGCGGTGACTTATCCGGCTGATTCCTATGAGAACATGCAGCGCTTCGCCAGCGAGCACGATTTCCCGTTTCACTATTTGCACGATGCGGACCAGACCGTCGCACGAACCTATAACGCAGTCTGCACCCCGGATTTCTTCGGGTTCAACGGTGCTAGCGAATTGCAATATCGCGGCCGCCTCGATGCATCACGCAAGGAGGAGGGAGCAGCCGACATGCGTCGGGATTTGTTCGAAGCCATGAAGCAGGTTGCCAATTCGGGGCAGGGTCCGCGCGAACAGATCGCGTCGATCGGTTGCTCGATCAAATGGCGTGAGACTGCCTGAGGCGGGAGGGGAGCCGCCGACAACCTGTCGACGGCGATCTGATCACTTTGAAAACTGCTTCAGATAGGCTTCGAGATTGGAGATCTCGGTTTCGTCTTTCAATCCGGCGAAAGCCATCTTCGTGCCTTTTACCTTTGCCTTTGGATCGTGCAGATATTCCCGCAGGCTGGCTGGATCCCAGACGAGACCCGCCTTGCCAGCATCGACCATGGCCGGTGAATATTTGAAGCCCGGGTGCGTTCCGGCTGTTCTTCCGAACAAATTGATCAACGACGGCCCGACCTTGTTCTTGTCGGAATCAGCGACGTGGCAAACGGAGCATTTTTTGAAGACGGTTGCACCCGCGGTGGCATCGCCCTCCTGAGCGTGTGCTCCTACAGTAAACAACATGGCAACTGACATACCTGTCAGCAGAATTTGATATCGCATGGCATTTCCTCATATTCGCCAAGGGTGCCCTGGACGAAGACTGGCGCCAATTTCCATGCATTGGCGCCCCCATTTTTAGAACCCTTCCAGAGTTACCTGTCGCATTTGATAAGTCAATCGCCCGCCGAGGAAATAACGCCGCACCGCCTTGCTCATGTTTTCCCTAGGCCCGCGATTGACGTCTGGCGGCGAGAACCGTAATTTGAAAGCTATATTTCTCATTCGGGCACCTTGAGAAGTCTAACCAACGAACAATTGCTCCTGCCTTACCGCAGGCGATCTGGTCGGGATTGGAGGTGCTGGCATGGATGTTATTGATCTCGTCCTAATGATCTGCCTTGTGTCGAACCCGTCAAGTTGCCGGGAGGAACGGCTGCATTTCGAAAACAAGGGCGGCCTGCACACTTGCATGTTCCTTGCACCAACTGAAATCGCAAAGTGGTCCGAAGAACATCCAAAGCTTCGGGTCGTCCGGTGGAGGTGTGATTATCCTACGAATGAGCTGACTCTGTAGTTCAGCGCGTAACATGGCGATCTGTCTGGGAGGACATCGTGACAGGACTATTTCAGCATCCCCTTCGCTTCCTGTTTGTGTGGCTCGTGCTTGGCGGCCTCGGCATTTCTGCGGGCCTTGCCGCTGAGACTGTGAGGGTTGGCGTCCTCAAGTTCGGCACCGTGAATTGGGAGCTTGATACGATCAAACACCACAAGCTCGACGAGAAGCATGGCGTGAACGTGGATGTCCGCTTCTTCGCCAGTGAAGATGCGACCAACGTCGCAATGATGGCCGGTGACGTTGATATCATCGTGAGCGACTGGCTTTGGGTGTCTAGGCAGCGCACCTCCGGCGAAGATCTGGCGTTCGTACCCTATTCCAGCTCTGTGGGCGCCTTGATGGTTCGCGACGAGTCGCCGCTGAAGAGCCTTGCCGATTTGAAAGGCAAAAAGATCGGTGTCGCAGGCGGACCCCTCGACAAGAGTTGGTTGCTTCTGCAAGGTCTCGCGAAGCAGCAACTATCTGTTGATATGGCGGCGCAAAACGAGATCATTTATGGCGCGCCGCCGCTGCTCGCCGAAAAAGCGCAGCAGGGTGAGCTTGATGCCGTCCTGAATTTCTGGAACTTCTGCGCGCGGCTTGAAGCAAACGGGTTCCACCGCCTGATCAGTACGAGTGACGCCGCAAAAGCGCTGGGTGCCTCCGGGACGGCGTCGGCGATCGGCTACATCTTTCACGACAAATGGGCCGACGCGCATCCAAAAGCTATCGCAGGATTCATCAGCGCCAGCCGTGATGCGAAGGAGCTTCTCGCCAGGTCGGACGAGGATTGGCAACGTCTCGCGCCGGTCATCAAGGCTGAGGGCCGCGAACTTGATGTGTTGCGGGACCGTTATCGGGAAGGAATTCCCAAGGGAACCGTTGATGAAGAAGAGGCAGATGCGACAAAGCTCTACGCTGTTCTTGCTGAACTTGGCGGTACCCGGCTGGTCGGCCCCGCCAAAACACTGGCCCCCGGCACGTTCTGGAAGGGAAAATAAATGGGGCATGCGGCGACTGATCCCGAACGGTTCGAGCAGATCAAACAGCCTGTCGCGGCACTGCATCGATGGAATTCAACCTTAATGGTCGTATTGTCGTTCGGTGTATTGCTGGTCGCATGGCATATCGGAGCAACCCTCTGGCCAAGCCGGTCATTCCCGGCACCATTGAATGTTTTGCAAACGTTCATCAGCGAAACCGCAAGTGGTGATTTGCCCTACCATTTGGCTATTACGCTTTGGCGTGTTGCGGCGTCCTTTTTTCTGGCAATGACCATTGGATCGGTGATCGGCGTCTTGCTGGGCAACCACAGTCGCGCCGATCAATTCTTCAATCCCTGGCTCATTCTTTTCCTGAACGTCCCCGCTCTCGTCATTATTGTGCTCGCCTATATCTGGTTCGGCCTGAATGAGGCCGCGGCCATCGGCGCGGTCGCGGTCAACAAGATTCCGAACGTGGTAGTTACCATACGGGAAGGGACACGGGCACTTGACCCTCGCTATGCCGAAATGGCCAAGGTGTACCGACTGGGCGCTCTCGACCGCTTGCGGCATATCATGTTGCCGCAGTTGCAGCCCTATATCGCAGCAGCTTCGCGGTCCGGTGTTGCGCTGATCTGGAAGATCGTGCTGGTCGTCGAACTGCTTGGCAGGTCAAACGGAGTCGGTTTCCAGATCAATCTGTTTTTCCAGCTATTCGATGTTGCCGCGATCCTCGCCTATACTCTGGCCTTTGTCGCTGTGATGCTTTTCATAGAACTTGTCGTGGTGCAGCCTCTTGAACACACATCCACTCGCTGGCGCCGCCGCGCGGCTTAAGGTTGATATCGACCAGAAATCATTCCGCTCATCGAACGGCGGAACGATCGACGTGTTGCAGGATCTGCGCTTTGAAGTCGTGCAGAACGAATTCGCCTGTATCCTCGGTCCTTCCGGGTGCGGCAAGACCACGACGCTCCGTATCCTGCTCGGACTCGAGCATGACTATCGCGGCACTATTCAGCTACCGGGGCTTGCGCAAGCGCGGATGGCCGCAGTGTTTCAGGAACCGACGCTCCTGCCATGGCGTACGGTCGAGCAGAATGTGCGGCTTGCTATGCCCGAGGATCAGCGGAATGCGAATCTCGATGCGCTTTTCAATCAGCTGGGCCTTACGAAAATGCGCTCCTTTTATCCGTCTGAACTTTCCCTCGGCCTCGCGCGTCGCGCCGCCATCGCAAGGGCATTGGCAATCGAGCCGGACATTCTTTTGCTTGATGAACCCTTTGTTTCGCTGGACGAGGCAACAGCGCAGCAATTGCGCTACTTGCTCATGACGGTCTGGTCGGAGCGTCCGACAACAGCCCTCATGGTGACACACAATCTGCAGGAAGCGATCATGCTATCTGACCGGGTCATCGTCCTTTCAGATCGTCCCGCACATGTGATCGGCACGTTCGATATCCGTCTGCCCCGGCAATATCGCAACGAACAGGTCAGGGCTGATCTGTTGCGTTCATTCAACGAGAAGTTCGCCGGCATAAGGAATGCGCCATGATCCATCCAACGCGGCGCAGCGTTCTCAAGACCGGGGCTTTCTTCACGTGTTGCTGTCTGGGGCAATTCAGCCTGGCGCGGGCACAATCGGCAGGCCGCGTGGCCTTGCCTGTCACAGAGTTTGAGGATGGTGTTTTTGCTTTCTCCGGTATCCCCGAGATGATGAGCGCGAACAACCGGGGCGAGATTTGCAATGTGGGTTTCATTGTCGGCGAGGAAGCCGTGGCCGTGGTTGACAGTGGTGGAAGTGTCGCCGAAGGCCGGGCGCTGATAGCTTCGATCCGCGCGGTTTCCGACAAACCCATTCGTTATCTGATCAATACTCACATGCATCCGGATCATATCTTTGGCAATGCGGCGTTCGAGGATACGGGCGCAACCGTCGTCGGGCATCAAAGCCTGCCGCGTGCGCTTGCCAGCCGCGGCGATTATTATCTGCGGAGCTTTCGCGAAAGCCTGGGCGCGAGCTTGATGGCGGACGTAAAGATCATCCCTCCAACCAAACTGATTGCAGGCGAGGAGACGCTCGACCTGGGCAAGCGGCAATTGACGCTCAAGGCATGGAAACCCGCCCATACGGACAATGACCTGACTGTCTTCGATCAACAATCACAGGCTCTTTTCACTGGCGATCTTTGTTTCATTGACCATCTTCCGACCATGGACGGATCACTTCGAGGCTGGATGGAGCAACTCGAAACGCTGAAGACAATCAACGCCAAGCTGGCTGTTCCGGGCCATGGCCCAGTTCCGTCGAAATGGCCGGAAGCGCTCGAGGTCGAGCGCCGTTACTTTGAAACCCTCGCGCGCGACATCCGCAAGTCGATCGCCGATGGCGTGCCGATGGCAGAGGCCGTCAAGACAGCGGCGCAAAGCGAACGGCCGAACTGGCGCCTCTTCGATGAATACAACGAACGCAATGCAACAGCCGCCTTTGCTGAGCTCGAATGGGAATGATTGCCAGGTTTGCCAGATCATCCTGCGAAGTGATATAGTGGCAGCTGGCCGGGCACCGCCAATGTTCTTGGTGGAGGCAACGCATGACGATCGTTTCTACAATCCGACACAACCGGATTATTTCGGTTGTTCTTTTGACATTGCTCGCAACTGCAGTTCCCTTGGCTGCGGGTGCGCAGGGTACAACTGTTCCCGCAAGCACCACCTGGACCAGCTTGAAGGGCGACGTTTTCGGTCAGAAAGCGGTCGAGCCGGCGAACGGTATCATCACAATCGAGGCGCCGAAGCGAGCCGAAGATGCGGCGCTCGTGCCGATTGATCTGCATTTCAAAACGGATGCAACGTCCGGCCGGATCAAGACTGTCACACTCATCGTTGACGAAAACCCGTCGCCTGTCGCTGCCGTGTTCAAGTTCGGCAAGGATGCAGGCGTGACCCATCTCGCGACGCGATTGCGGGTCAATGCCTATTCCTATGTCAGGGCGATAGCGGAAACCGAAGACGGCAAGCTTCACATGACCGAGACGTTTGTGAAGGCATCAGGCGGATGCTCGGCACCAGCGCTCAAGAACCAGGACGAGGCTGTGGCCTCGCTCGGCAAAATGAAGTTGCGCGTGTTTCCATCCAGTGCGCCAGGCTCTGAACCGATGACGCGGGCAACTGAAATGCAACTGATGATACGCCATCCCAACAATTCCGGACTGCAGATGGATCAGATCACCCGCTATTATATCCCTGCTCACTTCATCCAGGGGCTTACGGTATCGCAAGGCGATCGGCTCATCATGTCGATGGAGGGCGGCATATCGATCTCGGAAGACCCGAATTTCCGTTTCGAATTCGACGCAAAGCCAGGCGAAGATGTGAAAGTCGAGGCAGCGGATACCGAGGGCAAGAAATTCCAGAACGAATGGCCGCTGCAATCCTCCAGTCTCTGATACGTTCTAGAAACAGCGGATATCCGCTTCCGCCTGGGCCCGCTTGAGTTCGGTTGTCGCGGCTTTGGCTGGCGCACTCTCACGGAAGAGGACGCCGTTTTCGCCGGTCATCTGTCCCATTTGCTTGAAAGTCTCGGCTGCAACATAGTGCTCATAGGTCACGACAGAGGCGATCACATCGATCGAACAGGAGCAGCGCTGCAGCGTATCGCGGTTCTCGCCATTGGCTTTCATGCATCCATAGACGTATTCAGCAAGCGTCGAAGTGGGGTAATCTGACGCAGCATTTGCCGGCAAAACGAGGGCAAATGCTGCACCTGCTAACAAGGCGGCTTGTGCGATTTTGGACGCGATCATCGAATTTCTCGCTTTCATCCAGTTGAAATATACATTTTTCAAGTAGATAACAAAAAACAATATTGATCTGCAAACATAAATGCGGATGCAAGTATCAATTTATGTGACAGAGCCATTTGACAGAATTCGGCAATTAAACCGATCGCTTACTGCGCTGCGACAATTGTGTATTGCAATGCAGCAAATATAAATTGAGAAACATGCTTGCGTAATGCAAATGTTTCTCCTATCGTCCACTTGTTTCCGGCTTCAAGGACGTTACCGTCAAGGGAGTGGTGACAGTCTTCGTAGGCCAAGCGGGGTGGGCAGTAACGGTGCCCTCTGCGCGCCTGGCTTAGGTCGTGACACGCTGCCGGAAATACTTCCCATTTGCGTGAGCTAATGGAGCGGAACCGTCTTTTGAAACGGGGCCGTCCGATGGTTCATTAAAGTGAACTTAGGGAGGACTCAAAATGCGTGTACACAAGAAATTAATTGGAATTGCATTGGCTACGACGGCCATGTCGTTCTCGTTGGCGGGTGGAGCCTTTGCCAATGACGACTTGCAGGGCTTGATTTCTGATTCCAAGAACTGGGCGATTCAGACTGGCGATTACGCCAATACCCGGTACTCAAAACTCAACAAGATCAATGCGGACAACGTTAAGAACCTCCAGGTTGCCTGGACGTTTTCAACGGGCGTGCTGCGCGGCCATGAAGGCGGCCCGCTTATCGTCGGCGATATCATGTATGTCCACGCGCCATATCCCAATACGGTATATGCGCTCGATCTGAACAATGACGGCAAGATCCTCTGGAAGTACGAGCCCAAGCAGGATGCAAACGTTATTCCTATTATGTGCTGTGACACGGTCAATCGCGGCGTCGCCTATGGTGATGGCAAGATATTCCTCTATCAGGCCGATACAACACTTGTTGCTCTCGATGCAAAGACCGGCAAGCCTGCCTGGTCTGTCAAGAACGGCGACGTAGCGGATGGCAGCAAGGGCGAATCCGGCACTTCGGCTCCCATGGTTGTGAAAGACAAGGTGATTGTCGGTATTTCCGGCGGTGAGTTTGGTGTTCGCGGCTCGTTGACGGCTTACAACATCAGTGACGGCAAGCAGGCGTGGCGGGCCTGGTCGATGGGGTCCGACAAGGACACATTGATCGATCCGGAAAAAACCACACACCTCGGCAAGCCGGTTGGAGCTGACTCCGGAACCAATACCTGGGAAGGCGACCAGTGGAAAATCGGCGGTGGGACGACCTGGGGTTGGTATTCGTACGATCCCAAGCTGAACCTGATCTATTACGGCACAGGCAATCCATCGACATGGAACCCCAGTCAGCGTCCAGGTGACAATCGCTGGTCCATGACGATCATGGCCCGTGATGCAGACACGGGCATGGCCAAATGGCTCTACCAGATGACCCCGCATGACGAGTGGGATTATGACGGTATCAACGAAATGATCCTGGCTGACGGCATTGAGGTCGAGGGACAGCCTCGCGACGTTCTCGTCCACTTCGACCGCAATGGTTTCGCCTATACGATGGATCGTGCAACGGGCGAACTTCTTGTCGCCAAGAAATACGATCCGGCAGTCAACTGGGCGACCGAAGTCGTCATGGACAAGAGCAGCAAGAACTACGGGCGTCCGACTGTAGTAGACAAGTACTCGACCCAGAAGCAGGGTGAGGACGTGAATACGACGGGTGTCTGCCCGGCAGCTCTTGGTACCAAGGACCAGCAGCCGGCGACCTACTCGCCAAAGACCAAGCTCTTCTACGTTCCGACGAACCATGTCTGCATGGACTATGAACCCTACAAGGTCAGCTACACCGCCGGTCAACCTTATGTCGGCGCAACGCTTTCCATGTATCCGGCTCCCAATAGTCATGGTGGCATGGGTAATTTCATCGCCTGGGATGCAGCAAAGGGTGAAATTGTCTGGTCCAAGCCCGAGCAGTTCTCGGTCTGGTCAGGCGCTCTCGCAACTGACGGCGATGTAGTCTTCTACGGAACGCTCGAAGGCTATCTGAAGGCGGTCGATAAGGACGGCAAGGAACTCTACAAGTTCAAGACACCTTCCGGCATCATCGGCAACGTCACCACATACGAACATAATGGCAAGCAATATGTTGCCGTTCTGTCCGGTGTTGGCGGATGGGCTGGCATTGGTCTTGCTGCCGGTTTGACGAAGCCAAACGAGGGTCTGGGTGCCGTCGGCGGTTATGCCGCTCTTTCGGACTATACGGCTCTCGGCGGTCAGCTGACCGTATTCACCGTTCCGGAGTAATCGGGACGAAGTGGACACGTTGGCCTGCAAAAGCAGGCTTGCAAACAGGGTGCCCGGTTTCGACCAGGCCGGGCCCCTCGTGTCACCAACCAAATGACGATCAATCACAACCGTTAAACCGGTGCCGGGAGGCGCCGACCTGACGGGTTGGAATGCGAGGTTACGGATGCCCATTCGAATGACATTTCTTGCCGTTGCTGCCGGCCTTGCCCTGTTGGCAAGCCAGGGCAGCACCTATGCCGACGACAAGGCGGCCGCCGCGGTTGCCTCCGACGACAACGGCAAATATGCCGATAAGGAGGGAAATCCCACATTCAAGATTCAGGAAGACGGTACTGTAGACTGGTATACCTATAGCGGTTTCCGCCGGTTCAATTCAGACTGCTTCGTTTGCCATGGCGCCGACGGTGCTGGGTCGTCCTTTGCCCCGGCACTTGCCAATTCGCTGAAGACGATGACTTATGCCGATTTCCTTTCCATTGTCGCCGAGGGACGCAAGAATCTCAGTGCCGGCAAGGAAAACGTCATGCCGGCGTTCGGTAACAACAAGAATGTCTACTGTTATATGGACGATCTTTATGTCTATCTGCGCGCTCGCGCAGTTGGTGATCTGCCGCGCGGTCGCCCAGCAAAAAAAGAGGACAAGCCGCAGGCAGCCAAGGATGCGGAAGCATCATGCATGGGTGGATAAGATGATACGGCATGGGCGATCTCTGGTGAAATGGATTGGGCGTTGCATGGTGGTGGCGGCAGTCGCCGCCGTGCCGTCCGATGTCCTGGCGCAAGGGGCTGGCCTCGGTGCTGCGGGCGAACTGGTTGATCCGGACGTGCTGCGGGTTTGCGCCGATCCATCGAACATGCCGTTCTCCGATGAGAGCGGTAAAGGGTTCGAAAACAAGCTGGCGGAGCTCGTTGCCGCCAAGACAGGACGTAAATCGGTCGCCTACACCTGGTATCCGATGGCTACAGGTTTCGTGCGCAATACGCTGAGATCCAATCGCTGCGACATCATCATGGGCTATGCCCAGGGCGACGAATTGGTTCAGAATACCAATGCCTATTACCGTTCCACCTATGTCATGATCTACAAGAAGGGCAGCGGCCTCGATGGCGTCGACACGATCGAGGACACCAAACTTGCCGGCAAGAAAATTGGCGTCGTTGCGGGCACACCGCCGGCGGCAAACCTCGCAGCGGTCGGATACATGCGCAATGTGCATCCTTATCCGCTGATGGTCGATACACGTTTGGCTCCTTCCATGGCCGACGTGATGCTGAAGGAGCTTCTCAGCGGCGTTATCGACGTTGCGATCCTCTGGGGCCCGATGGCCGGATATTACGCCAAGGAAATCGATCCCAACCTGACGACTGTACCATTGGTCAAGGAAAAATCCGGACATATGGCCTACCGGATCACCATGGGTGTGCGCCCTTCCGATCAGGAATGGAAACGAACGCTGAACAAGGTGATCAGGGAGAACCAGTCGGAGATCAACAAGATCCTGCTAGAATATCAGGTTCCGCTGATCGACGAGAATAACAAGCCCATTACCCAATAATTGTAAAGGGATTGCGATGTGAGAAAATTGGTTCAGGACTGTATTGGAGCGATGGCCGTTCTTTTCGCCACGATGGCGACGGCGGTTTCTGCGGCCGAGACGGTTCCGGAACCTGCGGGATACAGGATGGAGGAGTACCGCGCCCCTGTTCCTGGCACGTTGAAGGGGGCAACGGTTGTCACGACAGATGAAACCATTGCTCTTTGGAAAGACAAATCGGCGGTGTTTGTCGATGTTCTTCCCCATGATCCGAAGCCGGCAAATCTTCCGGCTGGAACGATCTGGAAGGAGAAAGTACGCGAGAACATTCCGGGGAGTATCTGGCTCCCCAATGTGGGTTACGGAGTCATAAACAAGGAGACGGAAGCCTATTTCCGCAAGGGGCTAACGTCGCGACTGGGAGATGACATGAATCGAAAGGTGCTTTTCTATTGCATGGAGAACTGCTGGATGTCCTGGAACGCGGCCAAAAGGGCGGTTGAATGGGGATACCGATCGGTGCTTTGGTACCCCTTCGGAACCGACGGCTGGGTCGCGGCGAAGCAGCCCACACAAAGAAATGAGCCCTATTAATTTTCAATCCTGCGCCAGGGTGGCGTATGATGCCGGAGAAAGATCAGAGACTGATCTTTGAATGAGAAGGAGGAAAGCATGAAGAAAACATGGACCAAGCCTACCATGTGCCAGGTTGCTGCAGGGATGGAACTTTCCCGTTACCTGCCAGCCGAGCTGAAAGCAAAGAAGTAAACCCCAACCCTCGCCCTGCGTGATGTGATTGCGTGGGGCGAATTGGGTTTGATCAGGCCGGGGGAACTGTTCTCCGGCGATAGGGAAATTTGCCCATAATGCGTTTGAAAATTATAGGCTCCGCGGCAGGGGGTGGATTTCCGCAATGGAATTGCAATTACCGGTTGAGCCGTGGAGCGTGGAGCGGCTCAGCCAACGTTCGTCCCCGAACCCAATCCAGTCTGGCTGCGAGCGCAAACGGGAGTGATTGGGTCTTGTTCAATGCATCTCCTGATATCCGCCAGCAGATTGCAGCAACGCCGGAGCTTCAACCCCGTGCTGAAGGTCCGTTGCGTGGCACGCCAATCAGGGCCGTTGTTCTGACCAATGCGGATGTTGATCACATCGCCGGGCTACTCAGCCTGCGCGAGCGCGAACCATTTGCCATCTATGCGACCCGCCGGGTGCTGCAGGTTCTCGAAACGAATTCTATCTTCAACGTTCTCGACCCCTCAATCGTCCAGCGGCGTGAACTTGTGCTGGGTCAGCGAACCGATATCCTGGACGTGAAGCACCTGCCAACAGGTATCGTGATTGAAACCTTCCCGGTCCGCGGCAAGGTGGCGCTCTTCCTGGAAGACCAGACGAAAGCAGCCGATGGCTTCGGTACGGAGGAGGGCGATACGATCGGGCTGCGCATTTCTTCGCTGACCGGTGATCAGGCGGCGTTTTACATTCCCGGCTGCGCGCGCATTGATCATGCTCTGAAGCAGCGATTGTCAGGGGCGTCGTGCCTGTTATTCGATGGAACTGTCTTTACCGATGATGAGATGATCGCAGCAGGCGTCGGAGCGAAGACCGGCGCGCGGATGGGACATTTGCACATCACGGGCGAAGACGGTTCGATGCTCTCCTTTGCGGATATCGGCATTGAACGCAAAATCTACGTTCACATCAACAACACCAATCCCATTCTCGAAGAAACCTCGCTCGAACGTGCGACGGTGCAGGAGGCGGGATGGGAAGTCGCCTTTGACGGCATGGAGGTTCGGCTTTGATCGAATTTGCGGATGCAGCGCGTAACGGTTTATCACCGGCAGGACTTGAAGCGGTACTGCGCGAGGTCGGTGCGGCGCGCTATCACAACCGGCATCCGTTCCATCACCAGATGACGAGTGGCGCACTGACCAAGGCGCAGATGCAGGCCTGGGCGCTCAATCGCTATTGCTATCAGTCGGTCATTCCGCGCAAGGATGCGATCATCATCGCACGATCCGAAGATCCCGAATTCCGTGCGGAATGGCGCAAGCGGATTGAAGACCATGACGGCAGTGATGGCTGGAATGGTGGCATTGCGCGGTGGCTCAAGCTGGCGACAGGGCTCGGCCTTGATGCCGGCATGGTCAAAAGCGAAAGGTTTGCTCTCCCCTCGACACGCTTTGCCGTCGGTGCCTACCTTTCCTTCTGCACCAATCGTAGCCTGCTTGAGGCGGTCGCCTCCTCGCTGACCGAGCTGTTCTCTCCGGTTATCATCGGGGAGCGTGTCCCCGCCATGCTGGCGAAGTATGACTATGTGACGAAAGACATCCTCGCCTATTTCGACAAGCGGCCGACACAGGCCTCGCGCGATTCCGACTTCGCGCTCGCCTATGTGATGAGTCATGCCGATAGTCCGGAAAAGCAGCAGGCTGCCATCGATGCGCTGGTCTTCAAGTGTGACGTGCTCTGGGCGATGCTTGATGCTCTGGCCCACGCGTATGGCGAAAAAGGCAATATCCCGCCCGGCGCTTTTGATCCGGAGGCGTCATGATAGAAACAACCAGAGTCCGCACGATCGTTTCGATGCAGTCGAAGCCGGTCTTGAAGCGGCATGTGCGGCTGCAATATGATAAGGTTCGCGAAGCTTGGGCGCTGTTGTCGCCGGAGCGGGTGTTCTGGCCGAACGAAGTCAGTCTGGACATCCTGCGTCTGTGTGACGGGCGGCACAGCGTTGCGCAAATGATCGCTTTGCTCGGCGATCTTTATGGAGCGGACGAAGCGGAGATCACACCGGATGTGACCGGCTTTCTTCAGGAATGGTCCGACAAGTTTCTGGTGACGCTATGACGGAACCTGTTCTACCCCCGATCGGCATGCTGGCGGAATTGACGCATCGTTGCCCGCTGCAGTGCGCCTATTGCTCCAATCCGGTTGAATTGTTGAAAGCCAACCGGGAAATGGATACGCAAGGCTGGGTCTCGCTATTCGAACAGGCGGCAGACCTTGGCGTTTTGCAGGTGCATCTTTCCGGCGGCGAACCGACGCTGCGCACCGATCTTGCGGAACTCATTGCCAGTCTCGCCCGTCGCGGCGTCTACACCAATCTGATCACGGCGGGCGTTGGAATTGCCGATGGTAGGATTGAGGCCTTCGCTGACGCCGGGCTGGATCACATTCAGCTGAGCTTCCAGGGTGCACGCGCTGCGACGACGGAAAAGATCGGCAACTCCCGCGGTGCTCATGAGAAAAAGCTGGAAACAGCAAGGCGCGTCCGGAAAGTCGACCTGCCGCTGACGATCAACGCTCCCATCCATCGGCACAATATGGAGGAAGTGCCGGAGTTCATCGAACTTGCGCTATCGCTCGGCGCGGAACGGCTGGAAATCGCCAATGTGCAGTATGCGGGCTGGGCGCTGCTTAACCGCAATGCCTTGATGCCGGAACGGGAAGCGGTCGAGCGCCAGGTCCAGATTGTTGAAGAGGCACAGGAGCGATTGCGCGGCATCATGACGATCGATTTCGTCACGCCCGACTATTTCGCAATCTATCCGAAGCCGTGCATGGGCGGCTGGGCTCGGGATGCGTTCATGGTTGCACCCGACGGTACTGTCCTTCCCTGCCATGCCGCCGGTACGATCAAATCGCTGCATTTCGAGCGTTTTGGCGACTGGAGTCTCAGTCGCATCTGGCACGAATCGTCGGCGTTCAACGCGTTCCGCGGCACGGACTGGATGCTGGAACCATGCCGGAGCTGCGAGCGTAAGGAGATCGACTGGGGTGGCTGCCGCTGTCAAGCCATGGCGATAGCGGGTGATGCTGCGGCAACCGATCCTGCCTGCATCAAATCTCCACTCCA
Source organism: Phyllobacterium brassicacearum (assembly GCF_003010955.1). Lineage (GTDB taxonomy): Bacteria > Pseudomonadota > Alphaproteobacteria > Rhizobiales > Rhizobiaceae > Phyllobacterium > Phyllobacterium brassicacearum. The sequence continues at coordinate 152,298 of NZ_PGGO01000007.1, forward strand.
TGCGCGGATGGGCGCCCTGATCAAGGAAGCGGTCAACACAAAGACGTCAGATCAGACACCGGACGCTTTTACCTACCGGCGCATAGGACGTGTCGCCGAACCTATTATTTGATCATTGATTGGCCAATCGTCTTTGACAGGCCGTAGAGCCGCTGCTCGATGATCGTCGGGACTTCACAGACATATGTCAGCGATTGGACCCGTTCCTCGAACACCCGGGTTTCCCATTTCAGTCTCTCGTCAAGTCTCTCCAACTCGTCCGGATCGGCATCGGCTTTAGCGCGCATTGCATCCACTGCAGAGGCCTCCTTGCGCAGATCCGCTGCGAGCTCCCGCTGCTTGGCTGCATAACGCGAAATACCGGAAATAACCTGTTCGCGCTCACGATTGAGCGTTTCGAACAGCCCCTGAAAAAGTTGGAAAAGCTTGTCGTTTACCTGGTCCCTGGACAGAGTCCCGGCATACTCGACGATCTGCTTTTGCGCGGCATCAAGCGGATTTCGCCGCGCTGCCAATTCGCCAACAAGGTCTTCGATCTTTGGATCGGCATTCCAGTTTCCGGCGGTTTCTGGAATTTCCGGCCCGTTCCACACCTGACCGATGGAAAGCTCAGGTACCTTGCGCTGGATACACGGCCAGTCGGGATCGTTGCTCGCCGCTGCAAGCGCCATGCCCGGACTTGCTGCATAGAGGAGAAGGCAGGCTGTGGCCCCCGACATGATGATGCGCAATCGCTTCAATTGTTCCCTCCCTCTTGCTTCTTGATGACGAGACCTCGTGAAGGGTCATAGGCAATGATGGCGCCGGCAATAAAGACGAAGGTGAAAGCACAGACCACGGCAAGCGACGTCCATTCGATCTGCCCATAGAAGGCGAACCGGACAAGCTCCACCGCATAGGTGAACGGATTGAGCAGGCAGATTTTGTGGAGGAGGGGACTTGCCTCCTGGACACGCCAGAGCGGGTAAAGGGCCGAAGATGCGAAATACATCGGGAAGATCACGAAATTCATGATGCCAGCGAAGTTTTCCAGCTGTTTGATCATCGAGGATAGCAGCATTCCCAATGCACCGAGCATCATTCCCGAGAGGAAAAGGGCAGGCAGGATCAACAAATATCCTGACACCGGCGCCTTCACCCCCCAGAACCAGGCGATGAACAGGAATGCATAGACCTGGATGATTGAGACAGCGACGCCCGCTAGGAGCTTGGAGACTAGCAAGAACCAGCGCGGAAAGGGGCTGACGAGGAGTGTCCTCATATTCCCCATCTCCCGGTCATAGACCATGGAGAGCGACGATTGCATGCCGCTGAACAAAAGGATCATGCCGCAGAGGCCGGGGGTGATGTAGACTTCATAGAGAACATAAGTCTGGTAGGGCGGGATGATGGAAACGCCAAGCACCTGGCGGAAGCCCGCAGCAAAGATGAAAAGCCAAAGAAGCGGCCTGACAAGCGATGAAATGAATCGCTCGCGCTGGTTGAGATAGCGCAGGCCCTCGCGGACGAGTATGCCTTTGAGGCATACGAGATATTGCAGCAGCCCGAAGCGCTTGCGTGCCAGTGGTGCCAGCCCGGGGTTGGTAATATCAGTCATTGCCTGTGTCCTGGATTTAGCGGGACGACGCCGGTGAGCCGCGAAAAGGCCTCGTTGATTGTCGTGGCGCCCGCTGACTTGACGACATCGTTTACAGCTCCATTCGCCACGAGTTTGCCCCGGTCCAGCACGATGACCTGGTCCGCATGGCTGACCTCGTCGATCAGATGTGTCGCCCAGAGCACGCTGATCCCGTTCTCCTGCACGAGCTTGCGAATATCGGCGAGGATCGCGGCGCGTGACTTGATGTCGAGGCCGACGGTCGCTTCGTCGAGCAGCAGCAGCGATGGCTGGTGCAGCAGCGCACGGACGATCTCGACGCGTCTGATCTGTCCGCCGGAGAGGCTGCGTGCCTTGTCATACAGGCGATCGCTCATGTCGATGGATTGCATGAGTTCGTGAATGCGCTGGTTCGCGGCGCGCGCGCCGATCCCGTGCAGCGAAGCGTGGTAGGACAGGTTCTGCTGCACGGACAGGTCGAGATCGAGTGTACGTGCCTGAAAGACGATCCCGAGACGCCGCAGCGCATCGCCTGGCCTGCGATTTATGTCGTGGCCGAAGACGTGGATATGGCCATTACGCGTTGCGAAAAGGTGGCTGACCAGCGAGAAGAGCGTCGTCTTGCCTGCGCCGTTCAATCCGAGGAGCACGGCAAACCGACCGGGAGGAATTGAAAACGAGACATTATCCAGCGCCTGTCGCTTGCCATAGGCATAGCTTACGGATGCAAGTTCCAGCGCCGGACTATTGGCTTCCGGCAAGGCTTTGCCCTGAACGTCCTTCAGTCCGGCATTTGTACCCATCGCGCTCCACCCTTGGTACGTTGTGTATCGGTCAGTCTAGAGCAATTCCAGCAAAAGTGGGAACCGGTTTTGCGTCCGGAATTGCAATGAAACACTGTCCGGCCAACGGCTATTTGATGGTTATCTTACCCTTCATCCCCTTGTCGGCAAGGTCAGGAACCGACCAAGTGTACTCTCCGGGGCGTACCGCTGTGAATTGCACATTGATTGTGCCGGGCGCATCGAATTCGAGCCATGCCGGCCCGCCGTTCATGTGCACTTCGAGATCATTGATGACGATCTGGTTCATCCACACATTGCGGAAGAGATCAGTGACGAATTTGTATTCCAGTCCGGCGGCAGACGTGATCTTCCAGCGATAGCCTTGACCGGCGACAAGCTCGAAATCCTTCTTGTTGACGGCAAAATCATCCGACTTGGACCCAAGGATGAGTTCGGGCACGTTCTTGCTGGCGCGGCTGATTGCCGGTGCCTTTGTCTGCGTCTCACTCTTTGCCGCTGCCGGCGCATCATCGTCGTCGTCATCCGCCTGTGCGAAGGCGAAGGGTTGAGCGACCACGATGCTGAGAAATGCGGCCAGAGCGAATGATTTACAGTTCGTCATTTTTATCCTCCCATTGATATTTATGGAATTAATTCGGCGCTACCGTCACGCCCCATGGCAATTGCCCGACGGTGACAGACTTGACTGGCTCGTCGGTCGCGGTGTCGATGAAGGTGATGTCGTTCGACAGACCGTTGGTGCTGATGATGGTCTTGCCGTCGGGCGTAAACGCCAGCTGCCACACACGCTGCCCAACCAATATGTATTTCTCTACCTCGTAGGTCTCTGCATTGACCACTGCCACGCGGTTGGCCGGACCGAGGGCGACATAGGCTTTCTTGCCATCGGCGGTAATGCGCACCCCCACAGGCTGGATCTGTTCCGAGCGCAAGCCTTGAATCTCGAATGTGATCTTATGCGTGACCTCGCGCTTCTTGTTGTCGATGACCGAGACCGTGCCGCCGATCTCTGCCGAAACCCATACTTCCGAGCCGTCGGGTTTGAACTGAGCGAAACGCGGTCGGGAGTCGACCAGCACATTGTCCGTGATTTCATGTGTCGAGGTATCGATGAAATGCGCCATGTTGGTCGTTTCAGACGTGTTGACCATGGTCTTGCCATCCGGACTGATGCCCATGCCTTCGGGCTCGACACCCACAGGTATCTCGGCAATCACATTCTTCCCGGCGACATCGATTGCGGTGACGAGATTGTCATCCTCATTGGCGACGTACAGCGTTTTCCCATCCGGTGACAGGACGAAGAGTTCGGGATCCGGACCAGACGGAAGCGATCCGACGATCTCGTTCGTGCTGGTGTCGATGATCTCGACGGTATCGTCATCACTGGCGCAGACGTAAAGGAGTTTTCCGTCATGGGAGATGGTGATGCCACGTGGACGTTGGCCGACATCGATGGTCTTGACCACCTCCATTGTCGCGGAATCGACGACGGTTACCGTATTGTCCTTCTCGTTGGAGACGTAAACCATATTTGCCCATGCGGGCTGTGCAAGGAGTGGCAGCGCCACAGTCGCAGCGAGCAGGCACAAATGTCGTCGCATTTCATTCCTCCCATTGGAGCAATTCCAGGAAAAGTGTGAAGTGGTTTTCCGTCCGGAATTGCGATGAAACAAAGAGTTAGTTCAGCTTGCACTTGGTCTCAGGGCGGTCGACTCCCAGCGTGTCGAGCTCCGAAAATTGATGAAGGAAGCCTTCCTGCGGCGATGTGGAAACGACGGCATGGTTGTCGCCAAGCAGGATCGGTTGCCTCAACTGCCAATTCCACGTTCTGAAGGTCACCTTCTGTCCCTTGAAGGCGGCGATCGAGAAATCGTCCGCCTTGATGAAAGCTTCGACCTGGCTTGGATCATTACCCTTGGTTCGCGTCACGGCCTCTCCCAATATGCGCACCGCGGTCCAGGCCTGCATGTCCTTCGACAGCATTCGCCGTCCGGTTGCCTTGTCGAAACGGTTCTGGATTTGTGAGCCGCCCCATTGTTCGCTGGCAGGATGCCAGCTTGAGGGAATAAGCCCCGCTGTTCCCGCGACGGGCCGTGGTGTCCAGGTGCGGTAGGGCACATAGCTGCCGAAAACCTCGCTCTCGTCGGCGACAACGACAACGTCGTGCTCGGGCAGGTTCTGGGTAAATACGGGCATCTGTTTCTGCACCTGGATCACGCCGGTGTCGGTTCGACGTGCGCTGCCCTTGTCTTCATAGAGCCGCTCTTCGACAATCGTCGCACCGAAGCGCGTCGCTGCGCGCCGGATGGCATCGGCATAGAGCTGGTCGCGTTCGTGCGACCCGTAGAGCAGCACCCATCTGCGCCACTGTTTCCAGACCAGATATTGCGCCAGCCCGTCTGCAAGCATCGTACGCGTCGGCGCCGTGTGGAAGACGTTCGATCGGCACCCCCCCTCGCGCAATATGTCGTCCGTAGCGCCGACATTGAAAAGCAGCGCACCATTTTCCTTCGCAATGTCAGCGATGGACAGCAGCTGCTTGGCTGAAATGTCGGTCAGGATGAAACGGTCGCCGCGCGCAAGCATTTCCTTGAAGACGGGAACAACATCTGCATCGAACTTCGTCTCGGTTGCATCAAGTGTAAAGCTTTGACCAAGAAACTTGCCGGTCGTGTTGTTGTCATTGATGGCGACATTGGCACCGGCCACACCTTCGTCGCGGGGAGGGATATCGAGCACTGAAAGGGCCAGTTGCGGCTCATAGGCGCGCAGATAGCCGATACGGGTTTCTGTGACGGCTTTGGTGGGTTTATTTGCCGATGCCTCTTGCGCTGGCAGCTCGGACACGTTGACGAAGAGCAAAAAAAAGCCGAATAAAAACACAAGAGTGTTTGGCACCATACTCTTCATGATCATACCATTCAGATTTGCCGCCATTCATGTGATGGCGGTCGCTTAAGAACAGAGGTGCCCATAGTGTTTTTAAACAACCCCGCTAAAATCTCAACCCTTTGTGTCACCTTTTATCTGCCAAAGGCGGACGTTTCTCACCTCGTTGAAGGACTATGCTGATGACAAAAATGCTGGCCAGTGTGCAGAACCGGCAGGAAGCGGAAATAGTCTTTCACAATGGCGCTGACATCATCGATCTGAAAGACCCGTCGAACGGGGCTTTGGGAGCGGTGGAGACGCAGAAGCTATTGGAAGTATTTGATTTTATTTCGGGCAGGCGACCAATCAGTGCCACATGCGGCGATCTTCCCATGGAACCCGAAACCATCCGCCGCAAGGTGGAGGAAATTGCGGCGACCGGCGTGGATTATATCAAGATCGGGTTCTTCCCTTTTGGCCAGTTGACCGCCTGCATCGAAGTGTTGCAACCGCTCGCGTCACACAAGAAATTGATTGCCGTTCTCTTCGCCGACCACCGAAATGAATATGAGGAAGGTTTGGCCGAGAGATTTGCAGCAGCCGGATTTCATGGCGTGATGATCGATACGGCCAAGAAGGCGGCAGGCCGTCTTCTGGATCACATGACGCCGGACCAGATCGGGCATTTCGTCAAAGACTGCCAGTCACACGGATTGATGTCCGGTGTTGCAGGATCGCTTGAGGCGCCGGACGTTCCGAGGCTGCTGGCGTTCAAGCCGGATTTTCTCGGTTTTCGCGGAGCACTGTGTGCAGGGCTGAGCCGGAACTCTCCTGTCGAAGCGCAAGCGACCGCAAAAATACGGGCCTTGATACCCGAGGCACAGGGGCCGGGCGCACCAGCAGGGGTCGATTACAAACTTCTCGCGGCACGCGGCTATTTCCCTGATCCGGCAGAGCTCGGGCTTGGCACGGACAAGATTTTCGTCCGCGATTTTGTGCTGCCGGTGCAAATTGGCGCCTACAGCTTCGAGCATGGCAAGTCGCAGAACGTGCGCTTCGATGTAACGGCCGATGTCTTGCGGGTGACCCGCAACCCGGAAGACATGCGCCATGTCGTTTCCTACGATCTCATCATGGATGGTATACGGGCCATCGTTGCGCAGGGGCACATCGAACTCGCCGAGACACTTGCCGAGCAGGTGGCAGCATTCGTTCTGGAAAATCCCCGTGTTACCCGCGTCGTCGTCCGGGCGGAGAAGCTCGAGCTAGGACCCGGCGGTGTTGGCGTCGAGATCGAGCGGAAAAACGATGTGAAGAGCGCGGCGAAGTCTAGGCATGCGGCAAGCAAGGCCGAACCGGTGCATGCACATGGAGGCAGGAAGGGCGCAACCTCATGAAGCCGCTCGTCGTGAAACTGGGAGGAAGCACGGCGGGCAACGAGGAAATGCAGCGCTGGATCGATGCCTTGGTCACAGCTACTTTTCCGCTGATTATCGTACCGGGCGGAGGTCCGTTTGCTGACCAGGTCAGAATATCGCAAAAGCGCCTGGCCTATTCCAACGAAGCTGCGCATGCGATGGCCATCCTTGCCATGGATCAATTCGGCATTGCCATCAGCGAGCGTTATGAACGTCTGCAATCCGTCCGGTCGGTCACCGAAATCAAGGGTGCGCTGGCCGTTGGCCGCATCCCTGTATGGCTTCCAGCGTCCATGACGATCGGGGCGGCGGATATTCCATGTTCCTGGGATGTCACCTCGGATTCACTCAGTGCCTGGTTGTGCGGGCAACTGCGCGCAGATGCGCTCCTGCTGATCAAGCAGACCGATGAATACAGGGATTATTCCCGCGTATCGGACCTGGCTCTTGCGGGCATCGTCGATGCTATGTTGCCCACCATGTTAGGTTCCAACACGACCCTCCACATTGCCGGTCCGCAAACCTTGAATTCGCTCGATTTACCCTTGGCAACCATCCCCGGACGAATGATCATGCAGCACGAAATGCCCGCCGAAGGAATGGTCGCGCAATGACACAGCTTCATACGCCACGCTGGGCCTGGGCTCTGACCGGCTCAGGCCATTTCTTCGTGGAAAGCTTCGAGCTGATCCGCACGCTGGAGCATTGCGACGTCTTCGTGTCGAAAGCTGCGAATGAAGTACTGCGCATGTATGGGCTGAAGCTCGATTTTCCAGAAACCATGCGCGTGTTGCATGACAAAACGGCGAGCTCCATTCCCATTGGCGGTTTCTACCACGGCGTTTACCATACGGCGGTGATTGCGCCCGCAACGTCGAATACCGTGGCGAAATGCGTGGTCGGGATTTCAGACTCGCTGCCGACCAATGTTTATGCGCAGGCGGGAAAGTGCCTGGTGCCGTCGATCGTGTTTGCCTGCGATACTGCGCCGGAACTCGAAACCATGGCTCCGGGAGGCATGGTCAAGGTCTACCCGCGCCCGATCGATCTCGAAAACACGGCGCGGCTCAAGACCTATGAGCGTACACATGTCGTTGAATCTCTCGCCGAGCTGCAGGCGGCAATTGCGCAGCGCCAGAAAGTGATCGCAGGCGATGGCTGAGCACCCATCTGAGCACCTGCTGTTTCTGACCGGGCATCTTGCCCGATCAAGGCTGGAGCGGGTGCTGACCGATCTCGGCAAGACAGCATTCACCTTTGAGATCATTGATATCGGCGTGAAAGTCGCCGCACTGATGACGGAGGAGATCATATCCCGGCGACTGAAGCCGCCTCTCGGTGCCGACCGGGTCATTCTCCCCGGCCGCTACAGGGGTGATCTCGACCGGCTGAGCGAGCGGTTTGGCGTCCGCTTCGTTCGCGGCCCGGATGAGGTCGCCGATCTGCCGGTTTTTCTTGGACGCAAAGGCAAGCCTGTCGATCTTTCAAAGCATGAGATGCGGATATTTGCCGAGATCGTTGACGCCTCGGCGTTGTCGCTCGACGCATTGATGCAACGCGCCTTGAAGCTGTCCGCCGCCGGGGCGGATGTCATAGACCTTGGATGCCTGCCGGAAACGCCTTTCCCGCACCTCGCCGATGCTGTACGCGGCCTCAAGGCGCAAGGTCTGTCCGTCAGCGTGGATTCGGCCAATCTTGAAGAGCTCGAATCGGGTGCTGCGGCCGGCGCGGATTATCTCCTCAGCCTCACCGAAGAGACAATCGGCCTTGCAATCAGATATGGCACAATTCCAGTGCTCATCCCGGCCGTTCCGGGCGATCTCAATTCGCTTGGCCGCGCCATCGATGCTGCGAAAGCAGCGAATATTCCCTTCATTGCCGATCCCGTGCTCGATCCGATCCATTTCGGTTTCGCCAATTCTCTTGGGAGGTTTCTCGAGGCTCGCCGCCGCTGGCCCGATGTTGAGATGATGATGGGAACCGGCAACCTGACCGAGCTTACCGACGCCGATTCATCCGGGGTGACGGCACTCCTCACGGGCCTCTGTTCCGAGCTGTCGATCGGCAATGTGCTCGTCGTCAACGTCAGTCCGCACACAGTGCGGACTGTGGAAGAGCACGACCGTGCCCGCCGTGTCATGTTCGCCGCCAGGCAGGACCATGCCCTGCCGAGAGGCTATGATGCTGGTCTTTTGCAAATCCATGACCGCAAGCCGTACCCGCACAGTATTCAAGATATTGACGCTCTTGCCGCTGACGTGCGCGACGCCAATTTCCGCATCATGACCGCGCCCGACGGGGTCCACATTTTCAACGGGAAAAGCCACCAGGTGGCTGGTGACGCTTTTGAACTTTTCCCCGGCCTCAGCGTTGAAAATGACGGCGCACACGCCTTCTATCTCGGCGCGGAACTGACGAAGGCCGAAATCGCCTGGAAGCTTGGCAAGCGATACGCACAGGATGAACCGCTCGCCTGGGGTGTAGCGGCTCCGGAAAAGCAACAGGACCGCACCCGCCTTGCCGAGGCGGGACATACGTTGCGAACAAAGAAGGATGTGGCGTCATGACCTACATCAGGGAGACTATCGTAACGACGGTCGATGCCGAGGGCATCGCCCATATCGCCCCGCTCGGCATTATCCAGCAGGATGATGGCTGGGTCATTGCCCCCTTCCGCCCCTCCAAGACGCTGGAAAATCTTGCAGCCATTCCTTATGCGGTTGCAAACTATACCGATGACATGCTGGTGTTTGCCGGATGCCTGACGGGCCGCAAGGATTGGCCGACAGTCGCGGTCAAGAATTGCCCGGTGCCCCGTCTCCAGGCTGCGCTCAGCCACTCCGTGCTGCACGTCGAGTCAATCAGCGATGACGGGCTGCGCCCGCGCCATTTCTGCAAGGTCGTCGCAGAGGCGACGCATGCACCCTTCACCGGGCTTAACCGCGCCAAGGCTGCCGTGCTCGAACTGGCCATCCTGGTCAGCCGCCTGCACATGCTCCCTCCGGAGAAGATCGATGCGGAGATCGCGTACCTCACGATTGCAATCGAGAAGACGGCCGGCCCTGATGAACATCAGGCCTGGTCATGGCTCATGGAGCGGGTCAAGGATCATCGCGATGCTGCCGATGCGAAGGGCAAGGAAGCGGTGCATCACCACGGCGGGCACATTTAGGATCTAATGCCCTGCAGGTGCATCGAGGCGAGCAAGGCGACCGCCGCCGCCGGCGCGGCTTTGCTGGCGTCATCGCGCGCCGCCTCAGTCGCGGGGATCAGTGAGCCGAAATCGAGATAGGGCCGCTCCAGCCGCTTGGCGAGTTCCTTGATCTGCGGCCTTCCGATCCCGGCGCCCACCACCGGTGCGGCGCGATCTGATCCAAGATTGCGTGCAACGCGAAACGCGCCGTCATGGATCATCCGCAGCTGATGCTCGCTGAACCACCGGGCAATATCGATCCATTCGTCCTCTCCGAGGTCGGCACTGTCGCGCCCGACCATACGCGCCAAGCGGGCGATTGACCCTGCAACGGATTTCGCTTGGCGATCGGCCGACGGATATTTGTCGTCTGCTTCGTCGAGCGTGCCGAGGATGCGGCCAAGATCGGCGGTGTTGGCGAAATATTCGTTCATCAGCGGCGTCATCCGTCCCTGCACAGGTACAAGGGAAGCAATACCGATGAGCGCCGAGCGGGCAAAGCCGGTATAGACCAGTTCCCCGGTTAGGAGCCGCTCGGCATCGGAATAGCCGCTGTTGGCGAGTTCGCCATCCCTGAACGCGAGGATATCCGTGGTGGTTGAGCCCATGTCGACGAAGAGGCCGGCATTTGCCAGTTTCGCGCTGAGCGTTGCGGTGGCATGCCAGTTGGCGGATGCGATGTCGCTGCCAAGGCGGCGCGCGGAAACCACGTCTTGAAAACCCGCACGACCCGCATAGATGAGGGTGTCCTCCGCACCGAATTCCTGCTCGATGAGGCCGAGCAACCCGCTTATTCCCGCGTCGCGCGAGGCGAACGTGTCAGAAAGTTCGCCGGTCATGGTGAAGATATTGACATTGCCGTCTTCACGCAACGGTCCCAGACCGTGCAAGGCTTCCCGCAGCTGATCGACGCCGAGCCAGAGTGGTGTTTTCAGGATCGTTGCCGAGACGATCTCGCCATCCTTGCACCGGGCCATCTTGAGATGAGCGCCGCCCAGGTCCCAACCGGTCACAAGTGGCTTTCCTTCCTTGGCAAAACGCGTTTTCATGGGGCACTCATTCGTTGGAATCTACTCGTGCTTATCATTCCGGTACTCGACATAAAAGATGGTCTTGTGGTTCGCGCCCGGATGGGCAACCGCGAGGCCTATAAACCGATCGATACACCACTCAGTCCGACGGCCAATCTTGTCGATGTGGCTGAAGGCCTGCGCAAGCTCTATCCTTTCCCGGCCTTCTATATCGCCGACCTCGACCGGATTGAACGCCGCGGCGAAGGGACGCCCCTCAATCAATTGCAGCCATTGCTGTCGATCGCAAATATCTGGCTCGACGCCGGTTTCAGCGAACAGGATCAATTGGCTAGCGTTCTCCAGAACAACGGCATTTCGCCCGTCCTCGGCTCCGAATCCCAAACCGGTTCTTCAACGCTTGAGGGGCTCTGTACCGACGCGAGGCTTGTCCTTTCCCTGGATTTTCGTGGCGACGACTTCCTCGGCCCCCGGTCAATCCTGGAAAACGCGCACCATTGGCCGTCCCGCGTGATCGTCATGACGCTGGGCCGGATTGGGGCCAATTCAGGACCTGATTTTGATCGCCTCGCCGACATCAAGCGCCGTGCCGGCGATAGGGACATCATCGCTGCCGGAGGTGTCCGCGATCTGCACGATCTCGAGCGGCTGGAAGCGATGGGCATCGCGGCGGCACTCGTCGCAACAGCGCTGCACAATGGCTCCCTGACGCCCGAAGCGATTTCATCTTTGATGGAAAATGAGACATACGGCACAGCTGAGAAGGGGAGGAAGATCGCTCCTTCTCCCCATTCTCAATTTTAGAAGCCCAGTACTTTTGCCAACCGGCGCAACAGGCCTTCCGGTTCGCCAGAGGGCGTGCTCTGTGCGGGGTTGTCTCTTGTCTAGGCGCTGAACGGATGCTTTACAGATTCGCGCTGCGCGGTCGCTTCTGCAGCCGTCGGCCAGCCCGTCACCGCGCGCTGGATCGCTTCCTTCGTTGCGCGGTAGTTGAAGTCCTGAATCTTGGCATCGCTCTCAGCTTCCCAATGGATGAAGACGCCAACGCAGATGAAGATGTCGTCTGCCTCTTCCGCTGGGATCGTGCCATCGGCAACACTGTCTTGAACTGCCTTTGCAACGGCGTGCTGCGCAGGTCCGAACATCTGGACGGCCTGTTTGGCGCCCTTGATCGTGACCTTGTTGAACAGGATCGTGTTCGGTTTGCATGCAAGGTTCGGTGCAATAACAGCAAGAAGCGAGGTGAATCCGTCCTTGTTGTTCGTCAGCGCATGGCAGAACGCCGTCTCTACGGCGCTACCGCGCGGTCCGATCAGAAGATCGATATGCGCAACTTCATTTCCGTCGCCAACAAGCGACTCGCCAACCATAACTCTATTGATTTTCGCCACGGCCTGATTCCTCCCTATAGCGGTCCCAAATGGTTTGTCCAAAGACGCCGTACCTCTCGAGACACGACTCTCGATGGACAGCTATCCTTGTTCGCAGCACCCTTGAGTGGGGGGTCGGTTGGCCAGATAGCAGCGGACGAAATCCGCTCGTGAAATTCAAGCATTTACCTCATCAATATGCAAGACCAAGTTGAGGTGAATCGCAAAAAGGGTTGCGACTGTGAGGTCTGCGGAAGTTCCGGGATTGATCCCGTCGGCCTTCAACTGGGCATCGAAAGCAAGCAGCACTTTTTCGCGCTCCTTTCCGTCTTTCAAAGCTTCAACGCGTTCGAAAATGTGCCTGGCTTCCTTCTGCGTTTTCTCGGCAATGACAGCGCCGTGCTTGCGGACAATGTGACTGTCAGGATAGCTCGAAAGAAAAAACAGATAGACGAAAACAGTTGGCCACATCCCGCGCTCGTCAGCATCGACGGCGGCTCCATGCGCGCCAAGCCCGCCCGCAAAAATGTCGGCAAATCCGGTGACATATTGGCGGGCAATCATGTCGCGATCGGCGCCCGCCCGCATGGCTTCCAGAAGCGGGGCTTCGGGTTCGTTGGAGACATCGTGCTTCGGCGCCGATCCAAGTCCGCCGGGTCGTGCCAGCACGATCGCAGCAAATACATTTCGCGCATCATCGACGTCCAGCAGGTCGAGCGTCGCGGCAAGATTGGTCTGCAGATCGCCACCGCTCTCGGCAGCTTTGGCCAAGGGAACGCAGAGGAGCAGGATACCGAGATTGGTGTTGGTTTCGATTTTGGCTTGCGTCGCGGTCACTGCCGCAAGGATACGTTCTCCGGTGTTAAGCGCGGGGTCGCTGACCGCATACGAAGAGATCCGGGCGCTTTCAAAAAACTGCTCGGCGTTCATCCGGTGACCATCGGCAAAGCGATGAACATTGCCCGGTTTCAGCGCTTCGATCTCCTGATAGCAGGCATCGATATAGGCACGCCGGATTTGTTCGCGCGCCGGTGTCACGCCGCCGGCCTCTCATTCAGAGCCGGCATGATCCGTGCAGCGAGAGCGTTGGCAATGCAATCGGCGATCTTCACGGGAACAACGGATTGCAGGCCAGTCCACGCCGGCATGCTGTTGACCTCGAGAACCAGCAGCCTTCCATCAACCGCGGGGACGATATCGATACCCGCGAAATCGGTGCCGATTGCGTTCGAGGCCGCGAGGGCGAGGCTTTCCAGTTTGCTACGCAGTGGTCCGACGACAGGCTCAGCCTTCGCGCCCTTGGCGATATTAGTGATCCATCCTTCGGCGCGTCGCGTGATCATGCCGAGTACTTCGCCAGCGCAGGTGAAGACACGGTAGTCACAGAATGGCGGGCCGGAGTGCGCCACAAAACGCTGGAGATAGTAGACATCATCGATATCGTCCGGAGAAGGCAGATCGTCGAGGCGGCGGACAAGCCGGATACCCTTGCCCTGCGAGCCGAACAGCGGCTTCAACACAAGTGGACCATGCGCAAGTTCGCGCTCGGCAACCTCCCTCGCATTTGCGAGACTTTCGACGGCAAAGGTTTCCGGCGTAGGCAGGCCCGCCTGGGCCAGAAAGAAGGTCGTGGTCGATTTGTCAACGCAGCGCTCGATAGCCTTTGCCGAATTCCAGACGGGTACACCAAGATGTGCAAAAGCATGCAAAATACCCAGACGCCGGGTTATTGCTTCAAAAGTTCCCGACGAAATAGACCGGACGATCACTGCAGCAGGCAAGGCGCCCGCCATGCCCGGAATGGCAATGCCGGATGGGTAACGGGTGTCGAAACCTATATCCGCCAATGCCAGGGCCAGGACTTCGAACCCGAGTGATCGAAATGAAGATTGAAGCTGTCGAACTTGGGCGTCGGGCCGGTCGGATAGGATCAGAATCGTATCTCGCATTGTTTGTTTTTCACCCCAGGGATTGTTCAAGCATGGCGTTGTCTGCACTGCCGCTGCGGAAGGTATCACCGGTTTCAATTGCGGTGATTATCACCTCGGCAGGGCTGAAGAGATGCGGGTCAATGGCATAGAAATCGCCCTTGAATTTCTTGAAGATGTCGGCGAAAGGCTGCCCATAATCGCGCGATGTGCGGCTGGGTAACTGTTCCGCCAGATCGCGCGCTGCTTCAGCACTGCCGCGCACATAGAGCTGGACAAGACCGCCATAGATGATTGCGTCATTCGTCCGTCCCATGGCCTGCAGGAAGTCCGGATGTGGTGCTGGAATGGGTGCTCGTCCGGCGCCATCAACGATCGCATCCATTGGAAATTTCAAATCGTGCGCCTTGTGCAATGCCACTTCCAGGACTCGCCCGACGATCTGCATTGAACCCGTCAGGCTTTGCGTCGGGGCATAAACGAAGGTCAGTTTTTCAGGCGCGAGTCCCGTGGCCTTCGACACTTTTTCAACGACGGCAGCAGGCGGAGGCGTCGATGTTTCGAGCACAACGACCGACGAATCGGCGTTTGGCTCCCGATAGGGGATTTCCTCGAACAGCGGTTCGACGCGCGCGAGAGCGCGTACCGGACCTGAACCCATGGCGAAATATTTCTCGTGGGATAGATTCCACCCGGCATACTGGCTGCCAAGGCAGGCAAGCACCGGCTGCGAAGAGCGTACATCGACTGAATACGGCCATTTTCCGGTCGCCAGTGCGGCCGATACTTTGCCCAATCCGCCCATGCAGATTTCCACGATCCGGAGACCGGCTTCGATGCCGCCTTGATGGTTTGCGCCTGCGTCGATCAGATGTTCGCCCAGACTACCCCGGCTGTGACCGATGCCGAGCCGGTCTGCATCCTCGATCATGGCATCGGCAATGTGCTGCGCGCTTCTGTTCAGATAGGCATGACCATCCCTCATCGGAAATCCTCCCTCCAATGAATTGCAACTTCCTTGACACGATCCTTGGCGGCCCTCATTGCGGCCGCAGCCGAATCTGCAGTGGCGAAAACCGTACAGACCGGATCGCCGGCCTCAAGTGCCGTGCCCGGCATCTGGTGATCGGCGGTTTGTGCAGGCCATACGACCTTTGGGAACGCGCTGATGGCCTTGGCCGTATAGGCAATTGCCGATGCTCTTGAATCCGCATAGGCGGGCACCGATACACGGGTGCCCGTGATCGCGCGCAGATGCTCACGAATGAGGGGCGTTGTCTCATTATCGAAGATATCCAGCGTTGCGCCCGGACGCGGATTGATCTCGATGAGATGGAGATCGGGTCCGTTATCGACGAAATCGGCACTGCACAGCCCGCAGAGACCAGTGCGCTTTGTCAGTCCTGTCAGCCACTCTTCTATCCGTCCTGTATTTCTCTTGTCGTAGCGCTGCAACCGGACAGCGCCGCCATAGCGAAAGGGTGCTTCCCTGGAAGGTGAAGCCCATTGGCGGCTGAAGCCGACGACATGGGATTTGTTCCTGTCGGCAAGAAAGAGTGCGGAGAGGTTTCTCCCGGGAACGAAGCGCTGGAAATAGCGCCCGCCGTTACAGGCATCGCCATTGGCCAGTTTCACATGCGAGCCGCCAGCGCCGCCGGTCAGCTTTGTCAGCCATTCTTTGGGATTTTCGGGGGTGTTGAAGCAAATATCCGGATGCGGGATTCGCAGTTCAGTGCACAGGTGTGACAGACGAACTGGGTCCTTCACCAGTCGGATCGTCTCCGCATTGTTGCCGGCAACCGGGAATGTTGGGGCGATCGTGTCGAGCATCGCTGGATTTTGTTCAAATCCGGACCCGTAAACCAGCGCAACAGGCTGATCATCACCAGCAAGTTGCGTCAGGGCCTCGACGATCCGATGCTCGTCGATGCCGCTCTGCAGGGTTCCCGCAAGTTTGATCGCGCGCTCCGCCAGCGCCAACGTGTCCGCATCGTTGAAAAGGTCGGCGACGAGCGGCCGGAAACCCGCCCGCCGCGCAGCGGCTGCAAGTGAACGGCCCGAGATCGCAGCGATCAGGAGCACGGGCTTATTTTGCGATGCTGCGGGCAAGGATGAAAGCGTCCCGAAAGTCAAAGATAACGGCCTTTTCGGCTTTGATCATCTGTTCGAACAAACCAGCCTGCGTCTTGTATTTTACGTTGCCGATGGAAAGCGGACCAATGCCGACAGCCTGTGTCGCATCGAGTGTCTCCCCATTGGCATTGACTTTCAGACCTTCGATACCGGCCGGCGGGACGGCATTCACATCCGCCGCGACAAGGAGACCGCCTGCAGAACCAAGTTGTGCTTTCGAGATCACCTGCACACCGGCTTTCGCAGCTGTCAGGACCACCTCCGAATCCCTGATCACAGCGGTTTTCTGGGCTTCGGTCGAACCATCTGCGGGTTCGACCGTTACATCGAACCGCTCCTTCATGGAGGCGGCTATCTCTTGAACGCGCTCGATCCCGTCATGCCCGACGATGGTCACCTTGGCGCCTTCGCCGGCGGCAATCACTGCGGTGCAGTAGCCGACGACACCGGTCGCGCCAAAGATGGCCACCGATGTGCCGTTCAACTCGCGATCGTGGTGCTTGATCAGCGCTTTCTCGACCTTGGCGACCATTGCCGCTGCGGTGGTGAATGACCCTGCCGGATCGGCGAATACCGAGATCTCGAAGGGCGGGACCATGGATTTCTTCGCCACGTCCAGCATATCGAGCGCGAGCGGCGCATCCTTGCCTGCAAGGAAAATGCCCGTTGCGACGCCTGCATCCGGTGGGCGCGAGAAGATGGCGTCCTGGACCAGATTGCCCACATCGGCAAGGCTGACATCCGTATAGGGGATCACTGCGTCGTAACCCGCATCGAGCGCCATATTGACGTCGAAGGGGCTCATGTGCCGGAGGGGGGTCAGCATATGAAGGATCGTCTTGCGGCTCATTTTATCCGCTCCGTATTAGTGATGGTGCCCATTTTTTAAGCTCTGGCGAGGTTCAAGGCGGTGTGCGTGATATCCGCCCCCGCATTTCTGCCCGCAACAATCTGGATCGTTGTGCCGGGAGAACGTCCCCCGATCTCGTCGACGATGCGTTCCGCGTCGGACTGCGAAGCGGCAAAGGCAAAGCCTGTCGGGCCCCAGGAGCTCTGGCCGATCCCGAAGGCGCCAGCCTTCGCCAGGCGATGCAAGGTTGCCTCGACCTGCCTGCTGGTAAATACGCCGCCCTGTGCCGGCGCAAAGTAGGTGCCGATCTCGGTCTGGATGGCTCCCACAGCCCTGCCGAACGAGGCAATATCCTGTTCGATCAGTGCCGGCATCAGGCCCATCAACACGTGGCGGCAGATCAAGGCCGAGGTGGGGGCCGGGAAGGGCGGCAACGTCCGGAACGCTTCGATCTCGGCCTCGCCGTGAATGCCCTGTGTAAAGGTGTCGAGCACGAGAATGATGCGCCAGTCTTCCGGAAATGGCATGCGCGAGATGACTGTTGGAGCCTCGCCGCCAAGTCCCTTGCCTGCATCGAAAATCACGCCGCCTTCTTCGAATGCGGCAATGCCGATCCCCGACCGGGAACCGCGCCCGAGCAGGGCAGCATCGTTGGATATGTCCAGTGGCAGGGAATGCAGCGTGCGCAGTGCTGCCGAAACGGCCAGTGCGATCTGCGTGCCCGAGCCAAGGCCGACATGTCTCGGTATGGCACTTTGCACTGTGATCCGGTGCTGCGCCTTGATCCCGAGATGTGCGCAGAGCGTGGCGGCATGCCGCAGGATGCGGTTCTGCTCCTCGCCATGAACCTGTGTGTCCGCCGCACGGGAAACTGTCAGGACGGTAGCGATATCCTGAATGGGGAGACCGACGCTCCCGAACCGGTCGTGACCTGAACGCGGTATATCAAGAAAGCCAAGATGCAGGCGGGCCGGGACTTTGATCGTGACGGATTCCGACATTTGCGTATTCTTTACATAATCTCAAAAATCGGGCCCTGCACTATGATATCGTCTTTCAAACGAGGCGCAAGCATGATGCGCAAAGAATAGGAGGACAATACAAAATGAACGATGAAACGAAGAACGCCGGACCGAAGGAGAAGGTCTACTCGGAGAGCGAAATTGTAGCAAAACTGAAAGAGGAATTGCCGCATTGGCGCTATGAGAACGGCTGGATTCGCCGCAAATACAAGACCCATAGCTGGAAATCGACACTGATGGTGATCAACACTGTCGGACATCTGGCGGAAGCCGCCTGGCATCATCCTGATCTCAAGGCTTCTTATGCATGGGTGGAGGTCCTATTACAGAATCATGCCGCAAAGGGCATCACCGACAAGGATTTCGAGCTTGCCAAAAAGATCGAAAGCGTCGTTCAGTGGCAACCGGGCAAAGAGGCGGGATCGCTGGAAGGAACGCCGCAATCTGACCAGCGCTTCGCCTATGTTAAGTACGACGATTGACCGCATGATTTTTGCCTGGTGACAGGGTTCACAATCGAAAAAGAAGTGGCTAAGCTAATCTTGGCACCAGAAAGTTGCGGAATATGTCGGTTGCATGGATAGGCAGCCAGCCGGTCTCTTTGATGGATGCAATTCAGAATGCTGCGAAGCTTCTGGCATCAAGCCGCTGTCCAGTCTTCACCCTCGATACGGATGTGCATGGTACACGCAGTGCCATCGCTCTCATTGAACGGTTAGGCGGCGCTTACGATCACGCTCTCGGCGACGTGCTTGCGAAAGAGGTGACGCTGTTTACCGACCATGGCGGCATGTTCACGACGCCGGGCGAGGCGCGGCGGCGGTCGAGCCTCATCATTCTCGTCGGTGATATTCCCGCGGCGCATCACGACATGTTGCTGTCATGGGCGGGCACGCAGCCCGATCTCGGCGATCGCGGCAAGCGAACATGGTTCCACATTCACGGGGAAATGAACGCGGCCGCCAAACTTGCGCGGCAACTCAAAGCCGTTTCGCTCGGAGCCGAGGGTCTGTCACTTGGCGGTGCGCTTGCCGTACTACGCGCCCAACTGCAGGACCGCCAGGTGGCGCGTTCGCTGGGCGGTATTGAACAGTTCAGGAAAGCCCTTGCCAAAAGCCAGTTTCCCGTCTTTGTCTTTTCCGGCACTTCCGGTGACGCGCCGGGCCTGGCCATGCTGCAGGGCCTGATTGCCGATCTGAACAGGAAGGGGCGCGCCAGCAGCGTGTTCCTGCCCGCCGACGACGATGCCTGGGGCACAGCCCTTACCTCCCTTTGGATGACCGGATTTCCAACCCGGACAGGATTCTCGAATAGCCTCCCAAGCTATGACCCGGTGCGGTGGGACGTCCAGCGGATGATCCGTGACAAGGAAGCGGATCTTCATGTCTGGGTGTCTTCGCGGGGTGGTGAAACTCCCCCCAGAGGGGGGACGGCCGCCGTGATTTCGCTAAGCAGGACGGAAGCACCCGCGTCGGGTGCCGCGGTTACCATTGCCGTTGGCAAGCCTGGCGTCGACCATGACGGCGTGGCCTATTCCAGCCGGATCGGAACATTCCGGGCTCTTGCCGCCACCGCGCCATCGCCGCTGCCAAGCGTTGCAAATATCGTGCGGCAACTGGCCAATTCTTTGCCTGGCAGAAAGGCCTTGCCATGCTGACCCGGCTTGTCGGAGGAGAGGTCGTCGACCCGGTCAGTGGCGGCACCAGCCAGCGCGATGTCTGGATCAGGGATGGCGTGCTGATCGACCCGCCACAAGGCGAGACTGCCGGGGAGACACACGATGTTTCGGGCTGCGTCGTCATGGCCGGCGCCATCGATATTCATTCGCATATAGGCGGCGGCAATGTGAACACGGCGCGGCTGCTGATGCCTGAACATCACGCGGCACACCTGCCGCGACCTGCCAATACGCCCCTGTCCAATGCAGGCTGGTCGACGTTCCAGACCGGCTGCCTCTACGCGCAGATGGGTTTTACCACCGTGGTCGAGCCCGCCATGGCGCCATACACCGCCCTGCATACGCATCTCGAACTCGCTGACATCCCGATCATCGACAAGGCGACGCTCGCCATTCTCGGCAATGACGATTTCACCCTGTCGCTGCTCCGCAACGGCAAGTCATCGGCGATGCTCGACGACTACGTTGCCTGGGTCGTGGGTTCGACTCGTGCCCTCGGCGTGAAGGTGATTAATGCCGGAGCTGCTGCGGCATTCAAGGAAAATGTCCGGTCCTTCTCGCTCGACGATACTGTGCCTGAATACGGCATCAGCTCGCGCAAGATCGTCAAGTCACTGCAGGCATCCGTGACCAGGCTCGGCATACCGCATCCTTTGCATGTTCATTGCAATAATCTCGGCATTGCCGGCAGCGCGGATACGGCGGCAGACACCATTGCTGCGACCGAGGGCGTACCGCTGCATCTGGCTCATCTGCAGTTCTATGGCTACGGCACCGAGGGCAAGCGCAAATTCTCCTCCGAGGCAGCGCGTCTGGCAGAACTGGTCAATGCCAATCCGGACGTTTCGATCGATATCGGCCAGGTGATGTTCGGCCAGACCGTGACGATCTCCTCGGATGTGATGCGGCAGTTTACGGCAATCGGCAACGCCAATCCGAAAAAGACCGTCATCATGGACGGTGATGGCAATGGCGGTGGCGGCATCGTTCCCTATCGCTACAAACAGGATTATTACGGCTCGCTCCAATGGGCGGTCGGCCTTGAGCTCTTCCTTCTGATCACCGACCCGTGGCGCGTGTACTTCACCACCGACCACCCGAATGGCGCGCCCTTCACCGCCTATCCGGAATTGTTCGAATTGCTGATGAGCAGCGGCGCCCGTGATGCCAAATCTGCGGAGTTGAATACGACAGCGCTGGAGCTGACGACACTCGCTTCGGTGCGCCGTGAGTATACGGTCGAAGAAATTGCGATCATGACCCGTGCCGCTCCGGCCCGCTTGCTTGGCCTCAAGGATCGCGGCCATCTTGGGGCCGGGGCCATTGCCGATATTGCGGTCTATCGCAAGGGCAGGGACATCGCCAAGATGTTCCGGGAGGCGGCGCTGGTTTTCAAGAATGGTGATCTCGTGGTGAAGAATGGCAAGGTAACCCACTATCGTTGGGGCAAGACCCTGCGGCTCAACCCGCCGCCGGACAAGGCAATGGTCAAGCGCATGAAGGACTATCACGACGAGCACTACGGCCTGTCGCTCGACTGGTTCACCTTCCCCGATTCCGCCATTAGCCGCGACGAGCCATTTGCGGAGGTCAAATGCAACAGCTGACCCGCAATGGCGTCGTGATCGACAACACTTTTGCCGAGGCCTTCGGCATGCGGGCGACCGCGATCGTCATCACTGCGCCGACGCTTGGATGGGCGCGGCAGGCGGCGATCACCATGACGGGTTATGCGACATCCGTCATCGGCTGCGGTTGCGAGGCAGCCATCGATGTCGATCTGCCGGAAAGCAAAACCCCGGATGGCCGCCCCGGCTGCCGTGTCATGATCTTTGCCATGGGCACGGACGAATTGCAGAAACAGCTGAAGAGCCGGCTCGGGCAATGTGTCCTGACCTCACCGGGCAGCGCGTGTTTCGCCGGGCTCGAAGGGTCCGCTCCGCTCGATCTCGGCAACGCGCTGCGCTATTTCGGCGACGGCTGGCAGATATCGAAGAAATTCGGCGGCAGACACTATTGGCGCGTGCCTGTCATGGATGGCGAATTCCTGTGCGAGGCAACAACGGGATTGACCAAGAATGCCGTCGGCGGCGGTAACCTGTTGTTCCTGGCTGCCGATAATGCAAAGGCCTTGCATGCCGCCGAGCGAGCCGTAGCTGCTATCGGGAAGGTTCCAGGCGCGATCATGCCATTTCCGGGTGGCGTGGTCCGGTCGGGCTCGAAGGTCGGCGGCAAGTACAAGGGCATGATGGCGTCAACCAATGACGCCTTCGCGCCGACGCTGCGCGGTGTCGTCAACAGTGCCCTGACGCCCGACGTCAATGCAGTGCTTGAAGTCGTTATCGATGGCGAGACCAGCGACGCCGTTGCCGCCGCCATGCGGGCAGGACTGAAAGCCGTCATCGATCTCGGCCCGAAGCGTGGCGCGCTTCGGATCAGTGCTGGCAATTATGGCGGTAAGCTCGGCAAGTTTCACTATCACCTGAAGGATTTGCTGCCATGAAAGCGCTGACCTTCTCGCTCCTCGCCGAACCTGAAGAACGTCTGGACCTGTCCGGCCTGACCCCGGCTGCCCTCGCTGGCCTGACCGCGTTGCAGATCGCCAAGCTCCGGATCGGGACGGGCCGCAATCCTGTGCTGGCTGGCGATATCCTCAAAATCACGGGCAAGGATGCGGACAGCCTCGTCGTCGAAGGCAGTAGCTCGCGCCTCGACAAGGTTGGTTCGAGGATGATCGGCGGCTCGATCCGCGTCACAGGCAATGTCGGCAACCAGGCCGGCAGGGAGATGTCCGGCGGATCGCTGATCATCGAGGGCGGTGCCGGTGACCACGCCGGCTCCGGCATGTCTGGCGGCCGCATCGAGATCAAAGGCAATGCCGGAGATAATATCGGCGGACCGCTCGCGGGCGAGATCGTCGGCATGGAAGGTGGTGTGCTGATCGTTAACGGCAAGGCAGGCAATTATGCGGGAGATCGTCTTCGCCGCGGTGTCATCGCAATCCTCAAGGGCTGCGGCGACTATGCTGGTTATCGCATGATCGCCGGCACGATCGTCGTGAAGGGGCGCGTTGGTGCCATGCCAGGATATCTCATGAAACGCGGCTCCCTGCTGTTTGATCGCCGTCCAGAAAATCTTGTTCCGACCTTCATGCCATGCGGCGAACCGGACATTGCCTTTTCAGATTTGTTCGACCGCTTTCTCGTGGACGAGAAGATATTGGCGCGGCCTTTGCTCGGTCAAAAGCCGGGCAGATACGGTGGCGACAATGCTGTATCCGGCAAGGGCGAGATTCTGTTCAGGCGCGGACGCTAGAGCAAGTTCGATTATCCAGGGCACAGAACTGCGCCGATTTTGCACGACGCTCTAATGATCCCTCTGCACGCACAACGGAACATACAGTACGACACTGCGTTATGCGTATCGAACAGTTCAGTTTTTCGGAGTAAAATGATATGGATCTCACCACACTTCTTCTTATTGTTTTGATTCTGCTGTTGTTAGGTGGAGGCGGCTGGTACGGTCGAGGGCGCTGGTACTAAGCGACACTTGCACAACCAGTGAGGCTCGTTGCTGGCGGCACTATCTCAAGCACTTGTAAATCCGACCGCTGAGTGCAGGCTACGTCGCCGTCCTCGGCTTGGTGGAACGGGGCTCTAGCATGTGGCGAGCGGCCTTGCTGAAATTTAGCGCGTGAAACTGTATAGCGCGCAGGTTCCCTTCTGCGGTTTCGGATCGGCCACAGCTTCCTGAGGCACATCAGGCCCCTCGAATACCTTCATGAAAAGGGAGACAGTGCTTCCCTGGGCAAGAACGACATACATCACATCCTTCTCGCCGCACAGGCGGTTGCCGTTCATAAGCACAGGATTGGCCGGAGGGTCGACCTTGAACACGCCAAGCCGGCCTTCGACGGGAACGAGCCTGATGCTCTCTCCATTGGCAAAAACGATCCGATCGGTTCCAAGAGTGATATCCCCGGTGACAGCCGTCGCCGTGTTGCTGGATGCCTTCCATACGTCGTCCTGGGCGTGGGACGAGGCAGACCCCGACACCAGAACCACGGCTGCCAGTAGCGTCCGCATGGCGATCCTCCTTGTTTTTTTTAACTGACGCTCAAAGAAAGGCGTTTATCGGGCACCGGCCGGGATCGTCAGCAGCGCACAGACCGTGCTCAGTGCGTGTGACAGCTCTATGCGAGGAACGCTTCAATCATCGCGTTGGCTGTCGACCCGAACTTGTGATGCCACCCACGATCGCAACGACTGAGGCTGCGCCTTTCAATGCGCAGCGGGTCGCCGGTGGTCCCTGGGTCGACGGATAGCATTTCGAGGTTGCAAATAGAACTCTACGCGCAACCACGACGGTCCATGCGCAACTATCAATGCAGCCGGTGCCGAGGCTCAATGGCATCGGTTTTCTAAGCGCGATATGGTTTGATGACGGTACTTTTAGACGCAGCGTCGGGTGCGTTGTCGGAGGCCGCGAGGTCTAAAAATCGCCCGACTGACCCGATAGCTGGCGAAACCTCAAAAAAATTTCGCGGCGATTTTCCCTTACAATCAAAAAGCGTAACTTTTTGACGTGCCCGGTGCCGGAGTTTTTTTGCCGCCAGATCCAGCAGATAATCGAGGTCGATATCGAACCAGAGCTCAGGTAGGTTTCGAATGCAGGATTTTGATCTCTTTGCATATCATTGTTATTATGCATGATATCTAAACAGATCATTTAGAGGTTGACTTTACGCGTTCGATGAGATACCTTAGAGACCTTTGCATATCATATCGGATGATCATGTATCGTATGAGTATCATGATAGGGTCTGAATCGGAAATTTTGTGTGAACTCGGTGATATCCTCAGGCATGCGAGGCTGGCTGCCGCCATGACGCAGGAACAGGTCGCTGATTTGGCAGGCATATCTCGCCCCCGATATCGCGACATCGAAAAGGGAACCGCGGCGGCGCGTGCGACGACGCTGATGAATGTCGCTCGCGCGCTCGGTCTGGAAATGATGCTGGTTCCGCAAGTCATGGTGCCGGCTGTCCAGGCTCTGTTACGTCCGCATAGTGACGACGACCTACCCGCCTTTGTTTCTCAACCTGACGATGATGATCATGGCCCCAGTCTTTCACGCACCTAAGACGATCCCGTCACTGGACGTGCTCTTGAGCACGCTGAAGGTCGGAACGATCGTCAGGACACCGGGTGATTTCGTCGCGTTCAACCTCAATGAGGCTTATCGCGCGACAGGCGGCTTTCCGGTTCTTAGCCTGTCGTTCCGGGCAGCGACGGGAGGATTGCGGAAAGATCCGAAGCCTCTGGCCGGCGCCTTGCCAGCTTTCTTCGCAAACCTCCTTCCGGAGGAGAAGCTGCGCGAGGCGATGGAAAAGCACCACGGCGCCAATGTGCGGCCGGGCAATGATTTCGATCTGCTGGCGGCGCTTGGCACCGATCTGCCGGGGGCAGTGCGGGTCGTGCCCAGTGACGGGGCGATAGCGGTTGCGCAGGATGCTTCAAAGGACAAGCCCAAGGCTCGATTTTCACTTGCCGGCGTGCAGATGAAGCTGTCGGTCATGAAGAATACGGGAAAAGGCGGCGGCCTGACCTTGCCGATGGACGACGAGCAGGGCCGGTACATCGCCAAGTTTCCTTCCATCGCGTTTCCGGGCGTTTCCGAGAACGAATTTGCTAACCTCGCGCTGGCCGCAGCGATAGGTATGGAGGTTCCTGAACGCGAGCTGGTCGAGAAGTCCGATTTCGACGGCATTCCCGAGGAATTCGACACGTTGTCGGAAGGCAAGGTGCTTCTCGTCAAACGCTTCGATCGCGACGCTGAGGGAGATAGGATTCACATCGAGGATTTCGCGCAGGTCTTCGGCGTCTATCCCTCGCGCAAATATGAGGGCGCCGCTTATCACGACATTGCCTCGGCTCTTGGCGTGGCCGTGTCGCCTACAGCGGCACTCGAATTCGTCCGCCGCCTGGCGTTGACTGTCATCACCGGCAATGGCGATATGCACCTGAAGAACTGGTCGTTGATCTATCCCGGAAACGGCGACAGGCCGGCGCTTGCACCAATCTACGACGCCCTGTCGACCGTGCCATACATTCGCGCCGACGCCATGGCACTTTCGCTTGGAGGAGAGCGTTCGTTCAAGGCGCTAACCGCACCGCGATGGAAGGCATTTGCAAACCGTGCAAGGCTTCCGGAGCCGGCCGTCCTGAAGATAGTGGTCGAGGCCGTCGAACTCGTCAACGAGCACTGGTGGCAACTGCCTGAGCGTGACGTTGTTCCGGCGAAAGTGCTCGATCGGATCGATGAGCATGTAAAAGCAATGACACCGATACTGAGTTCCTGCTCCAAAAAGTAAGCCAAAAATGAAAACAACTTTGGGCAAATTGACGTGCTCCCCGTCTTTGGGCCATCCGGAGCTGGAATTTTCCGGGGTCATGACTCATGCCGGCGGACGAGCACTCTAAGGGGCGCGTAGGCGACGCATGTGTTGCTCGGACAAGGGCAACCCCGGTGCCGATGCTCCCAAGCGGAACGAACCGGATCAAAAGTCGCCGGACAGGCGGTCTTCGTATCGCACCACTCCTACCCCAAAGAGACGCTTCGATAACCGCCGTCTTCCCAACCATTCAATGGTCAGACGCGAAAGCGGGCGTGGCAAGTAGGCGCAGTGCAGACCGCATCATATTCACACCCACGGTTCCTTAAGATTGAAAACGTAAGTTGAATGAAACAGGTTCTGGCATTCCGGATCGGCTCGCTTATAACGGGGATTCTATCCATGCCCGCCTTGCCCCAACAGGAAAGTTGATGAGGTGACAGACCGAAAATCGCCACTCGCTCCGTTCAAGCACGAGACCTTCCGCACCATCTGGATTGCCAGCCTATCCTCGAATTTCGGTTCCCTGATCCAGGCGGTCGGCGCGGCCTGGATGATGACGACCATTTCGAATTCTGTCGATATGGTCGCCCTGGTGCAGGCCTCGACTGCTCTGCCCATAATGCTCTTTTCCCTCCTCTCCGGGGCACTGGCAGATAATTTCAACCGGCGCAGGGTCATGCTGATCGCGCAGTTCTTTATGGTCTCCATCTCTGTACTGCTGACGGTCTGCGCCTACTTCGGCCTCATCACGCCATGGCTGCTGCTGACGTTCACCTTTCTCCTCGGTTGCGGAACGGCGTTGAACAACCCCTCATGGCAGGCCTCCGTCGGCGACATGGTTCCACGCGACGACCTTCCCGCAGCGGTGGCCCTCAACAGCATGGGATTCAACATCACCCGTAGCGTTGGTCCGGCCATCGGCGGTTTGATCGTTGCCGTGGCTGGCGCTGCCGCCGCCTTTGCGGTCAATGCTGTCAGTTACCTCGCTCTGATTTTCGCGCTGCTTCGCTGGCAGCCCAAGTATGACCCGAACCCGTTGCCGCGCGAAACGCTCGGACGCGCCGTATCGGCAGGCCTGCGCTACGTGGCGATGTCGCCAAACATCGGCAAAGTGATCTTTCGCGGCTTTGTATTCGGTCTTTCTGCCAGCGCGGTGCTGGCGCTGCTGCCCCTGGTCGCACGCGACCTCGTCGGGGGCGGGCCGCTGGTTTACGGCACCATGCTTGGTTCGTTCGGCATCGGCGCCATTGGTGGCGCACTTCTAAGCGCGCGGCTGCGGGAATTCCTGTCGAGCGAATCCATTGTGCGTATTGCCTTCGCCGGATTTGCCATCAGTGCCGCGATTGCAGCATTGAGCCGGAACGTTTGGCCAACGAACGCTGCTCTCCTTTCTGCCGGTGCCTGCTGGGTGCTTGCTCTGTCACTGTTCAACGTGACAGTACAGCTTTCTACCCCACGTTGGGTGGTTGGCCGCGCCCTGTCTCTGTACCAGACGACGACTTTTGGCGGCATCGCCGGCGGCAGCTGGATATGGGGTCTGGCAGCCGCAGAATATGGCGCGGACAAAGCGTTGCTTGCCTCAAGCGCGGTCATGCTTTTCGGTGCTGTGATCGGACTTCGTTACGCGCTTCCAGAGTTCAAGACGCTCAATCTCGACCCGCTCAACCGGTTCAGCGAGCCGCTGCTTGCGCTGGATCTGAAACCGCGAAGCGGACCAATCGTCATCATGATCGACTACATTATTGCCGAAGAGGACGTGCCTGAATTCCTCGCAGCCATGGCAGCGCGGCGACGTGTGCGCATTCGCGACGGGGCAGGGCACTGGGCACTGATGCGCGATCTCGAGAACCCCGAGATCTGGACCGAGAGCTATCA
Organism: Phyllobacterium brassicacearum; assembly: GCF_003010955.1. GTDB lineage: Bacteria > Pseudomonadota > Alphaproteobacteria > Rhizobiales > Rhizobiaceae > Phyllobacterium > Phyllobacterium brassicacearum. The sequence goes on from NZ_PGGO01000007.1 coordinate 180,470, forward strand.
CACGCCGACCTGGGTCGAATATGTGCGCCACAATCAGCGCAGGACACAGGCCGATGCTGCGATCGGCGACCGGATCCGTGAACTCCATCGCGGTGTCACCGATCCACGGGTGCATCGCATGATCGAGCGGCAGACCATCCTGCCGCACGATATCGCCGCTCACAAGACGCCGATTGACATGTCGTAGGTCTCGCCATGGGGCGCTTAAGGCGTCAGATCGAACGCGCCTTTAAAACTGCCGTCCATGTAAAACGGTACCGAGGTGTGCACATGGGCGATGCGCCATGTGCCAGCTTGCCTGATCAGGCCGAGCGTCTGCCGGAACCAGAGATCGACCTCGTATCCGTCCGTCTTGGTGCCGGTCATGCGCACGAGGCTCCTTGCAAAGGCAACGTCGCCTCCGACGCTGATCTGAACATCTCTTGCCTCGCCACCGATAGGGCCCTTCCAGGTGGCAAACCACGCTTCCAGGTCCTCGGCGTCCTTGCCCTCGTATTGCAATGGCGGGGCAAGGGTGAACTGAACCACGTCATCGGTCAGATGGGATTTGGCTCTCGCCGCATCCTTGTCGCAAATCGCTTTCGCCCAGCCTTCAATCGCCGTAGCGACAGCTGCCTTCTCGTCGATCGTTGCGCTTGTCATCACAATTTTCTCCCGTCAAAGCTTCGAAGCAAGGGCTTCAAGCTGGTCGGTGCACTTCCCCCAGCCTGCGTGGAACCCCATTTTCTCGTGGGTTTCGCGATCGGCGGCGGTCCAATGACGGACGAGTGCCGTGTATTTGGTTTTTCCACCATGTTCCTCGAACGTCAGGATCACCGTCATGAACGGCTTTTCGGACGGCTCCCAAGCCTTTGTAAAGGCGTCCGTTACGACGATCCGCTCATTCTGCACCACATCGAGGTAGACGCCCCGATTGGGAAATTCATTGCCATCGGGTCCGCGCATGACGATGAGATTTGCGCCGCCAACACGCACGTCGAGTTCCGCATGCGGTGTGGTATAGGGCAGGGGTGCGAACCATTGCTTCAACAGTTCGGCGTCCGTCCATGCCCTGAAGACTTTCTGGCGCGGCGCGTCGATGATGCGGGTCAGGACGAGATCGCGGTCGGAATTAGGGGTTGTATCAAAGCTCATTGGTGTTCTCCTGGTGTGATCATTTCTGCACCAAGGACGAACTGGCGAGTGCCGATCCGACACAGCCACGCATAATTTTTTGTTGAGGGTTCAGTGCTGCGCAAGCCTGTCGAGGTGCGTGCGAATGTGGGCTGCTTCGGCCGCCGTATTTGCGAGGGAAATGGCGCGGTTGAAGGCCTCGCGCGCCTCGTCGGCACGGCCGATTTTCATCAGCAAGTTGCCTTTGACGCCGAAATAATGGAAATAACCGGAAAGCCGGTCTTCCAATGGCTCGATCATCGCCAGAGCTTCTGCAGGGCCTCGCACTTTTGCCACTGCGACGGCGCGGTTGAGCGTGATTACTGGCGATGGCGTCAGCCGCTCCAGTGCAGAATAGAGCAGATCGATCTCCACCCAATCGGTATCCTCGGCGCGCAAGGCGCGCGCATGCAGCGCGGCGATTGCCGCCTGGATCTGGTATGGTCCGGGGCGCCTGTGGCGCACGGCCTTGTCGATCAGGGCAAGGCCCTCATTGATCATCTTGCGGTTCCAGAGGCTCCGGTCCTGGTCCTCAAGCAATATCACCGATCCCTCCGCGTCAAAACGAGCGGCGGCACGGGCGTTCTGCAGGAGCATGAGGGCGGTCAACCCCATGATTTCCGGCTCGGTAGGAAATATTCGCAGCAGCAACCGCGCCAGTCTTATCGCCTCGTCGCACAGGGGAAGGCGGGCCTGCTGCTCGCCGGCGGCGGCCGAGTATCCTTCGTTGAAGATCAGATAAACCATCGCTACGACGGCAGCGAGCCTTTCCGTCCGCTCGATGGCGTCCGGTGTCTCGAACGGTATTCCGCCGGCCCCGATACGGCTCTTCGCACGCGTAATTCGTTGTTCCATGGCGCTCTCGCCGACGAGGAAGGCGCGCGCGATCTGCCTGACGGAAAGCCCCGATACGATGCGTAGCGCCAGGGGGATCTGTTGTGTGGCCGGTAGATCGGGGTGACAGCAAATGAACAGAAGCCGCAGGATGTCGTCGCGGTAATCGGAGCCGTCGATCTTCTCAACGATCGCCGTCTCGGTGTCCTCAAGATCGGACAGCACTTCCTCCGGCGGCAAGGGTTGCTGCTTGGCCTGGCGTCGCACCCCGTCGATTGCGCTGTTGCGGCCGACGAAAATCAGCCAGGCAGTTGGATCCCGGGGCGGCCCGTTCTTTGGCCAGTTCTTCAACGCACGGAGGCACGCCTCCTGAAAGGCTTCCTCGGCAATATCCAGATTGCGGAAATAACGAAGCAGTGCACCGACCGCCTGCGGGCGGGCGGCGGTGAGTGCTGCTTCGATCCAGGCGGATTCGCTCATGGGAAACTCGATCCCGGCCTGAAAATGCCGATCGGCCTGATTTCATAAGAACCAGTCCCGGGGTTGGCGCGCGCGAGATCACGCGCTGTATCAATGGCTTCGTCCAGGGACGCGCATTCGACGACGTAGAACCCGAGGAGCTGCTCTTTGGTCTCGGCGAAGGGGCCGTCGATGATGATGGGGTCTTCTCTGCTCTTCCTGAGCGTCGTTGCTGCTGTGGTTGGAAGCAGACGCGCGACGGGACCGAGCCGTCCCTGCTCCCTGAGCTTGTCCTGGACAACGGCAAGGCGCGCCATCACGGCGTCATCCTCCTCCTTGCTCCAGGAACCAACAACGTCTTCTGGATTATAGCAAAGTATGGCGTATAGCATTCGGATCGACCTCCTCACATAAAGACGATCCAGTATGGCTAATCCCGACACGGGGTCGAGAAAAATTATGGATTTCCGGAACTTCGAGCAACAGGAGGCCATGCGAGGTCAATGCCTCCTGTGGTCCTTAACGTCGAAGTATTACCGGCAAGGGTAACCCGGAGCGATTCTGCAGGTTGGGCGCGGCCGGTAGTAGGGAGGCCGTGGGCGGTAAGGAGGCCGACCGCAATATGGCGGGCGTACGACGACTGTCGGTCGGACGACGATCGTTGGACCCACGGCAACGGAGCGTTCAAGGTAATTGGCCGAGAGCCATCCCCGCATCCCTTGATAACCAATCCGGCACCAGTTTGACTGACACGTCAGAACATTGACCCGGAGTTCGGGCGCCAGGGTCGCGACACGGCCATAGGTTGTTCCCGCCCGATACGATGGATTGCAATTGCGATCAGAAGTGATTTTTCAATTATTGTCTAGTCAATTTAGAATAGTTTGATTAATGTATTCACTATAGTCGAGAGTTTTTGGGAAATGCCGTCTGTATATTTCCCTAGAATAATCGTCATTTTCTATAGTTTGCTGTCGTACGCTCGAATTAAGTTGCTTGTATGTCACTATAAAATACGCAATATGCAACTACAGCGCGCGAAGTACTTGCGAATAATCTTAAAATAAAGTCACATCATTCACAAATATTACATGAAGCGCTAGCAATTAGCATTAATATGATAAATAATAAATTAGGATTACATTACGTCAAAAAAGAATTAATCTATGTGATGGAGGAGATACGAACTTGAGGCTGGCAGAAATGTCAGGATTTTGCTCCGACCAGTAAAGCTTTGATCCAATTCCTCGTGGAGCAACCTCTTGGAGGATGCTGTAGCTATGCGCGTCGTTCTTGTTTCTCGAGTATCCGTCGTGGTCGGGTTGCTGTTGGCAATGGCACCCATCGAGGTGAATAGAGTTCATGCTGCGTCAAACACGTGCGACTCGTTGAGGAAGCAACTTGTAGCTGTATCAAGCGGTCGGGACGTTTCGCAGAGATCCAGCCGAAGCGCCCAGCAACAGTCGTTGCAATTACAGCAGATGCGGGCAACAGCAAGCAAGGCAGGTTGCGGTGGTTTTCTCTTTTCGCGCGGCGATCCGGCCTTGTGCAAACGTTATGCTCAAAGCATCGAACGAATGTCCGCGAGGGTTGCAAGGCAGCAGGCCACAAGCGACCGGACGCGGGGACCGTCCCGCCAGCAGATTCTCGCATCAATGAACGCAAACGGTTGCAATGGCAGCATATCCGCACGCAACAGCGACGAGCCCTCCAACGTCCGGCGCAAATCGCTCTTTGAGGTTCTCTTTGGCGATCGGGACCCTTCACCCTCATTGGTAGCGAGACGGCCGGTTGACGAACGTTCGGCACAACGCAACAACCGTCTATCGGCTCCTGATACTCTAGCTACGACTTACGAAGGAAGCGATCCGGGCGGGAACGTCATCGTCAAAAAGGGCGGATACCGCACGCTTTGTGTACGCACTTGCGACGGTTATTACTTCCCGATTTCGTTTTCGAGCCAACCGCGTAATTTCCCGCGTGACCAGAATGCCTGTACCGCCATGTGCCCAAACGGGAACGCGCAGCTGTATTATCATGCGGTGCCGGAACAGGAATCGGACGATATGATATCAGTTGCCGACAAGAAGCCGTACAGCGAATTGCCGAGTGCATTCAACTATCGGACTGTTGGCCTCAGATCAGTGCCGGGTTGCAGCTGTCACCGCCAGCCGAGCCCTATGTCGGAGCAATTGATGTCCGATCGCCAATCACAATCATCCGGCACAACAGCCCTCGCCGAGGAGGGCACGGATCCTGGCATGGTTGCGGCTGTTCCCATGAATGAACCTGCTCAAGGGGACGTCGATGACGCACCGGCAGAGTCGCGAGACGTGAGGATGGTCGGACCGGCATTCTTCCCGGTTGAAACGAAAGTGACCGACTTCAAAGCCCCGCCACCCGTGATGGAAGACAAGCGGAGCACGACGGGCATACTCACTCCGGAAAATATTGTCAGAACGATCACATCGGATATTCTGAGGCGAATCCAATAACGGGTTAGCTTTGAGTATCGCCTGTTCGAGGGCGTGAGAGAACGACATGACAAAGCCAGTGTGGTCTCCGGAACAGTATCTTAAATTTGAAGATGAACGCACCCGCCCGGCAAGCGACCTTCTATCCGCAGTTCCCAGCAGGGACATGAAATTTGCTGTCGATCTCGGCTGTGGCCCGGGCAATTCGACGGAGCTGATTTCGCAACGGTTTCCGCAGGCTGTTGTTCAAGGGATCGATTCATCGGCGGAGATGATCAAAGAGGCAAAAGCCCGGCTGCCAGAGTGCGATTTTGCAACGGCCGATATCGATAGCTGGCAACCGCATCAAAACGCTGATCTTCTATACGCCAATGCTGTCATGCAATGGCTGCCGGATCATGTGCGGCTGTTTCCAAAATTGATGGGGTTCCTCAATACGGGCGGATCATTGGCGATACAGATGCCGGACAATCTCAAGGAACCAACGCATGCGGCAATGCGCGAAGTGGCCCGGGATGAAATGTGGGCCGCCAAAATGGCGAAGGCAGCCTCCTCCCGTTCCCAGGTAGGCGACGCTTCGTTTTATTTTGAACTGCTGCGATCTCATGGCCGGCGTGTCGACATCTGGCGGACTACCTACCACCATCCCTTGCAGGGGCTCGATGGTATTGTCGAGTGGTTCAAGGGTTCGGGCCTCCGTCCCTATCTTTCAGTACTTGACGCCGACGAACGTTCGCTGTTTCTTGAAAAATACAAGGATTGTCTCGCACGATCTTACCGACCTTTGCACGATGGCATCGTGCTCCTGCCATTTCCGCGCATTTTCATTGTAGCGACCAGGTAATACGAACGTTTATTGACCTACCCGGGTTTGTTTGCCGTCTTCAAAAGTCAATAAAATATTGAAGGTGTTTCGCGAATGAATGCGGAATGGGTGCCTAGCATCGCCGAAGCGAAAGACGCACAATCAAATATGCAGTGGCGACACTGAAGAGCTGACTGGCATGCGGAGGAGTGTGTGCCCGTCATCTCTTGATTGGAGAATTATCGAAAACTCAAAACCGGATGCCTGCGAAATCGCGTTTGTAACGCCCGCGGCAACGTAAGACTTAGGCTTTGCCAAGGGGAGGAACTATGTTCGAAAAGCTGTTCAAGCTTAGCGACCACAACACATCCGTACGCACAGAGGTGTTGGCCGGACTGACGACATTCCTGACGATGTCGTACATCATTTTTGTCAATCCAGAGATTTTGTCATCCACGGGCATGGATCGAAATGCCGTGTTTGTCGCAACCTGTATCGCCGCAGCGCTCGGGTCGGCCGTGATGGCGATGGTGGCCAATTGGCCCATCGGCATGGCGCCTGGGATGGGCCTCAACGCCTTCTTCGCCTTCACTGTTGTGGCAGCGATGGGTTTCACCTGGCAGCAGGCGCTCGGCGCCGTGTTCATCTCGGGCTGCATCTTTCTGCTGCTCACGGTAACGGGTGTTCGAAGTTGGCTAGTCTCAGGGATCCCCAAATCGCTGCGCAGCGCAATTGCAGCCGGTATCGGCCTTTTCCTTGCATTCATTGCCCTGAAAACTTCCGGTATTATAGTCGCCAATCCCGCGACATTTGTCGGGCTGGGCAATCTCGGCAGCACGGGCACCTTGCTGGCAATTCTGGGCTTTTTCGTTATTGCCGCGCTTGACGCTCTCAAGATACGCGGGTCGATCCTGATCGGCATATTGATTGTTACGGTACTCTCCGTGCTCTTGGGCGTCAGCGAATTCAAAGGCATTTTCTCTGCGCCGCCAAGCCTGGCACCTACCTTCCTGCAACTCGATATCATGGGCACTCTGCATACCGGACTTCTGCAAGTCATCCTGGTATTCGTGCTGGTTGAAGTCTTTGACGCGACCGGTACGTTGATCGGCGTGAGCAAGCGAGCCGGTTTGATCCAGGAGGGAAAGCCGAACAATCTTGGCCGCGCATTGTTCGCTGACAGCACGGCGATTGTAGCTGGCTCCCTGCTCGGCACCAGCAGCACCACAGCCTACGTGGAAAGTGCGTCCGGCGTTCAGGCGGGCGGTCGCACGGGTTTGACTGCCCTGACCATCGCTGTCCTCTTTCTGGCAGCACTGTTCATTGCTCCGCTGGCGGCGTCCGTGCCCGGTTATGCAACCGCTCCGGCATTGCTCTATGTCGCTGGCCTTATGATGCATGAGCTTGTCGATATCGAGTGGAGCGACGTTACTGAATCGACTCCTGCGGCTCTGACAGCGCTGATGATCCCGTTCACCTATTCGATCGCCAATGGTCTGGCGTTCGGCTTCATCAGCTATGTAGTGCTGAAGACATTGACGGGCCGGGTAAGTGCTATCCATCCCGCTACATGGCTCGTTGCAATCCTGTTCGTCATCCGGTTTGCAATGTTCCCAGCTTAACAGGTCCTGAACCTAAGGCGACGGCAGGAGACGGATGCGGCACTTGAGCCGCATCCGACTTATCTGCTCCAATCAGAATTTTCCGTAATGAGAAAGCCCAAAACATGACACAGCAATGCTCCCCGACGATCCTTCTCGATGCGCTGCTTGACGCGATGGAGGATCAGATCATTCCCATGACCGAAAAAGGCGTTGCCGCCGGCAACAAGATCTTTGGTGCCGCGGTGCTTCGCAAATCCGATCTGTCGGTCGTTCTGGCTGAAACCAACAATGAAACCGAAAACCCGCTCTGGCACGGCGAAGTGCACACGTTGAAGCGGTTCTACGAGGTGGATGAAGGCAAGCGTCCGGATCCGCGCGAGCTGATCTTCCTGTCGACGCACGAACCCTGTTCCATGTGTCTCTCTGCAATCACCTGGGCAGGCTTTGACAATTTCTATTACTTTTTCAGCCATGAGGATTCACGCGACGCATTCGCGATCCCGCACGATCTCAAAATACTCAAGGAAGTCTTCACGCTGGAGCCGGGCGGCTACAACCGGGAGAACGCCTTCTGGAAGAGCTACTCCATCCACAAGATGATTGCGGAGCTTCCGGAACCGGATCGGGAAAGGCTGCAAAAGCGCGCGGCTGCAATCAGTACGAAATATGCCGAACTCTCAGAGCAGTATCAGGCCAGCAAGGACAAGAACTCAATTCCCCTGAACTGAAAGTTCCAACGCACAAAAAGGCCGCCCTTCCAGAAGAGGGGCGGCCCTTTTTTGTGTCGGGAGTTAGCGGATCAGAAACGCCTCGCGATAGAAATGCTCCTGCAGATTGACGCCATCGCCGCCACGGTCGATGACGACGAAGTCAGACTCGCCCTCAAGCGGCGTTAGAATGCCGTGCCAGACATTGCGATGAATGTTCACGCCCTGGCCCGGTTGCGTCAGAAAGGCGACAGGGTCGCTTGGGCCATCCGGCTGATCGTGAGCGGCCACAACGAGAAACGGATTGCCTGACACGGGAACGAAAGCCTGACTGCCGAAAGGATGCCGTTCGACCAGTTCAAGCTTGAGCGGCAGTTCGTAAGGCTTGCCGCGCAGCAGGCTGATCAAGGTACGGGCGTTGTCTCCCGTTGTTTCGACCTTGGCAAGGTCGTGGTAACGCACGCACATGCCGTGGTTGATCGGAAAGCTGTGCGCGCCTTCAATTTCGATGACATCGCCGAAAGGCCGGAAGGCCTCCCGGGTCAAAGGTTGGATCGTGATCTCGCGCATGATCTATCCGCGCGCAATCTTGCCGAACAGTCGCACCCGGCTGACCCCGCCATCGGGATAGATGTTGAAGCGGGCGTGGGTCACTGCGCCATTCTGCCTGATCTGGTTCTGGCCATATTCATGAATCGTGTCGGCGACAAGCTTCTGCTGCGGCAGGATTTCTTCCCAGAACATGGAGGAGGCCACGACCAGTTCATCGAGACTTTCACCGGCGTCGCCAAGATCGGCGACCTGGATCGAGCAGGCATCCGGATAGTTGCCCTTGAAGTGCGCCGTATCGACGATCGCGCTCTCGATGGTGCCGCGTGCCGCGAGTTTGACGATGATCCAGTCATTGCCGGGTTCACGGCGCCGGCGGGTTTCCCAGCCGTCACCCATATTGACGCCGCGGCCGGGTGCAAGCAGACGCTGGTGGCCATAATGGGCGTTGGACATGGCAACGATGCGGCCACCGAGCAGCGACGAGGCGAGATCAACCGCGGAGCCGTTGATGGTGCTTGTGTCGAGTGAAGGCTGGCCATACACGCGCAGGCGCGCAACACCGCCATCCGGATGAATGTGCAGGCGGACATGGGTCCAGACATCATTGGATGCGCAAGTGAAGAAGTGATGCGCGCTCGGCCCCAACTGGCTCAAGCCGAGTACTTCCGTCCATTTCGTCGTCTCGTCCGGTTCACTCGTGGAATTGCACGCGTCGATCCGGCAGGCCGGCGGATAATTGCCGGTGAAGTGGGCTGTATCAACATCGAAACCGGCGATCGTTCCGGGTGCGGCGAACTGGATGATTGCGTAGTCATGTCCGTTGCTGCGGCGACGGCGTGTCTCCCAGCCGTCCATCCACTTGCCGTGATCATCAAACTTCTCGGGGTAGAAAACAGCGGGCGCGTCGTTCAGCATCCGCTCCAGCGGGGCAAAGAATTCGTCGGTCGCAAAGAGCGGCCTGGCGCCCAATCCGGCCGAGGCGAGATTGATCGAGTTCCTTGCAAATGCGGGCAGCTCTTCTACAAGATTTGACATTTTGGCTCCTCAGTTTGGCAGCATGTCCTGAAGCCGGAGAAGAGCGATCCTCTCCACCTGCTGGCACGCTGTATTGAATTCGGTCGGGCGGTCATTGGCGATGCGCGTCTTGAATGCCGCCACGATTTCGTCCTTGCTGCGGCCCTTGACCGCGATGATGAATGGAAATCCGAATGTCTCGACGTAGCGCGCATTGAGTGTCGTGAACTGTTCACGCTCACTGTCGGTCAGGGCATCGAGGCCAGCAGAAGCCTGCTCCAGGGTTGAGCTTTCCGTCAGGCGCTTGGCCTGAGCCAGTTTGCCGGCGAGATCCGGGTGGGCATTCAACACGCCGAGCCGTTCGCCTTCGGAAGCACTGCGAAATACGGCGGTCAGCGCCGCATGGAGGCCGGTCGCGGTGTCGTTTGCGGCGGAAAGCTCTGAGCCGAAGGCGCGCCCGGCGATCCAGTCGGAATGTTCGAAGACACCGCCGAAGCGCTCAACGAATGCCTCTTCATCGAGTGCTGACGGGCGCGCTTCGCGTGCTTCGTATGGCTGGTGCTCTGCCCAGTGGCGGGCGATGTCGATGCGGCGGGCAAGCCAGACTTTTTGGTGGCTTTGCACGTAGTCGATGAACCGCGCAAGGGCCGCGACGCGTCCGGGCCGGCCGACGAGACGGCAATGCAGACCAATGCTCATCATTTTCGGCGAACCGGCTTCGCCTTCGGCATAAAGTGTGTCGAAGCTGTCCTTCAGGTAGGAAAAGAACTGGTCGCCGGCATTGAACCCTTGCGGGGTAGCGAACCGCATGTCGTTGGCATCGAGTGTGTATGGAACAACAAGCTGCTGTCTGCCGCCGAACTCGTGCCAATACGGCAGGTCGTCGGCATAGGAATCTGAGACGTAATCGAAGCCGCCTTCCTCTGTGACGAGATCGACAGTGTTCACCGAGCACCGGCCGGTGTACCAGCCACGCGGACGTTCGCCGGTAACGGCAGTGTGGATGCGGATCGCCTCGAGCATATGCTCGCGTTCAGCTTCTGCACTGTAGTCCTTGTAGTCGATCCATTTCAGACCGTGGGATGCAATCTCCCAATTCGCGTCGAGCATGGCGCGTACCTGGGCGGGTGATCGCTGCAGCGCCGTTGCCACACCATAAACCGTTACCGGCACGCCCTTCGCAGTTAAGAGGCGATGCAGCCGCCAGAAGCCGGCTCGCGCACCAAACTCGTAGATTGATTCCATATTCCAGTGGCGCTGACCTGGCCAGGCCCGTGCGCCGACGATTTCCGAGAGAAACGCCTCGGAAGCCGCGTCGCAGTGCAAAACACAGTTTTCGCCGCCTTCCTCATAATTGACGACAAACTGAACGGCGATGCGAGCGCCGTCCGGCCAATCGGCCTGTGGCGGGGTTGATCCATAGCCATGCATGTCCCGGGGATATCTCATGAATGCCGTCCCTCCTTAGACGGGGTGCTCAGTGATCCCCTTGAATAATCAATAAATACCCGGGGCATTCCCCTAGAAAATTTTGAAAGTCCTGTAATCAGCCGCCGCCTACCCGCGGACCGTCTCAACAGGCAAATTGAGCGATGGAAAACTGAAAGTACTCCGCGGGAGGGAGGAACACCTATGAGCCTTCACAGTGAAGCAGCCGGCCGCCTGACGACCCATGTACTCGATACGGCCAGCGGCAAGCCCGCCGCGAAGCTGCGGATTGATCTGTTCCGCATCGATGGCGATCGCCTCATGCCGCTGCACAGCACGCATACCAATGATGATGGACGCTGCAACCATCCGCTCTTGACAGGTGCGGAGATGCGCTCGGGTGCCTATGAACTGCGCTTCCACGTGGGTGAATACTTCGGCAATCAGCAGGCGAACGGCCAGACACCGTTCCTCGACGTGGTTCCGATCCGCTTCGGCATCGATGACGAGAACGTCCATTACCACGTGCCGCTGCTCGTCGCTCCCTTCGGCTATTCAACCTATCGCGGGAGCTGATCCATATGGAAATCCAAATCCGCAACAGCGTCCGGTTCCTGCTCAACGACAAGGTCGTCGAGCGTACGGATGTTTCCCCGACAGAAACGCTTCTCGATTTTCTCCGGCTGACACGCAAATTGCGCGGTACCAAGGAAGGATGTGCAGAGGGCGATTGTGGCGCTTGCACAGTACTCGTTGGCCGCCTTTTCAATGACCGGCTGAAATATGAATCGGTCAACGCCTGCATCCGCTTTGTTGGTTCACTGGATGGTTGCCACGTCGTGACGGTTGAAGCTCTGGCCGGATCGGATGGAACGTTGCATCCGGTGCAGCAGGCGATGGTTGATACCCATGCCTCGCAGTGCGGTTTCTGCACGCCCGGCTTCGTCATGTCGTTATACGGTTTGTGGATGCAGAATCCGAAACCGAATATCCAGGAAATCGAGAAGGCTCTGCAGGGTAATCTCTGTCGTTGCACCGGCTATGCCGCAATAATCCGGGCCGCGGAAAGCGTGTCCGCCATCGGCGATCTGAACAAGGATCCACTCGTCACTGAACGGACTCGTGTTACCGGGCAACTGCTTGCGTTGAAAGATGGCAAGCGTGTTGTCCTCGGTGAGGGGAAGCAACAGCTTGTGCTTCCCGCCAATGGCGATGATTTCGCGGACGTGCTGGAATGCAATCCGGGCGCCACGATTGTTGCGGGCTCGACGGATGTCGGTCTCTGGGTGACGAAATTCATGCGCGAGATCGGACCGGTCGTTTTCCTGTCGCATCTCGACGAGTTGCGGCTGATAACCGAGGGCGATGACGGCCTGACTATCGGTGCAGGTGTAAGCTACACAGAGGCCTATCCGGTCATCATTCGCCATTTCCCACAGTTGACGGAGCTCTGGAACCGAATTGGCGGTGAGCAGGTCCGCAACATGGGGACCGTCGGCGGCAATGTCGCCAATGGTTCGCCAATCGGCGACACGCCTCCGGCCCTGATTGGACTTGGAGCGACTGTCATCTTGCGCAAAGGCAAGACCCGGAGATCTGTGCGGATCGAGAATTACTTCATCGAATACGGGAAACAGGATCGTGTACCGGGTGAATTCGTCGAGGCGATCCATATCCCTTATCTTGGCGCCGACGATCTTTACGGCGTCTACAAGATTTCCAAGCGGCTGGACGAAGACATTTCGTCCGTCTGCGGCGCATTCCGTGTCGTTCTCGATGAACGGGGCACGGTAAAGGATGCCGTCATCGCCTTTGGCGGGATGGCCGGAACGCCGAAGCGGGCCAGTGCGGTCGAACAGGCCCTGAAGGGCTCGGTCTGGGACGAGGGCGCGATTGAAACGGCGACGGCAGCATTTTCCGAAGATTTCACGCCACTGAGCGATTGGCGCGCATCCGCGGATTATCGCCTGTTGGTCGCGAAGAACCTGCTGCGGCGTTTCTTTCTTGAAACTGGCGGTGAAAAGCCTGTGCGGTTGAACCGCTATGAAGCGGCATTTGGGTGAGGGGCGCGCAATGAATTCAATTCAGCCAATTGCCCTTATTCGCGGTGGCGTCCACGAAAAGCAGCCGCACGAGTCGGGCCACAAACATGTATCCGGCACGGCCGAGTACATCGATGACATGCCGGAACCATCCGACACGCTGCATGCCTACCTCGGCCTGTCGCAGCGTGCGCACGCCGAAATCGTATCCATTGATTTTGAGGCAGTAAAGTCGTGCGCCGGCGTTGTCGGCGTCCTGACAGTAGACGATATCCCCGGCCACAACGACGTGAGCCCCGCGGGCAAACATGACGATCCCGTGTTTGCCATCGGCAAGGTTGAATTCCACGGCCAGCCGATCTTCGCGGTAATTGCGGAAACGCGTCAGATCGCACGTGAAGCGGCCGCCAAAGTCAAAATTGAATACCGCGATCTTGATCATGTCACCGATGTGCTGGAAGCCGCAAAGGCCAACTATCCGCTGGTGATCGATCCGCTGAAACTGGAGCGCGGTGATATCACCGCTGGTCTCGCTGGCGCGAAGAACCGTCTGAGCGGTGAGATGCGCATTGGCGGGCAGGATCACTTTTACCTCGAAGGTCACATCGCCTTTGCCATCCCCGGCGAGGATGACGAGGTGACGGTCTTTTCGTCGACCCAGCATCCGAGCGAAACCCAGCATATGGTCGGACATGTCCTGGGCGTTCCCTCCAATGCCGTGACGGTCAACGTACGGCGCATGGGCGGTGGCTTCGGCGGCAAGGAAACCCAGGCTAATCTCTTTGCTGCGGTTGCGGCCATTGCCGCCAAGAAATATCGCCGGGCCGTGAAGATCAGGCCCGATCGCGACGATGACATGGTTGCAACGGGCAAGCGCCACGACTTTCACGTCGCCTACGAACTGGGCTTCGACGACGAGGGGCGCATTGAAGCTGTCGACGCCACATTCTCGGCGCGCTGCGGTTTCTCGGCAGACCTTTCCGGTCCGGTGACGGACCGCGCCCTCTTCCATGCCGACAATTGCTACTTCTATCCCAATGTTCGGCTACGTTCGCGGCCACTGAAAACCAACACCGTTTCCAACACCGCCTTTCGCGGTTTCGGTGGGCCGCAAGGCATGGTCGGCGGCGAGCGGATGATTGAGGAGATCGCCTATGCGCTTGGCAAGGATCCGTTGGAAATCCGCAAGGCCAATTTCTATGGCGGCGAAGGCCGCAATCTTACGCCGTATCACCAGACAGTCGAAGACAATATCATCCCGCAAATCATTGCGGAGCTTGAAGCGACATCTGACTATGCGGCGCGGCGTGAGGCAATTATCAACTTCAATCGCCACAGCCGGACCATCAAGCGAGGCATAGCGCTGACGCCGGTGAAGTTCGGTATCTCCTTCACCAAGACCGAATACAATCAGGCCGGCGCGCTGGTTCATGTCTACACCGATGGTTCGATCCACCTCAACCACGGTGGAACCGAGATGGGACAGGGGCTCTACACGAAGGTAGCGCAGGTCGTCGCCGATGAGTTCCAGGTCGATCTCGACCGGATCAAGGTGACCGCAACGACGACGGCAAAGGTTCCAAATACCTCCGCCACGGCTGCTTCCTCGGGTTCCGATCTCAACGGCATGGCCGCAGCCAACGCGGCGCAACAGATCAAGGCGCGCCTCGTTCGGTTTGCCGTTGAGCACTACGGTGTTGCCAAGGAACAGGTTTTCTTTGAACCCAATGCGGTGCGGGTGGGCGATCGGCTCATTCCATTTCCCGAATTCATCAAGTCGGCCTATGGCGCGCGCGTCCAGCTTTCGGCGGCGGGTTTCTACAAGACACCGAAAATCCACTGGAGCCGGGCAGAGGGCAGGGGCCGTCCGTTCTACTACTTCGCCTATGGCGCTTCGGTGTCCGAGGTCAGCATAGACACGCTGACCGGCGAATATCAGGTCGACCGGACGGATGTTCTCCATGATGTTGGCAAGTCGTTGAACCCGGCGCTTGATCTGGGCCAGGTTGAAGGTGCGTTCGTGCAGGGCATGGGTTGGCTGACGACGGAAGAATTGTGGTGGGATTCCAAGGGGCGGCTGCGCACGCACGCGCCGTCGACATACAAGATCCCGCTGGCATCGGATCGCCCGCGCACGTTTAACGTCAATCTCGCGAGCTGGTCGGTAAACCGTGAGGAAACGATCCGCCGCTCCAAGGCCGTGGGTGAGCCGCCATTCATGCTGGCGATCTCCGTGCTGGAGGCGATTTCCATGGCAGTCGCCAGCGTCGCCGACTATCGCATCGCGCCACGCCTCGACGCGCCGGCAACACCCGAACGCGTGCTGATGGCGATCGAGCGGTTGAAGTCCTCGAGGGAGTGATCTTGCCATGCCAACGAACCGCGACGATATCAGGGATTTTCTGAATCGACGGAAGCAGGTCGTGCTGGTCGAGGTGAAGGCGGCAGACGGGTCCACGCCGCGCGAGGCCGGCGCCTGGATGCTTGTGGCCGAGGATTGCATTTTCGGTACCATCGGTGGCGGGCAACTCGAGTTCATGGCGATCGACCATGCGCGCAGGTCCTTGAACAGCAGCACCGATGCCCGAGAGATGACCATACCTCTCGGTCCGGAAATCGGACAGTGCTGCGGGGGGCGCGTTGGCTTACGTTTCAAGCGTGTTGACCGAGGTGTTGCCATGACATTGATCGAGAAGGTCGATCTCGAAATCGCTAGGCGGCCGCATGTCTATATCTTTGGGGCGGGGCACGTCGGCGATGCTCTGGCTATGGCGCTGTCGCTTGTGCCGGTGCGGATTATCCTCGTGGATACCCGTGAACACGAGCTTTCCGCAACGCAGGTGCCAGGCATCGAGACCTGCCTCACAGCCATGCCGGAAGCGGTCGTCAGGGATGCACCAACGGGCAGTGCATTTGTCGTCCTGACGCATGACCATGCGCTTGATTTCCTGATTACCGCCGAAGCGCTCGGCAGGGATGATGCATCCTATGTCGGAATGATCGGCTCGAAGACGAAGCGGGCGACGTTCCGCAATTGGCTGACGCGTGAGGTCGGTCGGCCGGAGACTTTTGACAGGCTGGTCTGTCCCGTCGGTGGAACTGCCGTCAAGGACAAGCGGCCTTGTGTGATCGCCGCTCTTGCCGCCGCTGAAATCATGACCGCCGCACTCAATCATCGATCCAAGCCAGTGGCCGCGATCAAGGAGCGCAAGCGCATTCCTGCTTGATGCTATTGCAGCATTGCACTGACCAGGCGCTGGCATCGCTCGGTCATGAAGTCGATCATCAGCCGGACTTTCGGATCCTGGAAACGCTTGTGCGGATAGATTGCTGCGAGCTGGATACTGGCCGGAGGGGTATCTTCGAGGATCGCTCGCAGCGTTCCTTCATTGAAATGGCTTTTGACCTCAAACAGCGGTTTGTTGATGATACCGCGGGCTTCGAGTGCCCACTGGGTCAACACATCCCCATCATCAGAGTCGTAAGGACCGCTGACTTCGAGCTTCTTTGGGCCGTCCGGCATCTGCAGCGTCCAGAAATATTCCTTGGAGCCGGGATAGCGCAGAAGCAGGCAGTCATGGCGTTCGGAGATCAGTTCGTCCGGTGTCGCTGGCGTTCCGCGTCGTTCCAGGTAATCCGGCGACGCGCATATCACCCGCTGACAATTCATGATGCCGCGCATGCGCAGATTTGAATCTTCGAGAATGCCAAGCTTGAAGGCAACGTCGACGCCTTCGCTCATGATATCGATATTATGGTCGGACAATCGCAACCGCACTTCGATATCCGGATACTTGTCATGGAATTCCGGAATGCCCGATGCGATCAGCCGTCGGCCGATGCCAAGCGGCGCGGTGATGCGGATCGCGCCCTTCGGCTTCTTCGCAAGATCGGCAATCGCCGCCTCGGCCTCATTGATCGCCTCGATGATCTTCACAGCGCCCTCATAGAACACGCGGCCATGTTCGGTCGGGGTGAGCTTGCGGGTTGTCCGATTGAAAAGGCGAACGCCCAGATGGCGTTCCAGCTCCTTGATGCGATTGCTGGCGACGGCCGGAGAGGCGCGCTGATCGCGTCCGGCGGCGGAGAGGTTCCCGAGTTCGACAACGCGAACGAAAACACGAAGATTATCAAGGTATGACATGGTTTCGCTTAACCGCTTACACTGTCTGATGATCTAGCATTTTAAAGTTTTTTTTGAAAGAGATGGGCGGATTAGCCTGTTTCCCCTTTGCATAGGCTTTGGCACATACTCCCTGCAATACAAGGGAGAGCCGCATGTACGAATTTGCCATAGCCTGGGACTGGATGAACTTTGCCGTCCGCTGGTTGCATGTCATCACGGGCATAGCCTGGATCGGGTCGTCTTTCTACTTCGTCGCGCTCGACCTCGGTCTGCGCCAGCGCCCGGGCCTTCCGGTTGGAGCCTATGGCGAAGAGTGGCAGGTCCACGGCGGCGGTTTCTATCATATCCAGAAGTATCTTGTGGCACCCGAGCAGATGCCGGAACACCTGACCTGGTTCAAATGGGAATCCTACGCCACATGGCTCTCGGGCTTTGCCATGCTCTGCATTGTCTACTATGCAGGCGCCGATCTCTATCTGATCGATCCGCATGTGCTTGACGTGTCGCGGCCAGTGGCCATCGCGATTTCGCTCGCATCGATCTTTGGTGGCTGGATCATCTATGACACGATCTGCAAGTCGCCGCTCGGCAGAAACGACACGCAGCTGATGGTGCTGCTTTACTTCGTGCTGGTCGGCATGGCGTGGGGCTATACGCAGCTCTTCACTGGGCGGGCAGCGTTTCTTCATCTTGGCGCATTCACAGCGACTATCATGTCGGCCAACGTGTTCATGATCATCATCCCGAACCAGAAAAAGGTCGTTGCCGACCTTATCGCAGGAAAGGTTCCGGATCCCGCACTGGGCAAGCAGGCCAAGCAGCGTTCGACCCACAACAATTATCTGACCCTGCCAGTTCTGTTCCTGATGTTGTCGAACCACTATCCGCTTGCGTTCGGCACACAATACAACTGGATCATTGCCTCGCTGGTGTTCCTGATGGGCGTCACGATCCGCCATTGGTTCAATACGCGGCACGCTCGCAAGGGCGATCCTACCTGGACATGGCTGGTCACGGCGATCCTCTTCATCGTCATCATGTGGCTGTCGACGGTACCGAAGATCCTGTCGGGCGAAGGCGCAGAGGAGAAAGTGTCGGCAGTCCAGCAGCCATTCATCTCGGCGGAAGCCTTCCCCAAGGTGAAGGACACCATCCTCGGACGCTGCTCGATGTGCCATGCCAAGGAACCCGGCTGGGAGGGCATCATCGCGCCCCCCAAGGGTGTCGTGCTTGAAACCGACAGCGAGATCGCGGGGCATGCTCGCGAGATCTATCTACAGGCCGGACGCTCACATGCAATGCCGCCGGCGAATGTCAGCGGCATTACCGACGAGGAGCGGCGCCTGCTCACCAGCTGGTATGAGACCACAGTTCAGGGAGGAACAGTCCAATGAGCAAATTGCTTCTGCGCGGCCGCGTGCTGACTTTCGTCGACGAGCCAAAGAGCATCGACGATCAGTCGGCCTATAGCTATTTCGAGGATGGCGCGGTGCTGGTCGAGAACGGCAAGGTTGTCGAAACCGGAGAATATGCGGCGCTCGCTGCCATTACCGGACCTCGGGTTGAGGTCGTGGATCACCGTCCTCACCTGATCCTGCCCGGCTTCATCGACACCCATCTGCATTTCCCGCAGACGCAGGCGATCGCTTCCTATGGCGCGCAGCTCATGGAATGGCTGAACACCTATATTTTCGTCGAGGAGCAGAAATTTTTGTCTACGGCGCATGCCGATTTCATCGCCGGCCGCTTCATGGACGAGCTGTTGCGCAACGGCACGACATCCGCCGCTGCCTACTGTTCCGTTCACCGCGAAAGCGTCGACGCGTATTTTTCGGCCGCTGAAAAGCGCAACATGCTGATGATCGGCGGCAAGGTGATGATGGACCGTAACGCACCGGATGCGCTCCGGGATACGCCGCAGACCGGATATGACGACACCAGGGCGTTGATTGCCAAGTGGCATGGCCGCGGACGCGCGCGTTATGCAATCAGCCCGCGGTTTGCCATTACCTCCACGCCTGAGCAAATGGAAGTGAGCCGGACGCTGGTGCGCGAACATCCCGAATGTTACGTGCAGACACACCTGTCGGAAAACAAGGACGAGATCGCCTTCGCTACATCACTCTATCCTTCGGCGAAGGATTATACCGACATTTACGCAAGCTATGACCTGCTCGGATCCAGGACACTGCTCGGTCACTGCATCTTCCTCTCGGACCGGGAAATATCGGCTCTGGCTGAGGCGAGGTCAGTCGCTGTCTTTTGTCCGACTTCCAATCTCTTCCTCGGCAGCGGGCTCTTCGATCGTGATCGCTTCCACAAGCTCGGTGCTCGCACTTCCGTCGCGACCGATGTCGGCGGCGGAACCAGCTTCTCCATGCTTGAGACCATGAGCGAGGCCTACAAGGTGTTGCACGTGCAAGGGCAGCGGCTGTCGCCATTCGCGTCCTATTACATGATGACCCTTGGCAATGCTCGCGCGCTTGGTCTTGAGGATCGTATCGGCTCGTTGCATGCGGGTGCTGATGCCGACATCACCATTCTCGATAGCCGTGCCAAGCCGGCGATGGAACTGCGCATGCGCACGGCAACGACGCTGGCCGAAGAACTCTTCATCCTCCAGACCATGGGTGACGACCGATCGGTAGCGGAAGTCTATGTTGCCGGCAAGCCGATGAAGAGCGGCCTCGATAAACCGCAGGCGGCAAATGTGTGGCCAAGGTCCATCCCGGAACTGCAGACTGCCTGAAACAACATAAAGGGGAGCATTGCTCCCCTTTGTCTTTCTCTACAGCTCGTCAGGTCGTCGGCCACCCATCGCAGCGGTCAACTCGTCCGCAGTCCGGCGGATCACCGGGCCCAGAACTCCCAACTTCTCCTTCGGCAAGCGGACTGCCGGGCCTGATATCGAAATCCCGGCGATTGCTTCGCCATGCTCGTTGAAAAGCGGTGCAGCGATGCAGCGCATGCCGAGTGTATGCTCCTCATCATCAATCGACCAGCCGCGCGTTCGGATCGCCTGGATGTCGTTGAGCAATGCCGGAAGCGTGTCGAGCGTATGATCGGTGAAATGGGTCAATGCCCGGCCGCCGAGCGTCTGGCCGATGGCGGTATCGGACCACGTCGAGAGAATGGCCTTGCCTATGCCAGAGGCATGGATCGGTCCTCGCCGCCCTGGTCGGAAAAAGGCCCGCATGGGTGCGTGGCTCTCGATCTGCGAAATGAACACGACGTCGCCCTCATCTTCGATGGCAACGTTCGCGGTCTCGCCGCATTCGTCCATCAGCCGTTTGAGGAAAGGCCGGCTGATTGTTCCAAGCTTGCGGTAGCGCAGGAAGGCGTTGCCGATCTCGAAGGCGCGCACGCCAATTGTCCAGTCGCCGGACTCGGTGTCGTGCGTCAGCATTCCGTGATTGGCGAGGGAGGTCAGGAGGCGGTGGACCGTCGAAGGTGCCATGCCGGTATGGTCCGCCAGGTCCGTGAGGGTCGACCCATCATTATCCGCAATGATGCTGAGAAGATTGAGGCTGCGATCCAGAACCTGCACGGAGGACGGTGTCGCGTTTTCGCCAGCCTTGCGTCCCCGCTTCCCCTTCAGTGATGCCGATTGCGAAGCCATCTGTTTTTTCATGTCCTGTTGAATTGCCTCTCATTGCCATAGCTGCGCTGCATTGATTTTACCAGTTTTGTTGAAAATGTTTATTTCCATATGATGGGAATGATTTCCATATTTCGATTGTAAGCCCGCAAGGATGGATTATGCTCTCACTAAATCTGGAGGAATGTTCATGACCAAAATGCGTGCCGTTGATGCTGCAGTCCGAATCCTGGAGAAGGAGGGGATTGATTGTGCTTTTGGCGTACCCGGTGCCGCCATCAACCCGTTCTATTCGGCGCTGAAGGCTCGCGGTTCAGTCCGCCACATCCTTGCACGGCATGTCGAGGGCGCCTCTCACATGGCTGAAGGCTATACCCGCGCCAATCACGGCAATATCGGCGTCTGCATCGGCACGTCCGGGCCCGCCGGCACAGATATGATCACGGGTCTTTACTCTGCTTCTGCGGATTCCATCCCGATCCTGTGCATCACAGGACAGGCTCCGCGTGCCCGTCTCGACAAGGAAGACTTCCAGGCCGTCGATATTGCATCGATCGCCAAGCCGGTGACCAAGTGGGCAGTGACCGTCATGGAGCCGGGACTCGTTCCCTATGTTTTCCAAAAGGCCTTTCACATCATGCGCTCGGGCCGTCCGGGTCCAGTACTGATCGACCTGCCGCTCGATGTGCAGCTGGCGGAGATCGAGTTCGATCCCGACACCTATGAGCCGCTGGAAGCCTATAAGCCGGCCGCAACCCGGGCCCAGGTCGAAAAAGCACTCAAAATGCTCAACCAAGCGGAACGTCCGCTCATCGTTGCTGGCGGTGGTATTATCAATGCCGACGCTTCCGACCTTCTGGTTGAATTTGCCGAGATCACCGGTGTGCCGGTCATTCCGACATTGATGGGTTGGGGAACAATCCCCGACGATCACCAACTGATGGCCGGAATGTGCGGCCTGCAGACATCGCACCGCTATGGCAATGCGACGCTCCTGGCTTCCGACTTTGTGCTTGGCATCGGCAATCGCTGGGCCAACCGCCACACAGGCAATGTTGCAACCTACACAGAGGGCAGAAAATTCGTTCATGTCGATATCGAACCGACGCAGATCGGCCGCGTCTTCGCACCGGATTTCGGTATCGTGTCCGATGCAGGAAAGGCGCTGAAGCTATTCCTCGATGTCGCAACCGAATGGAAAACCGCAGGCAAGCTGCGCGACTGGTCGGACTGGGCGGAGGAATGCCGCGAACGAAAGCGGACCATGCTGCGCAAGACACATTTTGACCAGACGCCTCTGAAGCCTCAGCGTGTTTATGAGGAGATGAACAAGGTTTTCGGACGCGAGACCTGCTACGTGACGACCATTGGGCTCAGCCAGATCGCCGGCGCACAGTTCCTGCACGTCTACAAGCCGCGCAACTGGATCAACTGCGGTCAGGCCGGGCCGCTCGGCTGGACCCTGCCGGCGGCACTCGGCGTCCGCGCGGCCGATCCGGATCGGCCAATCGTAGCACTTTCGGGCGATTATGATTTCCAGTTCATGATCGAGGAACTCGCCGTCGGTGCCCAGCACAAGCTGCCGTATCTGCATGTCGTGGTGAACAATTCATACCTCGGTCTGATCAGGCAGGCGCAACGCGGCTTCGATATGGATTTCGAAGTGAGCCTGGCCTTCGACAATATCAATGCATCGGGAGACGCGGAGAAGGGCTACGGTGTCGATCATGTGGCCGTTGCCGAAGGCCTTGGCTGCAAGGCAATCCGCGTGCGCAGTCCGAACCAGTTCGCCGACGCTTTTGCGCAAGCGAAGGCGCTGATGGAGGAACACAAGGTACCGGTGGTTGTCGAGTTCATCCTCGAGCGCGTTACCAATGTCGCCATGGGCGCGGATATCAACGCGGTGGTCGAATTCGAGGACCTTGCCGAACGCAATGAAGATGCGCCGACTGCGGTCGCCGCGTATCTTGACTGAAATCTCAAGCCATTCGGGGAGGCACGCATGCCCAGATTTGCCGCCAATTTGACGATGCTTTTCAACGAGGTTCCGTTTCTCGAGCGTTTTGCTCTTGCAAGCGAGGCGGGGTTCGAAGCGGTCGAATATCTCTTTCCCTATGATTACAACGACGACGAGTTGAAGCGGGAACTGACCGAAAACAATCTTGTCCAGATTCTGCATAATCTCCCTGCCGGCAACTGGGGAGCCGGCGAACGCGGCATCGCCATATTGCCCGATCGCATCGACGAATTCCGGCGTGGCGTGGCGAAGGCGATTGACTATGCAACAGCACTTGGCTGCAAGCAGGTCAATTGCCTGGCAGGCATCGCACCAAAGGGGTTGGCGGACGACATTCTGCACACCACCTTCGTTCACAATCTGCGGCTTGCGGCACTGGAACTTGCCAGGTACGAGATCCGGCTGCTGATCGAGCCCATCAACAATTATGACATTCCGGGATTCTATCTGAATACGGTGGACCAGGCGGCTTCGATCATTGAAGAGGTCGGCAGCGACAACCTCTACATTCAGTACGATCTTTACCATCAGCAGCGGACACGCGGCGAACTTGTCGCGACCTACGAGCGGTACAGCCAGCTCATTGCGCATATCCAGCTGGCCGACAATCCGGGCCGGCATGAGCCGGGCACAGGTGAGATCAATTATCCCTTTGTGTTCGCGGCCCTCGACCGTGCCGGTTACGGAGGCTGGATCGGTTGCGAATACAAACCAAAGACAGAGACGCAGAGCGGGCTTGGCTGGCTGAACGAAGCTTCCACAACGCAAAAGCACGCGGACATAATCAGGATCAGGAGATAGCACATGGCGGACATCGGTTTCATTGGACTCGGCATCATGGGCACGCCTATGGCGCGCCACCTGCAGGATGCGGGCCACGACGTCTCCACTTCAAAATTCTTCATCGCACCGAAACAGGAGCTTATCGATAACGGCCTGAAGATTGTCGAGAGCCCAAAAGCCCTGGCTGAAAAGACCGACATCATCATCCTGATGCTGCCCGACACGCCGGAAGTGAAGGACGTGCTCTTCGGCGAGAACGGTGTCGTGTTCGGACTGAAGCCCGGCAAGCTTGTCATTGACATGAGCTCGATCTCACCTATCGACACCAAGGAATTCGCCAGGAAAGTCCGCGAGACCGGCAGCGAATATATCGATGCTCCTGTGTCGGGCGGTGAAGTTGGCGCAAAGAATGCGAGCCTCAGCATCATGGCAGGGGGCACACAGAGCGCCTTTGACCGCGCACTGCCCCTGTTCAAACTGATGGGCAAGAACATCACGCTCGTCGGTGATTGCGGCGACGGCCAGGTGACGAAGGTCGCGAACCAGATCATCGTCGCGCTGACGATCGAAGCAATATCGGAAGCGCTTGTGCTCGCGTCAAAAGCGGGTGCCAACCCTGCACGGGTACGTGAGGCACTGATGGGCGGTTTCGCCTCATCGCGTATCCTTGAATTGCATGGTGACCGGATGATCAAGCGGACATTCGAGCCGGGCTTCCGGATCTCGCTGCACCAGAAAGACCTCAATCTCGCTCTGCAGAGTGCGAAAACGCTCGGTGTGTCGCTGCCGAACACGGCGTCCACGCAGGAGCTGTTCAACAGTTGTGCGGCCAACGGCGAAAGTGGTCTCGATCACTCGGGCCTGGTGCGCGCTCTGGAGCGTATTGCCAACCACGAAGTGGCATAAGCATTGAAGTGAATGGAACCGTCGCCGGTACGACACCGGCAACGGTTTCAACAATTTGCCGGACCGATCAATCCCATTTCGGCGCGCCGAGGGCGTTGAGAGGTATCTTCAGATAGCGTTGTCCATTGGCTTCCGCCTCCGGCAGCTGTCCACCATTGATGTTGACCTGCAGGGCGGCCAATATCAGCTTGGGCATCGGCAAAGTTCTGTCTCGCGCCTGTCGCATAGCAACAAACTCCGCTTCGTTGGCGCACCGCGACACGTGAATGTTGCTTGATTTTTGCTCGGCGACGGTGCTTTCCCAACGGGGTCCGCGGCCTCCAGGTTGATAGTCATGGCCGACGAATATTCTCGTTTCGTCCGGCAAGGCCAGGATTGCTTCGATCGATCGCCACAGCTGCTCGGCACTTCCACCCGGAAAGTCAGTACGCGCCGTGCCACCGTCTGGCATGAACATCGTATCATGGACGAAAGCTGCGTCTCCAATGACGTAGGTTATCGATGCGAGGGTGTGTCCGGGTGAAAACATGACAGTCACATCCACATCGCCGATGCTGAAGCGGTCGCCAGGCTTGAAAAGCCTTTCCCACTGGGAACCATCAGCACGGAAATCCGGCCAGTTATAGAGCCTCTTCCACAGTGCCTGTACGTCAACGATGTGGCTGCCGATCGCCGTAATGGCCCCGGTCATCGATTTCAGGTAATGCGCTGCCGAAAAGTGGTCCGCATGCGGATGCGTGTCGAGAATCCACTGCACCGTCAATCCGTTTGCGTCAATGTGCTCAAGAATCTGATCTGCGTTGAATGTCGCCGTTGCGCCGGATTTTTCATCGAAATCCAGGACCGGGTCGATAATGGCGCATTGTCTGGTCCCTGGATCGGAAACGACATATTGCACGGAGCTCGTCCGCTTGTCGAAAAAAGCATGAACGTCCGGCCTTATGGCGGCTTCTATCATTTGCGCGTCCCCCGACTCGAAGGTCTGCGACACTCTCTCCGGTTTTCGTCCGCAATGTCAATTGATGCAAAATCATTACGAAATCGCAGCTGACCGTGCTTGCCAAGAATTGGTTCGCGACGCTAACTGGAGGTCGCCCGCCCGCCGGGCTTCTGCCACGAACGAAAGCCTTCAATCATGCCCAACGAGAAGAAACAGCGAATCCTTTGTGTCGGTGCGCTGACGATGGACACGATTTTTCGGCTGGATCGCTTGCCTTCCGGTCCCGGGAAATTCATCCCGCTCGAGGCCGTGGAAATTGCTGCGGGCATGGCCTCGAGCGCAGCCGCAACCATTGCGCGCCTCGGCGGGGACGTTTCGCTCTGGGCTTCGGTTGGCGAGGACGATATCGGACGCAGGGTCGTTGCCGAGTTGTCGGCTGAAGACGTGGATTGTACACACGTCCGCCGCATTAAAGGTGCCCGATCTGCCTTCTCTTCGATCTTTGTCGATGCCGCAGGTGAACGCATGATCGTGCCGTTCTATGATCCTGCGTTGCTGTCTGCTCCTGCGGTTATGCCACCCATCGCCGATGGCCAGTTCGACGTTGTCATGACCGACGTACGCTGGCCCTTGGCCGCTGCTCAGGCCCTGAAGGCCGCACAAGCGGCTGGTGTCCGCGGCGTCCTCGATGCCGATACTGCATCGCTCGAAACGCTGGAGATGTTGCTGCCGCTCGCCTCGCACATCGTTGCCTCCGAGCCGGCGGCAGAGCGCGTAACCGGTGAGAGTGATCCGGAACGCGCAACCGTCGCTCTTGCGGCGCTTTACGGCCGCGACGGAGCCTTCATCGCCGTGACCGGCGGAGAGCAGGGGAGTTACTGGTACGATGGACTTGAAGGCGAGGTCCGCCATATGCCAGCCTTCGCGGTAGATGTCGTGGACACGCTCGCCGCCGGTGATGTTTTCCACGGAGCGTTTGCCATGGGTCTGGCACGCGGCTATCCGATTTATCAGATCATGCGCTTTGCCAGTGCCGCAGCCGCGATCAAGTGTTCTCGCTTCGGCGGCCGACGCGGCGCGCCGACAAAGGCCGAAGTCGACGCTTTCCTGGCGCAATAAACCAAGACGATCGGGCGGACGTGAAAAGTCAGTGTCTACACATTGACTTTCAACTAACATGTTAGTATGTCTTTAGTTGTAAACGAGAGGGAGAAGCAATTGTCTCGGGATCGATTTGGACTTTCCGCTGCGCTGGTCACGCCGTTCGATGCCAAGATGCGCGTCGATGTGCCAAAGGCTATCGCCCATGCCCGGCATTGCCTCAATAGCGGTTGCAACAGCGTTACGCTGTTCGGAACGACGGGCGAGGGATCTTCGATCGGCGACGACGAGCGTGAAGCAATTCTCAAGGCATTCCTCGATGCGGGAGTGAAGCCAGATCAGATCGTTGTGGGTGTTATGGCCAATTCCTATCTCGAAGCAGCCGCGCAAGCGGGCGCGGCGCTGGATGCCGGATGCCGTGCGGTGCTGCTTGCCCCGCCTTCCTACTTCAAGAATGTCAGTGACGACGGACTATTTGCCTGGTTCTCGGCGGTCTTCGCCCAAATCGGTGCGTCGGCGAGAGACATCATCGTCTACAACATCCCGTCGGTAACGGCCGTCGAGATATCGGTGGATCTGATAAGCCGCCTGCGTGAAGCCTTCCCGGCCGTGATTTCGGGCGTCAAGGACTCTTCGGGTAATTGGGCATATACCGAAAACCTGCTGGCAAAGCACAAGGATCTGGCGATTCTCATCGGCGACGAACGAGACCTTGCTGCCGGCGTCCGACGTGGTGGCCAGGGTGCGATTTCGGGCATGGCAAATCTTTACGCCGACCGTTTGTTGCCGATGATCAATGAAGGACGCGACGACACGGCCATGGTGGAAGCGGTCCAGGAACTCCTGAAATTTCCAGTGGTACCCGCCGTCAAAGCCCTTGTTGCGCATCATACCGGCGACGCTGGCTGGCGCCGGGCACGCGCGCCACTGCAGGCTCTGCCGGATTCCGATTTTAGCCGCGTCACGAGTATCTTCGACCGCTTGTTTGTGGCGGCCGCTGCGTAATAAAGGGAGAGGCGAAACGACTCGTCAGGGAGAGCGGGCATGGACGATGGCAATGAGCCGGTAAGACTGCGAGAGAAGGCCTATGCGAGTTTCACGGAACACCTGCTGGCCCGTGACATCAATCCGGGGCAGTTCGTGTCGCAACGTCAGCTTGTCGCGATGACCGGCATGCCGCTTGGCGCCATTCGTGAACTGGTGCCACGGCTTGAGGCGGAAGGGCTGGTCAAGACCATTCCGCAACGCGGCATCCAGATCGCGCATATCGATCTCAACCTGATCCGCGAGGCGTTCCAGTTTCGTCTGTTCATGGAGAAGGAGGCGATCGCCCTTTTCTGCCAGTCGGCGTCAGACGAATTGTTGGCGAGACTGCGCAAGGAACATGAGGAAACGCTTGAGGAAGCGTTGCAGGGCAAGGAGACAGCGGAACTTGAACTGCGGGCGCAGACAATCGACTGGAACCTGCACGAGACGATCATCGATTCCCTGGGGAACGAGATCATTGCAAGAGCCTATCGGATCAACGCGATCAAGATGCGTCTGATCAACCAGGAAAGGTTCCGTATCACTGGTCGCGTCGTCCCGGTCATGCGTGAGCACCTCGCGGTGCTGACGGCCATCGAAACCCGCGATCCGCAGGCAGCGATGGATGCAATCGCGGTGCATATCAACAATGCGAGGAATTTGGCGCTAAAGCTTTAAATGGACCGAAACTGGTAATGGGAGTTGCCACTTCGGATCAGTCACACGAGGAGGAAACAATGAGCATGAATTTCGTCAAACCGACACGCCGCCAGTTCCTGGCCGGGTCGGCGGCACTGGGTGCCGCGAGCATCACCGGATTGAAGCCGGCATTCGCAAATGTCGACTGGAAAAAATATGCGGGCACCACACTCGAGGTCAATCTGATCAAGAGCCCGCGTGGCGATATCCTGCAGAAGTATCAGAAGGAATTCGAAGAGCTGACCGGTATCACGGTCAACTCGGAACAGACACCCGAACAGCAGCAGCGGCAGAAGGCCGTGATCGAACTGACGTCAGGAAAGCCGAGCTTCGACGTCATTCACATCAGCTATCATGTGCAAAAGCGGCAGTTTGAAAAGGGCGGCTGGCTGGCCGATCTCACTCCATTCCTCAAAGACCCGAGTCTGACGGATCCCTCCCTCACGGAGAGCGATTTCGCTGAAGCCGGCCTTTCCTTTGCCAAAGACAAGAATGGCCGTTTCGGTGGGCTGCCCTTCTCGGTGGACTACTGGATCGTCTACTGGAACAAGGAGCTCTTTGCCGCCAAGGGCGTCGAATATCCAAAGACGTTCGAAGAACTGGTTGCTGCAGCAGAAAAGCTGACGGACAAGGACAATGGCGTCTATGGTTTTGTCGCCCGCGGCATGAAGAACGCCAATACACCGGTCTGGGCCAGCCTGATGCTGGGCTACGGCAAAAGCACGGTCGAGGATGGCAAGCTTCAGACGGATACGCCCGAGGCCATCGAAGCCGCAACTCTCTACCAGCGCCTGATGACGAAATCGGCACCTCCCGGCGTCACCGGCTTCAACTGGGCCGAATGTCAGTCAAGCTTCCTGCAGGGCAAGGTCGCGATGTGGCTCGATGGTATCGGGTTCGCTCCGCCACTGGAAAATCCGCAGAAGTCCCGTGTTGTCGGCAAGGTCGGTTACGGTCTCATGCCAAAGGGCCCGGCCGCACAGGCAGCCCCGACATTTGGCGACGGCATCGGTGTCACTGAAGGATCATCGAAGAAAGAAGCAGCTTATCTTTATTGCCAATGGGCTATTTCGAAGGAGATGGGAGCCCGGCTGTTGCAGTCCGGTTCCGGCGTGCCCTTCCGCAACTCGGTCCTCAACGATCCTGAAGTGCTGAAGGGCGTGACCATGCCGGCCGAATGGGCCAAAGTCCTGTCGGAATCGGCGAAGATCAGCCAGCTCTGCCTGCCGGTCATCGTTCCAGTCACCGAGTTCCGCGACGTGATGGGCGTTGGATTGACCAACCTTCTCGGTGGGGCCGATCCGGCGACAGAAATGAAGCGGGCGACGGAAGAATTCCGTCCCGTCCTTGCCAAAAGCGAAAGCTGAGATCGAAGTATAATCCGATGACAATCACCGCCCCAGGCACCATGACCAGCGAAAAGCAGAATGCCGGAACGAAGGCTGGAAAGAGCCGCTTGAAGCCAAGCTACTGGCCATTCGTTATTCCGGCTCTGGTCATTGTCGGGGCGGTGATCATTTTCCCCTGGGTATTCACGCTGTGGATGAGCGTGAATGAATGGCACCTCGGCGGAGAGAAAAGCTTCGTCGGCCTTGCCAATTTTATCAGGTTGGCCGGCGATCAACGTTTTTGGGAATCGATGAGCCACACAGTGCTCTATACGGTTCTTTCCGTCGTTGCCCCGCTGTTTCTCGGCACGATCGCCGCACTCGTCTTTGACAGCAAGTTACCCATGCGCGGGTTGCTTCGCGGTATCTTCGTCATGCCCATGATGGCAACACCCGTGGCGATCGCTCTTGTCTGGACGATGATGTTCCATCCCCAGCTTGGGGTCCTCAACTACCTCCTGTCACTGATCGGTATTGGCCCGCAGGAGTGGATATTCAACCAGAACACCGTCATTCCGTCGCTTGTACTGGTCGAGACCTGGCAATGGACACCGCTCGTCATGCTGATCGTGCTCGGCGGTCTGGCGGCGATGCCGCGCGATCCCTTCGAAAGCGCTGAAATTGACGGTGCCAATGGCTGGCAGAAATTCCGCTACATCACCTTGCCGATGATCCTGCCCTTCATGATGGTCGCCGTCATCATCCGCTCCATCGATGCGCTGAAAAGCTTCGACATCATCTTTGCCATGACCCAGGGCGGGCCAGGCACTGCGTCAGAAACGATTAACATCTACCTCTACAATGTGGCTTTCGCCTATTACGACATTGGCTATGGCTCGGCGCTCGCCGTGGTCTTCTTCATCGTCATCATCACCATGTCGCTCGCGCTGCTCTACCTGCGCCAGCGGACCAAATGGAATAGCTGAGGGAAAGAAGATGACCCGTCGCAAAATATTGAAATCGCTGGGTACGGCCTTCATCGTATTCGTCATCGTGTCGCCGGCAATCTTCTTCTTTCTGTGGATGCTGTCACTCTCGCTGAAATACGAGATCGACAATGGCGCTTACCCGCCGATTTTCATTCCGGAGAATTTCGCCTGGTCGAACTACACCGAGATATTCGCCACCAATGACTTCCTGCACTATTTCTGGAACAGTCTGCTGGTGACAGGTACAGCTACGCTGTTGGCGCTGCTCGTCGGCGTCCCCGCTGGTTACGGCATTGCCCGGTTGCGTGCTGACAAGGCCGCGATCGTCGTGATGATTGCCCGCATGACGCCGGGACTGTCCTATCTGATCCCGCTCTTCCTGTTGTTCCAGACGTTGGGGCTCCTTGGCACGCTCTGGCCGCAGATCATCATCCATCTCGTCGTGACAGTGCCGATCGTCATCTGGATCATGATCGGTTATTTCGAGACCACACCGATGGAGCTTGAGGAAGCCGCCATGATTGATGGCGCGACCTCATGGCAGGTATTCCGCATGGTCGCCCTGCCGATCGCCAAGCCCGGCATCGTCGTGTCGCTGATCCTGGCGGTGATTTTCTCGTGGAACAATTTCGTCTTCGGTATCGTGCTTGCCAGCCGTGAGACGCGAACGCTGCCGGTTGCAGTCTACAACATGCTGTCGTTCGAACAGGTCAGTTGGGGACCGCTCGCCGCCGCCGCCTTCGTGGTGACGCTGCCGGTGCTGCTGCTCACCGTTTTCGCACAACGCCAGATCATTGCCGGCCTCACAGCCGGTGCCGTCAAGGGCGGCTAATTCAGGAATAGAGGGAGGGTCATATGGCCTCGGTCTCCATCAGGGACGTCACCAAGACTTACGGCAATGTCAACGTCATGCATGGCGTTTCGGTCGATATCGAAGACGGCGAGTTCGTTATTCTGGTCGGCCCGTCCGGCTGCGGAAAATCGACGCTGCTGCGCATGATTGCGGGTCTTGAAGAAATCACCGGCGGTGAGATCGCCATCGGCAGCCGCGTGGTCAACGACCTGCCGGCGAAAGAGCGCGACATCGCCATGGTGTTCCAGAACTATGCGCTCTATCCGCATATGACCGTCGCGGACAATATGGGCTTCGCGCTCATGCTGAAGAACGCGCCGAAGCAGGAGAAGGAAAGCCGGGTCGGGCGTGCTGCAGAGATCCTTGGTCTGGAAAAGCTTCTGGACCGGTTTCCGCGCCAGCTATCGGGCGGTCAGCGCCAGCGCGTCGCCATGGGCCGCGCCATCGTACGCGACCCGCAGGTCTTCCTGTTCGACGAGCCATTGTCCAACCTCGATGCGAAGCTGCGCGTGCAAATGCGCAGCGAGATCAAGGGGCTGCACCAGCGTCTCGGCACGACGATTGTCTATGTGACCCATGACCAGATCGAAGCGATGACCATGGCGGACAAGATCGTCGTCATGAAGGACGGCCTCGTCGAACAGATCGGCACGCCGCTCGATCTCTACGACTATCCGGCCAATCTGTTTGTTGCGGGTTTCATCGGCTCGCCTGCCATGAACTTCATCAAGGGCAAAGTCGAGAATGGCGCATTCGTTACCCCGGACGGTGTCAAGTTGCCGTTGCCCAGTGGCCTGGGTTCGACCGCCGAGGCAACCTATGGCATTCGTCCGGAACATATCAGGATGGCGGAAAGTGGAATCCCGGTAAAAGTCGATGTGGTCGAGCCGACCGGCTCAGAGATCATGGTGGTGGGCAAGATCGGCGCCCAGGAGATTTCCTGTCTCTTCCGCGACCGTCTTTCGATCAAGCCGGGCGACACAATTCACGTTGCGATCGATCCGGCGACCAGCCATCTGTTTGACATGGCAAGCGGCGCACGTATTGGCAGCAGGCCGCTGCCGAACTAAAGCCTGTTGAGATTCATCGAGAGTTTATCACGGCGGCGGCGAGATGGATGTGCGTCCCAATCGGCTTCTGTGTCGATCGAAAGCAACCTCTGTGCCACGTTGCGCAGCCATGAATTTAATGCCCGTGACTAGACAACACCCAAGCGCTCCGAAAATATAGAATCCAGGCGAAGGGCCTTTACGCTTGCAGTTTCGAATGCGCACCCCAAGGAGGCGGCCATGAGGAGCGATACCGAATATCTACGTCTCGCCGTGGAGATCGCCACCGAGAGCCGGGCCAGTGACAATCATCCCTTCGGGGCGCTCCTGGTCGGGCCGGAGGGCGACGTGCTCCTTTCGTCGGGCAACACCTACGCGCGCGATCGCGGCGTTGGCCACGCAGAGGCAAACGTGGCCCGCGCGGCCGCGCAGCAATACGACCCGACCTTTCTCGAGCGATGCACGCTGGTGACCTCGGTCGAGCCGTGCTGCATGTGCGCCGGGGCCTGTTACTGGGCTGGCATCGGCACCGTGGTCTACGGACTCAGCGAAAGGCGGCTGGCCGAGCTGACCGGAGACAACCCGGAGAATCTGACCCTCGATCTGAGCTGTCACCAGGTGTTCGCCGCCGGACGGCGCCATGTAGCGATCCGTGGCCCATTCCCTGAACTCGAAGAAGAGATCGTAAACGACCACCAGGATTTCTGGTGACAGAACACATGATGAGGGGACTGATGTCGATGAAGAGTCCGTAGCCTCTGCGGCGCCATTCATCGAGAGTTTATCACGGCGGCGGCGAGATGGATGATGGCGTTGAAGCTCTGGTCGGTTTTGTCGGCGCGCATTGCGATGCGCTTGAAATCCTTGAGTTTGCAGAAGAAGTTCTCGATCAGATGACGCCATTTGTAGAGTTCTGTGTCGAGCGGCAGGGGCGAGGCGCGCCTGGGGTGCTGCGAGATGACGATCTTGGCGCCGTGTTCGTTCAAATCGGCGATGATGCTATTGCTGTCGAAGGCCTTGTCGGCGATCAGGCCGCCGAAGGAGAGGCCGTCGATGAGCGGCGGGACGCCCACCGTATCAAAACGGTGGCCGGGCCGGAGAACAAAGCGCACGAGATTGCCGAGCGCGTCGGTGAGAGCGAGGATCTTGGTCGTCATGCCGCCCTTGGAGCGGCCTATGGCCTGGCTCTGAGTCCCTCTTTTGCGCCCTGGCCGTGGCGGTGGACCTTGACGATGGTGGCGTCGACCATGGCGTACTCCATGTCCGGCTGGTCGGAGCAGGCGTCGAAAAGCCGAACGAAAACATCGGCTTTGACCCAATCGCGGTGTCGCTTGAAGACGCTGTTCCAGTTCCCGAAGAATGTCGGCAGGTCACGCCACGGACTTCCGCTGTTGGCGATTTTTCGGGGAAGGGCCGAGATCATCAGATCAAAATGGCTAACATGAATTAACCCGTCGATCTTGCCGTCGGAAAGGCCAGCGAGCGGCGCTGGGGCATGAATGCAGCTGAAATTGTCAACGGACGCTATTCGTTCTTTGATGTTGGCGATTACGCCTGCTTTTCTTGGCAGCGGACAGAATTCGAGCGTGCACACGCCAGCATGCGATTGAGCACGATGCAAAGCGGTGGCGGTGGTAAAGGGGGTCACGGTGCTGCTGGGTCATGCCGGATTATCCGCCCCCCATAAATTCTCGGTTAAGTTTACAGCGCCCTTTGTATGTAAGTAATTTACGGTTTATTACTTCATTTATTCGAATTGTAGGTATCGCAAAGTATACCCTGCCGCAAACCGCTGCGCCGCTTTGCGCCATTCCGGAGCGGGCGGACTTAGCGAAGCGTCAGTTCCTGCCGAGGGGCAAGGCCAGGGTGAGGAGCGCCGCGAAGACTATGAGGACGCCATAGGGTACCTTGCGGCTCGCCCGGATTTCCTCGATGCGCATGAAAAAGGCGAGATGCGCGAAGGGCAGCGGCACCGGCAGCCGCAGCATCAGCAGTGTCGCGACGCCGAGGACGAGGAGGAAGAACGAAAACGGCAGCATGCCGTGCCAGCCGATGAAAAGGCCGATCGGCAGGAAGAGCTTGGCGTCGCCGGCGCCGAACAGCCGGAAAGCCCAGAGCACGACGCCGAGCACGAACATCAGCAGGCCGGCCCCAGCGTCGCCGCCGATCCCGGTAGAGGAAAGCAGCGCGGCGCCGGCATCCCCGGAGCCAAGCATCACGGCCACCGCGCGCAGCGCATAGAGGGTCACGAGCGCGAGGACGAGCGTGTTGGGGATCTTCCACGTGCTGAAATCTGTCCAGGCAGCATAGAGAAGAAGCAATACTGAGATCCATGTAATAAGATTGACAATTTGTATCATGATTTGCCTTTTCTCCATGCCACGACTTATCGCATTTAAGGACAAGTACCGCCTAAGCATTAAGGACAAGTACCGCCTACGTCTTTAGGCGAGGATAAACTGATGATTGCCGATTTTTAACCCGATACATGAGGACAAGTACCGCCTACGTCTTTAGGCGAGGATAAACTGATGATTACCGATTTTTTTTGACCCGATACATGAGGAGATGTCACAGTTTTTAGGCTCTTGGTCTTTTACCATAAACTATAGCTGCCGATTCGCGTGCATATCACTAAATATTACTAGTTGACATAAATCGAATTTACTGTTTATTAATGTTTCCAGTCGGAGGGGTGGTCTCGACGACAAGGCAGTGGCCGCGGGAAATGACGGCGCGCCAAATAAATTGGGGGTAATTCTCGATGAAAGTACTTGTCAATAGTGTACGCGCTTTCGCGCGGGAAGAAGACGGCGTCGCACTGACTGAATATCTTATTTTGCTTGGTTTGCTGGTCGGCGGAGTCGTTGCATCAGTTGTCCTGATCGGCGAAGACCTCAACACAGCTTGGGATTCCTGGGCGGATTGGTTCGAAGCTCAAGACCTTGATGCACCGGCTGCCGTCTGAGCAGTGTTTTTGCATCTGAAGAGAGGGGTTTTGTTAATCCCTCTCTTCTAAATTAGCCATCTTGGATGGAAGTATTCCACCTAGTATAGAGTAGCGGTGATGCGTTCTTCAACGATTTTCAGTCTCGTTATTGCTTTCGTGCTCGCAGGAGCAGCGGTTTTCGGGATGCGCGAGTATCTCGCCGATCAGAAGGCCCGGTTGCTGGCGATGGGCAGCACCAAGACGCAAGAAAAGACATTGATTGTCGCCGCCAAGCCGATGCGTTTCGGCGACCGGGTGCGCCCCGAAAATCTCAAGGCCATTCCGTGGCCCTCAAACGAAACACCCGCAGGTTCGTTCGCGAGCATCGAGGC
Organism: Phyllobacterium brassicacearum; assembly: GCF_003010955.1. GTDB lineage: Bacteria > Pseudomonadota > Alphaproteobacteria > Rhizobiales > Rhizobiaceae > Phyllobacterium > Phyllobacterium brassicacearum. The sequence continues at coordinate 216,277 of NZ_PGGO01000007.1, forward strand.
GGTGGTCGGCGACGACGCCCAACCGCGCTATGCCATGGCGGCAATCGATCCGGGCGAGCCGGTGCTTTCCTCGAAAATCACCGGTACCGGCGAGCGCGCCACGCTGTCTGCAGCGCTCGACCAGGGCATGAAGGCGGTTTCCATCCGCGTCAACGACGTGCTCGGCGTCGCCGGCTTTGTGCGGCCTTCGGATCGCGTCGACGTGCTTCTGACGCGGCTCGTGCGGGGCCAGGCCGGCAACGACCAAACGTTTGTCGATGTGCTGCTGCAGGGCGTCAAGGTGCTGGCCGTGGACCAGACCGCGGACGAGCGCAAGGACCAGCCGTCCGTGGTTAAAACCGTGACTTTCGAGGTGACGACCGACGAGGCGCAGCGCCTTACGCTCGGCGCCACTATCGGCACGCTTTCGCTGGCACTTCGCAACATCGCCTCGTCCTCCGTCGAAGAGACCCGGTCGATGACCGTCGCCGACCTCGGGGGCGGCCCGATGGCGACCGCACTTGGCAAAGATTTGGCGAAAAACGCCGACGACGGGCGGTTCGACATCCTCGAGCGCCTGGTACGAAAGGTTGGGGACGACCTGGGGAAGATGAAGACGCCAGAGAGCGAAAAACAAGTGCAGATTGTCGAACGCAAGGTCGAGCCGGTATTGCCGATCGAGCCAAAGTGGACGACGGTGGGCGTCTGGAACAAGACGAAGCGCGAGGAGTACAGGGTCGGCCTGATCCAGTGACATAAATGCGGCCCGCAGGCGCGGCGGCCGAATGAGGGGGCAAAGGCAGGTATGTCGAGGGGTGGCAAGAGGGGAATCTCAAGGTCCAGGAGCCTTGCGGCACTGGTCGCAGTGTTTTCGGCCTGTATGTCCTGGGGCCCAGGCTTTGTCGGGCGCGCCGACGCACAGGAAAAGTTCGTGACGCTCGGCGGGTCGGTCCAGCATGTCACGTTGCCTCCAAACGAGACGCTGACGCTCAACACTGGCCAGGCGTTCGGCGATCTCGTCATCGGCAGCGCCGATATGATCGACGTGGTGCCGATGTCAGACCGGTCGCTGTTCATCCGCGCCAAGCAGATCGGCGCCACCAACATCTCGGTCTATGACGACAGCAAGAGACTGCTCGGCGTCATCGACGTCCGCATCGCCGCCGATTTCCGCGAGGCGGCCTCCGCCATCCGCTCCGGCGCGCCCTCGGCCCGGGTCAGGGTGTTCAACTCCAACGACCGCATTCGCCTGACCGGCACCGTACGTGACGCCGTGGAACTGCAGCGGGTGATGGAAATCGCCCAGTCCTATTCCGACCGCCCGGTGCTGAACCAGCTCAGGGTCAGCGACAGCCAGCAGGTCATGCTGGAGGTCCGTGTCATCGAAGCCTCGCGCCAGACGGGCCGCGACCTCGGGATTGGTTGGTCCGGACGGGGCAACAACGGCATCGGCAAGGCAACGACCAGCCAGGGCATCGGAGTGGAGGACGGCAGCCTCGTCCGCACACTGCTCGACCCCAAGGGCGCGGCGACGGGTATGCAGCCCTTCGGCCAACTAATTGCCAAGGTGCTGGAAATCTCGGGCGGCCAAATCGACGTGGTCATCAACGCGCTCGAGCAGAAAGGGGTGGTGCGCCGGCTGGCGCAGCCGAACCTGATCGCCATGAGTGGCTCGACCGCCAGCTTCCATGCCGGCGGCGAAGTGCCGATCCTGACGACGACCACCAACGGCGCGACCGTCGCCACCGAGACAGACTATCGCCCCTTCGGCGTGCGGTTGACCTTCAAGCCGGTGGTCCTCGACGACGGCCTCATCAACCTGGAGATCAAGCCGGAAGTCTCCGAGATCGATACATCGATCAACGTCAACGGCAATCCGGGCTTCATCTCGCGCGCTGCCAGCACCACAGTGGCGCTGCGCGACGGGCAGAGCTTCGCCATGGCGGGGCTTTTGCAGTCGATCAACGCCAAGGACATCCAGCAATTGCCGGGCCTCGGGAAGATACCGATTCTCGGCGCGCTGTTCCGCTCGACGAGTTTCCAGAAAAAGGAATCCGACCTCGTCATCGTCGTCACCCCGCATATCGTGCGACCTTCCTCGCCGGGCGAGGATCTCTACAGTCCGCTCGACCAGACGCGTTCATCGAACGACGCCGAGCTGTTCGCGCTCGGTATACTGGAAGTGGACAAGGACATGCTGCGACGCTTTCGCAACGGCGAAGGTGTGAAAGGTCCCTATGGCCATCGTCTCGATCTGGACCAGGGAGGCCAACTTGCCGTTACAAAACGATAAGCTCGTGCTTCTCGTCCTCGTCGTCGCCAGCCTCGTTTCCGGCTGCGCCGACTACATGAACCATCGCGACTCGATCACCTTCGGGCTTGGGAACGCCGTGGAAGCCAACAAGGCCATCCATATACAGGACCCGTTCCCGCCGGAAGCGCAGCGAACCCAGATCGCCAGCGACGGCAAGGTGATTCGCAGGGTGGTCACCGAGTACCAGAACGGCGGATCAGTTATCGTGCAGCCGGCGCCGGCCATGGCGACCAATGGGGCCTCCAATGGGTCGGCCGTCGGCAAGTAACTATCGATCGGCATGAACGGCGGCAGCGCCGGAAGTAGAAGACGCACAAAACACGGACGTCACGGCGATAGCGCCGCGATGGGGGTATGCCAATGCTGAGCAGGGTTATCAGACGGTTCTGGAATGATCATCATGGCTACGTCATCGCCTTGACGCTCATTGCCATGCCGCTGCTTCTCGGCTTTTCGCTGCTGGTCATCGATGTAGGCCGCACCGGCAACCTGCATACCGACCTGCAGAGCGCCGTCGATGCGATGGCGCTTGCCGGAGCCCGCGAGCTCGACGGCCGCGACAATGCGATCGACCGGGCGGACGCCGCAATCGAGAAGATCGCCAACAGTGCGGCTTTTTCCGGCGGCGGGACCGGCATGTCGCTCGGCTCGTACATCACGGTGAGCTATGATGCCGGAAACGATGCCGGGAGCACCGTTATTGTCAAATATCTCAAGAGCATACCGGCTCAGGATGACGACGAAATCGACCTTGATACGATGGAGGCGGAGAACTCCAACGAAGCAGCCTACGCCTGGGTCGTCACCAAGGAACAGGCGATGCAAACGATCTTCCCGCTTCCAATCGGCTTTACTCGTGACACGGTGAATGTCTCGGCGGATGCCGTGGCGGTCTACCGGGCGAGCGCCTGCGACGTGACGCCGATGTTTATCTGCAATCCGTTCGAGCCCGTTGGGAACACAAGCGAAACTGCGAGCGAAGATGCGGCAGAGGCCTTACACACCAATTTTGCGGCCGGCAATCTCTATGGGGTGCAGATCGAGCTTCACAGCACCGCGGCGTCCAACCCCGGTCCCGGCAATTTCGGATTTTTGCGGACTCCCTTGGGCAATGGGGCGTCCGTGCTGGCGGAGGCTCTTGCCACCGGCAATCCCGGTACCTGCTATACCCAGGACAGCCTCGATACCGAAACCGGTGCAAAGGCGGGGCCTGTCGAAGACGGCGTGAATACGCGCTTTGGCTACTACTCCTCGTCGTTCAATAAAGTGAAGGGCGATTATCGTTATCGCCCAGCGCAAAACGTGCGTTCCGCTCAAACGATAACCGGAAATGGCAGCAAGGGATGCGATACGTACGATCCGGTGAAAGTCGGAGACATTGTCGGCGATCCCGCCAAGGCTTTGCCGCTAGGTTACGGAGCAGCCATGACCTCCCTCGCCGGCGGTAAGATCAGCAGCGGTAACAACTGGCAGTATACGACATACTGGAACGTTGCTCAGGGAACGACCGCTCCCTCAGCAAGCACGATCCTCAGCAACTACTCCAGTTATCCGCAGCAGGCAGCCGGTACACCATCCCAGCCCTCCGCCTACGACGTCTACCGCTACGAACTCACCAACCCGGCGCTCATCAGCCATGCCTCGGCGAACGGCGAGACCGGGACGCCTGCGACAGGCGGCCAGTGCTACAGCGGGCCCGACCTCGCGGACTATACAGCGGCCGAATATGGCGATCGCCGCGAGATATTCGCGGCCATCGTAAACTGCGGCTACGAACAGTCCGTCGGCCATCTGAACGGCCAAAAGGCCACCCGGGCGGTCGCCTTCGCCCGGATGTTCCTGACCAAGCCGGCGATCAAAGTTGCCGGCGAGCGATACTTCTCGCTCGAAATGATCGACATAACCGGCAAGGGCGGGCGAGGTACGCTCGATGAGTTCCTGCGCGAAGAAGCGGAACTCGTCCGATGATGATGGCGCTCCGCAATTTCGTCCGGCAAGGGCTTGGTCTCGGGTTCTGGTTAAGGCAGGAGGGGGCGGTACTGGCCGAAGCGCTGGTGGTGGTGCCCTTTGTGACGCTGTTTGCCGCCGGTTTTCTCGAATTCGGCAACATTTTCTGGGAGCGGATGCAGATCGACGCTGGCCTGCGCGATGCGGGACGTTATTTGTCGCGCTGTCGGCCGGCGTCGGGAACCTATGAGCCGACATGCAATCAGGCGACGGCGAAGACGATCGCCTTTTACGGAACGCAAACTCCTGCAGCGGACGCTAAACCCCGTGTGCCGGGCTGGAAGGACCCTGCCGACATCACCATCGCAGCGCCAGATGCTGACGGGAACATTACTATCTCTACCGCTCACCTCTACCAGACTTCGCCTCTGTTCGGCTGGCTCGGAATCGATGCCATCACCATCAATTCCTTCCATGAAGAGAGGTACATCGGATGGTGACCTTTCGGATATTTAAGGCGTTCTGGCAAGATACCCGTGGCGTCAGCCTCACCGAGGCGCTGGTGACCTTTCCGATCATTATGCTGGTGTTCGCCGCTTTCGTCGAGTTCGGCTATGCAATGTCGCAGTGGAACCAGACGGTCAAGGCACTGCAATATGGCGCCCGCCTGGCGGCGGTATCCGATCCGCTGACAACGAATTTCGACACCGTTTTCCCGATCGAAGCCGCCGATCCACTCAACAACGGCAAGGCCGCGCCGAACGATGCGGCGATTTCCTCAACCTGCGGACCGGCACTTGCGAACTGCACGGCGGCATTGAACCGGATCGTCTTAGGGGGCGATGGACTCTGCGGCGTGGCAGGTGATCCGCACCCCGGCATTTGCGACCTCAACTGGCGGATTCAGCCGCAGAATCTGATGGTGACCTACCAGCGCTCGGGACTAGGCTATTGGGGCCGGCCGGACGGGCCGGTGCTGACGATGCGGCTGGAGGTGCGCGACATCACCTTCGATCTGCCGATCCTCGGGGCACTGCTCGGGATCAACGACATCCTCATTCCAGCCCATCCGGTGACGATCACTACGGAAGACCTCAAGACATGCTCAACCTGCTGACTCCTTAAATATTGCGTAGGAACGTGAAATGACAGCTCACATGAACATTGCCTCATCCACCAAGATATTGGTCCTGTCCGACGATGCTGCGGCCGCAAGCCTCATGCTTGATGTGTTCGGTGCGCTGTCGCGTTACGATGTGCGCCATGTGGCACTGAAGGCGCTTGGCGATAAAGGTCGGTTCGATCCGACGCAGTTCGACCTGATCGTTCTCGACGTCGACGACGGCCAATCGCTGCACCGTCCGGAACTGTTCGCGTTCCGCACCAGCCATCGGGACATTCCGCTCATTGTCGTTTCCGAAGATCTGCCGGACGACATGCTGCGGCTGCTCTTCCGGCTGAACGGCAACGACTGGCTGAAGAAGCCGCTCGAGCGCCGCGCGTTGATCGACATGATCTCGACCCATGCGCCCGGCACCGGGGCCAGCGACAGCCGGGTGCATGCCGTGGTTTCGGCCGTCGGCGGTGCGGGCGCCAGCGTGATCGCTTCGTCGCTCGCGCATGTGCTTGCCCAGCCGACCAAGAATTCCGCGCCGCGGGTCGATCTGTTCGACATGGATTTTTCTTCGGGGTCGCTCGGTTATTACCTCAACCTTGTCAACGACTACGACCTGAAGCCGGTCATCGCCAATCCTTCGCGAGTCGATCTGGAATTCATCGATCTGGTCCGCAAGCGTCATTCGGGCGGCTTTTCGCTGCTGTCCTTCAAGCAGCCGTCCGTCCTTCTGACGCCAAGGGGCGCCGAACTCGTGCTGCGCATGCTGGACGTAGCCGCCTTCGAGAGCGATCACACCGTCATCGACATTCCCTATTACGATACGCCGTGGAAGTACGATGTGCTCAGTTCGGTCAACAGCATCTGCATCGTGACCGAAATGACGATCCCCGCGCTTTCCCAAGCCAAGGACCTATTTGCCAATCTGGTGCGGTTGCGCGGCAATTCGGATCAGATATTCATCGTCATAAACAAATACCGAAAAAAGCTTTTCGGCCCCGGCGTCCGCCGGCAGCAAACGGAGAAGATATTCAAGGATATCCCCACTCACGTCATCACGGATGATTGGGATACCCTAAGCGAGGCGGTCAACCGCGGCGTGCTGCCGGTGGAAGTGAATTCCCGAGCGCGCTTTTGCAGCGCGGTCGCCAAGCTCGGAGCACTGGTGCGATGAAGGCGATCGACCGTGGGCGCATAAGGGCCTGCACCGCCACTCTTGGCCTTGCGGTTTTCGCGATAGCGGCCGCTGTCGGGGATGCCGCTGCAGGCGGGCTTGTGCCGCGAAGCCTCGGACCGAGGACAAGCGCCATGGTGACCATCGAGCAAAGCTACGCGGCAGGGACTATCGTCATTGTCAGCGGGAACCAGACGCTCGACCTCGTCGTCTCCGGAAAACGCGCGATCCGTTATAAGATCGGTGTCGGTCGCGACGGATTTCGCTGGAGCGGCATCGTGAAGGTCGGGCGCAAGTCAAAGTGGCCTGACTGGCGGCCACCGGCCGAGATGAAGGCGCGCTCGCCGCAACTTCCGGACCTGGTACCTCCCGGGCCCCTTAATCCCTTGGGCGCTCGCGGGATCTATCTCTACAGGGGCAACACCGACACGCTCTACCGCATTCATGGAACGAACGAGCAGTCGACGGTCGGCGGTTTCGCGTCGTCGGGCTGCTTCCGCATGAGCAACGCCGATGTCATCGATCTCTATGAGCGGGTGAAGGTCGGCTCCGCGGTCATTGTAAAATAGTCGAGGGTGAAAGGCATGGCGTACGGAATCATGGGGCGTTTCTACAAGCAGCAGGAACCGGAAAGCCGGGAGCGTCTGGAGGCGACCGAACTGTCTCTGGCCGACGCGGTTCCGCACGTGCCAGCCCGGCAACCGGCGTCCGGCGAAGCGCCGGTGAGTGGCAAAGAAGCTTCGCTCGGGCCGGACATGGTGTCCGAGCGGGTCAATCTGCATCGCTACCTGCTCGATCGTATCAACCTGGGCATGCTCGACACGCTCGACAACGAGGAGATTGCGACTGAGATAAGGCCGCTGGTCAAGGAATATATCCGGCGTAACAACTTTCCGCTCAATGCCAAGGAAATCAATGATCTGATCCGCGATATCACCGACGAGATGCTCGGGCTGGGACCGATCGAGCCGCTACTGGCCGACGACACGATTGCCGATATTCTCATCAACGGCCACAACAGCGTCTATGTGGAGCGGGGCGGCAAGCTCGAAAGCACCGCCGTGCGTTTCAAGGACGAGGACCATCTGTTGCGGGTGATCAACAAGATCGTCTCGGCCGTCGGCCGCCGCGTTGACGAATCGACCCCGATGGTCGATGCCCGCCTCAAGGATGGCTCACGTGTGAACGTCGCCATTCGGCCGATCTCGGTCGACGGGCCGCTCGTTTCCATCAGAAAATTTACCCGCAAGCCGCTGACGATGGAGCGCCTCGTGGAATATGGCGCCATGGCTAATGCGATGCGCATCCTTCTTAGCGCCGCGGTCAGGGGCAAGGTGTCCATGGTCATTTCGGGCGGCACGGGTTCAGGCAAGACCACCTTGCTCAACGCGCTCTCGTCGCAAATTTCTCCGAAGGAGCGTCTGATCACAATCGAGGACGCGGCCGAACTCCAGTTGCAGCAGCCGCATGTCGGCCGGCTGGAAACTCGGCCGCCGACGCTCGACGGGCGCAACGAAATTCGTCAGCGCGAACTTTTGAAAAACGCGCTGCGTATGCGTCCGGACCGCATCATCGTTGGCGAAGTGCGCGGCGACGAGGCTTTCGACATGCTGCAAGCGATGAATACCGGTCACGAGGGGTCGATGACGACCATTCACGCCAACACGCCCCGCGACGCCGTCGGCCGGCTCGAACAGATGGTCGGCATGGCCGGGATGCCGATGTCACAGCTGAGCATTCGCTCGCAGATCTCGTCCGCCATCACGATTATCGTGCAGGTTCAACGCTTGAGCGACGGCACCCGCAAGATCGTCTCGATTTCCGAGATCACCGGCATGGAGGGTGAAGTCGTGCAGATGCAGGAGATCATGAAATTCAAGAAGACCGGCACCGATGACGACGGGCGGATCCGCGGAGAATTTCGCGCCACGGGCATCCGGCCGCGCTTCATCGAGGAATTTGCCGAACTCGGGATTGAGATTCCTGCGATGATCTTCGATCCCGGTAAACCGCTGCAAACGGGACCTGTTGAACCATGACCCTGATCCTGCTTTACGCGGCCGTCTTTGTCGCCGCCCTTGTTGCCGTCGAAGCGATAGTGCGCGGCTATTTCAGGACATCCGAGCGTCACCGCGCTGTAAACCATCGGCTGAGCCTGCTCAATGTCAGCAACGATCATCGTAAGACCTACCACGACATGCTGAAGGAGCGCGGCGCCGACGGCAGCTGGCGGCAAATCCCCCTGGTGCAGCGACTGCGGCAGTTCTACGTCCAGTCCGGCATCAAGTTCGATGCCAGGCGATTTGCGCTCTTTGCGATCGCCGGCGCACCTTTGCTATGGCTGGTCGTTCAGTTTCTTGTGCCGAACAATCTGGTCAGGGCACCGGTCTTTCTCCTGATCTGCCTCCTTATCCCTGCGCTTGTCGTCTGGCGCACCCGGGCGCGCCGCATGCGAAAATTCGCACTGAAGCTTCCCGAAGCACTCGATGTCGCCAACCGCAGCCTGGCTGCCGGCCACCCGCTGCCTGCGGCGATTACTCTGGTGGCGCGCGAGATGCCTGATCCGATCGGCAGCGAGTTCGGCCTCCTCTCGGACGAACTCACCTATGGCGTGGCGCTCGACGACGCCCTCATAAACCTGACCGACCGGGTCGGCGTCGAGGATCTGAACCTGCTCGCAATATCGCTGAGCGTACAGGCCGGGACCGGCGGGAATCTCGTCGAAATCCTGCAGAATCTATCGAAGACACTGCGCAACCGGACGATGCTGAAGGCAAAGGTCAAGGCAATCTCCTCGGAAGGGCGCATCACGGCGATCTTCATGTCGATCTACCCGTTTCTGCTCTACGGGATGATCAAGGCGCTGTCGCCGACCTACTTCAATTCCGTCTGGGACAGCGGCTACGGAACCATCGTTGTAAGCGCGCTGCTGGCCCTCATGGCGGTCGGGAATGTCATTCTCTATAAGCTGGTCAACTTCGAGTACTGAGGCAGTCATGTCGAGTGAATATGGAATTTACTTCATCGTCTTCTTTTCAGTGCTGATATTTGCTGCAGCGGCATCGGAATTCGTTTTTCGGCGGCGCGAGGTCGGGGTGCGATTGTCGGAAGCCACGGCGGCGGCAGGCGAGGAATTCCACCTTGGCGATACGACGATTGCCGATCTCGGCGAGGCGGAAAACCGCCTGATCCGTCGCTATTTCGAGATTACCCGGCGTGATACGAATGCGAACTCCACCCAGAACCGGCTGATCCGCGCGGGATATTTCGATGCCAGCGCAGTGACCATCTTCCAGGTGGTTCGCGCGCTGATCTGTATCGGCGTGTTTGTCGCGGCGGTCTGGGCATTCAATCGCTTCGTGCCCGAGATGTCGCGGATAGCTACCTTGATCTTCGCCATGTTTGCCGCCGGCGTGACCTTTATTCTGGTCAACATCTATATCGACCGGCGCGGCGGCGCCAAGGAGCGGGAATATCGCCGGCTCTTTCCCGACTTCATGGACATGCTGATCGTCTGCCTCGATGCGGGGATGAGCATCGAGGCGGCGGCCGACCGCGTTGCCCGGGAATTCGTCGACAAGCAGCAAGACTTCGGCCTGCATCTCTCGATCATGATGCTGGAAGTGCGCGGCGGGCGCCGCCTGCGCGATGCATTGGCCAATCTTGCGACACGATTGCGTATAGATGAGGCGCGGGCGCTTTCGGTACTGTTCCGCCAATCGGAGGAACTCGGAACGAGCGTTACGCAGACGCTGCGGGTCTACAGCAACGAAATGCGCGATCTTCGCATCGTGCGGGCCGAGGAAAAGGCCAACGCCCTGCCGATCAAAATGCTGTTGCCGCTCGGAGCCTTCCTGTTTCCAGTGAGCCTTATCATCGTGCTCGTGCCCATTGTCATCCGTGTCGCCAGTATTCTCGGCGGCCTGAAACCTGGCGGTTGAGCCAAGCGAGGTCCGTATGCCGTATTCGCCCGAACAGAATCGTCAAGATGTCGTAATACCCCTCGATCCACGGATGCCGATGGCACCGGCAAGCGTAGAGGAGACTGGCCTGGAATTGTCGTTCCTGCTTCGGCTGGCGGCAAAATGTGCGGCCCAGCAGGATACAGTCACGGCATCTCACTTGGCTGACCGCATGAAATTGCCGAAAGTACTGGCCCATATCCTGATCAAGGAACTCGTGAAACTCGCATTCCTGGAGGCGCGGGGCCTGGCTGGCGAGGATGTGAGATCCGACATTCGCTATGCGCTTTCGACGAATGGCTTCGAATATGCCCACGCGGCGTCACGTCAATCCCAGTATGTGGGGTCGGCGCCGGTATCGCTGGACTCTTTCTGCCGACAAGTGGGTTTGCAGTCCATCCATGGCGAGCGCGTGACCCCAGAGCGGCTGATCGAGAGCCTTGAAGGGCTGGTAATTTCAGATTCGTTGGTCGAAAAGCTCGGTCCGGCCATGAACTCCGGTCGCTCCATCCTGCTATACGGACCGCCCGGAAACGGAAAGACGAGCATCGCCGAGCGGACGTCGCAACTGTTTCGCCAAACGATCTGGGTGCCCTATGCCATCGAGGTCGGCGGCCATGTCATCAGTTTCTTTGACGAAGCTGTGCATCAACCCGTAGCCGGGCCTGAAGCAAAGCCCTATCCGAAGGCCGATCAGCGATGGATCGAATGCCGTCGTCCGGTGGTCAAGACCGGTGGGGAATTAACCCTCGATCTGCTCGATCTCATCTTCAACGAAGGGCCAAATGTCTATGAAGCGCCGGTGCATCTGAAGGCATCCGGCGGCGTTTTCATCATCGACGACTTCGGGCGCCAGCAGGTGGCGCCGCAATCGCTTATCAACCGCTGGATCGTGCCGCTCGAGCGCGGATATGACTTCCTGACGCTGCACACTGGCAAGAAGTTCAAGGTTCCATTCGACGAGCTGGTCGTCTTCTCGACGAATATCGCCCCGAAGGATCTTTCCGACGAGGCGGGTCTGAGACGCCTGAAGTACAAGATCTTTGTGAATAATCCGTCGCGCGACGAATACATCCAAATTTTCAAGTCGTATGCCAGAGATACCGCGATAGATGTCAATGATTTTGATTTGAACCTCTTCTACGATCGCAAGTACCATGGCAACATGCTGGCGTCCTGCTATCATCCAAAGTATCTTATCGACTTCGTCGGGTCTTACTGCGAATTCAATGGAATGCCTAAGGTCGCGTCGCTGGACATGCTAGAACGGGCCTGGGAAGGGGTGTTCACTCTGGAATAAATTAACCGGCTTCGAAGTGATTATGGTGCGTTATTAAGGAATACGTGAAACAATAATGTGATGACGTGCGGTGGAGTAAAGCGAATGACCAGTATCCCGATTCTCTACGCCGAAGCGGACGGCGCCAAACAGCGCAGTATGCGACCGACTGGAGAGCAGAGGCACTCAAGAAATGCCCCGTTCATCGCAATGGTCGTGATGCTTCTGCCGGTCAACGCAGGCATTCTGATCTATGCTGCCAAAAACGCAGCGGATGTGCGCGAGAGCCGCGAGACGATTGTCGCGCTCAAGAGGTCGATCGATGGCCTGAAAGCGCAGATAGACAAGCAGGGGCGCAATTTTGCCGGAAATGCAAAGGCTGATGAAGTGGCAGTCATCCGACAGCAGACGGAAAGCCTGCAGAAGACGATTTTCACGATAAATGAACGGATGCGCTCTAGTTCGTTTGCTTCGCGCGCTGGCGGAGCTTTGGTGCTGAGTGCGCCTGGCAAGGAACCGACACAATATTTCGCACCATCGCCCGCCGCCCCGCAAGCAGGAAAGCAGCCTCCGGATGAAAGTTTAGCGTCCATCGATGCCAAGGGCGTCGCGGTCGACGACCTGCCGCGCTACGAACGAACGGTCTCACCGGAAGGGAAGCTTATTCTTCGGAAGGTGCAGTAAACCGCGACTTCACCGAAATTTCCAACACAAAGCGCCCGGCGACGCTGATCGTCGCGGCAAGCACGCCAAGCTGTCCGTCGGACGAGCGCTCGAATCGCCGAAAGCCTACGTCCGTTGTGCGAAATTCACGCTGTTCTTCATCAATTCGAGGTTCCGGGCCGTCACCTCGTTTGCGGGATCGAGCTCGTAGGCCTTCACAAAGTACCCCCTGGCCTTGGGCAGGTCGCCGCGCAAGAGGTGCGAGTATCCGATGTTGTTGTAGTAGACCGGGGTGTTGCCGATCATCCTTGAGAGTTGTCGGTAGGCGCGGTCGGAGGTATCGAAGCGGCCGACCATGTCGGCAGAGGCTGCAAAGCCGAGCCATGCGGCCGGATCTTCCGGGAAGACGTTAACCGCGCGCTTGTAAATGGCGTATGATTTTCCGTAGTTCTTTTCTTGAAACTGCAGCTTGCCGGTGGTGATCAGTTCGTCGTCCTTGTAAAAGGCGACGGCTGAATCATCCTCGAGGGTCTTCGCACTATCGCCATAAGCAGCCAGATTATCCAAGCCGGATGACTGGCACCCGACCAGGATCGCTCCACTCGCAAGCAAAAATGCAATGCACCTAATCCGAGCTCCGACCTGCAACATTTGCAATTTAATCCCCCGATTTTCGGGCATCCTAACCAAGCATTCGGATGCGTTCACGGGAAATCTTCTTGAAAAGAAGCTAATAAGTCAATAATTTAGGCAAATAGTCGCAAAATAGTAACAGATGCGACGCTTGTTATCATGCAAAATGTGGCAGAGTGTACATACGCACGATTCGAAAGACGTGCTTAGCGGATTATTCCTGTGATTCGTAGAGTCGAAATTAATCAACGTCACCAATACTGTCCCTATCGGGGTTGTCTGACCGTAAGGCCAAAGGATGGAAAGTCATACGCGGACCGCTATATTTACGCTGATGCGACTGGGGCCGTCCCTGGCTTACGCGACAGCGGCGGTCTTCCTCATCAGCATGCTGCTGTTGGAATACAATCCCTCAAGCGCGTCCGCCTGGTGGCTTCATATGGCAATACTTCCGATTATGCGCGAGCCCATATACCTGCTTTTTGCGGTACCCGGCGTCGGAATTTGGAGCGCTACGGTACTTTTGATGCTTGCATCGCTTTTCGGGATTCATCTCGCATTGCAGCCGCAACGCTACCCGCGGTCAGGATTCATCCATGCGCATGTCGCGCTGATCGCGACCGGTCTAACTATGGGACGGGCGGCAGTCGCGCAGGCCGACCTTTCCAGCCTTTCGTTGCCGCAATTGCTGCGCGGCGACTGGTCTTTCCTGCCGCTATCCTATTCGCCGCTCGGGACGTTTCTTTTTGTCCTCATGCTGTCGGCTTGCATTTGCTGCCATCTAAGGATCATCAAACGTACATATGGGTCGGGTGAAGAATAGGCGGAATTCGACCACCCTCAATACCGGAATGCCCGCGCGGCTGGCCCATTCAGCGCCTCCACTTGTTCACGGATGCGCTCTGTTCCTCGCCGCTTTCCACTCGTCGCCTGACGGAGGTCGCGATTTGCTGGTCGTTCTCAACTGTGAGTTGACGCGGGCCTAGCGTACGAGATCGCGGATCGCCGTCCATCTCAAGGCCGGGTCTTCACTGCCACAAGTGGCTAATAGGGCACGCCGCTGAACTTCTCGAGGAAGATCCCGATGTCCCGCTCCTGGGCCTCCAGCCGAGTCCGGACTTGCCCTGATCCTCGGTCGAAACGCGAGTGTAGACGAAATATCGCAGCTTGGCTTTTCCCTCCGCCTATGCTGGATATCTCGCGACCGTGATTGATCTACAAGGATGCTGGAGGTATCGAGTAGCGATTTGAGGCTTTACGTTTCCCGCTGCATCAATGGCTCAGCACCATTGAGAGAAAGACGAATCCCGCCGCGACGATCAGGGTTGACGCGTAGAGCAAAATGCGGCCAAGCGGTCTACCCGCGACATGGGCGCGGTGTGGGTTCCGAGGGTCATACCGGACTTCGACAATTGCCCCAATGGGCTCCACCGCATGGGGCAGTTCCGAATCGAATTGGTGCGTGCGCCCCTCTCCATCAGTGTAGCGGATAATTGCGGTGTCGTAGCTATCGCCCGTCGACACTCTGACAATCCGTCCCTCAGTCGATTTTCCGAGGCGGCGAAGCACAGCGTCACGCCACAGTCGCCAAATGGTGTTCGAAGCAAGTCCGATGCCGACCACCAGAAAAAGCAGACGAACCAAGCGAAGATCCTCTGCAAGCCAAGCGTAGATTGCGCTGTAGGCGGTCACCAGGTCCAACAAGTTGCTCGCCTCCTCGACTGACTTGGCTCCTAGGTGTCTTTGCGGAGAGCACCCAAGTTGTCGCCACCTCTCTAACTAATTGCTTTCTCAAAAAGTGCTGGATTGTTTCGCATTCCTTCCCGTTCCGCTTGAAAAGCACGCTCGTGTGCCGTGGTGCACCCGACGACCGCTATCGAAAACAGCCCAATTCCGATAACACTCGCAATTCTCACAGAAGTCCCCCTGTTTCATGAGCATGCCCAGATTCGATCTCACTCGGGCATGCGTCACCAAGCTGAGCATTGCTTCAAGCATTGTTCAATGGGTTTTTCTCTCTTTCCCGCGCGGGTAGACGAGAAGTGGAAGAACGTGGACAAGCGCTTTGACGATCTGGACAAGAAAATCGAGAAGGTCAGCGGTATACTCTCCAAGATCATGTGGCTCTTTGTATCCGCCATGATTCTGGGCTTTGTCGCTTTCATCATCAATGGAGGCTTGCGTGTTCCATAAGGTGGTCATCGCCTCACTATTGTTTGTCACCTCTGCAACAGCGCACGATGCGCCGCTGGGTTGGCGTTACGGGGTGGAGTGTTGCAGCACGATTGACTGCTGGCAGGAGAAGGATGGGGCAATCAAGGAGACACCGAATGGTTACCGCGTTATTGCAACCGGGGAGCTGATCCCATACCGCGACGCCCGCATCAAGCGGTCAAAGGATCAGTTCTTTCATCGGTGTACGACCACAGGTGCGCCATCGATAGACCATTCCATCTGCCTCTACGTGCCAGACAGAGACTTCTGATCGTCGTTTGATTTAAGAGCGCCGCCCGCACTCTCACGGATCATGTGGATATTCGTGACGGCCATCATCCTGGCCGTCGTCGCGTTCATTGTTAGTGGTGGTTTGCGCGTTTCCTGACCCGATTTCGCCCTGCCGGTCAGGGCTGCCGGGATAGGGGCTTCCCAAGATCACAATCTCCTGATTAGGCTTATTTGTATGTACTTCTATTAGACAAGGTAAGTCGAATACCTGATGTTGTTTTCATCATCCATACCGACAGCGGCCGTGAACCCATAAACCGGATGACTGAGATAGGGTGGATTCCGGCCCGTCCGCTTCTGGTCAAAGACGGCAGAAATCTGCCGTCGGTGGCGGAACGTGACATGACCATGAGCAGACGTATCAAACCAGGAGCCGGCCGTCAGGCTCAATCCTTCTTGAACTCGAATAGCTCGATGACGTTGCCCGATGGGTCTTCAAGCAAGATGGCTCGGCCGGCACCGCCGTCGCTGATTTCGCCGCGGAATCTTGCATCAGCCCGGCGCAACCGCTCAATGAGGACATCGACCTCGTTCGTAACGATCATAAATCGGTTCCACCCGCCCGGCTTCGGATCGCCGCCCGCCTGACCACCGCTGCCCGCACCCGGGGCACTAAGATACAGCGTCAAGTCGTCGCGCAGCAGTGCGGCGAACTTGCCCGGATTGTGCTTGTCGATCTTGAAATCGAGATTGTCTCGATAAAACGCGACCGCCTCGTTGACGTCCGCAACGATGTATCGGACGGATGCCATTCAACTTTCTCCTCTCTCAGCTACAACGGTCAACTTTCGCAAAGGTTTCCTGTCGGTGGAGCTGAGTGCAGAAGCGGGCCGTCTGGATGCCAGCCGAAGTGGCTACGCGCTTATCAGTCTACGGCCTAGACGCCGTAGCGCTCGACGCGGATGGCAGGAGCAGGAATACCTGCCGCTATCAGCGCATCCGCAGCGGCAGTAACAAACGCGTTCGACCCGCAGACGAAGACCTCTTTGGGGCGTGTAGGCATGCGGGGCAGCAATTCTGCGATCATTGCGGCATCGACACGCCGGTTATAATCGGCGTTGCGCGCCCCATGTTCGCGGGTGAGGGTCAGGTTAAGAGCAAACCCATCGCCCCTTTGTTTGAGGGCAAGAAGTTCATCGCGGAAAATCAGTTCGTCCCACGTCCGGGCCGAATAAAGCAGCAGGATTGGGGTCGAAGCGTTATGTGCGGCTCGGTGGCGGATCATTGAAACCAGCGGCACCACGCCCGAGCCGCCGCCGATCAGCAGGATCGGTCCTCCGTCCTTAATCGTCCAGATAAAATGCCCGCCAATGGGACCTCGCAGTTCGATCTCATCGCCGATTGTCGCGACATCGTGGAAGAAAGTGGAGACTTCGCCGTCGTCCAGGCGCTCGATAGCGAGCTCAATGATGTCGCCGGACTCCGGAGCCGATGCAATCGAATAGCTGCGCTGTGCCTGATAGCCGTCGGGCGCGCTCAAACGAACGTCGACGTGCTGGCCCGGCAAGTAGGAGAAGGGCTGAGCAGGCCTGAAGAAGAAGCTGATGACACGCGGTGTCTGCCTGACGATCCCGGTAATGGTCGCTTTCTGCCATTTCGCCTGCGTGGCGACGATCTGGTCCCGCATGCTCAGTCGCCGGTGTAGCGCTGCTCGCGCCACGGATCGCCATAAATGTGATAACCGCGCAGTTCCCAGAAGCCTGGTTCATCGCGCGTCGTGAACTGCAGCCCGTTAATCCACTTGGCAGATTTCCAAAAGTAGAGGTGCGGGACGAGCAGTCGCGCCGGGCCGCCATGATCCGGCGTCAGCGGCTTGCCGGCATAATGCGTCGCGATCATCGACTTGCCGCCGACGAGGTCAGCCACCGGCACATTGGTCGTATAACCATCGAAAGAATGGGCGAGGGTGAAATCTGTCGGCGGCTCGATGCCTGCCTCCGCCAGGACATCGTCTATCAACACGCCCTGCCAGGGCGTATCGAGTTTCGACCAGGCCGTGACGCAATGGATATCGCGGGTGAATTTCGTTTGCGGCAGCGCATTGAATTCGGCCCAGTTCCATTTGATGACCGGCTTTGGACCGACCTTCAACGTGAATGACCAGTCCTCGGTGCGTACGCGCGGCGTGGGACCTGCGGACAGCACTGGAAAATCCTCGGTCAGGGACTGGCCGGGCGGGATACGATCATTGATTTCCGGCGGCTGCCGCCGGCCGGTAAAGCCGCGTGTCGTCATGGTTGCGCACTCCTTGGCCTATAAGACCACAGGCAGTTGTCCCCGCCAAGTGCGATCGAACGTTACCCGTGGTTGATCATGATGTGGCGCACGGCGGTATAATCCTCAAGCGCATAGACCGACATGTCCTTGCCGTAACCCGATTGCTTGACGCCCCCATGCGGCATCTCATTGGTCAGCATGAAGTGGGTGTTGATCCAGGTGCAGCCATACTGCAGGTGCGATGCAGCCTTCATCGCCTTGGAAATATCCTGCGTCCACACGGAGGAGGCGAGGCCGTAGTCGCTGTCATTGGCCCAGGCAACCGCCTGGTCGTCGTCCTTGAAGCGTGTCACCGAGACGACGGGGCCAAAGACCTCGCGGCGCACGATCTCGTCTTCCTGCGTTGCACCGGCCACGACGGTCGGCTGGAAGAAGAAACCGTTTTTGCTCCCGGCGCTGCCGCCGGTGGTGATCTCGATGTGCTTTTGTTCGGTCGCCCGTTCGACGAAGCTTGCGACCCTGTCACGCTGGCGCCCGGAAATCAGTGGCCCGATTTCATTGACGGTATCGTCTTCCTCATTATAGCGGATGGTGGCGACGGCCGAGGTGAGGTCCGCCACCAGCTTTTCGTAGATGCCGTCCTGCGCGTAGATGCGGCAGGCCGCGGTGCAGTCCTGGCCGGCATTGTAGTAACCGAACGTGCGGATACCGTTGACCACTGCCTCGAGATCGGCGTCGTTATAGACGAGCACTGGAGCCTTGCCGCCAAGCTCGAGATGGGTGCGTTTCACTGTTTTCGCTGCTGCTTGCAGCACCTTCTTGCCGGTGGCGATATCGCCGGTAATCGAGACCATCCCGATCTTCGGATGGTTGATCAGGGCATTGCCCACTGTGTCGCCGCGCCCGAGGATGACGTTGACGACACCTTCGGGAAGAACATCGGCCAGCAGCCGCGCCATTTTCAATGCGGTCAGTGGCGTCTGCTCAGATGGCTTGAACACCACCGTGTTGCCGCCGGCGATGGCGGGTGCCAGCTTCCAGGCCATCATCATCAGCGGGTAGTTCCAGGGTGCGATCGACCCGATAATACCGATGGCATCACGGCGGATCATCGATGTATGGCCCGGCAGGTATTCCCCGCCAACCGGCGAGGTGAGGGTTCGCACCGCCCCGGCAAAGAAGCGCCAGCAATCGATGATCGCGGGCAATTCATCATTGCGCACGGCATTGATCGGTTTGCCGCAATTGAGTGCTTCAAGCGCGGCGAAATCATCCGCATGCTTCTCGATGGCGTCGGCGATTTTTAACAGATATCCCGAACGTTCGGCAGGGGTGGTACGCGACCAACTGCCGAACGCCTTTTCTGCGGCGTCCACGGCCGCGTCGATCTGGCTGTGGGAGGCTTCGGCAAGGTCGATGATCCTGGCGCCGGTCTTCGGGTTGAGGATATGTTCCTCAGCTTCCGTTCCGGCTTCGAACTTTGACCCGATCAGCAGTTTCTTATCCATGACATGTTCTCCCATATTCATATTGTTTATTTCCCGGAGCCGGCGATCTGGTCGCCGTCGCGGGTGAGGTAATAAGCCGCGAGGATCGGCAGGAAGGTCACGATCACCACGACCATGGCGACGACATTGGTCACGGGTCTCTGGCGCGGACGGATCAGTTCCTGCAGCATCCAGATCGGCAAGGTCGACTGCTGGCCGCCGGTGAACGTGGTCACGATGACCTCATCGAACGATAGGGCAAAAGCCAGCATGCCGCCGGCAAGCAGGGCGGTTCCGATGTTCGGCAGGATGATATAGCGGAAGGTCTGGAAACCATTTGCGCCGAGATCCATCGAGGCTTCCATCAACGATCCGGAGACGCGGCGGAAGCGCGCAACGGCATTGTTGTACACGACGACAATGCAGAACGTGGCGTGACCAAGGACGATCGTCCAGAACGAGAATGGAATATCCGCGAGGCTGAATGCTGAACGCAGGGCGATGCCGGTGATGATCCCGGGGAGGGCGATCGGCAGGATCACCAGAAGGGAGATCGTCTCGCGGCCAAAGAAGCGTGTCTGGCTGACTGCGGCGGCACACAATGTTCCGAGGATCAGCGCGATGATTGTCGAGATCGTGGCAACGCGTACTGAAAGCCAGAGAGCTTGCCAGACGTCAGGCCGGTCCCATGTCACAGCAAACCATTGCAGGGTCAGGCCGGGCGGCGGGAACTGGTAGCTCTTGTCTTCGGTGGTGAAAGCGTACAGGAAGATCAAGAGCAGCGGTATGTGCAGGAAGAGCAGACCGCCGGCTGCAGCGATTTTCAGGCCGAGGGGCGCGGAATTTGCACGATCAGAGCGCATCGAAGGCTCCCATTCGCTTCGCCATCCACAGGTAGAAGCCCATGATCACAATGGGAACGACGGTGAATGCGGCGGCAAGCGGAATGTTACCTGCCGTCCCTTGCTGGGCATAAACGGCCTGTCCAATGAACAGGCGCGACGAACCGATGATTTGCGGAATGATGTAGTCGCCAAGGGTCAGCGAGAAGGTGAAGATCGATCCGGCAACGATACCGGGCAAAGCCAGCGGAAACAGAACATGCCGAAACGTCTGCTGCGGCGTCCCGCCAAGATCGGACGAGGCTTCGATCAGATTGGCAGGAACACGCTCGAGCGCCGCCTGGATCGGCAGGATCATGAATGGCATCCAGACATAGACGAAGACGATGAACGTGCCGGTATAGCTGACCGAAAGCGAGTTACCGCCGATGACCGGAAGCGAGAGCCAGGCGTCCAGGAGCCATAACAGGTTCAGCTTTGTCAGAATCCAGGTCAGGATCCCTTCCTTGGCGAGGATGAGTTTCCAGGCATAGATCTTGACGAGATAGCTCGACCAGAGCGGCAGCATCACGCCGAGATAGAAGAACACCTTCCACTTTCCCCTGGCGTAGCGCGCCGCATAATAGGCGATAGGAAAAGCGATGATCGCAGAAACCAGCGTGACGGTCGCGGCCATCAAGACCGTACGGACGATGATGTCGAAATTGGCTTCGTTGAAGAGCTGCCGGTACGTCGCAAGCGTGAATTCGTAGTTGATCAAACCGGAATAATCATCGATCGAGAAGAAGCTCTGTAGCAGCAGCGCGATCAGCGAGCCAAGATAGATGATGCCGAGCCAGAGAAGCGGCGGCGCCAACAGAATGGTCAGCAGCACGTAAGGGTGCTTCCATAGAAAGTCCGAGACGCGGCTGGTCAAGCTGACGCGGTCCGGAAACGCCGGTTGCTGATGGGCGATAACGCTCATGAAGCTGCGTCCATCAGATGAAGGTCGGCACGATCGAAGCGCAATGTTACCGGCTGACCCTCGGCGGGAATGGCCGTCGTGGCCGGGCTCATGACATTGATCTTGGTGCCGTTGACGCTGACAAGCACGCGATTGGCAGCACCGAGGAAACTGCGCGACAAAACAGTGCCGTCGAGCGCCAACCTGTCGTCACCGCTGCCACCCAGCGTGATCGCCTCCGGACGCAGACTTGCATATTGGTTTGCCGCACCCAGCTGTTTGACAAATTCCGGCGGCAGGACATTCGACGAACCGACGAAATCGGCAACAAAGCGGGTCTTCGGCTGCTTATAAACCTCCTCCGGCGTGCCGAGCTGCTGGATCCTGCCGTCATTGAAAACGGCGATGCGGTCCGCCATCGACAGTGCTTCGCCTTGGTCATGGGTGACAAAGACGAAGGTTATGCCAAGGGTTTTCTGCAGGGATTTGAGTTCCTCCTGCATCTGTTCGCGAAGTTTGAGGTCAAGCGCGCCAAGAGGTTCATCCAGAAGCAAAACCTTTGGCTTGTTGACCAGCGCACGGGCAAGTGCCACTCGCTGGCGCTGACCACCCGAAAGCTGGCCCGGGCGGCGAATGCCATAGCCCGGAAGCTTGACCATGGCGAGCGCCTCTTCGGCTGCCCTGCGGCGTTCTTCCTTGCCGACACCCTTGACCATGAGGCCATAGGCGACATTGTCGAGGATGCTCAAGTGGGGGAACAGGGCATAGTCCTGAAACACCGTGTTGACACTGCGCCGGTACGGCGGCACGCCTTCGGCCGTTTCTCCAAAGATCTCGATATGACCGCTGGTTGGCTGTTCGAAGCCCGCCATCAAGCGCAAACAGGTTGTCTTTCCAGAACCGGACGGACCCAACATCGCAAAGAATTCGCCTTCGGCGATGGCGAGGTTGACCGCATCGACGGCGCGCACGGCGCCAAAATGACGCGATACATTTTCGAACAGAACAGCGGCGGTCATGGTTTGCTCCTGATGGGGTGCGAGTTATCTCCCCCCTTGTGGGGAGAACGGATTTTCTTGGTGTCAGCGCAGCTAACCCTTAGAAAATCCAAGAGAGGGGATTTGGCCCTTACAGATTATCCCCTCTCTTGCGATTTCTGGCACTTGTGCGTCGCTTCGCTCGCTAAGATGCCGAAACCGCTTTCTCTCCCACAAGGGGAGAGATTGTCGGCGACGACCACAGCTACCGATCAGCGCCCGCCGATCACGCCGATATAGTCGGAGACCCAGCGATGATAGGGCACGCACTCGCTCTGGCTTTCACACTTCGACACCGGTGTTCTCCAGAACTTGATCTTATCGAAGTCGTTATAGCCGTTGGTGGCGCAACCTTCGTCTGTCAGGAGCTCGTTGCCCTTGCAGGCCGCTCCAACCGATGGGTTGGCACCGAACCAGGCAGAGACATCGCCCTGCACTTTGGGCGAGAGCGTATGTTCCATCCACAGATAGGCGCAGTTCGGATGCGCGCTGTCGACATGCAACATCGTTGTATCTGACCATCCTGTCGCACCCTCTTCAGGCACAACCGACGCGATCGGCTTTTTCTCAGCTTTGAGCAGGTTGACCTGGAACGGCCACGAACCGGACGCGACCACGCCCTCATTCTTGAAGTCGTCGATCTGGATCATCGCATCGTGCCAGTAGCGCCCGGCTAGTGTCCGTTGCACGCGCAGGACATCCAGCGCTGCCTTGTACTGGTCCTCGTTGAGCTCGTAGGGGCTCTTGATGCCGAGTTCCGGCTTATGGGCCATCAAATAATTGGCCGCATCGGCAATATGGATCGGGCCGTCATAGGCCTGAATACGGCCTTTGTTCGACTTGCCATCCGGCAGGTTCATTTCTTCGAATACCACGTTCCAGCTTGTCGGCGCCTTGTCCTTGAAAGCCTCGGTGTTATACATCAATACGTTGGGACCCCAGACATAGGGCGTACCATAGTGGACGCCCTTCACCGTGTGCCATGGCGCATTTTGCAAGTGCTCGTCAATGGTTTTCCAGCTTGGAATGAGGTCGGTGTTGATTGGCTGTACGCGCTTGCCGGCGACGAGGCGCAGCGAAGCGTCGCCCGATGCGGTGACCAGATCGAAGTCGCCTTCATTCATCAGCGCGACCATTTCGTCCGACGTCGCGGCGGTCTTCACACTGACCTTGCAGCCGGTCTCTTTCTCGAAACCCGTCACCCAATCATAATTCTTGTCGGTTTCGCCGCGCTCGATATAGCCGGGCCAGGCAACGATCGAAAGTTCGCCTTCTCCCTTGCCGAGTTCCTTCAGCGCTTCCTGTGCGAGGACCTGTGTCGTGAAGGCGAGGGAAAGTGTCAGCGCAGTGCAGGATTTTAGAATCTGCTTCATCTCAATTCTCCCGTTGGGCCGCATTTTCGGCCTGTGTTCCCGGACAATAGAGTGCCCACATTTATCCGCATTCGCAAATTCATTTATGAGAAGGACGATATCGGAATTTCCGATATCGTCCTATCTTTACCGTCCGCGACCGCTACGCAGAGCCTCTGCGATACCGACAAAATCGCGCGCTGCCTGGGGCAGGCTGGAGCCTTTGCGCCAGACCATGCCGACCTGCACGACAGGCAACGCACCGGAGACGTCTCGACTCTCGATGCGATCGCCTTCGAGTGACCATGGACGGTAGACAAGAT
This sequence comes from Phyllobacterium brassicacearum, assembly GCF_003010955.1. Taxonomy (GTDB): domain Bacteria; phylum Pseudomonadota; class Alphaproteobacteria; order Rhizobiales; family Rhizobiaceae; genus Phyllobacterium; species Phyllobacterium brassicacearum. Next base: position 240,048 of record NZ_PGGO01000007.1, read on the forward strand.
CCGGCAACAGCGCGATGCCCGCGCCGGTTGCGACCAGGCTTCGGACCGCTTCGACCGAGCGGGTGCGGAAGGCGACATGCGGTCGCGCGCCCAATGCCGTCAACAACTTGCCGGTATTTTCCTCGATTTCATCGACGGTCAACATGATCAGAGGTTCACTGGCAATATCATTGATCGAAATGATGTCCGCGCTGACCAGCGGGTGACCCAATGGCAACCATAGCCTGTAGGGTGACGTCTCGATGATTTCCGCCTGCAGGGCCATGCGGTCGCGCAGGTTGGAAATGACCATGACCGCCACATCCAGTTCTCCGCCAACCAGAAGGTGTTCGAGGTAGGATCCATTGTCCTCGATCGCGCTGACCTCGACGCCCGGGCTGGCGCGGCGAAAGCGGGCGAGGAGATCGGAGAGGACATAGCCCGCAACGAGTGAGGTGACGCCCAGGTGCAGCTTGCCGGCCTGCTTCGGTGCTTCTGCGGAAAAAGACCGGCGTGCATCGGAGACGTCCGCCAGAATCTTTGTCGCATGCCGCAGAAACTGATGGCCGTTATAGGTGATGTCCAGGCCGCGTGGGTGACGCTCGAACAATTCGACGCCGAGGTCACTTTCCAGCTCCTTCACCGCTTCGGTAATCGAGGATTGCGAGATGGACAGGTCTTGGGCCGCACGAGTGATCGAGCCCTGCTCTGCGACAGCGACGAAATATTGCAATTGACGGAGCGTGAATGCCATGGTCCCGAGTTAAAGCTGCGACAGCGTAAATTGGCAAGTGATCGGCTTATTCGTGATGCCAATTCCGCTTTGCGCATTGTTATTGATATTATTATATTATAAATAGTTCAGAGGAGGGAGACCGGCAGGGAGGCAGACCGTTCGCGCTTCAAGCGACGGCGATTTGTTGGCCGAGTCCCCATAAGCATGCAAAGCAAATAGCAGGCAACGATTTGTCAGGCAACGAGCTCATCAACTATGATTTTCGCACGGCGGGGCAATCGCGCACGCATCACGGCCACGTCATGCGCGATCTCGGGCTCAAGATCATCAGCGGCGCCTATCCGGAAAACTCCATCCTGCCCGGCGATGCCGAGTTGCTTGAACGTTTCGGTGTATCCCGAACCGTTCTGCGCGAGGCGTTGAAGACCCTCGCTGCGAAGGGCCTGATCCAGCCGAAGGCAAAAATCGGCACGCGGGTGCTCGAACGCTCGCACTGGAACCTGTTCGACCCGGATATTCTCGTCTGGCATTTCGAGGCAGGAGCGAGCCCGCATTTTCTGTCGAGTATTGTCGAAATGCGCCTGGCCCTGGAGCCGGAAGCGGCGGGTCTTGCAGCGCTCCGCCGGACCGATGCACAGCTTGAGAAACTGTATCATTGGGTTGCGAGAATGGGGAGTGCCCGGGAATCCGCCCAGGATTTCGTCAATAGCGATTTGCAGTTTCACATTGCGATCGCCGATGCTTCCGGAAATCCATTCATGCGCTCGATTAGCGCCCTGATCGAAGTAGCGCTCGTCACTACCTTCACGATCAGTTCGCCGATACCGAATTCTGAAAGCCATATCCGCTCGGTCGCAAGGCATGCGGCCATTGCTGACGCGATCAAGGCTGGTGATGCCGAGGCAGCCAAGGAAGCCATGCGCGTCGTTATCCGCGAGGGTGCGGAACGCGTCCTGAACTCCGGCCATAGAGGCGACCTCTGAACGCAGACGGAGCTGGCTTGCACCAGCTCCTGATGTCAGCTTACAGCGCTGTCACTTTCACTTTCGATGGCTTCTCGGTTTTGAGGGGGTTGCGCAAGGGCAGGCCGAAGGCAGGTGCTTCGATTTCGAACACATCGCCGTTTTCTGCCTTCACGCCATCGGCGAAGGAGAGTGTTGCCGTACCGAACATATGCACATGGATGTCGCCCGGCTGGCGGAAGACGGCATATTTGAAGTGATGATGTTCGAGATTTGCGATGGTGTGGGACATGTTGTCTTCACCTGACAAGAACGGCTTTTCCCAAACGGTCTTGTTCTTGCGCAGGATACGTGACGTACCCCTGATATCTGCAGGCAGGTCACCGGTGATGAGTTCAGGGCCGATTGAACACGGGCGTAGTTTGGAATGGGCAAGATAGAGATAGTTGACGCGCTCCATCACGTGATCGGAGAATTCGTTGGCGAGCGCAAAACCGATACGGAAAGGCGCGCCATCCGGGCCAATGATGTAGATGCCGGCAATCTCCGGCTCCTCGCCGGCGTCATCGGCAAAGGCCGGCGAGAGGAGGGGTTGGCCGGGGCCGGTCAACATCGAGCCATTGCCTTTGTAGAACCATTCGGGCTGCACCCCGGTCTGTCCCTTCTTCGGCTTGCCGTTTTCCAGGCCCATGCGAAACATCTTCATCGAATCGGTCAGGGTCTCTTCCTGGGCGTCACCAATCTTGCGGTGCATGGCATCGCGTGCCGCAGCCGAGCCAAGATGCGTGAGACCAGTGCCGGTGAGATGGATGTGCGCCGGGTCATGGGTGTCGATCGGCGGAAGCAGACGTCCTTCCGCATAGGCAGCTGCGACATCCAGTTTTTTGCCAAGCCCGCGGATTTCCACAATATTTGCGATGCTGGTCTTTGCTTCGATCGCTGCGTGAGCCAGCTCCAGTACAGAGCGCGTGCGCTTTACCTGCCGGAATTCGTCACCGACTCGTGTTGCCACCCGCCGTTTTCCATTGGCATTCATCAATTGAACCAGATTCAAGGCTTTCCTCCCGGATGTTTGGGTATATGAATTATTGGTCCCGCACATTATGCACTCGAACCACTCTTTTCAAAAATATTATAATAGTATTATATTGGTGTAAACGGCCGTCAGCGGATTGATCCCGGGCCGGTAGAAACCGGAGGAAGACATTTTTCCAGCAGGGCGAAAGCCCTATTCCAAAAGTCATACTTTTCGGATAGATGTTGAAATGGCCCCGCTCCGGGAGGAACTGGTTTGGTGCAGGAAGGTTGGTCAACGCCGATCATAGTGCAGTGAACATGATTGAAACTGGGAGGAACAGACGTGAAAATTCTTAAACTATTTGCCGCGGGATTGATCGCACTTGGTGTGATGGGTACGCAGACCTTTGCTCAAGACAAGGGCACAGTCGGCATCTCCATGCCGACCAAGTCCTCGGCACGCTGGATTGCCGACGGCGACAATATGGTGAAGGCGCTGACAGAACGCGGCTACGGCACTGACCTGCAATATGCCGAAGACGACATTCCCAATCAGCTCGCGCAGATCGAGAACATGGTCACCAAGGGCGTGAAGGTCCTCGTGATCGCAGCCATCGACGGGACGACCCTGTCGAATGTGCTGCAGCAAGCGCATGATGCCGATATCAAGGTCATTTCCTATGACCGCCTGATCCGCGACTCCGGCAATGTCGATTATTACACCACCTTCGACAACTTCCAGGTTGGCGTTCTGCAGGCTGGTTCGCTCGTGAAGGCACTCGGTCTTCCGGAGGCAAAGGGCCCGTTCAATATCGAACTCTTCGGCGGTTCGCCGGATGATAACAACGCCTTCTTCTTCTATGACGGCGCGATGTCTGTCCTGCAGCCTCTGATCGACAGTGGCAAGCTCGTCGTTCAGTCCGGCCAGACCGGCATGGACAAGGTCGGCACGCTGCGTTGGGACGGTGCCGTTGCCCAGGCGCGCATGGATAACCTGCTTTCGGCCTACTACACCGACAAGAAGGTCAATGCAGTTCTCTCGCCCTATGACGGTCTGTCGATCGGTATCCTGTCGTCACTGCGCGGCGTGGGCTACGGCACCGCTGACCAGCCATTCCCGTTCGTTTCCGGACAGGACGCGGAAGTACCCTCCGTCAAGTCGATCATCGCTGGTGAGCAGTACTCGACAATCTACAAGGACACCCGTGAACTGGCCAAGGTAACGGCGAACCTCATCGACAATGTTCTCAAGGGCGAGGAGCCGGAAATCAATGACACCAAGACCTACAACAATGGTGTCAAGGTCGTTCCGTCCTATCTGTTGAAGCCCGTTGAAGTGGACAAGACCAACTGGAAAGAGATCCTGATTGGCGGCGGCTACTACACGGAAGATCAGATCAAGTAGCTCTTTGATCAAATCCGAACCCTGCGCTCATCTCGCGCAGGGTTTGTCGTCATTGTCCGAACAATGTTTTCGGTAGCGCAAGGGCACTGAGCCCAATATAAATTGCAGAAGGAAACGATACCCGCGCAGCTATATTGCCGCCTCGGTATCGATGAGGATCTCGATGGAAACCATCCTCGAAATGCGCAACATCACCAAGACTTTTCCTGGTGTGAAGGCGCTGAACAATGTCAATCTTGACGTACGCAAAGGCGAAATTCACGCTCTCGTGGGCGAGAATGGCGCAGGCAAATCGACCCTCATGAAGGTGTTGAGCGGAGTTTATCCGCATGGCAGCTACGAGGGTGAGATAATCTACAACGGCCAGGAGCAGCACTTTCGCGATATCGCCGACAGTGAGAGGCAGGGCATCATCATCATCCATCAGGAACTTGCCCTGGTTCCACTCCTTTCGATTGCCGAGAATATCTTCCTCGGCAATGAACCGGCGAAATTTGGTGTCATTGACTGGCACGTTGCGGAAAATCGCACACGCGAACTCCTCGCTAAAGTCGGCCTGAAAGAAGACCCACTGACGTTGATTACGAATCTGGGTGTCGGCAAGCAGCAACTGGTGGAAATCGCCAAGGCGCTGTCGAAGGAAGTTGAGCTCCTCATTCTCGACGAGCCGACGGCGAGCCTCAACGAAAAGGATAGCGATGCGCTTCTCGCCCTGCTGCTCGAGTTCAAGGCGCACGGCATTTCTTCCATTTTGATCTCGCACAAGCTCAATGAAGTTGGAAAAGTGGCCGATCGCATCACGGTGCTGCGCGACGGCGCGACGATCGAGACCCTGGACAAGAAAGACATCTCCGAGGATCGCATCGTCACATCAATGGTGGGGCGCCAGCTGGCCGACCGCTTTCCCCAGCGCGAACCCGATATCGGCGAGGTAGTGTTTGAAGTGAAGGATTGGGTGGTTCACCACCACATCCACAGCGACCGGACGGTCATCAACGGGATCAATCTCAGTGTTCGCAAGGGTGAGGTGGTCGGTATTGCCGGGCTGATGGGCGCCGGGCGTACGGAATTTGCCATGAGCGTCTTCGGCAAGGCCTACGGCCGCAAGATCAGCGGCGAGGTTTTCCTCAAGGGCAAAAAGGTCGATGTTTCCACCATCGGCAAAGCCATCGACAATGGCATCGCCTATGTCACGGAAGACCGCAAGACCTTCGGGCTTAATCTGATCGATCACATCAAGCACAACACCACGATCGTCAATCTCGCCGGCGTGTCCCAGAACGGCGTGCTGGATGACATGGCCGAACTGAAGGTGGCGAACGAATATCGCCGCAAAACCAACATCCGCTCATCAAGCATCTACCAGAAGACGGGCAATCTTTCCGGCGGCAACCAGCAGAAGGTGGTGCTGTCGAAGTGGCTGTTCGCCAATCCGGACCTGCTGATTCTGGATGAGCCGACGCGAGGCATCGATGTCGGTGCGAAATATGAAATCTATACAATCATCAATCAATTGGTAAGCGAAGGCAAAAGCGTGCTGATGATCTCGTCGGAAATGCCAGAGCTGCTCGGCGTCTGCGATCGGATCTATGTGATGAACCAGGGCAGGCTCGTCGGCGAAATGCCCGCCAGCGAAGCCAGTCAGGAAAAAATCATGCGCGCCATCATTCGTGCTGAAGGGAAAGCATCATGACCGTCGAAACCGCAGCAACCCAAGGTAAAAAAGACTTCAAGACGGATGGCTCCGCGTTGAAAGGCAACTACCGCGAATATGGTCTGGTGCTTGCGCTCATCCTCATCATGGTCTTCTTCCAGTTTACGACCAACGGCGTACTCTTCAGGCCGGTCAATCTGACAAACCTCGTTCTGCAAAACAGCTACATCATCATCATGGCGCTCGGGATGTTGCTGGTGATCGTGGCCGGTCACATCGATCTTTCGGTGGGCTCGGTATCGGGCTTTATTGGCGGTCTTGCCGCCGTAATGATGGTCCGATGGCAAATTCATTACATCCCGGCAACCATCCTTTGTCTTGCCATGGGTGGCGCGATCGGCGCGGCGCAGGGCTATTGGATTGCCTACCACAAGATACCCTCATTCATTGTCACGCTGGCGGGAATGCTGGTGTTCAGGGGGCTCGCCCTGTGGCTGCTTGGAGGTCAGTCTGTCGGACCATTCCCGCCGCAGTTCCAGCTGCTGAGCTCCGGGTTCATTCCGGATGTCTTCGGTTATCCCGGATTCAACATCACTTCGATGCTGATCGGCATTATCCTCGTGGCGCTGATGATCTATTTCAGCGTGCGTGGCCGCGCCAAACGCGAGAAGCATGGCTACGAAGGTGAACCCTTCGCTCTTTTTGTTGCAAAGAACCTGATCATCGCCGGGATCGTGCTCTTCCTCGCCTATTTGCTCTCGTCCTATAAGGGACTCCCGAATGTCCTCATCGTCATGTCGCTGCTGATTGCGCTGTTTGTTTTCGTGACAAAGCGCATGACTGTCGGCCGTCGCATTTATGCCATGGGCGGCAACGAGAAGGCGGCGAAACTGTCGGGTATCAAGACCGAGCGGCTGACCTTCCTGACCTTCGTCAACATGGGTGTTCTTGCTGCGCTGGCCGGACTGATCTTCGCGGCGCGCCTGAATACGGCGACGCCCAAGGCCGGTCTCGGCTTCGAACTGGATGTGATTGCTGCCGTATTTATCGGCGGTGCGTCAGCCATGGGCGGCGTCGGGCAGGTGATGGGTGCGGTAATCGGTGCCTTTATCATGGGTGTCATGAATAACGGCATGTCGATCATGGGCGTCAACATCGACTGGCAGCAGGTGATCAAGGGCCTCGTCCTGCTCGCGGCCGTCATCTTCGACGTCTACAACAAGAACAAGGCATAACCGCACTACTCAATGTGCGTCACGTCGGCCCTGCCTCCAGGAGGCGGGGCCGATTGCTTTAATTCCACACATCGGCGACGACAAAGTCAGTTCGGACTATACGAGGTACATGTAAGCAGCGCATTGACGTGGAGGCGGTCCGTCCGGGCTGCACAGTTATTCAACAGGTTTTCTGGTTTTGGTTCCCCTGTATGACCACAGCCATTCCCGCGGAAGTGGCCCCTTGTTGCGTTCAGGCTTTTGCGACTGTTCCCACGCATGGGCAAGAATGCCGACCGATCGCGACAGAACGAACAGTCCTCGCGTCAGCGGCGGCGGAAAACCCAGTTCGCCGTAGACCACGGCAGTCGCACCGTCGATATTAAGCGGTATCCGCTTTCCTTTGCGCTTGGCCACATTGGCTTCAACCGCTTCGGCGATGTCAGCAAACCTGCCATTGACCACGCCGTCTTTGGCAAATCGGCGAACCAGTTCAATGAGACGCGGGGCGCGCGGATCGACAGGATGAAAACGGTGGCCGAGTCCCGGAACGTAGCCGCCTTCGTCCTTGAAGTACCGGTCAAGACGTTCGTCGGCAGCCTTCTCCAGGCTGCGACCGAAATCCATGGACACCGCTATCTCGCCAAAGAACCCCAAAGCCTGCTCGCCTGCTCCGCCGTGAACGTCTCCAAGCACGTTGATGGCCGATGCCATTGCGCTGTTGATGCCGACACCACATGTGGCGGCCATGCGGGCGATGGCGATCGAGGGGGCCTGCGGACCATGATCGATGGCTGCGGAAAGAGCTATCCCGAGCAATTCCGCCTGCCGCTCATCGGGCAATTCGCCGCGCAGCATCAGCCAAATCATTGCCGGAAAGCTGATCCGCCCGATGAGGTCCTCTATCGCGTAGCCGCGCAGCCGGATGAGGCCTGGGCGCATCTCGATGATGTCCGTGGCCCACCAGTCCTCACCTTTTTTGCGGTCGATGGACATTTCACCTTCACTCATCGCTCAACCCCTTGCAGTTCTTTCGTAGATCCCAGAACCGCATCTGTGTGCTCGCCAAGGCGTGGCGGCGCACCCACGGGAAGTGGTGCCTGGCCGTCGACGAGAAACCCTCCGCGCACGACCGTCAGATTGTTGCTTCCTTCAAGCACGGGCGCGAACGTGGTCATGAGTTCGCGACAGATTACCTGCGGCTCGGCCAACACTTGCGGGATTGTCAGAACACGGCCCGCAGGCACGCCAATGCGGTTGAACCGTTTTTCCCACGCGGCGGCTGAAGCAGATTCGAGTGCGTTCTCGATCAGGCGCTTCAGCTCGACGCGATGCTGCTTGCGCACGCCCCGTTCGGCAAAACGCGGATCCGACGAAAGTTCCGGACGGCCTATTTCAGTGCACAGTGCAATAAACTGTTCCTGCTTGTTGGCGGCGATGTTGAGCAGTCCATCTGCGGTCCGGAATGTTCCGGAGGGCGCTGCGGTCGTGTTTTCGTTGCCCATGGCTGACGGCTCGACGTCAGCGGTCAGATAGTTCGAAACGGGCCAACCGAGGGCGCTGAGTGTACATTCCAGCATGGAGACATCCAGAAATGCGCCAATACCCGTGCTCTGCTTGCGCAGCAGAGCCGAGACGATCGCAAAAGCACCAAACAGTCCGCCAAGCGTGTCCGAGACGGGGTAACCGACGCGAAGGGGTGCTGTGTCGGGGGTCCCAGTGATGCTCATGATGCCGGACAGTCCCTGTATGATCTGATCATAGGCCGGGTTGTCGCGCATCGGACCCGTCTGGCCGAAGCCGGATATCGCGCAGTAAACGAGGTCGTCGCGTACTTCTTTCAGACGATCGTAGCCCAGTCCAAGCCTGTCCATGACGCCCGGCCGGAAATTTTCGACGAGAACATCGGCCGTCGAAACGAGTTGGAGAAAGCTTGCCCTGTCCATGTCTTGCTTCAGGTCAAGCACCACTGAACGCTTCCCGGCGTTCTGCGCCAGAAATGATGCACCCATTCCAGCGCCGTTGAGTTCATCTGACGCGCCCAGCTGGCGCGCGAGATCACCGCCGGAAGGGGATTCAACTTTGATCACGTCGGCTCCCAACAAGGCAAGCTGATAGGCGCAATATGGTCCGGCCAGGACGTTGGTCAGATCGAGGATACGGATGCCCTTGAGAAGTTGTGTCATGATATTCCTGTATTTCAAGCGTCGCCGGGCATGTGTTCGGGCCCGCGCAGATGGCGGTGTTTGACGAGGCCGTAAACGCTGGGGCCAATGAGAGCCGTTGCGGCGATGACGAGGAGCGTCAGCGCGATCGGATGGGTGTAGAAGACCGACCAATCTCCGTTGGAAATGGTCATCGCGCGGCGGAACTGAGTCTCCGCCATAGGCCCAAGGATCATGCCGATGATGACGGGGGCCGTCGGGAAATCGAAACGCCGCATGAGGAAGCCCATGCCGCCGAGCACGTAGAGCAGGATGAGATCGACGGGCGATTGCGATATGCCGTAGGTGCCGATCGTCGCGAACACCAGAATTCCCGCATAGAGTTGTGGCGCAGGGATGTTGATCAGCCGTATCCAGAGCCCGATCAGCGGCAGGTTGAGCAGTACGAGCAAGACATTGGCGATGAAAAGACTGGCGATGAGCCCCCAGACAAGCGCTGGCTGTGTCTGTAACAGCATGGGGCCGGGGTTGATGCCGTAACTCTGAAACGCCGACAACATGATGGCGGCGGTCGCTGACGTTGGCAGTCCGAGCGTCAGCATCGGGACAAGCACCCCCGCCGCCGAGGCATTGTTCGCAGCTTCGGGACCTGCCACGCCTTCTATCGCGCCTGTCGTCCCGAACTCTTCCTTGTGCCTGGAGAGTTTCTTTTCGACCGCATAGGACAGGAATGTCGGAATTTCAGCGCCGCCGGCGGGCATTGATCCGATCGGAAAACCAATCAAGGTTCCGCGAAGCCACGCTTTCCAGGAGCGCGACCATTCCTGGGCTGTCATGTAGAGAGATCCGCGAAGAGGAACGATCTCATCGTGTCCGGTGTAACGGCGTCCCGCGATATAAAGCGTCTCACCGACCGCGAACAGGCCGACCGCAACCACAACCATGCTGATGCCATCGAGAAGTTCGGTGACGCCGAACGTGAAACGCGGCTGTCCGGTCTGGAGATCAACGCCGATCATTCCGAGGAAGAAACCGATGAACAGGCTCGTGAGGCCGCGCACCGCAGAGGCGCCGAGCACGGCCGAAACCATGACGAAGGACAGGACCATCAGGGCAAAATATTCGGCAGGTCCGAACTTGAGGGCGAGCCCCACGACGACCGGGGCAAGGAAGGCAACGCCGATAGTCCCGATCGTGCCTGCGACGAAGGAACCGATGGCTGAAGTCGCCAGCGCCGCGCCGCCGCGTCCAGATCGGGCCATCTTGTTGCCTTCGAGCGCGGTGACGATCGTGGCGCTTTCACCGGGCGTGTTGAGAAGGATCGATGTCGTCGAACCGCCGTACATGGCTCCGTAGTAGATGCCTGCGAACAGGATGAATGATGCTTCAGGGGCTACCTGGTAGGTGATGGGCAGGAGGAGGGCGATCGTCAGCGCCGGGCCAAGTCCGGGCAGCACGCCGATCGCGGTTCCGAGCGTGGTGCCCACCAGGCACCACATGAGGTTCGTTGGGGTCAGCGCGACGGTAAACCCATGACTGAGTTGAACGAGTGTTTCCATGTCGATCAGGCTCCCAAAAGGTTCTCGATCAGGCCGCCGCCGATGTTGACGCCAAGGAGTTTGGCAAACCCGAAATAGGCTGTAAGTGCGAGAAGCAAACCGATGAAGGCATTGCGCAGAGGCTGCCTGCTGCCAAAGCCATGGGTGACAAGAACGAACATGATCACCGATGCGGCGGTGAAGCCGAAAGGACGTATCAGGGAAACGTTGCAAAGGAGTCCGGCAGCGACAAAACCCAGCGATTTCCAGTCTTGGGAAATCTCCTTCTCCTCTTCATGTTGCCAGCCGCCGCGAAAAGCTTGGACAAGCAAGAGGACGGCGAGGAGGGCCAGACCAATTGCGGTGACCAGCGGGAAAACTGTCGGCCCGACTTTCGCGTACATCGGGGACACTGGAATGGATAGTGTTTGCCAAAGCACGAAACCAGAAGCGATCAACATTCCGACGCTTATTACGGCTTCAGGCGTGGCAAGACGCGGGTGCGGAGCTGCCCAGTCTGATTTCGTTGTCATAAATACCTCCCGAAGAATTCGCAGGCGGTTGGTACCGCCTGCACCACGACGTTTGCGCCGTTCAGGTTGCGAGGCCGAGGTCCTTGAGGATGCCTTCGATAGTGGCGGTGTCGCTCGCCAGGAACTTGGCGTATTCGTCGCCGGTCAGAAGAATTGGGGTCCAGTTGCGATTAACGACTTCGGTCTTCCAGGAATCGCTCGCAGCCATCTTTTCAATCATCGCGATCAGCGCAGCACGGTCTTGATCGGTTATGCCGGGTGGCGCAAATATACCGCGCCAGTTGAACAGTTCGACATTGATGTCCTGTTCCTTCAGCGTCGGCGCGTCGATTCCGTCCTGACGTTTGTCCGCGGAAATGGCGAGGACGCGCAATGACCCCGCCTTTACCTGCTCGGCAAACTCGCCGTATCCCGAAATGCCAGCCGCAACCTGGTTCCCGAGCAAAGCGGCAAGAGCCTCGCCGCCACCGGCATAGGGCACGTAGGACAGGCTTGTGGCGGGTACCCCCGCCGACTTCGCGACAAGGCCAAAGAGGATATGGTCTGATCCGCCCGCCGATCCGCCTGCAACCGGAACCTTGGTTGGATCGGCCTTGAGCGCCGCCACGAAGTCCTTTGCGGTCTTGAACGGTGATGCCGCAGGAACGACCAGGGCGAGAAACTCGCCGGTCAGCCGGGCGATCGGGGTGGTCTGGGAGAGCGTAGCCGGCGACTTGTTGGCGATGATCGCCCCGGTCATTACCATGCCGCCGATCATGATGGCATGGGGGCGGCCCTTCCACTGATTGATGAACTGCGGCAGTCCGACCGTTCCGCCAGCGCCGCCGACATTGGTGATCTGCGCGCCCGTGATCAGCGATTCGGCGCGCAGAACCTTTTCCATTGTGCGCGCCGTCTGGTCCCAGCCGCCGCCGGGTGCAGCCGGAACGAACATCTGCAATTGCACCGGATCTTGCGCCCGGGCGGAATTCATCGACATCGCCAAAATGGAAGCACCGCCAACGGCTGCGGCACCGGTCAAAAACATTCGTCTGTTCAGCATGGACTCCTCCAAATCTCGGCACCTCCTCCGGTGCCTGCTGTTTCGGGCCCCTGCGGGCCGCGGGCGCAATAAATTGCAAAATTGCGATATTCTGTCAAGCATAACAGCATTCTGCTAGACAGAACGATGTGCTTTGAATAGAACTGGTGGTAGTCACGATGTTTCAACGTTGGAGTGAGGACGTGAAAGAAGATCAGTCAAAAGCAGAAAGGCCGGGGTCCATCGACGGCGTTGCGGCACTTGATCGCGCAATCGCCATCATGAATGCCTTTACACCCTCGGACCGGTCGCTGAGCCTGGCCGAGATCGCCGGTCGTACCGGGTTCTACAAGAGCACGATCCTGCGCATCGCGGGGTCACTGTTGAGGGGCCAGCTTCTGGAGAGGCTTGACGACGGCCGCTATCGTATCGGGCCGGCGGCGTTCCGGCTGGGATCGATCTACCAGCGATCTCTTGCTACAGCTGAAATCCTGCTCCCGGTGATGCGCGATCTCTCCGACAAGAGCTGGGAAAGCGTGGCGTTCTACGTTCGCTCCGGCAACGTCCGCACATGTCTCTACCGCGTCGAATCGAAACATCCCATCCGCTACACGATCCGCGAAGGGGATGTGCTGCCACTGTCCGCCGGTTCGGGCGGACGCGTGCTTGAAGCGTTTTCAGGTGCAGAAGGCGAGCCCTATGACACGATCCGCGAGAATTTCTATCACATCTCCTTCGGCGTGCGTGATCCTGAGACGGCTGGCATTTCCGCGCCCGTGTTTGGCCCCGGCCGCACGCTACTCGGCGCGCTTACGCTGGCCGGTCCGCGTTCCCGCATCGACAACGACTTCATTCAAAAGATGAAACCGGAACTCCTGGCCGCCTGTATCAGAGCTACGAGAGCGTTCGGCGAAGATGCGGCAGCGATGGAACACGCGGTCGGACTGCTTTGACTGACAGCTGGATCATTGAAGAGATCGAAAAGGTAATGACGGTGGCATCGGGAAGCGGGGCTTGCCAGTTGTAGGATGATATGTATAGGTTTGGGCGACATCTCTCGTGCGGACCTGTAACCATGGTAAAAAGACACTCTCCCATGATTGGCACAGTACAGGCGTTGCCGCACCGCGTTGCTGCCGTGCTCGGCAGGGAGATATCGTCCGGTGAACTTCCGCCCGGTACGCGCTTGCCGACTGAGCAGCAGTTGACAGAGAAATTTGGCGTAAGCAGAAATGTTATCCGCGAGGCGATCTCCCAATTGCGCGCCGACGGCATGATCGAGGCACGCCAGGGAATAGGCGCGTTCGTCCTTGGGCCGGAGCAACGGGCCTCCATCCGGATTGATGGCGACGCCCTTAAGGACGTCAACAATATGGAGCGCCTTTTTGAATTGCGCTGCATTCTGGAGGTAGAGGCAGCGACGCTCGCTGCTGCGCGGCGCGATGCCGCCAATCTCGAAGCCATCGGAGCAGCACTCGATCGCATGAGCGGCGAGGAACGGTGGGAGGAGGGCAGCATCGACGCGGATCTTGCTTTTCACCGGGAGATAGCGCGGGCAACCGGCAATGATTACATCCACACGTTCATTTCCTTCGTGTGTGAACAGATCCGACGCTCAATCGAATACGCAAGGGTGACAAATCCGCTTCAGGACCTGATCGAGGTCAACGTGGGCGAACATGTCCGCATCTACGAGGCCATCGTCAAGGGCGACCCCGAAGCGGCTGGCAGTGCCATGCGAGCCCACATCGTTGGAGCCGCCCAAAGGGTGGGGGTGACGCTTCCGCTCAAGAATGACGCGACGCACCAGTCGGCGGCCAAGGGGAATTGACGCCATGATCTTTGGACAGAAGGTCAAAATCAAAGACATCTGTTTGCTGGTGGAAGACATCGAGCGGACCGTTGATTTTTATGTCAACAAGCTTGGCTTCAGGATGCGCCGGCGCGCGGAAGGGTTCGCGGACTTTTACAATGACGGTGTGATACTGGCGGCGTGGGAGCTCAACCATATCAATACCCATACGGGCGTCTCCAACCGCGCAAGCCCCAGGGGCGCGCACAAGGTCTGTATCGCTGTCGAACTTGGATCGCCGGATGAAGTTGACGAGCACTACAAGTCGCTGACGGACAACGGTGTCCCGTTCTACGGACCGCCCGCGGATTATGTCTGGAACGCCCGCTGCGCCTATTTCACCGATCCCGACGATACCCTTTGGGAACTGTACGCCTGGCTGGGTGGAGGCCCTGAAGACTATCACGAAGAGCAAGCAGAACAGTCAGGCGAGGGCTAGGCCGGAACAATCAAACTCGCAAGCATCCTAAAACAAATAAACAGGAGCAAACCATGAGTGGGAACAATACCGAATTCAACCGTCGATTCTTCCTTCAAGCGGGATTGGCGGGCGTGGCCGCATTTTCGCCGGGCATCCAGCTCGTCCTTTCGAACGATGCGAAGGCCGCAGGCAAGGTTATCATCCAGTATGACTGGCTGATCTCCAATGGTCAGATTGGCGACGTGATTGCGCTGGAGAACGGGTACTTCAAGGATGCCGGTCTCGACGTGGAATTCAGCCCGGGCGGACCCAACGCGGCGACAGTGCCGCCTGTCGTGTCTGGCTCAGCCCTCGTCGGCCAGTTTTCCGAGACGCCGCAACTGTTCAGCGCTCGTTCTAACGGGGTTCCGGTGAAACTGGTCGCCTGCGGATATCGGACGGGCCCCTATGCCTTCACATCAAAGCCTTCAAAACCGCTGCGCTCTGTCGCCGACCTCAAAGGCCTGCGCATTGGCGTGCAGCCGACCGCCCGCTTTGTTATCGATGCTATTGCGGCGAAGAACAACATTGACATCAATGAGCTGACGATCGTCAATGTCGGATTCGACAAAACGCCGCTTGTGCGGGGTGACGTTGATGCAATCGGCGGCTGGATCACCAACACACAGGCGCTGAGCGTCATCGGTGATGATCGTATTGATCTGCTTGTCCGCGATATGGGCCTCCAATCATACGCGGATGCCTACTTCGCCGCTGACCGCGTAGTCGAAAGCGATCCCGATACCTTGGCGCGATTCATTGGTGCCATCGGCAAAGGGTGGGGCTGGACCCATGCCAATCCGCAGGATGCCGTCGGCAAACTTGTTTCGGCTCATCCTGAACTCGACAAAGAGTGGGAACTCAAAACCATCGATCTGGTGCTTAAGCTCAGTTTCGACGCCAATACAGCCAAGGACGGTTGGGGCACCTTCGATCCCAAAGCTCTTGAGGAACAGCTCGCCCTGCTCGACAAGATTGGCCAATACCCGAATGGTCGACCAGCGCTCGAAGACGTCCACACTTCAAAAATACTCGAGTTGTCGTCGGCCGATCGGCCCAAGCTGAATGCTCCCGGCGCATGAGCGGAGTGCATTCAACGCCTCTCGCAATAGAGGCAAGGAAGCTGGAGATCGGATACCGCGGCGAGCATACTGATGTAACGGTGCTGACCGGTCTCGATCTGGAAGTCGAGACTGGCCAGTTCGTTTGCATTCTCGGACCCTCGGGTTGCGGAAAATCCACGTTGCTGCGCGTGGTGGCCGATCTCCTGGTGCCACTCAGCGGACAGATCAGCGTCCTCGGCGAAACGCCACATGCGATCCGCGGCCGGCGTGATGTCGGCTTCGTCTTTCAGGATGCAGCGCTGTTGCCGTGGCGGACCGTTCGCGAGAACATCCGCCTGCCACTCGCCGTTGGCCGGCACAGTCTCACGCGTGAGGTAGCCGACAAGACCGACGAACTTCTTGCCATGATGGGGCTGTCTGCTTTTGCGGACCGCCATCCTCACCAGCTTTCCGGCGGCCAGCGCCAGCGTGTGGCCATCGCCCGGGCATTGCTCGGTGAACCTCGGGTGTTGCTCATGGACGAACCTTTCGGTGCTCTGGATGAGATCACGCGTGATCGCCTCAATGACGAACTGCTCAACCTGTGGCGGCGTACCCGAACGACTATCCTGTTCGTGACGCATTCGATTGCTGAGGCGGTCTATCTGGGCGAACGCGTAGTCGTGCTGGCTGCCAATCCGGGGCGTCTCGTCGCCGACATCGACATCAGGCCGGTCAAGGATCACGGCAATCGCTGTTTGCGCGAGGATCCGGCCATCATCGCGAAAATGGCCGAACTGCGACAGGCTCTGGAGAGGGCTTCATGATATCCAGGCCGCTTCCCGTAGCAACGAGGACTTTCCTGCCCATTTTCGGGGTCGCATCCATTCTGGTCGCGTGGCAATTCCTGCTGCCTGCGGCGGGAGTGCCAGCCTATATCGTCCCTACACCCACCGCCGTCGCGCGCGTGTTTGGCAAAAGCGGGTCACTCTTGCTTGGCAATTTCTGGCCGACAGCAATCGAGGCGCTGGCAGGCTTTTTCATCGGCAATCTGGCCGCGGTTGCCCTGGCCGTCGTATTCGTCCACAGCCGGGCTCTCCAGGCAGCCTACTTCCCGGTGGTGCTCTTCTTCAACACAATTCCAATTCTTGCGCTCTCGCCTATCATCATTCTCATCTTCGGGCTTGGCATGACCCCGAAGATCGTGATTGCGGCCATTATCTGCTTTTTCCCAACCCTGGTGAACATGATCCGCGGGCTTGATTCTGCCAGTTCCAACGAGCATGAACTTTTCCACATCCTTTCGGCAACGCGGTGGGAGACCTTCTGGCGGCTCCGGTTTCCACGGTCATTGCCGATGTTGTTCGCATCGTTGAGAATTGCATCGGCCACGGCGGTCATCGGCGCAATTGTCGGCGAATGGATAGGCTCGGATAAGGGGCTCGGGGCGTTGATAATCCAGGCTACCTTCAACTATCAATCAGATCGCCTTTATGCGGCTATCGTTTTATCATCCGCTCTGTCGATCATCCTGTTTACGCTGGTCGCCTTCTTTGAGCGCAAGCTGGTCCGCTATTGACTCGTTCCTGGCGAAACTTAAGCTTTCGCCGTTTGCCGCAACTATATGAAAAATGGGCACTTCATGTTTGATCTGAAAATCACCAATGCGACGTTGCCCGATGGCCGTACCGGCATCGGCATAGGGGTCAAATCTGGCCGGATCGCTGCCGTTGAGGAGAGTTTGAAGGGTGAGGCGGGCGAGACGATTGACGCGGGCGGCTTGCTCGTTTCACCGCCCTTTGTTGACTGCCATTTCCATATGGACGCCACCCTGTCCCTCGGCCAGCCGCGATTTAATGAAAGCGGACTGCTGCTTGACGGCATCCGGATATGGGGCGAACTGAAACCGCTTCTCACGCACGAGGCCGTAATCGAGCGCGCGCTGCGTTACTGCGATCTCGCGGTCACGCAGGGACTGCTCGCGATCCGCACCCACGTCGATATCTGCGATGAGCGTCTGTTGGGCGTTGAGGCCCTGCTTGAGGTCAAAAAGCACGTCGCACCCTATATGGATTTGCAACTCGTCGCTTTCCCGCAAGACGGCTATTACCGCTACCCAGGCGCTGTTGATCTCCTGAACCGCGCATTGGACCTCGGCGTCGATGTGGTCGGTGGTATCCCCCATTTCGAGCGCACTATGGCAGACGGCGCTGCAAGCGTGAAAGCGCTCTGTGAGATTGCGGCAGAGCGCGGACTGATGATTGACCTGCATTGTGATGAAACCGATGATCCGCTGTCACGCCATATTGAGACGCTGGCCTATGAGACGCAGCGTGTTGGACTTGGCGGGCGCTCGACGGGCTCGCATCTGACTTCGATGCACTCAATGGATAACTACTATGTCAGCAAGCTTCTGCCCCTGATTGCAGAGGCGGGTGTTGCCGCCATCGCCAACCCGCTGATCAATATCGGCATCCAGGGTCGTCACGACACCTACCCGAAGCGGCGCGGCATGACCCGCGTGCCGGAACTTATCGCTCACGGCGTTACGGTAGCCTTTGGCCATGACTGCGTGATGGACCCATGGTACTCGCTGGGCCAGGGCGATATGCTCGATGTGGCAAGCATGGGCCTGCACGTGGCGCAAATGACGGACCGCAGCGCGATGCGTCAATGCTTTGCCGCCGTGACGACAGAGCCTGCCAGGATTCTCAATCTCGAGGGATACGGCCTTGATGTCGGGTGCAAGGCGGATATGGTATTGCTGCAAGCGGCCGATACGATTGAAGCAATTCGCCTGAAGGCAACACGCCTCGCTGTGATCAAGGGTGGCAAGGTCGTGGCAAGGACACCTGGCCGGATTACCAGGCTGGAGCTTGCCGGCCGTCCCGCAAGCATCGATCCGGCGAGCTATGCTCCACAGCAGGGTTAGGATCCCCAAGCTGACAAGCCCGGCCGTTTACGGTCTGCGCAATAATGTGAGGGTGTTCGACTTCAACGTGGCGGCCATCGCGGCTTACGAGCGAATTGGCTTCGTACGCGAAGGGACCTGCCGCGAAACGGTGCGCGTTGGACAAGAAGTCTGGGATGTTGTGATTATGAGCCTTCTGCGCAGAGAGTGGCCCGCAGCCGCGAAATCCCATATCGTGGATTTCATCGGCTAGTCGGCACAATGTACTGGAAATCGCTGGTGCGGTGCGGGCATTCCTGGAGATCCCACTGCTTCGTTTCCCGAAAATTTGCCGCAGAAGCGATTTTTGGCTTTGTCAATGCGACCGAATCAGAAAATGTTCAAGACATCGTGATTGAGGTTGGAAATTGGATTCTCTGACCTGACGAGCCGTTCTTGATGATCACGACAATACGACCCAGACGATTTCGCCTTCGGCAAAACGCCGGCGTGCGGGATTTGTCAGTGAAGACTGACAGTCGATCCTTCGGACATTGTTTGAAACAAAAGTACCCGAACTATGAAGTATGCCAGAAATCTCTTGGCTTCCTGCATGCTCGCAGCCTTGGCTGTGGCAGCTCACCCCGGATCTAACGCCTGGGCGCAAATGCAATCCGAACCTTTGGCTACCGGCATGATCAACAAAGGAACGGCAGAAGCGCAGGTTGTTGAGGCGACGCGCCATGGCGAAATCCTGACGATCAAGGTCCGTTTCAAGGGTCTGACAGATAACATCAACAACGATCCGCTGTACCTGAGCGTGGACAAATCGGATATTGAGAAGTCGTTCTACATCCTGGTCGGCAACAAGAAGTAGTGTCGCTTCCAGGGGATGTGTTGTTTGCATTTGACAGCGATGCGGTATCGAAGAATGCCGAACCGGCTCTCGAAAAAATCACCCGGTTCATCGCCTCCGTTCCCGCAGGCGTTGTCGTCGTGGAGGGCCATACGGACTCGGTCGGCACACAAGCTTACAACCATGATCTGTCGCGTCGGCGTGCCCGTTCCGTCGCGGCTTGGCTGACTGCCCATGGTGTCCCGGAAGCAAGATTGACGGAACGCGGGAAGGGTGAGGGCGAACCGGTGGCAACCAACGAGACCGAAGCGGGAAAAGCAACAAATCGGCGCGTGGATTTTATCGTTCCAAAATAACAGCTGGCAAGTGTCCCGTCAGGAGCCGGGGCCCTGCTGCCACATATGCGATACTTCGATGGCGTTCCCTGAGCGATATCGATGAAATGGTAACTGCGAAGGCAGTGCTTCGCAGACACTTGCACTGTCAGCTCCTGCTAACCGGGGATCCCAATGAGAAAGATAACGATGGCGATGGGACTGTTCGTTGCTGTTACTTGCGGCCAGGCTTTTTCCTAACGTCACGATTCCATTTTGACTCTCCGTCGGCGTAATGCATGAATGCCGGCACCTTCGTAACAGCAGTGGACTTCGTATTCATGCATTCCCCGGAAAAACCGGCCACAAGCACACGCGCGCCTTCGCATTTGTTCTACCAGTCGCGTTTGCGCCGTCCCCTCGTTGACCGCGCAGAGGGGATTTATCTGTGGGATCAGAACGGCAACCGCTTCATCGACGGATCGAGCGGCGCCATGGTGGTCAATATTGGTCATGGCAACCGCCATGTCATCGACACCATGAAAGAGCAGATGGACAGGGTGACCTTCGCCTACCGGCTGCATTTCGAGAACCAGCCGGCAGAGGACCTGGCTCGCCGGATTGCCGGCTATATGCCGGACGGCATGGACAAGGTCTTCTTCGTCTCCGGTGGTTCCGAGGCGGTGGAGTCCTGCCTCAAGTTCGCACGTCAATATGCGGTAGCAGTCGGCCAGAAGCAGCGCTGGAAGATCATCTCCCGCTTTCCCTCCTATCACGGCGGCACGCTCGGCGCGCTTGCGGTCACCGGCTATGCGGCTTTGACCGATCCCTTCACGCCGATGATGAAGGACATGCCGAAGATCCCGGCACCGACCGCCTATCTTGACCGGGACAACCTCTCGATGGAGGAGCACGGCCTGCGCTATGCCGACAGACTGGAGGAGACCATTCTCGCCGAGGGCGCGGAATCCGTCCTCGCTTTCATCATGGAGCCAGTCGGCGGCGCTTCGACCGGTGCACTGGTCGCTCCGGACAGCTACTACAGCCGTATCCGGGAAATCTGCGATCGCTATGGCGTCCTTCTCATCCACGACGAAGTCATGAGCGGCGTCGGGCGGACCGGGAAGTTTCTTGGTGGTGATTACTGGAACTGCCGGCCTGATTTGATCGCCCTGTCGAAGGGTTTCGGCTCCGGGTATAGCCCGCTCGGCGCGATGGTCGCGCCGTCGCGCATGGTCCAGCCTGTTCTCGACACCGGCGGGTTCCAGCATGGCTATACCTATGCGGGCAATCCACTTGCCTGTGCCGCAGGCGGCGCCGTTCTCGACGAGATCGAGCGGCTAGATCTGATCGGCAATGCTGAGGCGATGGGTGAGGTGCTCCGGTATGAGCTCGTTGAGCTGTCGAAGCGCTTCCCCTTCATCGGTGACGTTCGCGGCAAGGGTCTGTTGCTGGCGGCAGAGTTCGTCGAGGACCTCGTCACGATGAAGCCGCTGCCTAAGGAACAGAACGCCTTCCAGCGTGTCGTCGACATCGCTTATGACAAGGGGCTCATCATTTATTCACGACGCACGCGCGGCGGTGTCGAGGGCGACCATTTCCTCGTCTGTCCGCCGATGATCGTCACACGGCAGCAGATCGGCGAAATTGTCGCCATTCTGGCCGACACGTTGCGGGATCTCGCCAATGAACTCGATTTGCCTGTGAACAAATAGGGGGAGAGGACTACCATGACCCGGCAGAAGGTCATTATCACTTGCGCTGTCACCGGCTCCGTGCACACGCCGACCATGAGCCCCTATCTGCCGGTAACGCCTGACGAGATTGCGGCAGAAGCGATTGCGGCAGCAGAAGCCGGCGCCTCCATCCTCCATTTGCATGCGCGCGATCCGGAAAATGGCAGGCCCTCGGCCGATCCGGCCCTGTTCATGCAGTTTCTCCCGCGCATCAAACAGGCCACCGACGCCGTGATCAATATTTCAACCGGCGGCAGTTCGCTGATGGCGCTTGACGACCGGCTAGCGGCGGCCCTTCGTGCCGAACCGGAAATGTGCTCGCTCAACATGGGTTCGATGAATTTCGGTCTCTATCCGGCACTCGACCGCTACACCGAATGGAAACATGAGTGGGAGCCGCAATTGCTGGAAGCAACGCGCAGTTCCATCTTCAGGAATACGTTTGCCGATATCGAAAGCATCCTGGCGCAGCTTGGTCAGGGGTGCGGTACGCGCTTCGAGTTCGAATGTTACGACGTTGGCCATCTCTATACGCTGGCGCATTTCCGCGACCGGGGCCTTGTCTCCGGCCCGCTGTTCATCCAGTTTGTCTTCGGCGTGCTCGGAGGGATCGGCGCTGATCCGGAGAACCTCACCCACATGAAACGGATTGCCGACAAGCTGTTTGGCGATAGTTACAGATTTTCGGTGCTCGCCGCGGGCCGGCAGCAGATGCCGATGATCACCATGGCGGCGGCCATGGGCGGCAATGTCCGTGTCGGGCTCGAAGACAGTCTGATGCTGGGCCGGGGCGAGTTGGCCAAGTCAAACGCCGATCAGGTCAAGCGTATCCGGGCAGTGCTCGAGGCGCTGTCGCTTGAGGTGGCGACGCCAATCGAGGCGCGTGCCATGCTCGGCCTCAAGGGTAGCGACAAGGTTGCATTCTGATGACCGTCGCGATCAGGCAGGCCACTATCGAAGACGTAGCACTGTTGCATGAGGCGATCGTGAAGCTCGCACAGCACATGGGCGCTTTGGAAAGGGTAAGAAGCACGCCGGACGATCTGCGCCGCCATGGCTTCGGGTATAGACCGGCATTCGAAGCGCTCATCGCCGAGGTCGACGGTGTCTTTGCCGGCATGTGTCTGTATTTTCCAAGCTTCTCCACGTGGCGCGGCAAGCCGGGCATCTATGTCCAGGACATTTTTGTCGAAGCGAAGTTCCGCGGCAGCAAAATCGGCGAACGTCTCCTTCAGGCGACGGCGCAAAGAGGCGTTGCGACAGGTGCCGGCTATCTTCGGCTCTCGGTCGAGACGGACAATCACGGTGCCCAGGGTTTTTACTCGCATCTCGGTATCGAGTGGTCGCGCTCGGAACGAATCCACGGCATTTACGGCGAAGCCTTCACGGCGCTGGCCGAATGGACGATCGAACAGGAACGCTGATGAAAACATTCTACGCGGACGAACAGAAACGTCATAATCCGAAAGGCTTCCTGTCAAGCGGGGCACCGCAGCCCAATCCGGAAAAGCCGGAGCGCGTGGAGCGATTGCTCGCTGGCGCGCGGACGGCAGGCTGTTCGATCCATCGTCCGAAGGAATACGGTCCTGGCCCGATAGCAGCGGTGCATACGCCGGAATATCTGGAATTCCTCCAGAACATCTATCGGCGCTGGCAATTGATTCCTGGTGCTTCGCAGGAGGTTGTCCCGAATATCCATCCGATCAGCCGAACCGGCAGCTATCCCGCATCCGCAGTGGGGCAGGCGGGTTATCACATGGCCGATACAGCCTGCCCGATATCGGCGGAGACATGGGAAAGTGCGTGCTGGAGTGCCTGGAGCGCGGTGGAAGCCGCCGAAGCGGTAATGTCCGGCGAACCGGCCGCCTATGCGCTGTGCCGCCCGCCCGGCCATCACGCTTTTGCCGACGTCGCCGGCGGCTTCTGCTTCATCAACAATTCGGCCGTTGCGGCGCAAAGATTGCGGAAAAATGCGGCCAGGGTAGCGATCCTCGATGTGGATCTACACCATGGTAATGGCACGCAGGGCATTTTTTATGCGCGCCCCGACGTGCTGACCGTCTCGATCCACGCCGATCCCGTGCGTTTCTATCCATTCTTCTGGGGCTATGCGGATGAGCGCGGGGAGGGTGCGGGGCTCGGCTACAACTATAACCTGCCGCTCGAGCGCAAATCCGGCGACCCGGCATTTCTCGAAGCGCTCGAAGCCGCCTGCAAGCGTATCGAGGCGTTCGCGCCCGAAGCGCTGGTCGTGGCGCTTGGCCTTGATGCTTTTGAGGGCGATCCTTTCGGCGGTCTTTCCGTCTCGACCCCGGGCTTTGCTCGCATCGCCGAGGCGATCGCCAAACTGGGCCTGCCGACGGTGATCGTGCAGGAGGGCGGCTACCTTTGCGACGAGCTCGGCGACAACCTCACTTCATTTCTCACCGGATGGGGTTCTGCCATCTGAGTACCTTTCGCCGGCAGATTGTCTGCCGGCGTAATAGGGCCCGCGTACAACGTCTTTCGGTGGCTGCCTTGAGCCGTTTTTCCACAGGCGATACCCGGGTGGAAAAAAGTTTCGAAAAATTCTGAAAAAGGTCGTTGACAGTTTTGTTTGGTGGGGTCTATATACCGGCACAACGAGGGCGGGGCGCCGCTGGCGGTTGCTGAATGCGCCCTAAGGTTTGCCTGGTTGTTCTGCGGGAATGCGGGATGATTGCGGTGAGC
>NZ_PGGO01000070.1 GCF_003010955.1 Phyllobacterium brassicacearum
TGCTGCATTTCAAGCCAGGATTGACTACGACGGAGGTCGCAGAGGTTGTCGGGGTGAGCCAGCCGGCTGCGGTGCGCCTGATCGATGGACTGGAGCGGCAGGGCCTCCTTGCCAGAGGAAATCCCGTGGGGCGAGTAACGCCCCTATCGTTGACCGAGGCGGGCCATGCGCACGTGGTTCTTTTGCAGAACCAAAGACTCGCTTCGCTTGATGGATTGCTCTCAGCTCTGGCGCCGAAAGAACGCAGACAGTTCGAATCCATGCTTGACCAGATCCTTGCTGGTGCGACCACGTCGCGCGCCCGTGCCCGTACCACCTGCCGTCTGTGCGAGCATGATCTTTGCGGGCACGACGTCTGCCCGATCGGCAGGCGAGCAGACGCGATAGAACAGCAAGGAGACACACGGTGATTATTAGTTATGGAGAGCACAAGCCGAAAATCCACCCCGACGCATGGGTAGCGGCAGATGCAACGATTTGCGGTGATGTGACGGTCGGCGCGGGGTGCCGGATAATGCACGGAGCCCGTATCGTCGCGGAAGGTGGCGGGTCTATCCACATCGGTGACTATTGCATTGTGCTGGAGAACGCGGTCGTACGTGCGACGGGTCGTCATCCCTGCACGATAGGGGACCACTGTCTCATCGGTCCGAACAGCCATGTGGTCGGCGCCAAGATAGGCGATGAGGTATTCATCGCCACGGGAGCCGCCATATTCCATGGGGCGACTGTTGGGCGAGGAGCCGAAGTCAGGATCAACGGGACCGTCCATCTGCGCTCTGGCCTTGAGGAAGGTGCGACCGTTCCCATCGGCTGGGTTGCTGTCGGCCAACGCGCTGAGATTCTGCCAGCGGATCAACACGATGCGATATGGGCTTTACAGAAACCGTTGGATTTTCCGGGTTTCGTCTATGGTCTCGATCGAGACACACCTCATCTGATGCGGGCGGTAACTACGGGCCTTTCAGAGCGCCTGGGAGTT
>NZ_PGGO01000071.1 GCF_003010955.1 Phyllobacterium brassicacearum
CACCATGTTCACCGACGGCGGCGCCTTGCGGACCTGGTGCTGACCCGCGTAGATGATTTCATCGTCCGACCAGTCGGCATGGATATCCCTGACGGCGTCCTTGCCTTGCATGGCGCCGTAATCGGTCTCTACGGCCACCTTCCCGTTGCGGGTGATATAATCCATATGCGCTTTCAGATGCGCGCCATCGCGCGTGCGTCCGCTGATCTTGATCATGACTTCCGGCGCCTTGTTGGCGATGCGGGCCAGCCTCGCCTTGTCCGCCGTCGTGTTGCGCGGCCTCGGCTTGGCCCGTCCCTTTAAAAGCGCATCACGATAAACCCTGATGTGCGCTGGCGGCGTCCAGGCCGCGGCCACACCGACCTGCCTGTAAAAATCGTCGTAAAGCAGGCGGACCTTCGGGTCATTCGCCATCGGCCTGCCCCTCCCAGACGCGAACATTGCCACGCGCCAGCAGATGCAGCGCGGTCAACGTCCGCTCGACTTCGCCGCGCGCGGTGTTAACAACCGCATGGTCGACGGCGAAGGGCGCATGTTCCAGGCGGGCCTCATGGGCGGCGCGGACAAGCTGATTGAGATTGACGCCGATCCTGCGCACCTGGTTGGTCAGGGCGCGCAGTTCGTGCAGCTCCGACCCGCTGTACTGGGTGCCGGCCCCGAGGCGCACGCGCACCACCGAGCGAAGCCATTGTGATGGCTTCATACCGCGGGCGGCCGCCGCCTTCCTGACCGCCACAACCTCGTTGGCCGAAGCCGCACCGACAGATGCACGGTCCGCCCGGCGGGATCGGGCAGCCTCGGTGCCTGTTCCGGCGATGGTCCATCGACGGCCAGACGCACGAGGTGACGCAGCAAGGCGGACTTTCCGCCATGCACATGAGCCAGCGCTGAAAAGCGTTCGGCCAGTCTATCGTCGATGTGGGTGCTTAAGTGCTGCATGTC
>NZ_PGGO01000072.1 GCF_003010955.1 Phyllobacterium brassicacearum
TACTAGACTATCTCTCCGGTAGCCATAATTCGAGGCGGTAGGTGGCGAACCCAGCGGGTTTAGGATTATACTTGCCCCGCCGAACTGGTGCGAAACACCCAAACAGAGATATGGACGTGAACGTCGCGGCTTGGTTACGCAGCGTAGGCCTGCCACAGTACGAGCAAGCGTTCCAGGATAACGCCATCGATATCGAGATCCTGCCGCAGCTCACCAATGAGCATCTCAAGGAGCTTGGGCTACCGCTCGGCCATCGTCTGAGGCTGCTCAAGGCCATCGCTGAATTTAGCAACGGCACGGCGGCGCCGACTTCGGGTTCCGGCTCAGCGACGAACGAGCGCTCAACGCTAGATGCAGCACCGACCGGCGAGCGACGTCAGGTCACGGTGATGTTTGCCGACTTGGCCGGCTTCACCGAGCTTGCGGCGGAGCTGGACGCCGAGGATGTGCATGGCATCCTCGGCCGGTTCTTCGAGACGGCCGACGCGATCGTTACCGATCACGGCGGCACCGTCGATAAGCATATCGGCGACTGCGTCATGGCAGTGTTCGGCGCTCCGGTCGCCCACACGAATGACCCGGAGCGCGCGGTGCGCGCCGCGCTCGCGATCCAGGCTGCCCTGCCGGGGCTCAGCGCCGAAGTTGGGCGCGGCATAGGCCTTCACGTCGGTGTCGCGAGCGGCGAGGTGGTGGCCGCCGACACCGGCAGCGCCGCACATCGCGATTATACCGTCACGGGAGAATCGGTGAATCTGGCGGCCCGTCTGGTGGACCGGGCTGAAACCGGCGAGGTGCTCGTCTCGGAGGCCGTCCAGCGGGCTATCGGCGAACGCTTCGATACCAGTACGGCAGGCGAGATCTCTCTTCAGGGTTTCTCTCGCCCTCTCCGCGTATGGCGCATTTCGGGCGCCGTAGCCGAACCCCAATCGGC
>NZ_PGGO01000073.1 GCF_003010955.1 Phyllobacterium brassicacearum
TTCGACACGTACACGGCCCGCGTGATCGTGGCGTTGTCGTCCGCGGTGCCGGCGATGTTGTCGGCACCGTTCTTGTCGATCAGGTCGAGGATCAGCATCAGGTCCTCGCTGTTGCCGATGCCGTCGAACTTGATGGCCATGGTACCGGCGGTCGCCGTCGGGGTGGTCGCCTCAGACTGAATACCGACGTTGCTGTTGAAGAACCGCAACGTGAGCAGTTCTTCTTTCTGGATCGTGTCACCGGCGACACCGTTGGTGCTCTGCGTCGCAGACACCCACGTTTCATTGGCGTTACTGACCATCTCGTGACCACCGACGGTGAACGTGGTGTCAGCGGATGACCCCTCGCCATTGGTCGTCAAGCCGAACGGGTTGGCTCTGTTGATCGCGTTGCCCGTGAACTGCACGTAGAAGTCTTCGTCATCCGGCGTGTCCGGGTCATCCGCCTGCAACCGTTCCAGCACGATCTGCGGGTGGCCCGTGTTGCTCGTCGGCTCCTTGGACAAGAGCTCACTGGTGTGGATCACATCGAAGCTGAAGCCTTCGAGCGGGTCGGTCAGGTTGATGGTATAAGTGTCGGCAGCCTTGTCGAAGACGAGGGTGCCGCCCGCCGTGCCCGTCTGGACGCCAGCCGCCGGGTCCTTGTCGTAGGTAAAGGTGAAGTTGAACGTCGCGGAGGTGAGAGTCTCCGACGCGAGCGTCACCTCCGAGGTGAGGACATTACCGCCGCCGCCGCCGGTGATCGTGCCGCTCAGTCCGATCTGGACGCCGGCAAGCGCGGCATTCTGGTCGACGAAGTCGGAACCGCCGCCCGTGTAGAACGCGGCCGTGTGCGCATCGGCGCCGATGTTGTACCCGAAGGCTCCGGTGGCCGACGCGTTGAGCACGTTGGCCAGGGTCTCGTGGGTCCCGTTACCGTTG
>NZ_PGGO01000074.1 GCF_003010955.1 Phyllobacterium brassicacearum
GATGCAAGCTCTCTGGCCTCTTCTTCATTGGCGGCAAACTCCACGAATTCGACGCCGGTGACCTCGATGGGCGCCGGCATCGGCGGAATCGTCATGACGATGTCCGGTTCGCTGCGCTTCACCTGGTCGCCGAGGTAGATCAGCGATCGATGACCGTCGATGGCGATCGATCGGGGCGAGCCGCCGCGGAACTGGTCGTTGAAGATCTCGAGGGACAGATAGCCGTCATAGCCGGTGGCGGCGACCGCGCGCATGAAATCGAGCACCGGAAGATCGCCCTCGCCCGGCATGTTGCGGTAGTGGCGGCTCCAATAGAGCAAATCCATGTCGATCAGCGGCGCGTCTGCCAGCTGGACGATGAAGATCTTTTCCCTGGGGATCGAGCGGATCGAGTTGACATCGATCTTGCGGGCAAGCGTATGGAAGCTGTCGAGGATGAGGCCGATATTGGCGTGATCGGCCCGCCGGACAATCTCCCAGGCGTCGCGATGATCATGGATGTGCCGGCCCCAGGCGAGCGCCTCATAGCCGACACGCAAGCCGCGTTTTGCGGCGCGTTCACCGAGTTCATGGAAATCCGCTGCAGCGCGGTCGAGCCCGCCAAGGGCAATCGGCGACACATTGGAGCAGACCAGCACCAGATCGGTGCCGAGTTCCTGCATCACGTCGAACTTGCGCTCGGCCCGGTCGAAGGCACGCGAGCGCTGCGGCTCGGGCATGCCTTCAAAATCACGAAACGGCTGGAACAGTGTGATCTCCAGGCCATGATCGCGCACCATCGCGCCGACGTCGCGGGCGCTGCCATCAAAGGCGAGAAAGTCGTTCTCGAATATCTCGACACCGGCAAATCCCGCCCGCGCGATCGCGTCGAGCTTTTCCGGCAGTTCACCACTGAGCGATACCGTCGCTATCGA
>NZ_PGGO01000075.1 GCF_003010955.1 Phyllobacterium brassicacearum
GCTCGACGCACCGGCTGAAGTGGTCGCGGGCCTTACGCATATGCCCGCGCATGTAGTCGGCGTCACCAATGCCGCCGAGCGCCCGGGCCTCGAGTTCGACCGAGCCGGCGCGCCGGGCATGCTCCAGCGCTCGGGCATGCTCCGCTTGGCAGAAATCGATCTGGCCGAGCGGGAAATGCAGGTTCCCGCGCAGGTGATGAATGCGGGCGAGTTCGAGATCAAGCCCCTCGACAGCGGTGCCGACCTCAGCATCGTCGAGCAGGCGGAACGCCTCGGCGTACCTGTCGAGCATCCGCAGGCAGCCTGCAAGGCCGGTGCGAGCCCGGCACTTATCGGCCTCGAGATCGGCAGCGTCGAGCGCCTGCTGATAAGCGGTCATGGCCTCGGCGGTGGCGCCCAGCTCGCGCAGGATCTCGCCATGGGAGCGGGCCAGGGCGAAGCGATTGGCGCGCGTCGATGCGAGAGCGAGTCCGCGCTCGACCAGTCGGCGCGCGCGCTCGTAACGATAGGCGCGGGCCTGCTCCTCAGCGGCGAAGAGGTAGGCGCCGGGCGCTCTCGGGTCACCCGCCTGGTCGAGGTGCTCAGCATGCAGCGTCGCGTCGCGTCCCGCGAACCAGTCGGCGGCCTTGGCGTGCAGCCCGCGCCGACGTGCTTGGAGCAGGGAGGCGTAGGCGCCGTCGCGGATCAGGGCATGGACAATGAGGAAACCGCTGCCCTCGGGCCGAAGGAGAAAACGGGTGACGAGCTCGTCGCAGACGTAGCGATCGTCGCCGATCAGCGCGCGCAGCTCGGGCAGCTGGAATCGCTGCCCGAGGACGGAGGCTGCCTGCAGCGCCTGCCGGTCGGGCGGCGAGAGCATGTCCATGCGCGCCAGCACGACACTCTGGATGGATCCGGGCACGGCATTGC
>NZ_PGGO01000076.1 GCF_003010955.1 Phyllobacterium brassicacearum
TGCTGATCACGTATCTGCTTGTTGCCTATTTCGTCGCTCCCGAGATTTGGATCTTTCGCGATGCTGGACGTGCTGACTTCGGCAAAATGGTCACGACCACCGAGCAGGATATTCCCGGCGATCCAATCAATGTTGGTCTTGTCGGTTCGAAGGAAGAGGTGATCCGGGGTTTCGCGGCTGCGGGTTGGGATCCTGCCGATAAAATTACGTTGCGAACGTCAATCGACATTGGATTGAGCGTGGTGCTTGATCGGCCCGATCTCGATGCGCCGGTCAGCGCGTTGCTGTTCGAGGGCAGAAAGCAGGACCTCGCCTTCGAAAAGCCCGTTGGCAAAAGCGCCGACCAGCGCAACCACGTCCGATTTTGGCTCACCAAGACGATCGGCACTGATGACCGCCCGCTTTGGCTCGGCTCCGCCAGCTTTGATCGTGGCGTTGGCTTAAGCCACGATACCGGCGAAATCACGCATCACATCGGGCCGAATATTGACGCAGAGCGCGATCTTGTGATCAGCGATCTTCTGAAGGCCGGGCAACTTTCGTCGAGTTATGAGATCAAGGGCATCGGAGCCACCAAAACCGGCCGCAATGGAGGCGGCGATCCCTATTTCACCGACGGTGAGGCGCTTGTTGGCGTGCTTCGTCAAGCTGCGTTCCCGTGATGATAAAGACTGCAACCGCCACGTTTCTAATTGCGGAAGATTTGGATAACACCATGGACCCACTTTCAGCCCCCGAGCCCGTTCTCGAAATTGCTGTCGGCACCTTGATATTGATCGTTGTTATTTTCGTACACGGCGCAGGAATTCGGGCAATCAATCAGCGCTTCAGCAAATCCTGGATCCATGTGAGCAGCACCACGCCACACTGGCGGC
>NZ_PGGO01000077.1 GCF_003010955.1 Phyllobacterium brassicacearum
AGCGATGATAAAAAGAGCCGCGAAGAGTTGCTGGCGGAGCTGAGCTATCTGCGCATGGAGAACGCCTTCCTAAAAAAACTGGAGGCCTTAACGCGGGAACAACCAGCGCCAAAAAAGCGCAAGTCGTCCAGGCGTTAAGGCCGTTCTATCCGCTTGAGGGGTTGCTGCAGCTTTCGGGCCTTTCCCGCAGCACGTTCTATTATCGGCAAAAGATGTCGGTGCTTTGCGACAAGCATGCTGCGCTGAAAAACCGGATCCAGACCGTCTTTGACGCTCACAAGGGCCGCTATGGCTATCGCCGCGTGACCGCGGCGATCCGCCAGCTGGGGCACAGGGTCAATCACAAGACGGTTCAGCGCCTGATGGTCAAAATGGGATTGAAATCGCTGGTGCGGCCGAAGAAATATCGTTCCTACAAGGGCAGCGTCGGGCGCACAGCCCCAGATCTCATCAAGCGGCAGTTCACCGCACAGGCGACCAATCAGAAATGGGCGACGGACATCACGGAGTTCAATGTGGCTGGCGAGAAGCTCTATCTCTCACCGGTCATGGACCTGTGCAACGGCGAGATCATCGCCTTCGAAACCGCCAGAAGGCCGGCCTTCAAGCTGGTGGAAGGCATGTTGAACAAGGCCTTGAGCCGACTGAGACACAACGAACGGCCGATCCTGCATTCCGATCAAGGATGGCACTACCAGATGCCGGCCTATCGGCGGCAACTCAAAAAACATGGCATCCCCCAGAGCATGTCACGCAAAGGCAACTGCCTCGACAACGCGGCGATGGAAAGCTTCTTCGCCACCCTCAAATCCGAGCTCTTCTATCCCAATCGCTTCGAAAGCATCCAAAGCCTGAAG
>NZ_PGGO01000078.1 GCF_003010955.1 Phyllobacterium brassicacearum
ATCACGAGTGTGATGGGGACAATATAGGGCCCAAGCGCCGGCGCAACGACCTCGAGGCCTTCGACCGCCGACAGTACGGAAATCGCAGGCGTGATGACGGCGTCCCCATAAAACAGTGACGCGCCAACAATGCCGATGCCCAGGACGAGGGCAGGACGCGTTCGATAGCTTGCCCTGGCCAATGCCATCAGAGAAAGAATGCCACCTTCGCCGTCGTTGTCGGCTCGGAGGACGAAAAGCACGTACTTGATGGTCACGATCAGCGTCAAAGTCCAGAAGATCATGGAAACGATCCCGAGCACGTCAGCCCGGATCAAGGCACCATCGGAGGAGGCGGCGTGAATGGCTTCACGAAAGGCATAGATCGGGCTTGTACCGATGTCGCCATAGACGACGCCAATTGCGCCGATCACGAGGACCGGAAATGTTTCCTTGGGATGGATATCCGGTTCAGATACGGCTGAGCCGGCAATCCCGTCTTCGTCGCCAATTGGCTGTCCCATGAATAGGCTCTCTTACTGAAGGCGCGCTGAACGCCTCTTGCTTATTACAGGACCTGTTCAAATTCGCCAATGAAGCTTACTGCGGACATCACTATCGCGGGAAGCCCTCGCAGTTCCCAGAGCCAAATGTCATCTCTCAAGCAACAACAGTTGGAGTTGCGGCCAGAGGTGATGCGGGCGATGCGATAGAACCTAATCCGGGACACTCCACTGGGGATTCCAAGCGATCTCCCAGAGGTGGTCGTCGGGGTCGCGAAAGTAGCCGGAGTATCCGCCCCAGAAGCGGTCGTGCGGCGGGTCGGTAACGACAGCACCGGCCTGCTCCGCCTGCCGAATA
>NZ_PGGO01000079.1 GCF_003010955.1 Phyllobacterium brassicacearum
GGCACTGTAACCTTAACTTTCCCGACATCTTGATGCCTGACAATGCAGCATGACCAAGGTTTGTGACCAGCTCTATCACCGCCATCGCTTTCCAGCCGAAATCATCGCCGAAGCGGTGTGGCTTTACTTCCGCTTTCCGCTCAGTCTTCGTATGGTGGAAGATATGCTGGCCTACAAAGGGATGATCGTCTCCCACAAGACGATTAGACAATGGGCGGAAAAGTTCGGGCGGGTCTATGCCAACAGGATCCGCCGGCGCACACCCCGTCTTGGCGACAAGTGGCACCTTGATGAAGTTGTTGTTTCGATCAATGGCAAGAAGCATTGGCTATGGCGCGCCGTGGATCAGGCTGGTTTCGTGCTGGATGTCCTTGTGCAAAGCCGTAGGAATGCCAAGGCAGCCAAACGTCTAATCCGCAAGCTGCTAAAGGTGCAAGGCCGCGCACCACGTGTCATGGTGACAGACAAGCTCAAATCCTATGCTGCAGCCAACAGGCAGATCGGCCTGACATCCTGCGATCACCGTCAGCACAAGGGATTGAACAACCGGGCGGAGAATTCACATCAGCCGATGCGACGACGAGAGAGGATCATGAAGCGCTTCAAATCATCCCGGCAGCTTCAGCGATTTGTCTCCATCCATGATCCCATTGCCAACCTTCACAACTTTCCCCGCAGCACAATCTCTTCACCAGACCATCGTGACCTTCGTCATACTGCAATGACAGCGTGGCGTGAGATTGCGTGCGTGACCAATGCATGACAGCGCCATCAAAGACACTAATGTGCCCGATCAGAACTGGCGGTAAGTTAAGGTTACAGTGCC
>NZ_PGGO01000008.1 GCF_003010955.1 Phyllobacterium brassicacearum
CCAGTGGTCATGTGCGACCACACACAAAGGCCGCACATATGGAAGCAAGCGATCTGATCAAAAAAAATCTGCAGAAAACACTTGCAAGCGGGAGCCGTCCACATATGGGAACTGCTTCCGGAGCCGTTCGAAGTGGGAGAAGGACCGGCGCCTCCGATGGCGGGTAACGGGCCCGCTGTCCGGGGAAGTTCCGTCCAAGGGTTCCCCTGCCGGTACTATGACCGGCGCGTGCTGGACGAGCACTCTAAGGGGCGCGTAGGCGACGCATGGAGTATCGCAAATGGTACTCCCCGATGCCGAGGCCTCCCAAGCGGAACGGACGGGATGAAAAGTCGCCGGACGGGCGGTCTTCGGATCGCACCATTACTACCCCAAAGACGCGCTTCGATGACCGCCCGTCTTCCCAACCACTTCAATGGCCAGACTCAGATGAGGGCGTGGCAAGGGGAAATCACACCCGGTTCTTTGACAACACGTCCGCTTGATCTGCGTTCGTTCATGCAAAAAATCCGGACGCCGAGACGTCCGGATTTGAAGATTCGTCTGCCTTCACAGCTGCAAACGGTCAAGGTGTTGCCGCGTTAGCAACATCAATCAACTGCAGCCGCTTGTTGCACCGCAGGTGTCGCACTTCAAACAGGTGCCATTACGCACCATCGTGAAGTTGGAGCACTCCGAGCAGCTGTCGCCCGTATAACCCTGCATCATCGACTTGATGCGGCGGTCGGACAGTACCTTCTTTGCCTCGGCCTTGGCTTCTTCAGCTGCGGCTTCTGCATCGGTGTTGTCGAACAGGGCAGCGGCTGCATTCGACTCGGCTTCGGTCTGGTCCTTGGCGCGCTCCTCATAGTCCCGCTTGAAGGCGGTGGACTCCTGAGGCATGGCGGCAATTGCCGGCTTGGCGGCGATTGCAGTGGCGGCGCGGCTGGTGAGGGTCGTGACATTTGATGACGCAGTTGCCTTCGGCGCACTTGACACGCCTGTTCCCCCTGCGCTGCTAAAACCCTTGGGATCAGCCTTGCCCGGTGAAACCACCTTCAGCGAAGCACCCCGTGTCAGGCCCTTGGAGACCGGTTCCGCCTTGCCTTCGGAGATACCGCGACCAAGCGAGGTGTTGGAAAAATCCGACTGATCAACATGGGCAAGGTCGTGACGATCGAGATAGGAGACAGCCAGTTCACGGAACAGGTAGTCGAGAATCGATGTCGCGTTCTTGATTGCATCATTGCCCTGAACCATCCCTGCCGGTTCGAATTTGGTGAACGTGAATGCCTCCACATATTCTTCCAGCGGCACGCCGTATTGCAGACCAAGCGAGATGGCGATGGCGAAGTTGTTCATCATTGCGCGGAAGGCGGCGCCTTCCTTGTGCATGTCGATGAAGATCTCGCCGAGACGGCCGTCGTCGAATTCGCCGGTGCGCAGATAGATCTTGTGCCCGCCGACAGTCGCTTTCTGGGTATAGCCCTTGCGGCGGTTCGGCAGTTTCTCGCGATCATGGATGTATTTCTCCACGACGCGCTCGACAATCTTCTCGGTAACCTGCACGGCGCGGGCAGCGGCAGGGGCCTCGATATAAGCGTCGATTGCTTCATCCTCATCTTCGTCTTCATCAGCAAGCAGTGAGGAATTCAGCGGCTGTGACAGTTTCGAACCATCGCGATAAAGCGCGTTGGCCTTCAATGCCAGCTTCCAGGAGAGCATATAGGCGGACTTGCAGTCGTCGACCGTTGCTTCGTTCGGCATGTTGATCGTCTTGGAGATCGCACCGGAAATGAAGGGCTGCGCTGCAGCCATCATGCGGATGTGGCTGTCGACCGACAGATAACGCTTGCCGATCTTGCCGCACGGGTTGGCGCAATCGAAGACCGGGTAATGCTCTTCCTTGAGGAAGGGCGCGCCTTCAAGTGTCATCGCACCGCAAATATGGATATTGGCGGCTTCGATTTCCTTCTTGGAAAAGCCGAGAGCCGGCAGGATCTCGAAGGAGATGTCGTTGAGCTGCTCGTCGGTAAAGCCGAGGACGTTCTTGGCGAAGTCTTCACCGATCGTCCATTTGTTGACAGCGAACTTGATGTCGAAGGCCGACTTCAAGGCCGTGTTGAGCGTGGCAATGATCTCGTCGGTGAAGCCCTTGGCCTTCAGCGAGCCGGGGTTGATACCAGGCGCCTGATTGAGGTTGCCGTGACCCACAGCGTAGGCCTCGATCTCGGCGATCTGGCTCTCGGAGTAGCCGAGCGTGCGGAGAGCTTCCGGCACGGCGCGATTGATGATCTTGAAGTAGCCACCACCGGCGAGCTTCTTGAACTTGACCAGGGCAAAGTCAGGCTCGATGCCTGTCGTGTCGCAATCCATGACGAGGCCGATTGTGCCTGTCGGGGCGATAACCGTGGCCTGCGCATTGCGGTAGCCATGCTTTTCGCCAAGCGCCAAGGCCTTGTCCCAGGCCAATTTCGCGTGGGTGATCAGCTCCTGGTCCGGGCAATCGGCGGCAATCAGCGCCACCGGGTTTACGGCAAGGCCTTCATAACCCTGGCTCTCGCCATGGGCGGCGCGGCGATGGTTGCGAATGACGCGCAGCATGCTGGCTGCATTCGGCGCATAGCCCGGGAATGTGCCAAGCTGCTTTGCCATTTCAGCGGAAGTGGCATAGGCGACACCGGTCATGATCGCCGTGAGCGCTCCGCCAATGGCGCGGCCCTCATCGCTGTCGTAAGGAATACCCGACGTCATCAACAGGCCGCCAATATTGGCGTAGCCGAGGCCGAGCGTACGGTACTCGTAGGACAGCTTCGCGATTTCCTTGGACGGGAACTGCGCCATCATCACCGAGATTTCGAGAACGATCGTCCAGAGACGCGCGGTGTGCTCGTAACCTGCAACGTCGAACTTGCCGTCCTTGCCGCGATAGGTGAGGAGATTGATCGAGGCGAGATTGCAGGCCGTGTCGTCGAGGAACATGTATTCCGAGCACGGATTGGAGGCGCGGATCGGACCAGCTGCTGGGCAGGTGTGCCAATCGTTCATCGTGGTGTTGAAGTGAAGACCCGGATCAGCGGACGCCCATGCCGCGTAGCCGATCTTTTCCCAAAGATCGCGGGCTTTCAGCGTCTTCATGACCTTGCCGTCCTTGCGGGCGGTCAGGTTCCAGGTGCCATCGCTTTCCACCGCGCGCAGGAATTCGTCCTTGAGCGAAACGGAATTGTTGGAATTCTGGCCGGCTACGGTCAGATAAGCTTCCGAATCCCAGTCCGTGTCATAGGTCTTGAAGTCGATGTCCGTGTAGCCTTGCTTGGCGAACTGGATAACGCGCTGGATATAATTTTCCGGGACCTGGTTCTTCTTCGCCGCCTTGATCTCACGCTTCAGTGCAGGATTTCTGGTCGGCTCGAAGCAATCGCCGTTGTCGGCTTCGCAATTGACGCAAGCCTTCATGATGGCGGCGAGATGCTGCTTGACGATCTTGGAGCCAGTGACGAGAGCTGCAACCTTCTGCTCTTCCTTCACCTTCCAGTCGATATATTCCTCGATATCCGGATGATCGACGTCGACAACCACCATCTTGGCGGCGCGGCGGGTGGTGCCGCCCGACTTGATGGCGCCGGCAGCGCGATCTCCGATCTTCAGGAATGACATCAGACCCGATGAACGGCCGCCGCCGGAGAGTTTTTCGCCTTCGCCGCGCAGATAAGAGAAGTTTGAACCGGTGCCGGAGCCGTATTTGAACAGGCGTGCTTCGCGCACCCACAGGTCCATAATGCCGCCATCATTGACCAGATCGTCGGCAACGGACTGGATGAAGCAGGCGTGCGGCTGCGGATGTTCGTAGGAAGATTTGGATTTGGTCAGCTTGCCGGTTTCCGGGTCGACGTAATAGTGGCCCTGTCCCGGACCATCGATACCATAAGCCCAATGCAAGCCGGTGTTGAACCACTGCGGTGAGTTCGGAGCGACACGCTGGGTTGCAAGCATGTAGGCTAGTTCGTCGCGGAAGGCGAGTGCGTCGGCTTCGCTATCGAAATACTTGCCCTTCCACCCCCAGTAGGTCCAGGTGCCGGCGAGGCGATCAAAAACCTGGCGGGCATCCATCTCGGAACCGTACCGTTCATCGGCGGGAAGAGCAGCCAGGGCTTCTTCGTCGGGTACCGAACGCCAGAGCCAGGAAGGTACCGAATTTTCCTCGACCTTCTTCAACCGTGCCGGCACACCTGCCTTGCGGAAATACTTCTGTGCCAGAATATCGGCGGCCACCTGACTGAACTGGGCCGGGACATCGATATTCTCCAGGCGGAACACGACAGATCCGTCCGGATTTTTGATCTCACTCGTCGCTACGCGAAATTCGATCTCCGCATAGGCAGACTGGTTCTCTTTGGTAAAACGCCGTTCGATCCGCATCTGTCTCGTCCTTGTCCCTATATATAGTGTCCCCTAGACGCCATGTGAAGTGCTGCGCGTCCATGAACACAAATCCGCCCTATCCGGTTTCAATGGCTTGAAACCGGTCGCTTCACCCTGACCCGTCATCGATGCGGTCTCCCGCTTCATTTCCCGGCCTGGCGGCCCTTTTTTCTGACGCCTGTCGTGTGATTCATCGTTGATGAGAGCGTCACACTATCTGGTACTCAATATAGGTGTAAACACTAAATATTGTATTAAGGCGCTATTTACCCAACAAATATTTGCCTGTGTACACTCAGATTTTTTGTTGCCAGATACAGCTATCCGCCGCCCGCGCCGATAAGGTACAAGGTCCGGAAAACACTGCACAAACTGGAGAAGAACCGGCTACTGACGCTCCGGTCACGCTACTAACGCAACGCCGCAGACCATAAAAAATGACTCGCACGCGAGCGTCAAGAAATAGTTTTTTACATATTTGTGACCGCAATATCTTGTGTGTCACACATGTGGATAACGGGGAGAAACGTGGGGAGATGCTGGTACCAGCAATAGGTGTGGAGTCCGCGTTGCGAAGCCTTCACAAATACAGCGAACGAGTCATCAGTTGGGCAGGTGACAGGCGATACGCTTAGCGAACGTCTACCAATGCTGGATCGAAACCTGCAAGAAGAGCTTTGAGTTCCGGCTCTTCGACGCGCCGCACAGATTCCTCAACACTAAGCCACTCGAGTTTCCGCACGCCACGTTCTGGCCAATTCTTCTGTTGATGCGAAAAGTGCATCGGAAAGACATCGACGATAAAATCGCCAACTTCGCCGTCACTCATGTCGTGTTTTGCGTAGGTATATGTGCCGATTGAAAAGGGGGCGATGTCGCCGCGCACACCGGCCTCTTCGAAGGCTTCGGCCCGAGCTGATTGAGCAAAAGTCTTGCCGATTTGTGGCCAGCCTTTAGGCAAAACCCATCGTCCCGTACCGCGGCTGGTGATCAGGAGAATTTCAGGCTGGTTCTTTTTGACACGATAGACGAGTGCAGCAACCTGGCGAATCCTGCCGTCGGGCATTTCTATCCGCTTATCGACCACAATCTCGTCCTGAAAGGTTACGTTCAAGGGCTCCGCTCATTCTTTGATCTTGCTTAAATGCGATTGTGAACCGATTCGTTCAAACAACAATCATCCATCACTACTGTTCAGTGCTTAGATGCGACTTGTGACATTTTTTTGAACAGCAGTGCAAAAAAATCACAATATTCTGTAACGATTTGAAAACAAATGGTTATCTCTTGTGGAAAAGTATAGTCTAAAGGATAGCTGGAAAGCATTGGTTACAAAAGATAGTCTTAGTCAACGCTGCGTGGGAGTTTCTATGACCTCATTCGAACGTGTTCGGCCATCTGCCGATGCTGCGGCTTCTGGAGATGAGACCGCCAGTATCATTGCCTCGTGTGCCTATGCCAATGGCAAACGGGTAGCGGATATTCCGATTGATGATGCCGGGGAATGGGCGCGCAAGGAAGGACACGTTGTCTGGATCGGGCTGCTGGAACCCGACGGGGAACTATTGCACCGCGTGCAAAAGCAGTTTGGGCTGCACAGTCTGGCCATCGAAGACGCTGAACACGCCCATCAGCGCCCGAAGCTCGAGCAATATGGTGACGCGATCTTTGTTGTTGCCCGAACGGCCCAGCTTATAGATGGAAGAGTGGCCTTCGGCGAAACCCATGTCTTTCTCGGAAAAGGTTATATTGTCAGCGTTCGCCACGGCGCTTCCACCTCATACACCGCGGTTCGCCAGCATTGGGAAACCGCACCTTACGCACTGGCCAAGGGTGAGGATTTTGTCCTTTATGCTATCCTGGACTTCATTGTAGACAATTACATGCCTGTCCTGGAGGCCATTCACGACGAGGTCGAATCCATCGAGGATCGTGTTCTGGCCAAGCCAATGACCAGTGGTGACATCGAACGGCTCTACATGCTGCGCCGGGATCTGCTTCGCCTGCGCAATGCCATCGGGCCGCTTGTTGATGTCTGCGGGCGTCTCAGCAATACGGATTTACCGCAGATTCAGACGGCGATGCAGCCACTGTTCCGCGACGTTACTGATCATGTCCGTACGGTTCAGGAGAAGATTGACGGCTTAAGGGAGGTCCTGGCCTTTGCTTTCGAGGCGAGTCTGCTCGTAGGCCAAAGCCAGGAAACGGTTATTTCGAAGCGGCTAGCCTCCTGGGCGGCCATTTTGGCCGTGCCGACTGCAATCGCCGGCATTTACGGCATGAATTTCAAACATATGCCGGAACTCGACTCCCCGAACGGTTATTATTGGGTGCTCGGCGTGATCCTTCTCGTATGCCTGACCTTGTTCTGGCGGTTCCGCAAGAGCGGTTGGCTTTAGAGCATCAACCCTCTTGAACCCTTACCCGCGATGCCCCTTGGTGATCGGTTCCTGATAAGTCAGGCCCATATCCCAAGGGAAATAGATCCAGGTGTCCTGTGATACTTCCGTTACAAAGGTATCGATGAGGGGGCGACCTTTCGGCTTAGCATAAACCGTTGCAAAGTGTGCCTTCGGCATCATCGCGCGGACAATTGCGGCCGTCTTGCCGGTATCGGTCAGATCATCAACAACCAGAATACCTTCGCCCCCATTTTCGAGAAGCTTTGAATCGACATCCTTGAGCACCTTGAGTTCACCTTGCTCGTCATACTCATGATAGGAAGCAATGCAGACGGTCTCGATCATGCGGATACCCAGTTCGCGGCAGATGATTGCTGCGGGTACGAGGCCGCCACGCGTAATTGCCACCATGGCGCGCCATTCGCGCTGCATGCCTGCAACGCGCCAGGCAAGGGCGCGGGCATCCCGATGAAATTGATCCCAAGAGACTGGAAAAGCTTTGTCGGGAAGGGACATGGCGCGCACTCCATAAAATGAATACAGAAACAGCGGAAAATCCGCGTGGAATGCATTTCGCAATAGCGGGAAATGCAAGCCTATGGCAAGCGGCTTGCGCGGCTCGCGGGCTGTCATGGCAAGAAAGGTGTGATTTTTGCAGCTCACTGCAGATTTCCGACCGCTCTAGCGGGACATCAACGTCAAGCATGGCATGTCGGCCATGATCGAGCTGGTAACTCCACCGAACACCCATTCCTTCAGACGTGACTGGCTGTAGGCACCCATAACAAACAGCGATGCATTGTTTTCGGCAATTCGACGCCGCAATATCTTGTCTGCGTATTCTCCATGTGACTCGATAGCATGGGGGTTAACGTTGACGCCATGGCGGCGAAGGGCATCAGAAAGGGGCGTGCCGGGAATATCCATGCTTGGATCAATGGATTTCTTCGGATCAACCCAGACGATGTCAACGCTCTCCGCCTTAAGCAGCAACGGCAGCGAATCGAAGGCAGCACGAGAGGCTTCACGCTTGCCGTTGAAAGCAACAACAACGCGGTCAATTCTTTCCGGCAGCGCGGTCTTGTACGGAACGAACAGCACGGGCCTGCCACTCTCCATGACCAACGGATCGGTAACGTCGTTGACGCTGTCGGGATCGTCGGGGTCAGGTTGCCCGGCTATGATGATGTCGGCGCGCAAGGCACTCTGCGTTACGCCAGCCGAGGGGCTGCTGCTCTCACAGCGTACAATACGGAACTCATGAGAAATGGTGCCTTTGGCCATTTCCGCCTTGAACAGCGCTGCAATCGCTTCCGAATTTTCCTTATGGCGTTGCTCATGCGCTTCGAACAGGGTCGTATCGGCAAAACCTGTCGGGTCAGCATAAACAATGGGTGAGGGGATGGTATAAAGGCCGATGATATGGGTACGGTCGCTCGAGGAAGCGATCAGTCTGGCGGCGCCGATAACCCGCTTTGCTTCACGCTCGCTGCGAATGAATGCGATGATCGTGCGAAATGCCATACCGGCCTCCATAGGTTGCTGCATCGTAGAATGTATCTGGCACTATTATACGCCCTCAATGCAACAATTGCTTTGTGTTTTCTGCAACTTGCGTAGATTCAACGCGCGTCAGCGGGTGTTGGCTGTGGCGGCTATTTGCTCCACCATATTCTTGACAGCGGTCTCTGCCGCAACAAGTTTTTCGGCATCACGGGCGCGAATGACCAACTCCGTTGAAAACCTGCCACTTTCATATTTTGGATAGGATCCGATGATCGTATCCGGATGAGCTGCCTGGATATCACGCAACGGTACGGCAATCGCGCCTTCGCCTAAAGGGCAATTCACCGAGCGGGACAGCAACTGCTTCCCGACCCTCAATGTCGGAATGACATTATCAAGCATGGCCTGAAAAACCGAAGGGACGCCGGCCATGACATAGACATTTCCTATATTGAAACCCGGCGCTGTCGAAACCGGATTGTCAATGTGGACCGAGCCACGCGGCATGCGTGCCATGCGTTGACGGCTTTCGGTAAATTCAACTCCGCGAGCAGCATAATTGTCGCCCATGAGTTTCATTGCTTTGGCATCATGTTCGCATGGGACGCCAAATGCCTTTGCAATCGCGTCTGCCGTAATATCGTCGTGGGTTGGGCCTATTCCACCCGAGGTAAAGATGTAGTCATAGCGCTCTCGCAGGGCATTCAGTGCGTCAACGATCCGATCTTCTTCATCGGGAACGATGCGGACCTCTTCAAGGTCAATGCCTACGGCCGTGAGGATATCGGCAAGATGGCCGATGTTTTTGTCCTTGGTCCGGCCGGACAGCAATTCGTCGCCAATGGCGAGCATGGCAGCGGTCACGACTTCATTCGTCATCAGATTCTCCATATCAGGTACGCGACCGTAATTCTGCAAATGGAACGTCGCAAGCCATTTGCAGCATATCGATGGATACGTTTGCACCGCAAAACAACGATTGACTGAATCGCGCTTTAACCGTCGAAAAGCAAAGCGCGCGGACGTGGCGAAACTGGTAGACGTAATGGGCGATTTCCTGTTGCGCCGTGAGTATCAGGGAATGGGTGATACAATCGAGGCTGCGGCGCATCGAGCGCAAAAGAAATGGGGTGCTCCCGCTACCATTATTCTTCGCCTGCGCAACCGGCACGACATGAAAGACATGATGCTCTCGAGCTTCGCATCCATTGCAGAAGCCTATCAGAAGGCATCCGCAAAAGCTGACCAACTCTACGAAACTGAAAGAGCACGACATGCGCCTAATTCGAAAGCTCTGTGGCTTGCTGATCTTGTTGCCGGTCACACCGATGCAACGGATTTGGCTGGGGCCGCGGAGACCGAAGCGCCAAAAAAGAGGATCGTGAAATGAGCAAGACCTATGCCATAGCCGACCTGCATGGGCGATACGACCTCTTACTCGCCGCAATCGAAAGTATCGAGCAAGGCAATCACTCTGGCGGGACGGTTGTGTTCACCGGGGATTATGTCGACCGAGGACCACAGTCGCGCCAAGTCATTGAACGGCTCATGGCCGGGCCATCCGACCCGCGCTGGAAGTGGATTTGCCTTCAGGGAAACCATGAAGAGATAATGCTGACCGTACGTGCGGAGCCAGAACTGGTTGGCTCGTGGTGGCTACCAAACGGTGGCGGCGCAACTCTCATGTCATATGGCCAGAAGGTTGGTGAATTGGCTGACGTTGGCGTGATACCCCAAGAGCATATTGATTGGCTGAAATCTCTGCCGCTCATCTACGTCGATAATCATCGCATCTTTGTTCATGCCGGTGTTGACGAAACTATTCCCCTGGACAAGCAATCCGCACAAACAATGCAATGGATGATCTACCCGGACGGCTATGCAATCGGACACGGTAATCGGCATGTTGTGCACGGCCACCACCAGTCTGAGGATGGCCCGTTGCTGTTCTCTGGCCGCACGGACCTCGACACCTTCGCTTGGTTCACGGGCAGGCTCGTCATTGGTGTTTTCGACGATGAAAAAGCCGGAGGTCCAATAACAACAATCGAGATCAAGGGATCCCCAATTTGGGAGCCGTCATGAGCAACCTGTACAGTCACGACAAGCCGACCAAGTTCTGGCACGTCGCCGTCGGCGCCGGGCTTCTATTCGTAGCGATCGCTTGGCTCATCCTTCCCCTTGTTCTTCATCGCGAGGA
The DNA here is from genome assembly GCF_003010955.1 of Phyllobacterium brassicacearum. GTDB lineage: Bacteria > Pseudomonadota > Alphaproteobacteria > Rhizobiales > Rhizobiaceae > Phyllobacterium > Phyllobacterium brassicacearum. The sequence continues at coordinate 10,510 of NZ_PGGO01000008.1, forward strand.
TCTGATGCACCCGTTCGATTGGCCGTTCGGCCACATAAATCCCCATAGTTTCGAGATGATCATGGCCGACCCACCCTGGCGCTTTGTGGTGCGATCACCGAAAGGCGGGGGGAAGAGCGCCCAGGCGCACTACGACACCATGGCCCTGGATGAAATCAACGCAATTCCTGTCATGGATCTGGCCGCACCGAACTGTCTTCTATGGCTTTGGTGCACGGCCCCGATGCTTCCGCAGCAGCTCACGACCGTAAAGGCATGGGGTTTCGAGTATTGCACCGAGGGTGTGTGGGTGAAGATGACCAAGAACGACAAGGTGTCATTCGGAACCGGCTACGGACTTCGCGGGTCACATGAGCCATTCATCATCGTCAAACGGGGCGAACCAAAGCTCACAAAATCGACCCGGTCTGTGATCCATGGCAAGGCGCGCGAGCATTCTCGCAAGCCTGAAGAGGCCTATCGGGAGGCCGAGCGGTTGATGCCCAACGCATCCCGCATTGAACTCTTCTCGCGCACCAACCGCCCAGGTTGGACGGTGTGGGGCAATGAAACCGGCAAGTTCGGAGAAGCGGCATGACGCGGCGCTTGAGCAGTGAGGAGATGTCTGACGAGCTTTCCAAGCTCATTTATGGAAAGCATGTTTGGCTTGAGAACTTCTCGGCTGGTCGAAGCAAGCGACCGGATCATGACATTGAGCGTGTTTCTCGCGAGCTGAACGTTTTGAACCAAGCTGCATCCGATTATCGGTGCGCAGCTGAACGTGACCGAGGTGCGGCGTGAAACACGGCTTGGAATGATACAAACGCGAGCCTAGAGCCTTCATTGACGGTGTTCAGGGAATGGGGCCAGAACTGATTGGCGCCTACATTGTCCTGCTCGATCTGATTTACGCACGCGGCGGTGAAACGATGCGTGATGATCGACATCTTGCGGGCATTCTTGGCTGTTCAATCCGCAAGGCTACGAGCCTCACCGACGGTCTGGTCGAGCAGAATAAGATCCAATTTGAAGACGGTTATCTCTCCAATTTGCGCGCAAAAAGAGACGTGAAATCCGCTCGAAACAGCTACGAAACTCGGTTGAAATCTCAGTCTGATCGGCGCGAAAACGAAGCTGAATTGAATGAAAACAAGGGTTTAAAAGACAAGCCTGAGACAAGCACCTTTATAAGAAAAGATAGAACAGAATAGATGAAAAACCTGCCGGTTTTTCAGAGCCCGCAAGCGCGCGAAAACCGAATGGATTTGTCCATGTTCGGAAATCAACAGACGCAGCACAATCACTCATTCAGGAGCTACAGGGAAATGAACAATTCGGAGAAGATCGAGGCGACGAAATCATTGACCAAGCTGTTCGGCAGTTTCCCGCAATCGCCCATGTCCGACCCTGACCTGCAACTCCGCGCTTATCTCGAAGCCGTTGAAGACTTCGATTGCGTCGACGTTCTCGCTGCTGTCGAGTGCTTCCGCCAGGGCGAGGTGAAGGATGCACACAAGGCTTTCTGTCCCTCAACGGCACAGCTCTGCGATGAGGTGCGGTACCGCAAACAGATGCGCGAGATCATGGCAAGGGCAGGGGTGAAGCCCGCTCAAAATCTCATTCAGTAGCAGGCAGACTTGATGAAAGCGGTGATAGACAAAGACAGGCACTGGTACGTCGTGCGAACCAATGTGAAGGCGGAAGCGAAAGCCTCGGAGAATATCCGCAAGGCCGGCTACGACATCTATTACCCACGCAGCCGCATGGAAGTGAAGAACAAGCGGACACATACGTACACGATGCGGGAAAGTGCTCTGATGCCGCGCTATTTGTTTATTGGGCTTCCGCAGGTAGAAAGAAACTTTTTCAAGGTCCGCACCTGCGATGGAGTCGAGTGCATCCTAGGCGTCGACGGACATCCTGCTCGCATATCCGCAGAGCACGTGGAAGCGATCTACCTAGCTGAAATCGATATGCAGTTCGACGATCGAAAACAAGAAGCGAAATCGAAGAAGGCGTCAACGGAAATGCAGTTCCCGAAAGGCGAGGGCATTTTGGTAACGGACAGCTTGAACCCATTCGCAATGTTTGGAGGCGTTGTTCAGGAGGTTACCAAATCGGGAAAGGTCAGCTCTAGTCGAACTTTTCGGGCGAATGACGCCAGTGGAATTCGAGCCGAGACAGCTCACTCCTGCGGCATAAGAACAATATAGATTTCCGCCTCGTGCTACTTCATAAATAGATCGCAGATATCGTCGATAGCAGCCGCTGTGGAAGATGAAAGGCCAGCGTCCATCACGATTGGCTGGCCCAGATAGGCCCAATAGAGGAAGGCCGCACGATGTGCGGATTTTTGGCTTTCTACCCCCGTCTCCTCAAGCAACTTTGAAATGTATGCCATTCTGTCAGCATCGACGGATGCGACGACCGCTGCAACGTTGTCGTCGTCTATCGCCCAGGCCCGTAGCGCCTTATCTAGGGATCTTATCGACCTATCAGTCTTTGGCTCGCCAGCAAATGCGCGGCTCAACAACGATTTCAAACGGTCCGGATCGTCATGATCTGCCTCCAATTCCCGGATGATCCGTTGCGTTGTCCAGTCCTTCCAGCTCTCTAAAAGTTGTGACCGAAAATCAGCGATGTCTCGGAAGTGCCAATAGAAGCTACCCCGAGAAACGTTGAGCTCTGCGGCCATGGCTCCAATCTTCAAGGCACCAGGGCCACGGTTTGCAAGCGTTTGCAGGCCGTGGTCGATCCAATCTGACTTTGTGAGACGTTCATCCATGGACGGACCATACACACCTGTATTGACTTCTGGCAATGTAGATTCCAATGTGACCATACAGTGATGTATGGAGGCAAAAATGGACTCGCACAGCACAGCCCTGATGGCAGCAGGAGTGATAGGTGGCGGAACTGCAATTGCTCACGGCGTCCTTTTGCGGAGGCTAATAATCCGCCGAATAGACCCGCTTCTTGTCGCCGACGGGGCGATATTGCGAAGGCTCATACCGCCGCTCTTACAATTCACGACGTTCAACTGGCTGCTCAGCAGTTTCGCTTTGATCGCCGCCGCCATGTGGTCTGGAGATGAGGTGAAGCTCGCGGTAAGCTTTTTTGCGGCGAGTTCTTTTCTCTTTGGTGCTCTCGGCGCTCTATGGGGAACACGCCGACCTCATCCAAGCTGGATTCTAATGACCGCTGCACTCGCAATGATCATCTACGGAGTAGTGCCCGCGATCAGCCCCTCGAGCTAAGCGGTTCGGATGCGAAGTACCGAGCCGGACCGCATAATGACGGCCACCAGCCTATTTCAATCGGAAGGAGGATTATATGCGACCATTTTCTGTATCCATCCCTGAAGACTGTGAGCAGATCTTACCGCCAGCAGACTTCAGCGACGCATTCGCTATTGACGTAGATATTGCAGGCCTGAACGCGCCTCAAGCCACGCAATTGGCATTCAGTCGGCCACCCGGTTGGATTGCAAAACTTCTGGCTATACGCAACGTCCTCGTCTCTCCGTTCGGGCTGAAGGCCGGCGCTGAGGGGCGTTTGTCAGACCGTTCCCGCATTGGCCTTCCTGTTTTTTCATCTTCCCCAGAGCGGGTGGTTCTGGGCGTTGACGACATGCACCTTAACTTCCGGCTCATCGTTGACGTCACAAATCTGAATGACAGCACCTGCCGGGTTACTGCCACTACGTTGGTTCAGCGAAACAACTTACTCGGTCGCATTTATCTCGCTATCGTCTTGCCATTCCACAGAATCCTCGTCCCCGCACTACTTGCTCGTCTCGCTCAATCGCGTGACCGTTCAAGCTCGCGGCTGGCTATTGCGACTTTTGAGGATCGTCCGCCGGATTGACGTACTTGAGGCCCCACGGGCCATTGGTGGTGATTTGGACGACAGTCTCTTCGTCGAAATAAACGAAATGCGCCATGCCGGGCGGCAGCGCGAAGAAACTACCCGCAGGCAGTGCCTTGGTAGCGCTCCGATCGGCAGTTTCGCCCATTCCAAGATGAGTAGTCCCTGATATGACTGTGATCACCTCATTCGCAGGATGTGTATGCGGTGGGATCGCATACCCAGACGGCAATTTGAGCCGAAGGGCGAACAAACCTTCCTTTGTGGGATCGCCGAACAAGACCGCCGCTTCTGCTCCGGCAGGGAGCACTTTGGGAGCAGGGGCCCACTTCACATCATTGGGAGTGACCATTGTGTGCGCATCCTCCGCCGAGGCAAAGGAAGCGATTGCGCAGAATCCAATGCAGCCGATTGCAAATACCGATGCGATTTTCATGATAACCTCCCTGTGTTGCCAGGCCTTCTGAGGCGGGCCGGTGAACCGTTCATGATAAGTCCGCGACCACGTCTGAGCAAGGCTCCTCGAAGTCTGCTGTGCTGCTGGAATCGACCCCTTACCGGCGTTGAGTAGCGGCAGGGTTGCTCTTTTTCGTCTCGCTACACCCACCGCCTGACGCGGGCCTTGTAGGCGAGATAGACGTCACCGAACTTCCGCTCGAGATAAGCCTCCTCGCGGGCGACCACGCCGTAGCGGATGACGAGATAGAACGGCACCAATAAGACGATGAGCCACAGGCTGTCGAACGCAACGGCGAGGCCGATGAGGCCGAAGAACATGCCGATATAGATCGGGTTGCGCGTGAAGCGGTATGGCCCCTCGTCGACGATAGTCGTCGTCGGCTGGGTGGTCTGGATCTGTGTTTCCGCACGACTTAAGGTCGCCGCCGCCCAGATCAACAACGCCAGGCCGGCGAGGAACACGATGCCGCCGAGCCAGCCGGCCGGTACGGCCGGCGGTAGGAACGGCAGCGGATAGAGCCCGTCGAGCGCGAGCCCGCCGATCGCCGCGAGCGCCCAGACGATCGGCGGCCGTACCGCCGCGCCTGAACTGTCGCGCAAATTCCCGTTCATCTCGTTCATGCCGCAGCCCGTCGGGATCCGCTCCCCTGTTCGTTAGTCCAAGCGGAAGCCGGCTTTAAGGACAACTTGGAATTGGGCCACCTTGCCATCTTGAATGTGCCCTCTGATCTGATCGACCTCGAACCAGTCGAGTTGTCTCACGCTCTTCGATGCGCGCGCGATGGCGTTCTTGATTGCCAAATCAACCGAGTCGGTTGAACTGCCAACGAGTTCGATCTTCTTGTAAACGTGATCCTCACCCATGAGATCCTCCGCTCGGGCTCTTCTCACCGCAGTTTCGGTATGGTCGGCCCACACCGACATTCTGAGCCGACCTTGTGCAAATGTGAAGTTTCATTCAGTACAGGCTTAATCCGCCGCCCGAAATCTGTGTGACATCTCAATCATGAAAGCTCGGTGTAGGCTACGCGGAGTGAAGGTGTGGCCCACACCGGACTCCCGTCGAACATTCCACTTACCTCTATCTAGGCTATCTCAATAGCAAGCATTCTCTTTGCCAAATCCAGGTTGTAGGTCGTGCCATCTGCTCCAGAATGAACACGGCGATGGCAGTTTGGGCAAAGTCCAATCACATGCCTGGGGTCGTCCGGACCTCCGTCCGTGAGTCTTCGAATATGATGCGGTTCTAGGTACGGAACTCCATAGGGTCTATGAAACGGGGCTGGGGCTTCACAGCCCTCACAATGGCCCTTGGCGCGCGCCACAACATAATCGCGGACATCTCGACTGCGTTCGAAAATTGTCGACGCCGATTTAGTCTTGCCGGGGCTTTCTTTTGCGGCGGCGAAGGCACGTTTGCGCAGTTCCTCAAGCTCTGTGTCAGAAGAGCTCGGCCTAGGCGCCAATTCCTCAACAACTTCGGTCACACCGTCTATTGGACGGAGCTCGAAAACAATGGCGTCCCTGAGGTTGCCTTCTCGGTCCGGCGCTTGCTCAATATGATGGCTTTCGTAGACCATCTCGTCTTCAAACCGAAGACCCTGCTTCGTCGTTTTGAAGAGCAAAAGACTCTTACCGTTAGCAGAGTGATTTGCGATCGCGGCGTTGCCCTTGTGCATCGTCATCGGCCCAACCTGGCCTTCACCGAAATATTCAAAGGTCCCATCTGCTCGAAGTCGATCGGCGTATCCGTGCTCCAAGCCTTCTTCGCCAGTAATGATAATGACCAACGCATGTCTAGCAGGCGTAATGATGCCGCCCCGTTGCTGGCCACCAAATCGTGCGTGTACTTCTCCGCGCCGGTCGTAAATCCCCGCGCTCATATCCCCAGCTCATACTTTTAGAATCTCCCCAAACCGAAGCGCGCCCGGTCGCATAGGTTCCACGGACCGGAAAATTTTACAATCTGAACCGCGGATTGAGGGGCGAGCTCCCGCACCTATTGGCGGGCGAATGGTGCCCCGCGCCTTTCGATGAGCATACTCAAGCAAACTTTAAATTCGCTAATCGCAGATCGTTGTTTCCCATGGCATCCATACCAAAAATGCAAGTGTCCAGTCCGGTTGCACCTTTGAAGTTTGCAAGAGCGACGTTGTTCGCATTTCGAGAGTCGGCATTTTCGAAGTGAACATTTTCAAACGAAGTACCATTAAGATTGGCTGCGTCGAATGGGGGATAGTGCACTTGGCCATAGATTGGCCCTCCCTCTTCGTCATAATCAAAAGTCTCATAAAGCGAAGGAGGTGGCGTCTTCGACCAGCGTAAATGGGCGCCATTGAAGCAAGCTTGCGAATCAGAGGACGCGCTCTCAGCGTGAGATGAGTTTGATATGAAAAAGGGCAACCTTGATAGTACGATCGAGGCTAGCATGCCCACATTGCGTGCGGGCACCTATAGGGCTGACTGTCCTGTGCAATCAGCCTGAACTGGCGGAAAAACCGCTGACCGTCGACCCATCAATTCCTTAGTCGGCAAGCCCGTTCGGGTGTATTGTGAAGGGGCTGAGCTGCGAGGACGACGACGCATTCCCCATGCCCCCGTCTCGCGGTCGCCAGCACTTTAAGGCGGAGCAGACGGCAAAAGGTCCCCACCCTAGCCAATTCACTCCGCCTCTTTTTGAGGTCCGAGACGCTCGCTTCCGGTTTATTGCGTTTAGTTCTCTAAGAAGCACCAAGGCATGCGTTTGCCGATCCACCGCCTGGCAAGGTTACGCCCGATAAGAGTCTCTCCAACGTCTTTGCCATTGACCCTGACAAGGGCAAGCGTTCGACCATATTGGTCGATCATGCGTCTCGTTTTGGGGTCGCCGCGCGTAATCTGTATTTCGTTGCCATCGAGCAATCGTTTCAGCGCGGCTTTGGCTTCGAGCCCGCGGGCAAGCTCGCTCTCACATTTGGCATCGCTGATTTCGGGGGTATCGATGTTAGCGATGCGGATCTTCTCCCGGTTGAGCCAGATCGTGTCGCCGTCAATCACATAGAGCTGTTGACCTTTGGTGAGACTTGCGTGTGCGCTTTCCATTGGTTCGGGGAAAACGACAAAATAGAAATAACACATCGCCAGTCCAAGGACTGGCAATGTCCAGCGTTGGAGGTGCCAGCGCCAATACGTGTGGCGACGATTTCGTGGTTGCTTCCTCGAATCCGTTGGGGGCCTGGTCCATTCGCTTGATCTTACTTTCAACTTGTCGCTCATTCCGGCCCTGCTTTGTGAGGGCTTCATACTGGCCTCTGTTCAATAAAATATGGATTGAGCGAAATGTTAAAATTGAAATGATCGCGCACCTACACTGATGCCCTCATCGTGTGTGGGACAACACGCAATTTTTTGCGTTGCCTTGTCGGGAAGGCCCTCTCCGGTTCGTCCTCAGATTGCCCGCTCTGGGTTAAGTCTCAAGAGAAAGGAACAAATGATGAAGGTCACGCAACATCTCTGGTTCGAAAAGGACATGGAATCTGCGGTCCGGTTCTATACCTCGCTGATCCCGAGCTCATTCGTCGGTTGGATATCAACCATTCCCGCAGACAATCCAAGCGGGCCGGCTGACAGCGTAAAGCTAGCAGGTTTCACGCTTGGCGATCAGCGCTACATGGCCATCGAGGCCGGACCGCTCGACCCGTTCAACCACAGCTTCTCCATCATCATCGAGTGCGAGACGCAGGCTGAGATTGATCACCTGTGGGATGCGTTGAAAGAGGGCGGCTCGACGGAACACTGCGGCTGGTTACGGGATCGCTGGGGTCTGTCCTGGCAGATTACCCCCAAGCGGCTCGGTGAGCTGATGGGTGATCCGGACCGCGCTAAGGCAAAGCGGGTCTCCGAGGCCATGCTCAAGATGGTGAAATTCGACATCGCCGGCCTGGAAGCCGCCGCTAGCGACTGAGCCTCCTCAGAGGACTGAGTGACACTTTGAGCAGCTATGCGCTCCATGCGCACTTCGGCTGCGTTTGCGCTCCAGCGATAGCGCTGGATGCCAATGCAACGGCTAGCGCCAAGCATTTCAGGCTTTTCTTAATCATCACTTCAATCCCCTCCGTTTACTGGCCTGTGCGGCCCGCAGGACAAGGCATGGCGAGATGGGACTACTGGTTAGATGTCGAAACTAGCTCTTGAAGAACGTCGCTAAACCAAGAAAATTATCGGCGTTTATGCCTCCATCTCGGCGGGGCACAGTTTCCATGAATATGCCATCTACATCGCTCACCTCACCGAACTCGGGTACTGGTGGCTCCGATAGCATCGAAGGATATTGGTCAGCCGTAAAGTACGTAACGGTAACAAGGTCACCGGATCGAAAAAAAGCTTGGTTCTAAGTTGGAAACGCCGGAGTTGCCGAATTCCGCAAATAGCATTCAATCTATTAGGATCACCACAATGTCATTATCTTTCAGCCACATAGAAGCTGTTTAGTGCGGATGCAAGCAACGAATCTAGGCATCGTGGATCAGTTTCTCACCCAGCTTGAGTTTCAGGTTCTCGAGGAGAGTTTCAAGGATGACAAGGATCCCAGCGGGTCAGAGCGAAACGCATCCGCCGAAGAAACCGAAACCGTTCCTTGTCAGTCGAGCCCGATCCACAGGCATCCGTCCTGTATTCGGCAGGGGTATACCGTCAGCCTGGTGGGATTTTTCGAGATGTCACCTGTGTGTTCATAGCCCGGCGCAGTACCATCCTGCTGCAACTGCGCCCAGTTCCTGATTTCGCCCGAAAACAGGTCGAAACAGCTTTGATGCCAACGGCAGACGAGGCCGTGATCACTGGTGATCGTGCTCTCCGTGTGTGGGAGATTGAGCGTCTTCACCTCGGCAGGTTTTCGACGTTCGTAGAACGGCAGATGAAGATGCGGGCAGGCGTTGTTGAAGGCGCAGTAGCTGTCGGTTCCGCGAACGACGACGACATCGTAATCCTCGAAATCGAGAATCCGTCGTTCGTGGGGCTGAAGCTCGTCCTCGGGAAATGCGCGGACCCACCTCCTGCCGGCATGACGGATGGCTTCGCGGGGTTGCCTGGCGTTCAGTTCAGCGTCGCATTCGGGCTTGAGCCTGATGACTTCGAACAGGCTCGTACGTTCGCAGGTACCCCTTAGGCGTACCCTGACAAAATCGCCGACCTCCACCTTGTCGGCGATCTGGCCGTGAAGCGCCTCGGAAATCAGCAGTCGTGTCCCGGCATCCTTGTTCGCGGCTTCGATCCGGCTGGCCAGGTTCACGACGTTCCCGACTGCCGTGAGGCGTTGGTTTCCGCCGAAGCCCAATGTGCCGATGACGGCTTCGCCATAATGGAGACCGATACGAATATCGAAATCGATGCCGTACATAGAGGCAAAGAACGGCTTCAGGCGATCGACTGTGGCAACGGTCTGAATCGCCGCGTTGACGGCTCGAAGCGGAGCGTCCCGCTGATCGTCGATTCCGAAGATTGCCATCAGCCCATCGCCGATGAAATTGTCAATGAACCCGCCATTCCGCTCTATGATGTCGCCAACCTGGGCGAAGTAGCGATTGAGCAGATACATCACATCATAGGGCGAAAGCTGCTCGGACAGTTTCGTGAAATCGGCGACATCGCTGAAGAAAACCGCAACCTGTTTCGACTCGCCGGAACGCGTCTCGGCAGAACTGAGAAGCTGGCTGGTTATTATCAAGTCGGTCTCATCCAGCACCAGGCGTCGGACGCGAAGCTCGCCCTCCGGCTTGAGTTGACAGGCCAGCCGGACCTCATCCGCCAGCCTCAGTCGTTCCGCCATCAAGCTCTCGTCTCGATTCCGGTTCGGGCAACCCTCCACGCCGTCCAGAACCCAGACGCGGCAGGTCGAGCATTTCGCCCGGCCGCCGCAGGCATGGGCAAACGGCACACCCGACCTCAAAGCAGCCTCGAGCAACGTCTCGCCGGCGGCAACCTCGAAGTTCATCTGGTCAGGTAGAGCGGTTACTTTGATCATGGTCCAGAACACGGCTCGCGCCACGTCAGTTTAGCACGATACGGCGCAGGCAATCGACTCTGAACTCGGTTCACGAGACGGAATTGCTCCCGGCCGTTCCGGTCAGCAACGAGCTAGCATTCATAAGCCCGCAATGCTTTGTTGAGGGTTGCTGTTGCTGCTGCTTCGTGGAGGCTGCGGGCAGCGTCCAGTATGTCCACAATTCCACACTTTTCATCGTTCGACCTAGCTTTGCCGCCGCCGCAACCCCGCCGGCGGCGCAGGCTGGGCAGGACCGCAAGGAAGCTGCAAATGCCGACCTTCTACTTCGGCGCAGCAGCTACGGTTTCGCCCGGCAGCAAGATCCGCATCATGAGGCTCGACACCTTTTCGCCTGGCCCGAACGGACCGGGAACCTTGTTCTTCAGTGGCGGACGGCTCTTGAGGTAGGCCGCGATAGCAGCAGCATCCGAATCCGACAGATGCGAAAACTGCCGCCAAGGCATGGCTGGGGCGGGAACCCTCCCGTCCAGCCGTCGTCCGCAAGAAGCTCGGGCCATTGCATATTCGGAGAGTTTTGGATTCCAGGTCAGAGCTTCGGCTGATGCACCTGTGTTTTTGGGGATTTCTGCGATGCCTACCTTGGGGGCAACAATCAATTAGTTACTCTTTTCAACGCGCTATGCGAGAATCCCGATATCCGTCGGAGCTAACAAGGTATGTGAAAATAATCCTTCACATAGGAAACAAATCAGTGTATACGCGCAGATGGATGATTTGATGTTCAGTACGGACCTAGGGACAGGGAATACTCGCCGGTCAAACCCAGCCCGAGCAGACTAGCTCGCGGCAAACGGATTTCTATTGCGGAGTGGAGAGCCTTCGAACCTTTCGTGCACCTACCGAAGCATTGATCCTCTCGCAATCACCGTTGTATTTAATGATCAACTGTTCGGCATCATCCTTGTTGAGGTTGAATGCTTCCATGAGGTGATCGACGGTGTAAGTTTCTCCGGCTTTTCCCGGAGCGCGTTTCTTCCAATTGGAAGTTGGCTTATTATCGGTCATTTGAATTTCCTCCGCCCGCTAATGGATGCCGCCTACAGTGGAAACGCTTTCTCCACCTTAGCGTTCCGCACCGCCGAGCGCCTCATCGACTGCGCTGGCTCTTTAGGCCAGGCGCGCCACCCTGGAGCGGGCGAACCATATTGGTGTATTCGATGGGTCCATCATGCGTCAAGCGTGTCGGGTTCGACGTTGCGGATAGCGGTAATGACAAGTGCGCCACTGTCGCTTCTCATGGCTTCCTTGCAACGCACGTTGATGAGTGGAAGGCAAGAGAGGATGAGCTGCTGAAATCTGCGGGCAGGGTACATGCCATCGCCCGGCAACTTGGTGCATCGATCGACTACGACAGTATCGGAGTAGGGGCATTTGCCGGCGCGCACTTTCAGGCGCTTAACCGGTCGGGATGAGGATGCCCGAAATCTGCAAGCGCTTCTCAGCGTGGCGCAAATTCGTATCGCTTCCGGTGACACGACCACCACAACCGTATTCCGCGATGGGACCAACGTTGATCACGAGTTGACGCCTCACCAGATCGTGAACCTGTTCCTACAATCGTCTGCATTCGTGTCGGATGTTTATGCAGCTGCATGGGCGCTGAAAGCACTTGAACCCATTCCGTCTGATTTTTCCGACGACAGCCACTGGCCGCCATACGCCTAATTCAGATTCTACGTCGGACTCGCGCCGCGAGTGCTACCGCCGATGGGGACAGCGGTCGGGTGCTGACTACTCTGGGGACTTAGGGAGGGGTCAGCGACGAAAGGCTGCTCTTGCATGGTTAATAAATGATTGAGCCGCCGTCCGCGCGGAAGGTGTTCCAAAAAAGTGAGGCCTATTGAGACCGAAGCCAAGCGAGCAAACGCATCCGTGAGGCTCGGCGCATGGCAGGGCGAGACCGGCGAATCGCACCGAGCCCCTGCCGGGGAGATGTGGGCTCTCCCGACATCTACTCAATGCCTGCAGCCAGGACACGTTCCGGCTATACATCGAAGTAGCTAGACCGCGATAGACGAGACCCGCTCCACCAGAACGCAAAATACCGGTGGAGCGAGCCTCCGCCAACCGGGGATTGGCGCCATGATACAATACATGGGCTCAATTCTTGTGCAATGCACAAATTTCCTGACGAGGTTGCTTTGAATGGGTCGAGGCTTGGTCGTCACTCACTGCCCAGCGACTGTTCGACCAAGCCTCTACTGCTCGGCAGAGTAAGCGGTTCACCTTACTGCGAAACGAACGCCCCGCAAAGTCATCGTGGGTGGCAAGACTTGGCCCGCAATTGAGTAACAGACCAAGCCTCACTTTAGCTGGGACATTACCATTAGCCAGGCTTTCCGCCAGACGGTAGCTCCGACGACAAATTCCTAAGCCGAACTTGCCGGATACTCATTACAGCGACGGGGCCGGACCGGTTGATAGCCTGGTTTTCAGCTTCCCTAACTATACCACACCCCCACACAATCAGGAATAGAATCATGAACTTGGTGCAACCATCGACGCGCCTGCTCGTGGAGTCATGCGAGCGGGAAGGGCTGCTGCGTAATCAGTGTGCCTATGTGCTGGCAACCGCTTGGCACGAAACCGGCGCCTACAAGTACATGCGGGAAATCTGGGGCCCGACGTCTGCGCAAAAGCGCTACGAGGGGCGTAAGGACCTTGGCAACACCGTGGCGGGCGATGGCAAGAAGTTCATGGGCCGCGGGTTCGTCCAGATCACCGGCCGGCGCAATTACACGGACTGGTCGAGGCGTCTTGGGCTTGATCTGCTCAAGGAACCGCAACTCGCCGAGCAGCCGGAGATGGCCGTCCATATCATCGTCAAAGGCATGAAGCTCGGCACGTTCACCGGCAAGAAGCTCGATGACTACGTGACGCTGTCAAAGTCGGATTTCGTCAATGCCCGCCGGATCATCAATGGCACCGACAAGGCCGCCCTGATCGCCGGATATGCCGAACAATTCGATGATCTACTGAAGGCTGATGGTTATGGCGACGAAGCTCTAGTCGGACCGGCTCCCATAGCCCCGCCAGAAGCATCCACGCCCATTCCCGCCACTCCCGAGCCCGTCAAGCCGCAATCGCTGCTGGCGAGTCTCCTTGCCCTTTTCTCACGGCTCTTCAAGAAAGGAAGCTGACATGCTGTCGTACTCAAAATTCCTCGTTGCCGCTGTCATGGTGGCGCTCTCGTTTGCGAAGTCCTTTTATGGGATTGATCTTGGTGTCGACGAGGTCACGGCTTCGAACCTGATTGCTGCCCTGACCGCCGTGCTCGTGTGGGCTGTCCCGAACCTCCCAAAGGCCAAGTGAATGACCGCGCTGCTTTCATTACTCACGGGTGGCAACGGCGTGTTCATCGGCATTGCAGCGGTCATTGCCGCGATTGCCGGCGCATGGATGAAAGGTCGATCGAGCGGCGCCAATGCAGAGCGTGGGAAGCAGGCCGCACGCGATGCTGTTGCTATGTCAGAGGCTCAGCGGATTGACCAGGCCATTGCCGGGAATGATCCGGATGAGAACCGGAAGGAACTCAGCAAATGGTCAAGATAGCGCTTATCGCCTCGCTGATGATCCTGACGGCTTGCCAGACTATCGGCGGGTCGTTTTGTAGCATCTCGAAGCCATTCCGGCCGTCCCAGGCCACGATCGATGCAATGTCCGATCAGGAAGTCGCCGACATGCTGGCGTTCAATCTGAAGGGCAAGAAACTCTGCGGATGGAAGCCATGACAACACCTGATGATGCGGATCTCCGCGCCCGCGTAAATTCGTTGGAGCACGTCGATCAGTCGATCATCACGCGGCTCAATTCGCTTGAGCAATGGCAGATGCAGTCCCGGATCAAAGAAGGCAGCACAGACGAGAAGTGGAAGAACGTGGACAAGCGCTTTGACGATCTGGACAAGAAAATCGAGAAGGTCAGCGGTATACTCTCCAAGATCATGTGGCTTTTTGTATCTGCCATGATTCTGGGCTTTGTCGCTTTCATCATCAATGGAGGCTTGCGTGTTCCATAAGGTGCTCATCGCTTCACTATTGTTTGTCACCTCTGCAACAGCGCACGATGCGCCATTGGGTTGGCGTTACGGGGCAGAGTGTTGCAGCACGATTGACTGCTGGCAGGAGAAGGATGGGGCTATCAAAGAAACACCAAACGGTTACCGCGTTGTTGCAACCGGAGAGTTGATTCCATACCGCGACACCCGCATCAAGCGATCAAAGGATCAGTTCTTTCATCGCTGTACTACCACAGGTGCCCCATCCATAGACCATTCCATCTGCCTTTACGTGCCAGATAGAGACTTCTGAAGGCCAGACGAGCGCACTTTCACGGATCATGTGGATATTCGTGACGGCCATTATTTTGGCCGTTGTTCCGTTGGATAAAGAGAAAGCACTTTTATCCTCGCGAATTGAACGGAGAAAACGATCATTTCAGATGATCCGAAAAGGGCAGAGAAATTGCAGGCCCAGCCAATAAAGGCCAATCCTATGCCTGAATACAGATTTCAAGAACAGCCAACGAACGAGTATTCACATTGGCTCTTATCGTCCCATGATCGGGACGATTTCAGGAAACTGGACCTGAGTGGTGTGTATTTGAACCTTTCTTAACGGCGCCAGCGCGCTTGCTATCTGAAAGCCCGTCAGCCTCACCGCTGGCGGGTTTTTGCTTCTATGTCCTTCGCCGTTGCTTGCTTTTATGCCAGCGCACCAGCTTTCCGGTGGTCGCGGAGTCGTTTCGAATGCCCTTAACGGGTCGTTATTGAAGTATCCGCCTTGCCTTTGATCTGCGCTCTTTAATAACGATGAGAAAGAATAGCGCTATTACGCCAGCCAAGCCTGGGCCCAAAAGTGCGCACACAGTAGATATATTGCTCATCCTCAGTCCTCCCTTACGTCGAGTGTATCAACAGTGGAGGCGGATCAAACCCAAAACTTTGAGTTTTAGGATTTTCGGCGGCGGGAGTTGCTGTTATGCCACCGTTCCAGTTTTCCAGTCGGCGGCGGTCGTATCTCTGTCGCCGCCCATTTCCTCACGGCAAAGGAAGAATGATCAGGAATGCACCAACGATGGCCACGGCGTCCTCAATGAGTGCCGCCGGGCGATCTTGACCAAAGCTTCTGGAAAGACGCCCACGGATTTCGGCACCGCCCAGAGTGCCAATTACTGCACCGATCATCCCCGCGATAAGGCCGCCTATGACCAATCCGCCACTGATACCAACGGCCGCGCCACAGAATGCTCCCATGACAATGCGTGCACCAAATTGCATCGGCACCTTTCGGCTGGGCGTGGACGGCAGTTGATCGGAGATCAGCTCCGCGATTGCCAGGACGGTAAATATCCACTGTGTGAAGGCATATCCAAGGGACGCGAGCCAACTGTCACCCAGATGCAGCCAACCGAGATAGGCGGCCCAACTGATGGCCGCCGGTGCCGTCATTGCGCGCAAACCCGCTACCACGGACTAATCGTGCCCACCCAAAAGTGAGGCCTGACAATTTGACGGGTAGGGCGGGTGAATCCTCGCCAGGCCTCTGTTGGGGACGGGCTCCAACTCGTTATAAACTTAGGAATGGGACAAATGTTCCGGCTATGTCCAGTAGCCGACAAACGCTTCGTTATCGTCTCCGCTGCTTACTCTTGTACCATCGATCAATCTTGCCAGTCGGTGGCGGCCTAGTAACCGTTTCGACATAAATTCCAGACTCTCTTGCAGCCTCAACGAATGCCTTATTGAATTGTCTCGCTGGCGGCGGAGCTGATCACCGATCAACTGCCGTCCACGCCCAGCCGAAAGGTGCCGATGCCGTCATTGCGCGCAAACCAGCTACCATCCCGATCAGAAGTGCCAAGAGCAAAATCATCGCTTTGTCCAATCCGGAGGCCCGATCCATTGCATATTGAAGATGACACGGACAACGAGCTCGCTGCAACAATAGAAAAATGGATTTGCGCCCGCGCTATGCGGTAGCGTCAGCTCTTAGGCCCGTCGCCTAGGCTTGCTCTTGTGCCAGGCCGCTCATCCCCCGCTGAGGCGCACTCGCAAATCGCGTCGCGCGCCCAACAACTTTAATTGATCTGGAACCAAGTCGAACGTCCCGCATTTCTTGGTCATGCGCGATTCATCCTTCGAACATGTGATGATCCAATCTCCACGCTCGGGCACGGTTCTGAACGTCACTTCCGTAGAACAGGCATCCGAACTCTTGGAAAACGGTTGGACAAAACAGTGCGGCCCCAAACATACGGCGGCCGTGGAAATGTGCGCAAATGCCTTGAAAGAGAAGGCATCGGTGGACGACGCAAGGATTGCATTTGTGGAGGCCGCCAAGGAAATCGACGTTTACGTGGCGGAAAAAACGCGAGCCACAGCCCCGCCCAGGTCTGTCAGGAACAAGGTGAACGATTCAGCGTTTTCGGAAAATGGAGAACGTCCATTTCCCCGCCGTGACAGTTGAGACCGGAAAGCCCGGCGAGGTTCGGAACATCACATCGGTAATGGAGGCTGCAGCGTTCTTATTGACGGAGTGGCCAGGCAAGCGCACACGATGGCAGGGTCTTGCCCGACAGGCCTGCCTTGAGGCAATGGATGGAAATATCGATGCGGACCTCGCGCGAACTAAATTCATCGAAGCAGCCAAGGACGCAAATATATACATTGCGGGATGAGCACCCTTTCCGAATAATTTGGCGTCGTGCGATCGCGCTAACCTGAACGCCGTTTCGGCGTACTCTTATACCACCTCTCCAGCTTCCCAGTCGGCGGAGGTCTCGGCGTGGTCTCGAAGAATATGCCCGCTTAGGGCGGGAGCACATCTTATCTCACAAACACCAGTGGCCGATATTACCTGGCGACCGCAACAGTCTACCCTGCGGTTCCAAATGGGCGAATCCTTTCTCGCGCAAGCAGGCGCTACAGGTGTATCCGGCATCTCAATGACGCGTAGATAATAGGTAAACCATGATTCTTTCGCGCTGTGCGGCTATCGAGGCAATGATTTCATAATCGCGGGCACCTGTGCCGAAGACCTGCATAATCGTTCGGGCCAGGCGGTCATTGTTCTCATAATGGGCCGGGTGTTCGCCAAGCAACTCGCACGCCCTGATGTGCGCGTTCTCCATGATATGCCAATCGTCTTCGCTATAGGTGAGTTGGTCGAAAAGATGCTGTGACATAGAATGCTCCTCCTCCACCAAATGGCGGGAGCGCGTTCCATCTCTCAAGCGCTGGTGTGCCGTTGATATTACCAGCGACAGAAATATTAAAAACCTGATGTTGGCCTGCGTCAACGAGATGTCTTTCAATCCAGGCGCTAGCTCCGCCAGCTAGCCTATGCTCGCTGCGATAAATCTCTGCAGTGCGCTATTTCGGCATTAGTGTCGCTTGGAACCAAAGCCATTCCTGATGGTTGTGGGCTGAGGGACGACGATGATGGTTGAGAATGAAAAGGAGAATCCCAAGGCGAAGGTTGCAAGAGCACTGCTCAAGCAATCCGAGTTGAGGGATGCTCTGCGCAGTCGATACCAGACGGCGGGTATCGACGAACGCTTCCTGGCATTGTTGGTTCGCCTGCGGGAGGCTGAGCCCGAAACGGTCGTTTCCAACAAACTTCTTGGGGGCACACGGGATTTACCATTTCCACACGTGACGGTGTCGATGGGCGCCACCGGTAAGACGGGGAACATATGCTCAGTGGCAGAGGCCGCCGAATGGCTGGTCCTCTATTGGCCAATTGCGAAGGGCGAGATGCTCTCAGAGGCCCGACAAGCGTGTTTTGACGCTCTCGACGGAAAAATCACCTGCACGAAGGCGAGGAATGCCTTTGTCGACGCGGCTCGCGAGGCAGGCATCTATATCAATCAGCAAAAACTCTAAAACGGGCCACAGTCAATCTTTCCGAATGATTTGACCTTCGCGCATCTCGAATACGCCGCTTTCCCCACCTTGGGCGATGAAATCGGACTCAAGCTCGATCCACGTGCCAAGGTATGTGCCGCAAGAGCTGCAGTGGATGGGCGTCTTCGGTTCTATGTTTTGCGTGAGGGTAAGATAAATTGTATGGCATTTGGGGCATTCAAGCTTGTTGTTGAGTTTTTTGCCCACGGCCACTCCGATCGTTATGATTAATTCTATTTATATGCCGATCTGCCGAAACTGCAATTGACCCTCATGGCACTCAGTCGGTTAGCTTTTCACCGTCTGCTCAAATCAATACGGATGATCGTCTGTCATTCGATTAACCCCGCGGTCGCCAAATTACTTTCGCGCTACTTCTACATACCTCATCATCCATGGCATTCACGGCGCAAGGTGAGGCCTGACGCGTTGAAACGGGGTGGCTTCTCACCAGGCTTCTGTTGGGGACGGACTCCAACTCGCTATAAACTTGCGAATGTGACAAACGTTCCGAATGTGTCCGATGGCGGACAAACGGGCCGTTATCTTCGACTCCGTCTACTCTTATGCCACCCTTCCAATTTTCCAGTCGGCGGACGCCGAAGCGTCGTTTTTTGCTGTGAGTGGAGACGGAATTGCGAAGGCTCAAGAGCGTGATGGGTAATCCATTGACTTACTGATGATTTAAGCGCGTTAGTTGAATGTCGTCAGGCATGAAACGGCCACTGACGCTTGAGAGTATCTGCTCCCGCCTATTAACCGCGAGGAGACAGATATGTTGATCGCCCAAAATCTCAAAACCCGCACCCCACTCAAACTCGCCGATGATTGGTTAGTGCTGCAAGCTGCCCATGACAGCGCCTCGAAGAATTTGGGCCGATCCCCAAAAAACCATCCGTATGCCGACCGCTTGGCCAAGCAGGTATTTCGCCTGTTTGATTTGGGCCACCGAGACATTGCCATCATCGCCGCAATCGCAGCCCAAACGGAACGCGCCCAACCCCGACAATCGTACAACATGAACAAGATGCTGACGCTTGTACCTCTCGCGAATGAACAGGCCCGGATATTCCGATTGTCCGGTTGCGGACAGGGCCTTGAGGGTTACCACTAATTGAAATTGGAACCCTGCGACACGCGTCATACGCTGACGTGATGCCTACGGCGCGGCCGTCCCGCAGGACTGAAGCGATTTTGAACGGTTTGTAGTCTTCCATGGTCCCAAACGGTAGCAGAGGGGCGCGTGTTCCGGCACTAATCCTTTTGGATTATCGCGCCGTTCAGATGTCGGAATCCCATAAATGCCAGGCCAGCAAACACGAAATACCGCTCACAGTCAGTATGAATGCATGGCCATAAATAAGCCGGTCTCGGTTGCCTATTCTGGCTTCTTTGTCGGTGGAATCCCCGTGATAGATTTCGACGCCGCTATCGACTGAATAGTCCCAGTCGTTGTTTCGATAGAATGCAAAGTCCTGGTAAGCCTTCCAGATCGAATGCAGGAAGACGGCCAGAAACAGAAGAAATATGAAGAGCAAGTAGGCTATCCCCTATAGCGCGTTCGCTAGAGGCAATATGTATCTTATCGCGCCGCGGCTGCGGGTCATTTTCAGGCGCCTCCTTTCGTCGAGACATGCCTGTCCGTCCCCATGCCAGACAGAGTTTCAATGTTCAAATTGTGTTTGGAACGGCCGTCGCTACCGCGTTGCCCATAAGATGGTCTGGTGCAGGAAAAGAGTCAAGGTTGGAGGAAATTTATCCTATTCCATTGCCAACGTATCGCCTAGGGAGTCCCTGATACGCGATTGGAGAGCGCTCCTACGAACTACTATGCGCTACAGCGCCGGCATTACCCGTACTTGGTCTGCAAACGACAATGGTGGCGTTGACCGTCGGGATTTATGGTAGCCGCCGTAAATACGCTTTCAAAAGCGAACAGGTTTGATATGAATATTTAGGGGATCAGCCGGGGGGCAAAATTGAGCGAAGAATCGACTGTAAGCGAAACAATAGATTACAAATCCCGATATCCTTCATTGCATCGAAAACCCAAACGAACGGTCTGGATTGTTGCCGGAGTTCTTGCAGCGTGCCTGTTGGGGTATTGGCTGTTTTTCAACTCATTCGAGAGGGGCCGTGATGCTCTACTCGCAAAAAATTATACAGAGGCACTAAGACTGCTAGAGCCGTGGGCCAAAGGGGGGATGGCCCCCGCCCAGACACTGCTTGGAATAATGTACGAAAGAGGCGACGGTGTTCAGCGGGACAAAGCTATAGCGGCGGATTATTACAGAAAGGCTGCCGAGCAGCGATTTGCACCAGCGCAAGTCGCCCTTGGTGTCCTATACAGTAGCGGCGATGGGGTACCAAGAGACGACAAGTTGGCCGCCGAATGGTACCGCAAAGCGGCGATGCAAGGTAGCCCGGAGGGACAAAACAATCTTGGCTACATGTATGAGGTTGGCTCCGGGGTGGCCCAGTACTATGACCTTGCGGTCTACTGGTATCGCAAGGCTGCCGAGCAGGGGTTTGGTCCAGCTCAGGCGAATATCGGTCAGTTGTACTTGGAAGGTAAAGGCGTTCCCAAGGACGACACCATAGCTTTTGAGTGGCTTAATAAGGCAGCCGTCCAGGAAGTTGCCGGTGCGCAAACCAACGTCGGCTACCTTTACCTCATGGGACAGGGCGTGAAGCAGGACGATGCAGCTGCTTTAAGTTGGTTCAATAAGGCTGCAGCACTCGGTGAGCCCGTTGCGCAGCGCAATCTCGGCTTAATGTACTATCGTGGTAGAGGTGTAGAGCAAAGCAACAGCAGAGCGGCGGAATGGCTCAAGAAGGCATCCGACAATGGCGACGAACCAGCAAAAAAAGCCATGGAAGAGATGGCGGGTGCGGGCATTATTTCAGGGACTTAGAAACTTGTTGCCCGGGGTTGGGGGGCTGGCAATCGCCATGCGGGCTTCCCCGAAATTGCATTGTATCGGTCGTGGTTGGGTTCGGTTGAGACCACAATGGAAGTAGCTTGTCTATTCCATCTCCGGCACATCGCCAGACTGAAACAGGATTGTCGGTGGTCCATAAGTGCCAGTGTCAGCATCGGCGTCACGGCTCCAGGCCAACACGCCCGCGCAGCTTGCAGCCAGGGAGCGGGCCATCCGCGTAGCATCTCCTTCAGTGTCGAACTGCATGGGATCATATGCCGGCACAAGCTGACAATCGTCAGCTCGAGTGAATGCAACAACGAGAATGTGGCGGGCAGTGTCCATGAGACACAATCCTACCATTGGCCGAGAATGTCACGCTTGAGTTGGCTCACTAGTCCGAAGTGGTGGGGGCTGCCACGTCGACACCAACCAGGCGTAGGAGTACCGTGTCATTTGTAGTGAAGCGGGAGGTTACCATGCGGACATGTGTATCAGGTCTAGCTCTTGCGGTTCTCATAGCCATGGGTGGCCTCAGTGCGGCATTGGCCCAGGCTACCACAAGCATCAAATGCTCGGACGGCTCTGTGGTAACCGTCACCACCGGTACGAAACGGGGCTCGTGTGGCAAGCCCTGGAGCGATAACGGAGTGACTTGCGTGGACAGTGGGAACTCCGCGAGTGGGGGTTGCATTAAAGGTAAGCCCACGTGTGGAAACTCCGAGGGTGCCGGTGAGTGCACTATCAAGTCTGTTTCCACCAACACGCCGGGGACAAAAGTGCCGCGGGGCAAAACTCCCGTCCCGGGAATGAAGCCAATGAAGGCTGCACCGAGTATATCAAACTAGCGGCTAGCCGGACCAGGAGCCCGTAACCTATCAGAAATGCGCCGATGAGATTTAACCATGGGCCGGCCCCTTCGGTTGGCTACAGGATATTCTAACGGGTAGTGGCGACTTGAAGCCAAATCTCCAATGGTCGAAGTGCAGGATAAAAGCCAGTTAGACCAGCATGGAAGGATTTGGTCATGTTTGAAGGAACAACCAAAGAACATGAAATTGCACAACAAATTTTGCGTTGTGCAACCTTGCTTTCCGTGAATCTCCTAAGTAATTGAAATCCTACAGTGCGGACGTGGCGAAACTGGTAGACGCAAGGGACTTAAAATCCCTCGGCCATAGGTCATGCGGGTTCGACCCCCGCCGTCCGCACCACGAAGAGCCATTCCTGACAATGTGATCGCCGCTGAAACTGCCCCGGAGCCACGACGGGTGGATTTGGAATTCAACTTCGAATACAAGCGGCGCACTTAACAGTGTGAGAAAGCGATGCCTGCCATTTCGGTCCAATCTCCTGGCGACAGGATTAGAGGGTTTGCCTCGGAAAATCCGGCGCTGCTGTTCGTATTGTTATATTTCGCCTTCCAGATCTTCTTTCTGACCACCATCTCAAACGGCGCGGGTGTCGATGATGCTGAACAACTGGCCTATGTAGGAGCTCTGCAGTGGGGCTATGGCGGTTCACAGCCGCCGCTTTACACCTGGATAAACAGCATTGCGGGCAGTGTGCTCGGGATCAGCCTGTTCACGATCTACTTGGTAAAGTTCGGAATGCTGGCCAGCTTATTCGCAAGTGTTTATTTCGGCGCGCGCTTGCTCGGTCTTTCCCGGACGGTGGCTGCTGCGGGGATGGTGGGAATCTTTATGCTTCCACAGATCGCCTGGGAATCCCAACGCACGCTCACGCATTCCGTGGGCGCAACGACCGGCTGCGCTTGGGCGTTTCTGGCGTTCGCATGGCACATGAAATCGCGTTCCTGGCTTTCTGCCATGCTTTTGGGGCTCGGGTTTGCCTGCGCTTTGCTGGGAAAGTTCAATGCTAGCTTCTTCCTTCTCGCGCTTATCCTGGCCGGCATTTCAATACCGGTCTACCGTTCGGTGTTGCTGTCGCGCACGAGCATTCTGGCAGCACTCGCGTTTGCTGCAGCCATCGCACCGACGGGACTCTGGGCGCTCGCACACACGGAAAACCTGCTTGCGCGTACTCACAAGTTTGAGATGAACTCCGGTGGCCAGTTTTTCATCAGCAGGCTTCATGGTGAATGGAAGCTGTTTCTCAACAGCGTTCTATTTGCTGGCGTTGCGCTCGCGTTCTCTGCAATCGCTTGGTGGCGAAGCCGCGCAGATCAGGCTCCCGAAAAGCGGGTCTGGGCCGATGCCGAAAGGCTCATTGCCAGAATTCTGATTTTTGCACTGGCCGGCGTCTTCGTCGGGGTCCTCATCAGCGGTGCAGCTGAGGTCAAGGATCGATGGCTGCAGCCCATCCTCTTCCTCTCTCCATTGTTTCTTGCCATTGTTCTTGAGCGCTCCACTGCAAGTCATCTACCGCTGAAACGCTTCGCCGTGGTCGGTGCAATCTGCGCTTTGATTGTCATACCAGGGTTGGCGATCAATATGCTGTATGCCCGCGATGGCAAGGCGCCTTCGATCGGCCAGTTGGACTACGCAAGGTTATTTGCTGTCACCCGTGCCGAGGGGGCATTCGGCACTGTCGTCTCCGACGGTCCGCAATTGCCCGGAAATCTGCGTCTGTTTGACAACTCCATCACGCCGGTGCATGCGGAAATGCCAAACGCTGCGTCGCGCATCCATTTGCCGGCACTGTTCGTCTGGTTTGGCGAAGGGATGAACCCGACGGTCTTGGGACTAATGAACGGAGCTGGCATTGTGATGCCACCTGCCAACATCAAATCGATCGAACTCACGTACAAATATTATCCGGATCGCTCGGAGAAAGTGAGCTACGTCATCCTCCCGGCCCGTTGAGGTTCAGAGGGCGGAAGGCTCTGTTCCAGAGATCAATCCTCGACGAATACCTCATCGCGCTTCTTGCGAATGCTCGGCAGCAGCACAACTACGAGGACCCCCACGGCGAGCAGCAGGAGAATGAGGCTAATCGGCCTTGTCAGAAAGGTCGTGGGGTCGCCGCGCGACATGATCATGGCACGGCGCAGGTGCTCTTCGAGCAGGGGCCCGAGAACGAATCCAAGCAGCAAAGGTGCCGGTTCACAACGCAACTTCGCAAGCCCGTAGCCCATAAGGCCAAAGAAGGCGACGGCATAGAGGTCAAAGACATTGGAGTTGACGCTGTAAACGCCGATTGAGCAGAACGCGATAATGGCGGGGAACAGCATATAATAGGGAATCGTCAGCAATTTTACCCACAGCCCGATCAATGGCAGATTGAGCAGTATCAGCATGAGATTGCCGATCCACATCGAAGCAATGATTCCCCAAAATAAGGCTGGCTGCTCGGTGGCGACGTTGGGGCCAGGCACGATACCCTGGATGATCATCGCACCGATCATCAGTGCCATCACGGGATTGGCGGGAATGCCAAGAGTAAGCATCGGGATGAAGGATGTTTGAGCGCCGGCATTGTTGGCTGATTCCGGGCCAGCTACACCGGCAATCGCGCCCTTCCCGAATTCCCCGGGGGAATTGGAGATACGTTTTTCGACCGTATAGGAGGCAAAGGATGCGAGAATTGCCCCGCCACCGGGCAGAATCCCGAGCGCCGAACCAATTGCGGTGCCTCGGAGGATCGGAGCTGTCATCTGCTTCCAATCCTCGCGCGTTGGCCAGAGATTGGTGACCTTCTTGATCATCACATCGCGTTCATGCTCGTTTTCGAGATTGCGCAGGATCTCCGCAATACCAAATACCCCGACCGCAAGTGCGACGAAATTCAGGCCATCCGAAAGTTCCAGGATACCAAGGTTGAAGCGTGGGGTCCCCGTGTAAATGTCGGTGCCAACAAGGCCGAGAAGGAGGCCGAGCACGACCATGCCGAGCGCCTTGACAACCGAGCCATGTGCCAGCGCGATCGAGGAAACGAGGCCGACAATCATCAGCGAGAAATATTCGGCCGAGCCGAATTGCAAAGCAATGGCCGTCAATGGTGGTGCAAACACCGCAACCAGGACTGTCGATACTGTTCCAGCGAAGAACGAGCCGATGGCGGCGATAGCCAGTGCCGCTCCCGCCCGCCCCCTGCGCGCCATCTGATACCCGTCGATAGCGGTCACCGCAGACGAAGATTCGCCCGGCATGTTGATAAGGATAGCTGTGGTCGAGCCGCCGTACTGTGCGCCGTAATAAATGCCGGCCAGCATGATGAGAGAAGAAACCGGTTCCAGTTGGAACGTAATCGGCAAGAGCATGGCAATGGTCGCCGTTGCGCCAATGCCGGGAAGCACGCCAATGAGTGTTCCCAGCAGGACTCCGGTCAGACAGAATAACAGATTCCAAGGCGATGCCGCTGTGGCAAATCCGAGGGCGAGGTTACTGAGAAGATCCATGCTTCGCCCCTCACAGTCCAAGCCAAGGGCCGAAACGCCGGAAGGGCAGGCCGAGAGCATAGCTGAAAACGATTACAGAAAAGAGTGTCAACCCGCCCACCAGGAGAAGGGCAGTTCCGGGCCGCATTCTGGTGCTGGCAAAAGCCGCGAGGAGACCAGTCAAGAACAACGAAGGAACAAATCCCAAACCGCGCACCGTCAAGCCAAAGAAAATGGGGGCGGGCAGTATGAACAGCAAGCCACGCCAGGCGATCGGGCCCATTGGCTCGTGCTCGAGCTGTGTGCCCTGAATGATGACGATAATGCCGAGTAGCACAAGGATACCCGCAAGGACGAGGGGAAAATATCCGGGGCCCATGCGAAACGCCGTTCCGAGTTCAAGACCATAGGCCTGAATGGCGAAGAACAGGCCAACCGCAATAAAAAGCAGTCCACATATCAAATCGCGCATACTGAAGCTCAATGATTTCATGCGTTCCTCCTCCGCCGTTCTTTTGGTTCCTTTGAAGGATCAGGAGCGGCTGTCCGCTCCTGATCCCGCATTGGTCAGTCGGCGTATTGACCGGCAGCTTCGATGACCGGCTTCCAGCGCGTCACTTCACTTTCAAGCTTTGATTTGAGCCCTTCCGGAGTGGCTTCCGCATCCGTTACGGGTACTGTCCCGAGTTCGGCAAAGCGGGCGACAACGTTCGGATCTTTCAGCGCCTTCTGCAGCGACGCCGACAACTTTTGCGTGACTTCAGCAGGTGTGCCTTTCGGTGCGTAGATACCGTGCCAAATACCAACCTGCATGCCTGGCAATCCGGATTCGGCGACTGTTGGCAGGTCAGGAAGTGCATCCAGGCGCTTTGCTGATGTCACGGCATATGCTTTGATCGTGCCGCCCTTGATCTGTTTCGTGGTGTTGGTGGTCTGGTCGCACATCAAATCGACCTGCCCGCCAAGCAAATCGGTCATGGCGGGACCGGTGCCCTTGTAGGGAACGGTCACCAGCGGCGTTTTGATCTCGCTCATGAACAACATGCCGCACAGATGGGATGCGGCACCAATACCGGCATTGGCAAGACTGACTTTGTCGGCATTTGCCTTGACGTACTCAATCAGGCCTTTCATGTCCGTAGGCTCGAAATCCTTCTTGGCGACGATCGTCATCGGAACGTCTGTGACGAGCCCGACATACTCAAAAGCGTTCATCGTGTCATAAGGCAGCTTGCGGTATAACGTGGCACTCGTTGCCATTCCGATGTGGTGGAGAAGAAGGGTGTATCCATCCGGTTCAGCCTTCGCTACCTGAGATGCTCCGAGCGTGCCGCCGGCGCCGCCAACGTTCTCCACGATGATTTGCTGACCGAGATCTTTCGACATTGATTCTGCAACAAGGCGCGTCACCGTGTCAGTCGGGCCGCCCGCTGCGAAAGGCACCACCATGGTGATGCTGCGCTCGGGATAACCCTGGGCCCCGGCCGTGCCGGAGACCAAGGCAAGGGCTGCGGTCGCAGCAAGAAAAATAGAGAGTTTATGCATCGATGTTCCTCCCAGACATGCATTCAGACAGCTTTAACGCATTCATGCCGGTGGTGCCGCTAACATCTTTTCTTCTCGCGGATTGGCAGCAGCATACTCAGCGCGTAGCATTTACCCTATCGGATGCAACGATGATGGGTCTGTCAAGTAATTCATGGGCTTCGCAGATTTTTTTGACAATTCTCCTGTGAACAGGACCGCGGCGTTTCATTTTCGTATATGCATTGGTCTTAGGAACGGATGATCAGAGGGTGCGTGATGAGCAAACAGGCAAAAGGCAACAAACCTGCGGCATGGCCGGAATCGGCTCCCTTGCTGGTGGATGTCGCCATGGGTCGCAGGCACGCAGATATGGTCGTGCGCAATGGCCGGCTCGTCAGTGTTTACTCCGGAGAAATTATTGCGGGTATGGACATCGCAATCGTGGCGGGGCGCTTCGCCTTTGTCGGCCACGGTGTGGAGCACTGCATCGGACCCAAAACCAAGGTGGTGGACGCGGGCGGGCGTTACCTGGTGCCAGGTCTTTGCGACGCCCATATGCATGTCGAAAGCGGCATGGTTACAGTGACTGAATTTACCCGTGCCGTCATTCCTCATGGCACGACGTCCATGTTTATCGATCCGCACGAGATCGCCAATGTTCTTGGACTTGAGGGCGTACGGTTGATGCACGATGAAGCGCTCGCCATGCCTATCAACGTGCATGTCCAAATGCCGAGTTGCGTGCCTTCCGCTCCTGGATTGGAGCACGCCGGAGCCGTCATCACTCCCGCGGACGTCGCCGAGGCCATGACCTGGCCGAACATTGTCGGGCTAGGTGAGGTGATGAACTTTCCGGGCGTCGCAAACAATGATCCGACCATGCGCGGCGGGATCGATGCGACGGTCAAAGCCGGTAAAACCGTTGGCGGCCATTTTGCATCACCGGAACTCGGCCGGGCTTTCCACGGCTACGTGGCGGGTGGACCAGAAGACGACCATGAAGGCACGCGCATGGAAGATGCCATTGCACGGGTGCGGCAGGGCATGCGCGCCATGTTGCGCCTTGGTTCTGCCTGGTACGATGTTGCCAGCCAGATCAAGGCAGTGACGGAACAGGGGCTGGATCCGCGCAATTTCATATTGTGCACGGACGACAGCCACTCTGGAACCTTGGTGAATGAAGGTCACATGGATCGCGTTGTCCGGCACGCGATTGCGCAAGGGTTGAAACCAGTCACCGCGATCCAGATGGCCACCCTTAACACAGCGCAGCATTTCCGGCTGGAGCGGGAGATCGGCTCTATCACCCCTGGACGTCTCGCAGACTTTTTGATCGTGTCTGATCTCGCGAACCTGACGATCGACCGGGTTTATGCGAGAGGCCTGCATCTGGCGGAGAAGGGCAAGCTCATCACTGAGATACCAACATACAATTATCCGTCATTCGCCAAGAATACGATCAAGCTTGGTAAGAAGTTGAATGCCCGGGATTTCGACATAAAAGCTCCGAAACCCGCCAGGCACCTCACCGCACGGGTTATCGGCGTCATCGAGAATCAGGCGCCAACGAAGGCGCTGGAAGCAGATCTTGCTGTTTCCGACGGCATTGTACAAATGGACCGGCGTAATGACGTCTGCCAGATCGCTCTCGTCGAGCGACATCGTGGGACGGGGGCGGTGGTCAACGGTTTCGTCTCTGGTTTTGGCTATACGCTTGATTGTGCGATGGCCTCGACTGTCGCCCACGATAGCCACCACATGATCGTAGTCGGCACCAACAAGGACGACATGGCGAAGGCCGCCAACCGGCTTGGTCAGGTCGGGGGTGGTGTGGTTCTGTTTTCCAAGGGTCGTGAGCTTGCTCTTGTGGAGATGCCGATTGCGGGGCTCATGTCCGATCAGCGCGCCGAAATCGTTGCGGAGAAAGCTGACAAGCTCGTCGACGCCATGCGTGCGATGGGCTGCAGCCTCAACAATGCTTATATGCAGCATTCGCTCTTGGCGCTCGTGGTAATACCGGAATTGCGCATTTCCGATGTCGGCATTATCGATGTCAGAACATTCGAGAAGGTTGACCTATTCCTATGACTGCATTCATCAAGGCCGTGGACCGCGCGACGGAAAAGATGCGCGCTCTTTTCCCGGAAACACCGCTGCAACTCAATCACTATCTTTCGCACAAGTATGGTGCGCAGATCTGGCTGAAGCGCGAGGATTTGTCGCCGGTGCGCTCATACAAGATCCGGGGGGCGTTCAACTTCATCTCCCACTATCTGAACGAGCACAAATCGGAGACCTCCAGTTTTGTTTGTGCATCGGCAGGTAATCACGCTCAGGGCTTTGCATTTATCTGCCGGTATTTTGCAAAGAAGGGCGTGGTTTTCATGCCGGTGACAACGCCTCAGCAAAAGATCGACAAGACGCGTAGCTTCGGCGGAGATTTCATCGAAATTCGTCTGGTGGGTGATATTTTCGACCAATGTTATTCCGCCGCCCAAGACTACGCAGCGGAAACCGGGGCGGTGATGGTACCTCCCTTCGATCATATGGACATTATTACAGGGCAGGCGACGGTCGCGCACGAGATCGCGGCGCAACTGCCGGACAAGCGCAAGCCCGATTTGATGATACTGCCGGTTGGCGGAGGCGGTCTTTCTGGTGGTGTCACACGTTATCTTGCCGATCTTGGCTGGGAAACCCGGTTCCGTTTTGTTGAGCCAGCAGGTGCTCCAAGCCTGAAGCGCAGTCTTGAAGCGGGTAAACGCATCAAGCTCGACGCCGTCGATAATTTCGTTGATGGCGCGGCGGTTGCCGAGATAGGGCGAGAAAACTTCAAGCTTCTCAAGGGTTTCACGTCTGATGCTGTCACTTTGATTCCGGAAAACCGCTTGAGTTCAACCATTCTGGAAATGCTCAACGTCGAAGGTATTGTCGTGGAGCCGGCGGGTGCACTTGCTATTGATGCACTCAAGGATCTGAAGAAGAGCGATATCAAGGGCAAACGGATCATACTGGTCATTTCCGGCAGTAATTTTGACTTCGAGCGGTTACCCGAACTGAAGGAACGGTCGCTGCGCTATGAAGGGTTGAAGAAATATTTCATTTTCCGCTTCCCACAGCGGCCCGGCGCCTTGCGATCTTTTCTCGATTTGTTGGGCCCAGAGGACGATGTCGCACGTTTCGAGTATCTCAAGAAGTCCGCGCGAAATTTCGGCTCAGTGCTGATTGGGATCGAAACCAAGAACAAGGTCAATTTTGATATTCTGTTCAAACGCTTTGACGAAGCTGGTTGGGCATATCAGGACATCACCGAGAATGAAGCCATCGCAGGGTTGATCATTTGAATGCAACTAAGGGTTGCTGTTCTATATTGATCGCATGTAGGTTTGCTTTCAGTTGAGTTTGGGCGGGGAGGGTTTCTGATGAACGACGTGCAACAGCCGACGGCACATTGGCGCATCGTCCTCGCCTTCGTTCTTGATCTCATAACCTTTATTGTTTTCGGTTTTCTTTTCGCAAAACTTCTGGCTGGTTTGGCGGAAAATGGCATCTCCCTTGGGTCTGTACTTGTCGCTGTCCTGTTGATCTTTGCATATCTTGTTGTCAGCAAACGGTTTGGCCTAACGCCTTGGAGGCGTATTCTTGGCGTCAGGTCCTGAGGCGGCATGGGGCGTCACACAACCTACATCGTCCTGTTTCGAGGTGTAGGCGGCGCGACGCTACTACCAGTCCAACCGTTAAAGGCGGCGTTAATCGAGGATGGGTTCGAGCGCGTCGCCACCTATATCAATACCGGCAACGTGGTCCTGACTTCCGGCCTGTCTCCTAGACAAATTGTACAAAGAGTTGCAGCTATTACTCTGGAAAAGTTTGCTTTTTCGAAAGCGATCATGATCGTCAGCAGGCCCAAGTGGAAGAAACTCATCGCCAACAATCCGTTCCCGGAACGGACGGCAGAGGGCAACAAACTCCACGCTTACCTGATGGAGAAAGAGCCGGACGCCGAAGCCGTCGAGGCGTTGAACCGCAAAGCACTCGGGTTGCCGGAACAGTTCGAAATCGTGGATAAGGTGCTTTATTACTATCCGCCGCAAGGGGCATCCGAATCCAAGTTGCACGGAAAAATTGAGTCGACGTTAAAAGTTGCCACTACAGCGCGTAACTGGAATACAGTTCTGAAGCTTGAGCAATTGGCAGACCGGCAGGACAAGGAGATGCGATGACGACCTATATTGTGCTTTTTCGGGGTATCAACGTCGGAGGCAACAAGGTCGTGAAAATGGAGACGCTTCGCACGGTGCTGAACAAGGCAGGATTTACCGATGTGAAAACCTATATTCAAAGCGGCAATCTGGTTCTCACGTCCAACCAGACAGCGCGTCGTGTCGGCGAGAGCATATCGGCCTTGTTTCCAACGACATTCGGCTTCGAATCGCGCGTCTCTGTTCGCAATATCGATGAATGGAACTGCATGATTGCCAAAAACCCTTACCCGGGGGCCAGCGACAATCCGAAATCACTTCACGCGGTCATTCTCGACGGCGATCCCACGGAGTCAGCTCTGGCAGACTTCGCCGGCAAAGCCTCCGAGTCGGAAAGCTTCACGCTGAGGAACCGCGTTCTTTATCTCTATACGCCGGATGGGTTTGGGACTTCGAAGCTGGCCCTTGCTCTCGACAAGGTGTTGAAGGTCCCGCTGACCGCGCGCAACTGGCGTACTGTCCTGACGATCCAGAAAATGGCGGCTGCAATCTAGGTTGATGCAAGAGCGGTTTGCAGAACCTCGAAAATGCGGGGATCGGTACATTGCGCAACGTTGAATCGCATATAGGAATTTGCCGATTGCGATTGGCTGAAGACATTGCCAGGCGCGAAAACCACCCGTTCTGCAAGCGCGTGCTGCGCCACTGCTGCAGCGTCCGCGTCGCCCGGCAACCTGCACCATAGAAACATGCCTCCTGCCGGTTCGATCCATGGTGTGAGGCCAAGGGACTTCAGCTTTGAACTGGTTTCACCCATGCTACGAGCCAGACGCGTTCGCAAACCATCCATGTGTTTGCGATAGGTGCCATCGGTCAGCATGCAAAGGACGAGTTCAGCAGCCAATCGACCGCCGCCGAAGGACGTGGCAATGCGAAGATCCACCAATCCGTCGATCCAATCCCGCCGAGCGGCTATGAAGCCGCAGCGAACGGACGCGGACAAAGATTTGGAGAAACTCCCGATGTGCACAACACGGTCAAGGCCGTCGAACGCCGCAAGGCGAGGGGCCGGTTCATGTTCGAAATCGGCAAAGATGTCATCCTCGATGATTGTGACATTGTACTGTTCGGCGAGCTTGAGCAGCCGATGGGCGATGACGGGCGATAGTACAGCACCAGTCGGATTATGCAGCGCAGAATTGGTGATGTAGAGGCGAGGGTGGTGTTCGGTGAGCGCTTTGGCAAAGTATTCGAGATCCGGTCCGGAGGGAGTGTAGGGCACGCCAATCACCTTGGCACGGTGGGCCTTGAGCAGAGCATGAAAATTGAAATAGCAGGGGTCGTCGACGATCACCGTATGTCCAGGTTCAATCAGGAACCTGCAGAGAAGGTCGATTGCTTGCGTACCCGACTCGGTCAGGATGATCTGGTCGGTTGCGGCTTCAATTCCATGTTCCGCCATACGACGCGAAAGATGTTGCCGTAGCGCACTTATTCCGAGTGGTGGTGCATAGTCGGCGAGGGAAGAGTCTTTTCCCCGCGCCAATGCGCGCAGTGCCCTTCGAATGCCGTCTTCCGGCATCCATGAAGAAGGCAACCAGCCGCAACCGGGTTTCGCAACAGCCTCACCCGCTTCAAGGGAAGTGCGAGATACCCAGAGCGGATCGATCGCCAGATCCAGTCGCGGACCAATCTCGGCCAAGGACAATGGTGGCAGATGACCGGCCACATAAAAGCCCGATCCGCGTCGCGACTGAATAACGCCCTCGGCCGCCAGCCGGTCGTAGGCTTCGACGATTGTCGATTTTGACACTCCCATCGTTTCCGCGAAGCTACGGATCGAAGGCAGTTTCGCACCCGGCACAAGCGTTCGTCCAGCGATGCGCTGACGGACGGCCTGCATTACGCGCTCAACAAGCGTGATGGTTTCGCGGTTTATCGCAACGCTTTCGTCCATCTGTATTGATTCCCATGCCATTACAGTTTGTATGAATTGTACTGCACCTTATCTGGAAAATCCATTGATTGCGATTGATAGACGTCAAAATGAAATTGGCGATTGGACAAGTGAGCATGGACAAAACAA
Source organism: Phyllobacterium brassicacearum (assembly GCF_003010955.1). Taxonomy (GTDB): domain Bacteria; phylum Pseudomonadota; class Alphaproteobacteria; order Rhizobiales; family Rhizobiaceae; genus Phyllobacterium; species Phyllobacterium brassicacearum. Next base: position 43,839 of record NZ_PGGO01000008.1, read on the forward strand.
CGGCAGGCTGGATCAACGGCGTTTTGGGTGTGCTGATTTTCAGCGGATCGCTTCCGGCAACCCGTGCCGCAGTAGCAGACTTCGATCCGATCTTCGTAACGAGCGCCCGCGCCACCATCGCTGCCCTGTTGGGCCTCGCGCTGCTGCTGGCCTTCCGCGAAAAGCGCCCGGCGAAATCAGATCTGGGAGCGCTGTTCGTGACGGCAATGGGCGTTGTCGTTGGTTTTCCACTTTTGACCGCACTGGCCCTGCGCCACATCAACGCGGCACATTCCATCGTGTTTATCGGACTGCTACCGCTGGCCACGGCAATCTTTGGGGTCATCCGCGCCGGCGAACGAATGCGCCCGCTGTTCTGGCTTTTCTCAGTTCTGGGTAGCCTGATCGTGGCAGGATTTGCGCTGACGCAAAATCTTTCTGCGTCGATAACCGGCGATCTCCTGATGTTCGCTGCAATCGTCGTGTGTGGGCTGGGTTATGCCGAAGGGGCCCAGCTCTCACGCAAGCTTGGTGGATGGCAGGTGATCTGCTGGGCACTTGTGCTCTCACTGCCGGTCATGCTGCCACTGACTGTCTATGTCATGCCTGGGAACTGGAGCGCCGTTGGCGAGCCTGCCTGGATCGGCCTCGTCTACGTCTCGATGTTCTCAATGCTGATCGGCTTTGTTTTCTGGTACCGCGGTTTGGCGCAGGGTGGAATCGCAGCAGTGGGCCAGCTCCAGCTGCTGCAGCCATTCTTTGGTCTGGTTCTGGCTGCCACGCTCCTGCACGAACCAGTTGGCTGGCCGATGGTCGTTGTTACCGTTGCCGTTATTTTGTGCGTCGCCGGTGCCAAACGTTTCGCCAGGTGAAAGCGCATTTTTGCGCCGCACAATAAAATCGTTTGCTTTTTTGCATGAGAAGGCCCATATGCCGCTCAGGCGCTTGGACCGGGCAACCCGGTCTTCCGATTGAGGACTTCGTGGCGTCTGAGACCCATCCGCATGATGCGATGGGCACGGCTGCGCAAGTCGCATGAACCCAAAGCCATTGGCGCAGGGTTCCTCGCGTCTCGTCGTTTATCCCAAAATTATTGCACGCAGGTTGCGCCCTGTGATGCGTTGTGTGGCCCGCGGCTTTCCGCGCCGGCCAATGAAAGAAGATTGAATTGGAAACTATTGAAAAAACCGGCTTTGCCGCCATGGGCCTGAATGCCGTACTGCTGAAGGCAGTCGAGGCAGCTGGAATGGCTACTCCCAAGCCGATCCAGGAACAGGCTATCCCTGCACAGCTCGCCGGTCAGGATATTCTTGGCATCGCCCAGACAGGTTCCGGCAAGACGGCCGCGTTCAGCCTGCCGATCCTCCAGAAAATCATCACCATCGGTGACAAGCGCAAAGGCAAGACAGCCCGCGCGCTGATCCTTGCGCCAACCCGTGAGCTTGCAGTGCAAATCGAAGAGACGATCCGCAAGCTCTCCAAGGGTGCGCACATCTCTACGGCTCTCGTGCTTGGCGGTGTATCGCGTGTGGCGCAGATCAACAAAATGCAGGCTGGCGTCGACGTCTTGATTGCGACGCCGGGCCGTTTGACCGACCTTGTTCGCGACAACCGCGTCGATCTCTCTGAGACACGCTGGCTGGTGCTCGATGAGGCCGATCGCATGCTCGATATGGGCTTCATCAACGATGTGAAGCGCATCGCAAAGGGGACGCATCGCGACCGTCAGACCGCATTGTTCTCCGCGACGATGCCAAAGGAAGTGGCTGCGTTGGCAGCTGGCCTGCTGCGCGATCCTGTTCGTGTTGAAGTTGCCCCGCAAGGCACGACGGCTGCCGAGATCAAGCAGGTTGTGCATATGATCCCGACGAAGCAGAAGAAGCAGGTTCTCTCGGCCATGCTCAAGGATGAGACGCTGGCCTCGGTCATTGTCTTCACCCGCACCAAGCATGGAGCCGATGCTGTTACTCGCGTACTCGAGAAGGACGGCTACGAAGTTGCTGCCATTCATGGCAACAAGTCGCAGAACGCCCGCCAGCGTGCTCTGAACGGCTTCAAGGACGGTTCCGTGCGTGTCCTCGTGGCAACTGATATCGCTGCGCGCGGCATCGATGTTGTCGGCATCAGCCATGTGATCAATTTCGATCTGCCGGATGAGCCGGAGAGCTATGTCCATCGTATTGGCCGTACCGGGCGCAACGGCGCTTCGGGCTCTGCGATCACGCTGTATGATCCGGCCGAAGAAAGCGTAAAGCTGAAGGCCGTTGAGCGTGTCACGCGCATGCGATTGCCCATGGCAGATTCGCCGATCGATCTATCGAGCCTGCCGGCCCGCGCGGCAAATAGCGATCAGCGCCCGCCGCGCCGTGAGGGCGGTAGCGGTGCTCCGGGCAAGAAGCCGCATCGCGGTCAATCTGCAGGCAAGCCGCGTGAAGCGCGCGGCGAAAAGGTCTGGAGCAATGATGCCGGTGCGCCGGCACAGAAGCGTCCTTTTCGCCGCAACAAGCGCAAGAGCTTCGGTGCCAAGGCAGCCTGATCGGCATTGCTGAAATCGTTATCGAGCCGTCGGCACATCGTGCCGGCGGCTTTTTGCTGGCTCAAATATCTGCTTATCCTCTCGATTGAGAAATTCTGCGCTTGAACGCTTAAGCCGGGGCAAATAGGTTCAGGTCCAGCAGAATGAAGGACCGGGCCCCATGTTTGATTCAGTGATCGATACCATCGGAAACACGCCGCTTATTCGCATGAAGAAAGCGTCCGACCTCACTGGTTGCGAAATTTATGGCAAGGCCGAGTTCTTGAATCCTGGCCAGTCGGTGAAGGACCGTGCGGCGCTCTATATTATTCGTGATGCGGAGAAACGCGGATTGCTCCGGCCCGGTGGCGTGATTGTCGAAGGCACGGCCGGCAATACCGGTATTGGCCTCACCATGGTCGCCAAAGCCTTGGGCTACCGTACTGTTATCGTCATCCCAGAGACCCAGAGCCAGGAAAAGAAGGATGCCTTGCGGCTACTGGGTGCAGAGCTGGTGGAAGTACCGGCCGTTCCTTACAGAAATCCGGATAATTACGTGAAGGTCTCTGGGCGTCTGGCCGCGCAGATGGCAAAAAGCGAACCGAACGGCGCAATCTGGGCGAATCAATTCGACAACGTCATCAACCGCCAGGCGCATGTCGAAACCACAGCGCAGGAAATCTGGCGCGATACCAATGGCAAGGTGGACGGGTTCATTTGTGCGGTTGGGTCCGGAGGCACGCTGGCTGGTGTATCGCAGGGGCTGAAGGCAAGGGATTCGTCGATCAAGATCGGGCTCGCCGATCCGCTAGGGGCGGCGCTTTACTCCTACTACACAACCGGTGAATTCAAAGCCGAGGGAAGCTCCATCACCGAGGGCATTGGACAAGGCCGCGTTACCGCCAATCTTGAAGGTTTTAGGCCTGACTTTTCCTATCAGATACCCGATGCGGAAGCGCTGGAGGTCGTATTCGATCTGGTGACAGAGGAGGGGCTTTGCCTCGGCGGCTCGTCGGGTATCAATGTTGCCGGCGCCATTCGCATGGCGCGGGACATGGGACCCGACCACATCATCGTGACGGTCCTGTGCGATTACGGCAATCGCTATCAATCAAAGATGTTCAATCCGGAGTTCTTGCGCTCCAAGGATCTGCCTGTCCCGGTATGGATGGAAGCGAAAACCGATATATCCGTTCCGTACGAGAATAAATCCTGATGGCATACGATACAGCAATTCTCTTCCGCGACGATTCCTACCTCAAGGTTATCGAAGGGACGGTGCTTGCGATCAACGAACGTGGCGGCATACTGACCGACCAGACGGTGTTCTACGCCACGTCAGGCGGTCAGCCGGGTGATAGCGGCGTTTTTGTTCGCTCCGATGGTTCGACTATCGCGATTGCTACGACGGTGACCGGCGAGAGCAAGGAAGAGATCATTCATATCCCTGCACCCGATCAGGCAGTGCCGTTAGTGGAGGAGAAATTGTGGCTCCGCATCGATTGGGAGCGGCGATATAAATTGATGCGCATGCACGCGGCATGTCACTTGCTGAGCGTCGTTTGTCCCTATCCGATTACGGGTGCTGCGGTTGGCGAGGATGACAGCCGGGTAGATTTTGACCTTCCGGACGCCGGTGTGACCAAGGAAGGCGTGACCGCGAAGATGATGGAACTGGTCAATGCCAACCACCCCATCTTCACGCGCTGGATCACTGACGAGGAATTGGCGGCCAATCCGGGCCTGATCAAATCCAAGAATGTTCGTCCGCCTGCGGGGACAGGACGCATAAGACTCGTATGCATTGGGGAGAACGCATCAGTGGATTCGCAGCCCTGCGGCGGAACCCACGTCGCAACCACCGGCGAGGTTGGTGCCGTCCATATCGGAAAAATTGAGAAGAAGGGCAAGGAAAACCGGCGGTTTCGTATCCGCTTTGGCTCCTTGCCGGAGGGAGAATGAACGTGACGGACAAGAGCGCTTATGTGGTTTCGCCCGATTGGTTGCAGGAAAGGCTCGGTCAACCAGGTCTGAGTATCCTGGATGCGTCCTGGTATTTCCCGTTTCAGAATCGTGACGCCAAGGCAGAGTATGATGCGGCGCATATTCCGGGTGCTATCTTCTTCGACCACGAGGAAATGTCTGATCCTGGGTCCCCGCTGCCGCACACCCTGCCCAAGCCGGAAGTGTTTGCCGCCGCCGTGAGCAGCATGGGGATCACAAGTGACGATACGATTGTCGTTTATGACGGTCCTGGCATGCACACGTCGCCGCGGGTCTGGTGGATGTTCCGGACCATGGGTGCCAAGAACGTTTTCGTGCTCGACGGCGGATTCGAAAATTGGAAGAACGTCGGCAGACCGGTCACTGACACGGCAACGAAGATCGCGCCGTCAGCATTCATGCCGAAATTTGATGCCGGGAAGGTTGCCAGCTTTTCGGACATGCGAACGATCGTTGACAGTGGCTCACGGCAAATAGCCGATGCGCGGTCGGCAGGCCGCTTCAAGGGTGTTGACCCTGAGCCGCGGGAAGGGCTCCGTTCAGGGCATATGCCGGGCGCGCGCAATGTCCCGTCTTCGAGCCTTGCTGACAATGGGTATCTGAAGGATATCAATGGCCTGCGGCAGGTTTTTGACCAGGCGGGAGTCGACCTTTCCAGACCCATCGTCACAAGCTGCGGTTCTGGTATCACGGCGGCAGTGATTACACTTGCTCTCGAATCCCTCGGCCACAAAGATAATATGCTTTATGATGGCTCGTGGACCGAGTGGGGCGGAGCCAGGGATACTCCGGTCGTAACCGGTGAAGCGTAAGTCATGAGTGACATAGTCAAGCCACGCATCCTGAAAACGCGTGTTACGCACTTGGAAATGACGGAACGGCCGACGCAGTCGGTTCCGACCCCTGTTGCCTTCAAGCTGGCGCTGATGCGGGCAACGAAAATTTCCCTGCCATTCTACCGGTTTCTTTACGAGCAGGTCGGCAAGCCGCATCATTGGTCAGTGCATCGTCATCTGAGCGATCGGGATTTGGCGGCGATCATCCATCGTTCGAATGTCGACATCCATGTGCTTTATGCCGATGGCTCGCCCGCAGGCTTCTTCGAACTCGTGCTCGATGAGGGCGAAGGCGTAACCGAGATCTTGTATTTCGGCCTGGTGCCGGAATTTCAGGGGCGGGGGCTCGCCAAATTCTTCCTCAACGAGGCGATTTCGACCGCATGGATGAGTAGTCCGCGAAAAGTAATCATTGAGACCAATACGCTGGATAGCCCGCGAGCACTGCAAATGTATCAAAGAATGGGCTTCAAGCCCGTCAGTTTTGCAGAAGCAGAAATAGAAGCGTGGAATTAGTATTCGTATCTCCTTTTTTCCACCTTTAGTTGTATAGCCGAGCGCCGAGAATCTCTCTACGAGCCCGTTATCGAATGGTCTCAGGGGAATTAAATGCATTCAAAGCAAGTATTGCTGACCGCGGCAGCAATTTCGTCAGTGTTGTTGGTTGCGGGTTGTCAAACTTCGGAGCTGACAACGACGCGGACTGGATCGACTACTTTCACGATTTCTGCAAAATCGGACCACAAAACGGGCCTGCTCAGCACCCACATGGTCAATCCCGATTGCTCAAGCGGCAGAGTTCCGGCCTTCAAGGTCGCGACTCCTCCAGCGAATGGTACAATCGATCTTTGGCAAGGCTCAATTTCTCCTTCATATGCGGCGGGTCATGCACTACACAAGTGCAACAGTCGCAAAGTAGCGGCGGTTGGGGCTTACTACACGTCTAAGCCGGGCTTCGTCGGTACCGATCAGCTGATCGTTTCGAGCAAAGCTCCGGGTAGCGATGCTTATAGTTATGTCACTGTTCATATTACGGTGACGAAGTGAAATGCGGCAAGAATCGGGTGGCTAAAGTGCGAACCGAGGTGTTTTCTTTGCTTTAACAAAGGAGTTCACCCGATGAGCAATATCCGATTCATTGCAATGCCCACGACACTTACCCGCCACTACCAGGCGAGCGGGGCAGACGCTAACGGCCAGAAGCCGGAGGTGCACATTTCAGATGGCGACGGCGTACCCTGCCGTCATTGCCTGCAGAATGTGAGGGCGGGCGACAGGTATCTCATCCTGTCGCACCGGCCATTTCCGGCGCCGCAACCCTATGCAGAAACCGGCCCGATTTTTCTGCACGCGGACGAATGCGTGCGTTATGAGGAAACGGCGGAAATGCCGGCGATGTTTCGTGAGAGCAGCGACTATATCCTCCGTGGCTATTCGTGCCAGGACCGGATTGTTTATGGGACGGGTGGGGTTATCAAGACCGGCGACATTGCGAATCGGGCCGACGAACTTCTGAGACGCGATGATGTTGCCTATGTGCACATGCGGTCCGCTCGGAACAACTGTTTCCAGTGCCGTATAGAGTTGACATGAAAAAAGCCCGGAGAAAACTCCGGGCTTTTCGTTATTATATAATTAAATCAAGCCGCCAGGACTGATTTAGCCTCGACCATTTCAAGACCGAGCGCCTCGGCGACCGCCTGGTTGGTCACACGGCCCTTGTGGACATTCAAGCCATTGCGCAGGTGCGGATTGTCGACCAGCGCCTTGACGCCGCGGTCAGCCAGCTGCAAGCCATACTGCAGGGTAGCATTGTTGAGGGCATGGGCGGACGTGACCGGGACTGCTCCCGGCATATTTGCGACGCAGTAATGAATGACGCCATCGACTTCGTAGGTTGGCTCTGAGTGGGTGGTGGCGTGGGACGTCTCGAAGCAGCCGCCCTGGTCGATGGCGACGTCGACAATGACGGCGCCCTTCTTCATACCGGAAAGCATTTCGCGAGTGACCAGCTTCGGAGCGGCCGCCCCAGGAATGAGAACCGCGCCAACGACGATATCGGCAGAAAACACTTCTTCATCAAGGGCTTCGATGGTTGAGTAGCGGGTATGGATGCGGCCGCGGAAGAGGTCGTCCAGCTGGCGCAGACGCGGGATCGAACGATCGAGGATCGTCACGTCGGCGCCGAGCCCCGTGGCCATCATCGCCGCATTGATGCCGACAACGCCGCCGCCGATGATGGTGACCTTGCCGGGCAGGACGCCTGGCACGCCGCCAAGCAACACGCCGCGCCCGCCATTGGCCTTCTGGAGCGCGGTCGCACCGGCCTGTATCGCAAGGCGACCGGCGACTTCTGACATAGGCGCAAGCAACGGCAGGCCACCGCGGTCATCGGTGACAGTTTCGTAGGCGATGGCGGTAACACCGGAAGCCAAGAGACCTTTGGTCTGTTCCGGATCCGGGGCAAGGTGAAGATAGGTATAGAGAATCTGACCTTCGCGAAGCTGCACCCATTCTGATGGCTGTGGCTCTTTTACTTTGACGATCATATCTGATTGCGAGAAAACTTCTTCTGCAGTCTTGACGATCTTTGCGCCTGCTGCCTGATAGGCTCCGTCGTCGGCGCCAATTCCAATGCCAGCTCCGGACTGGACGATGACCGTATGGCCATGGGCGATGTATTCGCGTACGGCCCCCGGAGTGAGGCCGACGCGATATTCATGGTTTTTTATTTCCTTCGGGCAGCCTACGCGCATAACGCCTCCTGTTAGTGTTTTTAGAGTTCCCTTTTGAGACAGATATGACACCACGAATCGTGTCGCATGTCCTTGCCAAGAAGGCTCGACGGAGGCTCCATTTTCGAATATTCTTGCGCAATATCGTGCATTTATCGAAGAAAGCTCGAACAATGTCATTGGACAGGATTGATATCGCCATTCTCGACAGCCTGCAGAAGGATGGCCGCATGTCGAATGCGACGCTTGCCGAGAAGGTCGGACTGTCGCAATCGGCGTGCTCGCGGCGGCTGGATATATTGGAAAAGTCGGGTGTCATTCGCGGCTATCATGCGCGGCTTTCCAACAAGATGCTCGGCCATCCGGTCATTGTAATCGTCAATATTTCTCTTTCCGGGCAGGCGGACAAGCAGCTTCGTGAGTTCGAAACAGCGGTAAAGCGTTGCCCCAACGTGTTGGTTTGCTATCTCATGTCAGGCGAATACGATTATCTGCTTCGAATTGCGGCAAAAGATCTCGAAGACTATGAGCGGATACACAAATTCTGGCTTTCGGCGATGCCGCATGTCACGAAAATCAACTCGTCATTTGCCTTGCGGGAAGTCGCGGACCGAACCGGTCTCGGGGTTGAGACAGCGCTCATAGAAATCGCAGGTTAGCGGGAACTTCGCGTCACCACACCAATATTTCGCGCTGGAGTTGAGAATCCTGTACCGGAATTGCCATTCGTTGAACAGGAATCGCCGATTCTTGTCCGAATTTGCACCATTCCTGTTCAAACCTTCCTCGGATATCGGATTCTCCGTCCAACCGGATCGTCATTGCGTCGCCGCGGCCTTCCTGACTTTGGCAGGCGCCTTGGCGTGCCAGGCGAGTTTGATGCGATGGGCGAGTTCGGCATCTGAAACGGCGTCGAGGTGCATCAGGACGTACGGCCAACCCTTGTAGTGGTCGGTCTCGAAATAAATGTTCGGGACGTTCTCCATGAGGAGCGGTTTTTCCTCGAGCGGGCAATGGATGGCAAAGGTGTCTTTGTCTCTCAAGCGGCCAATGAAGGATGTCTTCACTTTCAACGAGGGCGTGCCGTGGGTTGTGCTGCGGACTAGCTCGGGAAGATGGAGCCCGTCCGCGATCCTCCACACGCGTTCAAATGCTTCGTCGAGCGTATCGGTTGTCATGATTTGTAGAACACCTGGCGCACATCGATGTATTCGGACCGGAAGCCGGCCTCGCAGTAGAAGAGATAGAACTCCCAGAGCTTCTTGAAACGGCCATCGAAGCCCAGGTGGCGCAGCCGGTCCCAGGAACCCCAGAAGCGTTGGCGCCATTCGGCGAGTGTCCGGGCGTAATCCTGCGGGAAAACGTTCTCGCGATACATGCTGAGGCCGAAATCCTTGCCGAGGCTCTTCAGCTTTTCCGGTGTCGGCAGCATTCCGCCAGGAAACACGTAGCGCTGGATGAAATCCGGACGCTTGCGATAGCGATCGAAGGATTTGTCATTGATGGTGATGATCTGCATCCCGGCACTGCCGCCCGGATTGAGGCATTCCTTCACTTTGCCGAAAAACACGGGCCAGTATTTTTCGCCGACTGCCTCGAACATTTCGATCGAGGCGATGTGATCATATTTCCCTGTTTCGTCGCGGTAGTCCTGAAATTTGATGTCGACCTTGTCGGAAAGGCCTGCCTTCTGCACGCGCTGGGTCGCATATTCGAATTGCTCCCGGCTGATCGTGAGCCCCGTCACATAGGCACCAACCTCACGCGCGACATATTCGGCGAAGCCGCCCCAGCCGCAACCGATCTCCAAAACCTTGCTGCCGGCCGTGATGCCGATATTGCGGGCGAGGGCGCGGTATTTTGCGGTCTGCGCACTTTCGAGGTCATTGGCACCTTCGCCGAACAGCGCCGAGGAATAGGTCATCGTTGGGTCAAGCCATTCGCGGTAGAACGCGTTACCGAGATCGTAGTGTGCCGAGATGTTCTTGCGCGAACGCGTCCGCGTGTTGTCATTCAACCAGTGGCGCATTCTCTGTACGGTATTGATAAACCAGTTGGAGCCTCCGGCAAGATCTTCGCCGACCTGCTCATTGACGACGAAAAGTTCGAGAAAGGTGGCAACATCGGGGCTGTCCCAGTCGCCATCCATGTAGGATTCGGCGACGCCGATCGTGCCGCCGGCAAAGGCACGTCGCGGCAGGTTCCAGTTGTGCAGGACAAGCGAAGCGTCCGGCCCGGTTTGCTTGCCGCCCACTTTGAAGACCTTCCTGTCAGGAGTCGTAATCGTCAGAGTGCCGCGGGGAAGATGGGCGCCGGCACGCAAGGCTGCCTGGGCCTTGAGCGGGAGGCCCTTCAATACCGTGCCAACATTCTCCGGCGTCAGCCATTTGAGCTGCGCCGGCGTTTCGGAAGATGGGGTGTTTGTCTGATCCGTCATCTGCTCGATCTTTCAGTCTGCCAGCTTAATATTTTGCCGCCAAAAGACAAATGTTCAAGATGCATTCAACCATCGGCTGTACATGACTGACCGCCACACAGCTCCCTATGGATTTGCCGCTCTGCGAATATGCGCCCCTATCGTTGGCGCATCTGAGAGATAATATATTAATACCCTGCAGTAATGTGCGAGTAATACACCAAAACAAACCTCGAGATGCGAGGTGATTTCTTTGGAATCTATGCAATCTTGGATTGTATAATGATACTTTTGTCGAATACCATTCTACATGTTTGGTTGTAAAAATCAACAATACTTCTATTTGTAACAGGCTCGAAAAAGCAAAAGGCCGGGAGCTACCCGACCTTCCTAAGCTTACCTCAACATCAGTGCCAGTACATCCGTGGTCAAAGATGGAAATAAACTATTCGCTATGGTTCATCATTAGCCGGTCATTACGACAAAATGATGACGCAGTGAAAAAGTTGGAAGCGCGTACGCCACACAAATCGCGCTTGGGTACAAGGTGAACGATCATGGTAAAGACCGGGTTAACAGGATCGACTTCATTTGATGAAGTCTCGCCAACCTAGGCCGGGCCAAGCATTCTGTCCTGGTTTGTCCGTCCGCCCATACACTGATAGCGGACCTCGTAGCGCGGTTCCATGATGGCCGTCACGTCCTGAGCCGTGCAATTGCGGCCTGTACTGCGCAGAAACTGTTCGGCGGCATCGCGATAGACGACCGGAGGGGTCGCAACAAGGCTGTTGGCGACGCCCATTCCCAGATTTTTCACGAAGCCTTCTGTTGCACCGCCGCCGGAGCCGGGCCCGATCATCAGGCGCCCCCGCGACGGATTGTCCATGATCTCGAACGACTGTCCGCCTGCGGTTTTGAACTCCTGTTTCGGATAACCGCCATAGTTCGATTTTGCATAGTCGATCCCGGCGCACCCGCTCAACGCAAGCATCAGGAAGGGGGCGGTCAGCCGCAAAGACAGTTTCATATTCACTCCCGGTTTGTTAGGCGCCGTTTTCGCTATCACAATCAACGGACCATTTCGTGGATGGTTCCCGCATTATTGGTCAACTAAAGCCCCAATAAGGCCGCCAATGACCTTTCCGGCGGCGGCCGGAAGGTCTTCGGCGATGAGGCCACAGCCCAGATGGCGAGCGGCGGCGCCATGGATGTAGACCGCTGCGCAAGCTGCTTCGAAAGGCGGCATGTCCTGCGCCATCAAACCCGCGGCAAGACCGGCAAGAACGTCGCCGGAACCGGCTGTTGCCAGAAGTGGTGTCCCGTTTGTGTTGATTGCAGCGCGGCCATCCGGCGATGCAATCACGGTATCGGCGCCCTTATAGATGATGATGGCGTTGGCACGGGCGGCCGCAGTGCGGGCGCGTTCGAGTTTGGATGGAGTAGCGCTCTCGACAAGATCCGGGAACAGCCGCTTGAACTCGCCCTCGTGGGGCGTGACCACCAGCCGGACCTGCGGGGCACTTCGCGCTGCGCTGAAAAGATTGTCGGTATGGTCCCGGAAGGATGTGATGGCATCGGCATCAAGAACCAGTCTGGCCGTGAGATCGCGGAAGAGGGCAAGACCGAATGCGCGCGTCTTGTCGCCAATACCGAAACCCGGGCCGAGGACAAAGCTGGAGGGCCGGCGTTTCTCGATGAACGACTCCAGGTCGAGCGGGTGATCGCATCGGCTGAGCATGATCGAGGTGAGGTGGGCGGCGTTGACGGCAAGGGCTTCGTCCGGCGACAACACGGTGACCGCGCCGGCGCCACTTCGCGCAGCACCAAGCGCCGATAGCCTGGCTGCGCCGGTCGAAGTCGCTCCACCGGAAAACACCGCGACGTGGCCGCGCTCGTACTTGTGGGTGGCGGCGTCGGGTGCGGGAAGAAATGTCCGCCAAAGATCGGGCGTGTTTTCGAAGCAACTGGGCTTTATGGCGGCAAGGACATTTTCCCGGATGCCGATATCGGCGACGATCAGATCGCCGCACAGCTTTCGCCCGGGGTAAAGCAGGTGGCCGGGCTTCTTGCGGAAGAAAGTAATCGTGCAATCCGCGTTGAAGACGGTACCGAGTATCTGGCCGCTCGCTCCGTCGAGACCCGATGGGATATCGATTGACAGGCGGTATGTTGGCGCGTCATTGGCGCGAGCAATTGCAGCTGCAGCCTTGCCGGTCACCGGCCTGTCGAGGCCGGCACCAAACAGGGCGTCGATGATGAGGCTGCCAGACGTTGGTTCAAACTCGTCGATGGGGCGAGGCCGGACAGGACAGACCTGAAGTGCTCGCGCTGCGTCGGTGCCGGACTTGGGGGCGCCGCTAGACCAGACCTGCACGCGTGCACCGCTTTCAGCCAGAATCCGGGCGACGACATAGCCGTCGCCGCCATTGTTGCCGGGTCCGCACAGGATGTGGGATTCAGCCGCATCGCCATGATGGGTGAGGAGATGACTGGCGATGGCGGTGCCGGCGTTGAGCATCAGGCCGTAACCGTCGCCGGGGCCGGTGGCAATCGTCAACCTGTCTGCCTCGCCCATCTCGGCGGGTGTCAAAATCTCGTGGGTCATGCCAGAACTATGCGCTCCCTGGGGACGGTCTGGAGCAAGGTAGAGGTTTCACGTTCATCCCGAAAGCCTTCAACGCAAGCACAAGAGTCTCTAGGCCGCGCCAAGGCGGACAAGAACAGCGCGCGGAATGCCATAGTGACGAATGGGATCATCGTGATTGCGCAGGCCGCACAATTCGCGCTGGATGAAATAGGCATGAACGGCCTGCGCAGCCGCCTTGAGACATAATTGCCGCTCGTGCTCCGCAGCGCCGTTCAATTTCTCCAGCGTCTGCTCGACCTTTTGCCCGGCGCGACCGAGGGCGGCGGCCGTCTCCGCGATGATCTCCATATCGATGGCGCTCGGCGGACTGTTCCGGTCGAAACGGGCAGAGATGCTTTGTGGCGATCGAAAGGACATGGCTGTTCGGCAAATCAATGGAGTTCTGGGTACGCCGGCGATTCGAGCACAAACCAGGTGGCTGTGCAAGAATACAGGCAGGGAACATTTGGGCGTGCAAGGGAGTTGGAACCCGTGAAAGGAGGAATTGTCATGGGTGATCCCAAACCAATGCCCGATCAAGGGCCAGATACGAATCGGCCGGTCGATCCTGGTCCGGCGCCACGGCCGGATGAATTGCCGCCCGAACCCAATCCGATGCCTGGGCAAATCCCGGTAGAGGAGCCCCCGCCCCAGCAACTGCCGGACGAAATGCCGTTGCCTAATCCCGACGAGGTGCGGGAACCGCCGAAACACGTCTGATCGTTTCCGCAAGGCATGGTACTTGCCGGCGATGGTGATGGGGCTCTAAATTCAAGCTATCGCTTTGGCTGACGGGGTAATGACATTAACAGGATTGATCGCCGCACGTTACTGATAGCTGCCGCGCTTGGGCTTGGTCCGGGCGCGTCAAGGCAGGCTAGTGCCGGTGAACACCGGGTCGTAACGACAGAATTCACAATCACAATAGCTCCCGCGGGTTCTTCCCCCGAAATCACGGCATCGCCCGCCGAGACGCCAAGGCGCGGCCTGTGGGTGTGGAACTATGTCTCGGCCGTGATCGGGAGCGCCGACGAAGAGAACATCCTGCTCAATGAGTGCATTAAGAGCTCGATCACGGATCTGTACTGTTTCGTGACGGAGGAGCTTATCCATGCCAATGCGGAAGCCATGCGCGGTTTCAACGCAAGTGCCAATGCACTCGGCATCCGCTGCTGGGGACTGGATGGTGACAGGGATTATTTTTCCGATGGCAGCGGTTTGCCCGGCTTGATAGCCAATGTTGATGCTGTCGCCGCCTTCAATGCCGCTTCCAGCACGGCACAAAAGTTCTGCGGATTCCAGATCGACAACGAGCCGCCAGACACCGGCTCATTCAAGTCCTTCCACAATGGCATCGCCTCGTCAGTACTCTCAGCCACCGCCGGTTCGGGCGTCTGGCAATCGACCGCTGCCCTCGACCGCGAAAATCTCATGCGCGACTGGGTCGAGATGCATCGCCAATGCAAGGCACGCTGCGCCAACAATGGGCTGCTTTTCGCTTCTGCACTTCCGACCTGGTTTGATGACTATTTCGGTGAGTCGATCACCTGCACTTATGACCATAATGACGGGGCAGGACCGGTTGGCCAGAACATATTCCTGCATCTCGCCCGCTATATCGACGTGATTTGCGTCATGTCCTATGTGACGAGCACAGCGAAACTTGTCGATCGCATCCGGTATGAAGCAGAGGCGGCTGCCGCCATGCCATCAATCCAAATCGGAAACTCGATCGAAACTGTGGCGGGTGTGGGGCAGGGCATTTCCTATGGCGATACCAGGGGCAAGCAGACAAAAGCCGCGGTGTTGGCAGACCTGAACGCGGCGGCCGCGATGTATTCCGGGCTTCCCGCCTATAACTGGACGAATATTCACGACTGGTCCGGATGGAAAGCGCTGAGACCGGCGTCCATCGATACTTCCATCCCCGTGCCCGGGCCAGTGGAAACGGTCCGGTCCATTCCAGTAAAGGAGCGACCCCGGGAAACTGTGTCACTTTCAGCCGCTACGATCCCGGAGACTGCTGCAGTTGGGACCGTCATCGGCAGGTTTGGTGGAGGCAGGAACTACACATTGAGCGACGACCGCGCAGGCTATTTCGAGATTGTGGTGGACGAACTCAGGGTCGCACGCAGGCCGCTCAAGGCCGGGAACTATATGATTAAGGTGACGTCCAATCATTAGGGTGTCCCGACCCTGGATCTCAATTCTCTTCGATGGAAACGCCGCCCTCGCCAATCTAGAGTTCAATTCCGGCGGGCCTGGTTTCTTCGCGGTACACATAGATCCCCAGGCCGATAACAGTGACGAGAAGGGCTCCGACTATCAGGTAAAGTCCCTTGCGGCTCAATGTTTTGATCCTGTGTCTTCAAGGAAAGGACCAAGGAGTAACGCTGCACAATAGGTTCCTCTAGAGCTGGCGCCAGGCTCGGGACCAATTGATCTGGCTTCAATGGGCGGCTCATTCGGGTGCGGCAATGCGAATGGGACGTGTTCCGACCGGAGCGCCGGTCTCGCGGTCGATGGTGACAGGATCGATCTCCGTTCCGGTTTCGGCGTCGAAGAACCGGGTCACGTTGCCGCCGCTGCGATGCTTGCGTCCCCACGCGCCGATCGCAAACAGGACCGGCAGAAAGTCACGGCCGGCCTCCGTCAGTACATATTCGTCCCGTGGCGGTCGGTCGGAATAGCGGCGTTTCTCCAACAGCCCTTCGTCAGTCAGAGCTGCAAGCCGCGCCGTGAGCATCGTCGGCGCGATCCCGAGACTCTTGCGGAATTCATCAAAGCGGGTGAGGCCCGCATGGGCATCCCGCATGATCAGCATACTCCATGCATCCCCCACAAGCGCAAGGCTCCGGGCGATCAGGCATGGCTGGTTTGAAAGATTCTTCATGTTGATATCTTTTTGATAGTGACTTACTACTAAAATCATAGTAACTGATTATTCATTGATATTCCATGACAAAATGAAGGCAAAAGGCAATGAGCAAAACAGAACGCGGTATCGCCCTGGTCACGGGCGCTTCCTCAGGCATTGGGCTGGTAACGGCACAAGCGTTGTGGCGCGATGGCTACCGTGTATTCGGTACCAGCCGAAAGCCGATGCCCAATACGCCGGATGGCACCACGATGCTGATCTGCGATGTAACGGATGACGCATCGGTACAGACGGTCGTGGACGAGGTTCTAAGCCGCACAGGGCAGATCGATCTTCTCGTCAACAACGCCGGCATCGGGCTGCTCGGCGGGGCTGAGGAATCCACGACGGAACAGGCGAAGGCTGTGTTCGACGTGAACATGTTCGGCATCATGCGAATGACAAATGCAGTCCTGCCCGTGATGAGACGCCAGCGCAGGGGCCGAATTGTCAACCTCAGTTCCATACTCGGACTGATCCCCGCGCCCTATAATGCGCTCTACGCATCGACCAAGCACGCTATCGAAGGTTATTCGGAATCTCTCGACCATGAAGTGCGGACGCAGGGCATCCGCATCGTGCTTGTCGAGCCCGGCGTGACCCGCACGTCCTTCGAAGAGAATATCACGCGACCGGACCGGCCGCTCGCCGTCTACGATACGGTTCGCGGCGACGCAGAGAGGTTGATGCGCGAGATCGTCGCGAAGGGCGATGCACCCGAGGTGGTTGCCGCAACAGTCGTGAGGGCAGCCAATGCGGCGTCACCCAAACGACGCTACACTGCCGGCAAAGCTGCAGGACGGGTCCGCTTTCTGCGCCGCTTCCTGCCCGAGTCGTTCGTCGACAAGAATCTTCGGAAGTTCAACAGGCTTGCCGATTGAGCGTGCTTCGCCGCATTGCTGGTGCTTCCGGCTCTCCACAGAAACGAAAGTTAGTGTGATGAAATCATTCCTGATCGATCGCTATGCGAAAGGCGGTGCCCTGCGTTTCACTGAAAGTCCGGAGCCGGAGCTGCGGGAGAACGACGTGATGGTGGAGATTCACGCCGCCAGTGTGAATGTTCTCGATACCAAGATCAGAGACGGAGAGTTCAAGCTCATCCTGCCATACCGCCTTCCGCTGGTCCTCGGCAACGATGTAGCGGGCGTCGTGGTCCGGGTCGGGGCCAATGTCCGGCGGTTCAAGCCCGGTGACGAGGTCTACGCACGTCCGGCCCAGGATCGCATCGGGACATTTGCCGAGTATATCGCCATGGACGAGGCCGATGTAGCGATGAAGCCGAACAACCTGACGATGGAAGAGGCCGCATCGATTCCGCTTGTCGCCCTGACAGCATGGCAGGTGCTTGTGGAGCGAGCTAACCTACAGAAGGGGCAGAAGGTCTTGATCCATGCCGGCTCGGGCGGCGTGGGCACGATCGCGATCCAGCTTGCTAAGCATCTCGGGGCATATGTGGCGACGACCACAAGCACAGTAAATATCGATCTCGTCAAATGCCTCGGTGCAGATATCGTGGTCGACTACAAGAAGGACAACTTTGAAGAGGTCCTGCAGGATTACGACGTCGTATTGAACAGCCTCGGGACGGATACGCTGAAGAAATCCGTTGGGGTGCTGAAGCCGGGCGGGAAGCTGATCTCGATTTCCGGTCCGCCGGACCCCGATTTCGCAAAAGAGAATGGTTTCGGCTGGCCGCTTCAACTGGTCATGCGCCTGCTGAGTTTCGGCATCAGGAGAAAATCGAAACGCCAAGGCATCAGCTATTCCTTTCTCTTCATGACGGCCAACGGTGCGCAGCTTGGTCAGATCACCTCCCTGATCGAGGCGGGTGCCATACGACCGGTAGTGGATCGGGTCTTCCCGTTCGAGAAGACCAATGAGGCGCTGGACTATGTCGAGACGGGTCGTGCGAAGGGGAAGGTTGTCGTCGCTGTGAAGTGACGCCAAAGATGTGGAGAGCAGCCGCCGCTTCTGGCTCCGATTAGTGAATCCTGAGCCCAATCAGGATGCCGGCGGCGCTTCCACGGCTGGCATGGGGGCTCTGCTCGGAAGCGGATCGTCTTGACCGAAGTATGCCAGGGCGCCCAACAGAGCAAACAAGATCAGGAACGCGGCAATCATTGCGCATTGGTGGATCATCGTGCACCTCCGTTTTTCACCTGATCCGGCATAGGCACCAAGGGTTACGCTTTCTTTAACCTGCCAGAGATTAGCGGCCGACATGGAAGCAGTACAGGATACCGCCCCGGAAAACCAATTTGGAACGGCGGAAGCGTCATCACGCCAATGCCGGATACCCAACGGAAAGCCGCCGTTCCTCGCCATGCGACGAGCAGGGCCGGCGACAGGCACCCTTGCGAGGCAAGCGACGCCGTATATCTCGAGAGAAAGCCTGCCGACGGCCGGGCTTCATGGCCCAAAAGCTCTTTGCAGCCTGAACGGCTGGCTTGAGTGTCGCCAATTCCCCAGTCTGTGACGCTTGCGGCTTCGACTGGAGGATCTAGTTCACTTCCGGTGGTGATCCCACCGATTAACCAGGTAAACGAGCGCGCCGGTCCATGCGACCGCAGTGAGCATCGCCAAGATTAATGCAAAGTGACTGTACATCAGTTCATTCGTCCCTTTTGAGTGAGGTTTGCCGGGCATCTTGAGAAGTCCGGGCCTCCGTGCCGGGTAGTAGACCCGACTCACAAAATTGTCTCGCCATGTGGCGCAGTAGTCAAACGCATTCTGGCAAGATTGGTTCATGGTACGTTGAAGAAAACTTGGGGATTAGGCCAATGACAATTTGCAACGTACCAGAATAGTGGCTCCCCGGGCCGGATTCGAACCAGCGACCAACCGGTTAACAGCCGGTTGCTCTACCACTGAGCTACCGGGGAATAGCTATTCAGTCATCAGCGAAGTGGCCTATAGCAAAAGGGTTTGGCTTTTGCAAAGGACCATTTCGTTTTTTTTCGATGAATGTGCATAACAGAATGATGACATGAAGCGATGCACTTCCTACATCGGGGTCTGAGACTTCCGTTTTAATGCAAGAGAAGATGTTGTTGGAAGGGCCCGACGATACCGATAAACAACCGCATGCGGCGCATCATCCGCACGGTACGCACCACAGGCGCAGGCACCTGCGCATCTTTGGCCGGCGTGTTCCCGTGCCGCAATCGGTGGCAATGCGTCGCACGCTGGGCGGCCTGCTGATTGCCGGTGGCACGCTGGGCTTTCTTCCCATACTCGGATTTTGGATGGTACCGCTAGGACTTGTGGTTCTGTCCCACGATTCGGCGATAGTCCGGCGCAAGCGGCGTCAGATCGAGGTCAAGCTCGGGCGGCGCTGGAAGGGCGGCTGGTTTGGCTCGGACAAGTCCGAGGACTAGGCGAGGGGTTTTCCCTTTGAAGCGGTCAGAGAGCGGTTCGCATCGCGGGCTAGAACCCCAACAACCCTGTGCGGCAGCACTTTTTGAAGAACGAATCCGATTTTTTGGGTTATGCGCTGGAATGGCTTGACTAGCCTCGCCGCCTTCCATATTGAACCAATCCGTGAATTCAACGGGTTATCCTGATAGCCTGTCGACTTGAGGCCTCGTGGCGGAGTGGTTACGCAGAGGACTGCAAATCCTTGCACCCCGGTTCGATTCCGGGCGAGGCCTCCACTAATTTCCACAATAAAATCAAACGGTTATGCTGTTCACCAAGTTGGCGAAGAGCGATTTCATGTTGCATCATGTTGCAAGTGACTACCATTGATTTACAACGATTTTCTTGGAGGCACGGCGAATCCATGCAACATGGATGCAACATGGGAACTGCAGGGGGAGCCTAACATGAATGCATTTGACTGGACCTGTCCGCATTGTGGTCGGTCTCAAATTGTAGAAACCCGTACTTACGACAGTAGGCGTTCTCACCTCGATATCGGAGACACGGCCCACGGAATGTTAGGCCTCGATTGGACCGCTATCCGTTGCACAAACCATCAATGCAAAGAAGTGACACTTTCTGCTCAGCTGATTCGCATCAAAAGGGGGCCCAACTCCGATCACATCAGATTGGGACATCCAATTGAAACTTGGTTACTCAGGCCCACCTCTAACGCTAAACCCCAGCCGGATTATATACCTCAGGTCTTGCGATTGGATTATGTAGAGGCATGCCTTATCAAAGACCTCAGTCCGAAGGCCTCGGCCACACTTTCCCGCCGATGCCTGCAGGGAATGATCCGCGACTTCTGCGGGATCGCTAAAGGCAACCTGAACGACGAAATCTCTGCATTGCGTAAACTTGTAGAAGCCGACCAGGCACCTCGAGGCGTGGAAGCCGAAACGATGGAAGCAATCGATGCCGTTCGGCAGATCGGCAACATAGGCGCTCATATGGAGAAAGACATCAGCCTGATCGTTGAAGTAGAACCCAATGAAGCGCAAGCGATGATAGAACTGATCGAGATGTTATTTGATGAGTGGTACGTGTCCCAGCACGAGCGTCAGCTGAAACTGGAGCGGGTCAAGTCAATCGCAAATGCCAAGCAGGCGGTAAAAAAGGGGCAAAAAAACGAAGGCGCAATACCGGTTCCAGACGACCTATCTGGTACCGACTAAGGTCACGCGGCTTCCTTCGCCAGGCAGTCGGCCTCGATCCAGCTCAACAGATCGTCATGCATGGGTCTGAAAAACCGCAAGGTCAGAAGCACCCGCAGCACGTGGCCGGGTTGCAATACCGACTTCCATCATTTCCGCCTTCCGTCTCAACGAGCCGAGATCGATCGCGTCGAAGTCCTGCAGCAGCGTCCGGCGCCCGATCAAATCCGGATTGCGGGCCAGCAGCGAGGAAACCGCTTTGATGATACCGGCATAAAGCTCGATTGCGTTTGCCGGCGTTCCCACGATCAGTTGCAGGACAAGACGAAGGTGCGCTTCGCCGTGTTCCTGGCCTATTTCCTTCAAGGTTGGCTTGCAGAAGCATTCCCGAGGCTTCCGGCTGGTCGGGCCATGTTCAAACGAGTCCCGCAATATCACCCCGCACTGGCGGGCCACGCGGTATATATCGCAACGATGATTAGCCATTTGCTCGAGCCGCCTGTTGAACTTTTCTCGGAGATCAGACGATACTACTGTTCAGTTATTATGAACAATACTATTGCTGCATACTCGATCGAATGAACAACAAATCATCCGGAAGGACGCACATCTCATATTCGTTGATTCGGGCGAACAACCGAGTCGAGGAAGGTCGGGTTAACCTGGCTTTTTTGTTGCTCCGGCTGTCTTTTGGAGACTATCTGTAGGCCTTTCTCCACCCAGCCTCGCGCGCTGCCTCCTCGGAGCAAAACCACCGCTCGCCCTTCAGGAAAGTGATTTTCGTTTGGCTGTAAAATTTCTGGCCAGGGACGTGATAGATCCGTTCCCCGCTAGGGATACTGATGTTGCCTTTGATGTTGCAGCCAGGGAATGGTGAGAAGTGCTCTGAAATGGCGAAAAAAAGCATTGCCGCGACAATGGCAATCCCGGGAATCGAAATGCGCTGCCTAGGCGCTGGTCGCTTGCGAACATAAGGCCTCGGCTGAGCCGGCGCGTTACGCCCGGTCTTCCACTTTCGACGCTTCCGCGGATCAAACCCGATGATTTGTCCCATGTCTTTACCCCGAAATGCAAGGATGCCGTGTATTCGCGAAGTAGTCTAGCTTGCCCCACAGCGCCCCTCAGACGCGCGTCAGGCGTTGGCGGGTTCGCTTAACGTTGAAATAACGAACGGCAACGGAACCGGCGCTCGACTGTTGCTTCGGAAGGATTGAGGGCTATGAATAAGCTTGATGCCGCCCGTCGGCAGCTACTCGCCGCCATTCATATCCATTGGTATCTTAAGGAGCCACTGGCTGTTTATTCACTGGCGACTAACGCCTGGGAGATTTCGAACACGCTTTTGGAAAAAGCAGACCGGCTGCGCATGATCAGGGAGATAGCGGAATCGCAGGGGAGCACACCTCGCCAAATCAAAGATTTGATCAATTTGCCGCGCAATTTCATCAAACATGCCGACAGAGATCCAGACGCCACGCAACCCGATATTACGGACACCGATTGTGACGCAATGCTCGAAACGGCTTGCATTGATTACATGATGGCGGCTGGCCGAAGCCACATCATTATGGGTATCTATTTGGCTTGGTACTCCGCGATTTTTCCAGAAAAGGTGGGAAGTTTTTTGAGGGAAGCCGCCGACCTCTTTTTCCCAAACCTTTTTACGATGCCACGGGCGGACCAGATCCTCGCAGCTAGGAAGGCAGCTAGCCAACCAATCCCAAGCAACGTTCTTAACGCCTACCGCAATGAACTGACAGACAATCATCGTTGGACGGCACTCAGAAGCCTTGGTCAAAATCTGCCAACCGGCTAAGCATCCATTGTCGGCAGAGCGCAGAATGTTCAGACGGTCCAGGCGTGCTAGAACAGGCTGGTGTTGAGTTTCTCAACCATGGACAGCCAGGCGTGAGGCTTCGGGCCGAGAAGCATTAGCCCCATTAAGAAGTGATTTTACTCTTTTCATGGTAGATGGTATCGCATAGCCCAATTATGAGGGAGATTACCATGTTTGCGCCGGGGGCTCAGGACGCATCGAATCTTCTCGCGGATTATCTCTTGGCCGAGACGCGCGAGCGAGGAGAAGTCATAACACCACTGAAACTACAGAAGCTGATGTTCTATGCAGACGCATGGCATTTGGCCTTGCATGACGTTGATATCACGCAGGAAAAGTTCAAGGCGTGGGTACATGGGCCGGTGCTTATAAGTCAGTATCATCGTTTTAAAGAATACCGATGGATGCCAATTACAAAAGAAGTAGTTCGGCCGGAGGTGGAAGAAGCTCTGAAGCTACATCTCGATGAAATCATCGACATCTTTGGAAGCGAATCAGCAGTAGCTCTGGAACGCATGACCCATAAAGAAACGCCTTGGCTCGAGGCGCGTGGCGACCTGCCAGCAGATGAAGTCTGCGAAAACTACATCAGCAAAGCCACTACCAAGCAATTCTACCGCGACCTTGCCAAAGATAACTAAATCAATTCTCCCCAAGAAGGGCGCATCCGGCATCCGCACAGAGGTAGTGGACAGCGATGTTTTGCGCTTCTCGTTCAAGTTGTTCGACTACTCCGACGAAGAGGTCTGCCCGGGCGTTTTTCGCAATGGCTATACGCGTGCCTTGATGGATAGGCTCAAGGGTTTTTCCTCATGGAAGGTGAGCGAATTCACATCCAATCGGAGCAGCGCGGTCCGAGTGCATCCGATCGATTGGGACAAAACAGCGAGACCCAATGGCTTCGCCCATCTCAACGAGCAATATGCCATCTATACACCCTGGCAATTCTCGATCTCAGCCAATCAGGATGGTCGGGTTCATGGCCTTCTGATTGATAATTGCTTCTACATTGTTTGGCTAGATCATCATCATGCGGTCTATCCAGCAACCTAGCTGATCAGTCCATGCGATAGGGGGATGCTCCACCGACTCCTTTCCGCTCCCCAAGGTCCGGACGCACGAGAAATCGACTGTCCCTCCTGTCTACGCGGCGTCCTGCATGGGCCTATCCAATGTGCGAAGTAGCTCAAGATAGATCAGCGTGCGCAATGTTGCCCGTACTGGCCACGGCCGAAGCGCTACAGCCTGCTCACGCATCGCGCCGAGGGGCATATCATCAAATGCTGCCATGAAGTCGCCGGCACGATCCTCTGACCAGTCCGGCCGCTGCAGGACGATATCGGATACGGCACCGATAGTCTCCGATCGCAACTCGTCGATGTTCCCGCGGCTTTGCTTGATGGTCTTGAGCACAAACACCAAGTGTCCCTCACCGTTCTCGGCGCGAACGGATTAGACTTGAGAGCATCTGTCAAGCTCATCTTCAGCTCCCTCATCTTCAGCTCCTCGTGGCTTGCTGGACTGCGCGGCGGAACTCATCGGCCATGGCTTGGCACGCTTCGATGCTGTCCTTAAACGTGGCTATGGCCGTGATCGCGTCAAAGGGTGCGGCCCCCGCCGCGGGGAAGCCACGACCCATGGCACTGAGACCGTGGAGCGACAGGGACCGCATCTCGTCAGGCCGCCTTGGCCGAAACGTTGGATTCGATGCGCGAGATCCGGAGAACTTCGCGAGCGAAAGCACGAGCCGTTTCAAAGGCCTCACGCTGGCCGGCGCCGCTCTGGCCCGATCGTTCGATGTTCGCCACCTTCTCGAGATAGCGGTCGAAATGACCGTCAATCCGGTTCGCGATCTCGGCGGCCGGCAGAGTGGTGTTTGCGATGTCCTCCAGGGAGGCCCGCAGGAGGCCTTTGGCGAGGTCGGTAAGTTCGATGCTGTTCGTGTCCATGGAGATGTTTCCTTTGTGTTAGGCGGCCTTGCCGCTGAGCCTGGCAATCTCGTCACGAAAGGCGCGGTCATCGGCGCGTTTCTGTTCAAGTTGGATTGCATTCACCAGCTGTTCCTGTTCATCGACATTCAAGGCCTTCACGCTCGACATGACGGAATCGAAGTCGATCTTGGGCTGGGGCTTGGACGCGCGAATCTCCGCCAGACGATCGATCTCGTCCTCGACATCGCGGAATTCAGCGTTGAAATCGTGCTCGACCATGCCAAGGGCTTCGCGGACATCGTCGCGGGCGCCGTCAACAGCCCGCTCGACCGTCTTCACGGCCTCGTCCAGCTCGTTCAGAGCCTCGATCTCGTCGCCGTAGCGAGCTTCGATCAGTTCGCGGGCAAGGTCATCACGGGTCGATTGCAGCAAGCCGGTCAACTCGACGGGAACGCTAAGCGCTGCCTCCTTGATCAACGGATCAGATGCACCCCGCACAGCTTTTGTGCGTTCGTCCGGTTTCATTGTGCGAAGCCAGGCCCGCACCTCTTGGCGCCGCATTTCGCTGACGATGTCTTTCGGGTCACTGTCGAAAGGCTTCATTGCCGCGCGGCGGGAATCGATCTCGCGACGATACTTGCGCACCTGCTCGGCGGCTGCCGTTCTGATGCCGGGGATAGTTTCGGCGCGGGCCACCTGTCTCAGCTTGTCGGAGATGCCGGCCGGAGTGTATTTGCCCGCCTGCTTCAACTGCGCCTGCTTCGCCTTCAGGCTTTCCGATGCCTGTTGGATCTCGCCATAGAGCTGCCGCAGCATGGTGAACGGGCCGGTGTCCCCCTGATCACGCCACTGCGGCAACCACGGGCCGATCCATTTTCCCTTGTCGGAACGGTCCTTGCCGGGGAACTTCGAATCCTTATTGAGCATCGCTGTTGCCTCCGAGTTTGAGGTTGCCGCGGACGCTGGCTGCCGCCTTGGCAAGGTTGCGCTTCTGGTGCGACATGTCGGTGGGCGCCGTGTCTGGCTGCCGGCCGTAGTCGCTCATGTCGACGGTGACGCCGGGTTTAACTTCTGTGGTGTGGGACGGCTTCATGGTGAGATCCTTTCAAATCCTGAGTTCTTCGCTGATGGTGACGTGGCGCGGCTTCACCGACGCGTTGAGAACGCCGGCTACAGCGTTTGCCAGGTCATCATGGCCCCCTGGTGCGTGATCGATCGATTCCTTCCCGCCACGGATCACACGGCGCTCGAGGTTTACGATCTGGTTGACCAGCCGATCGGAATCGAGAAGGTCGACGGTGCCGCTGTTCAGCATCGGCAACATGTCGCGATACAAATCCGATCGGGTCTTCTCAGCGATCTTGTAGCTGATGCCCTTCTTGCGGAACTGCTCCCGCGGCCATTCACCGGCATAACGGTCGCCCTCGACTTCCCGGATGCGGTAACGATCCAAGGTCTCGGCAAATTCCAGAACAACGGCTTCGGGGCTGAAGGGCGGCTTGCGTTCCCGCACACAGTCGAGGATAACGCGGTCGCCTTCATTGTGACCGATAGCGAGGGTCATGCTGTCATTGCTGCCGCCGCTCGGGTCGACAAAGCCGCGGTAACGGACGCCAGACACATAAGGACGCTCGAACACGCCAGGCGTGACACACGCCTCGACGACGTCAAGGCTGACGAACTGCTCGATATCGGTGCGGAACTCGGCCATGTATTCGGCCGATGCCGAGGACTGGTCACGCTCAAGCGCCCGATCGACAACCGATTGCGGAATGGTAGGGTTCATTTCCCGCGTGGAGGCTCGCCAGACGAGCGGGGCGTCATCCTTACCCCAAAACCGCTTGAAGGCATCCCAGAGCGCTCCGCGGCGCGCATGAGGCGAAGAGGCACACAGCAGCATCGAAGTCGGTATGGAGGCCATGCCAGGCCTGATGGCGTCAAGGATGGCATAGTCGGGTTCGGCCGCGTCATCGGTGCGCCAGAAGGCGAGCTCATCAGCGAGAACGGCCGCGAAGGTATAGCCGCGCGTCGACCGAAACGACGCGGTGCCCACTTCAATTGTGGTGCTGTTGTCAAGATCGAAGGAATCGGCCGTGTCCCGCTGCACCATCTCTTGAAACACAGGGATGTTGTCGAGCATGGCCCGGACATAGCGCAGGATCACGCGGGCTTGCCGGCGATCGGTGGCGATGACAAGAACGGTAGCCCGTTCGCCCGGTGCCAGGTATTCCCT
The DNA here is from genome assembly GCF_003010955.1 of Phyllobacterium brassicacearum. Lineage (GTDB taxonomy): Bacteria > Pseudomonadota > Alphaproteobacteria > Rhizobiales > Rhizobiaceae > Phyllobacterium > Phyllobacterium brassicacearum. The sequence goes on from NZ_PGGO01000008.1 coordinate 70,445, forward strand.
GTAGTCGAAGAAACAAGCCAAATAGACGGCAATCAGCGCCATGTGGAACGATTTGCCACCACGGCGCCCGATGACAAGCCAGGCCTCCCGTTGCGCGTCTGTCGGCGCGTCCTTGCGGCCGGTATGCTTCTGGTAGAGCTCGAGCTGCTCGTCGTCCATGGGAAGGCCGAACAACGCAGTCAGAAAGGCAAACCAGCCCCGATAGGTTTCCGGCTTCCGGAACCATGGTGCAAAGATCTCGGGGTGGCGGCAAGCCTGCATGATGTTCAAGCGGCAGCCTCCTGCATGATATCGGCAAGCGATTTGCTGGGCTTGCCCTTGCCCCTGGGTTTGATATCGAGCTGCTTGACGAGCCTGGCCTGGAGGTTGTTCAGACGAACAAGGTTCTCGTGGTCGACGGCCTCGCCCTTGACGATGGAAGCCTGCAACTTCTCGCTTTCAACCGTAACTGCGGCCACTTGTCGGACCAGTGCCCGTTGGGGTTCGTTCAGGGAAGCAGCCCCGCCCATGTCATCCGCGAAGGACATGCAGAGGTCACGGAACCGGCGACCCAAAGCGCTCCGATTGTCCACGCCTTCAAGCAGCCACGATCCGTTCGAGATCGCAGAGCGATTACGAGTGGAATTACTGACGATCTGGTTTCGATGTGTGCTCATAAACCCAGAAATGACTGGGTTTCGTAGGCACTTCAATGGCGGGAACAGGCATTACGGTGTGGCCCGTATAAACACGTAGCGGTACGTTTTACAGGACAGTGATTTTACCCTCAGTCAACGTGACGATCAAGGATACGCTTGACGGTCATGGCCTGCAGACCGTGGGATTCGCCTATCTTCCGGAAGCTCTCACCATTGGCCCTGGCATCCCTCATAGCCTGAATAATGGCCTGCTGTGCCGTGTTCTCGACGAGCCGGCCGTCAATGACATCGTAGCCGTAAGGGGTCTTGCCGCCTCCGTAGATGCCCTGAGACGCGAGGTGACGCTTAACCTCCCGGATACGCTCCCGGATGCGCTCCCGCTCGTTCTCGGCCACGGCAGACAAGATGGTGAAGACGAGCTTGGATATACCGTTGCCGGTGACGTCGCCGCCTAGATCGATCATCACCAGGCCAGTGCCTTGAGCCTTCAATTCCTCAAGCGTTCCAAGGGCATCGGATGCGCTTCGGAACATGCGGTCCAGCTTGGGAGTGATGACCATATCGCCTTTACCGACGACGCCGAGAAGGCGCCGGCCTTGGGGTCGATCGGCGAGCGGCACCGAGCCCGATACAGCGGCTTCTACGAAGACGTCAGACACTTCCCAGCCCTGCATCATGGCATAGCCGAGGATCTTCGCCTTCTGGGTTTCCAGGCTGTCACCCTTGGCCGCCTGCTCGCTTGTCGACACCCGAACGTAGCCGAAAACCTTCATTGCAATGCCCTCATTCGTAACGTTGCTTTAGCTATGTTACTTACTAGGCAATGTTACAGACTGTTGCAAGGGTCCAAATTCAACACGATGTTGATTCTCCCTCCTTCGCAGAAAATACGCTCGTCAAAGCCTTTTCGCGCCCACGTCGCAGGATTGATTCAATTTAAGGTTGTGGTATCAGTAGACTCTACAGGAGAAGGTCCGTGCCACCGAAACGAACGCAGTCCCCCTGGCATATCGAGAACAACGTCGTTGGATACAAGCCGCGACGGCGGCGGCAGTCATCATGGTATCTGCACTCATTTCGATTGTTTACTACCCGCATGCTGACCATCGCAGGCATTTTCGCCGCCCTGTTCCTGTTGCAACAGTTTGGCGCTGGCAGCTCGAATGGATGGCACGTGAACAACGTGTTTCAAGCCGCGCCGCGAAATTGCGCAACCGCCCGCGCAATCGGTGTCGACAATGCGCGTCGTGGCCAGCAGGGATACGCGCCGCACCTCGACCGCGACGGCGATGGGATTGCATGTGAGCCATACTACGGTAGAAACCGCTGGTAGAATTGGAGGAGAGCCACAGCAATGAGCGATAAACAAACACCACGATGGAAACAGGAACGCGACGAGCGCTTGCGAAAACTAGGCGTGGGTGAGCAGCAGTCGTCGTCTGCGATCAGCTGCATTCATTGTAATCAGCTTTTTGAACCATGGCAGTCCACAGCAGCGGATTATGGACTCTGCGACAATTGCCTCCATAAGGATTGACTGCCAGCCCTGTTTAATTGTTCCACCGGGTACAGTTCCGGCCCCCCTTTCACGTTCAACCTAGATCCACAGCGAAACCGGAATAGTTCTCTTAGGCATTGATCATCTCGATTCCGTGCTTTGCACAAATGTCCCTGAAGGATGGCGCGCCCTGTCTTGAAGCACTACCGCTATCGACCTGGGATTCGACAACTTCTGCAACAAATGCCTCAAACAGACCTGCTGGTGAAGTGATCCCCAACTGTCGTCCGACACCTGGACCGAGGTTCTTAATGCCGTGCGGAGTCCCTCCGGCGGCGAACATCATATCTCCCGGGCCAAGCGTGCGAACCTCTTCGCCAACGCGGCATTCGTAGCTGCCTTCGATGATGATGTGCCACTCGTCGTAGGCGTGACGGTGGAGCCCCGCACCTGAACCGGGAGCATTGCTCATCTCGCAGAGGCTATAGTCTCCGAGAGTAGTAGGCTTGAAGGTTATTCTGATCTGCCCGAGCTGGTAAGTTTTACCCTCGCCGACAAGGAACAATCCCGATGCTTCCGTCATACGCACCTCCCATTGCTTTGTTCCAAACATACAGGAGTCCGGAGCGGGGCGCGACAAAACCGTCAATGCGGCTTCTTCACGTCTCGCCTTGCCTTCTCCTGATCCTCGATCCACCGCATGAGCGTTGACTTCCTGGCGCATACTGTACGACCCATCCGGAACGTGGGGAGGTTCCCTTGCTCGTCGTGCCAAGAGACCTGCCGTGGCGTTAGGCCAAGGAAGCGGGCGATATTCTTATTACCCATGAGGAGATCGGTCTCGTGAATGGTCATGCGGCGGCCTTCCCTATCTGGATCACCTTGCCTTCACCATTCGGTCGCGGGATTTGATATACCGTTTCCAATGCGGCCTTACGGATGAGTGCCGGAACCGCATTGATGACATTGGACGGACGCGTCTCGGCCCACTCGAAAAGATTGAGCTGCTTCATGCCGCACCTCGCTCTTCCGATTGCCAGCTCTCGATATCGCAAGGGAACAGACAGCCAGCCATTAGCCGCCGGAGTGCATCATTCATTCGATAGTGAGATATGCCCTTTCGAACAAGTAGCGCTCTGCCCGCCTCGATGCTTGCTGGAATGGGGTATGGTACTTCTCGCGTAGACGCTAACTCTTCTTCCTCTAGAGCCCAATCTTCGTCTGGCTGTGATTGTGAATTTGGTTTTGAATATGGTTGTGGTTCTGGTTGTGGTTGCTTAGGCCCGGCTTTCTCCTCAGAAAAGCTAGGCTTATTGCCCGGCTTTTCATCTCGCCTTGGTCTGCCGCCTTTTCGACCGGCCTCAGATCGTTTCATGTGGGTTTCTTCTGCCGTTGCCCGTTGCTGTTCGAGCCGGTCGAGACGCCAATCTTCCTCGAAGAGAGACTGGATAGCATCCTTCACAAAAGCCCATCGATCAGCACCGGCTCGCGCTATTCTTGCAAGCCGGTTGTCGTCAGCGGGGAGCCCGCCATGTTGCCAGTAATGCATCTTGAGGGAGATATATGCCCCAAACTCCTCGGCGGTCAGGTGAGAGGTTTCAGCGAGTTCATCGCCGATATAGAGGGGCATCCAATGGAGATGGCTCATAGCGACCTCGCTTTGATCAGCTGGGCCATCCTGAGCGCTTCACAGGCCTGCAGCGCCGTCAAGCCGAAGCGCTCGCGCAAAACGACAACGCCGGGTTGGTTGTAGTCGCGAGGCGTGGTGGCGTAAAAACGGGCGGCTTCCTCTACGATATCGGAATGCTCGTGCTCGGGAGGGGTGAGTTCCGCGACGCTCATGCGGCGCTCGCCATGAAGAAAGCGATAAGCTGGCCGCGTTCGGCTACCCACCGGCCACCAACTTTTTTGGCTGGGAGTTCGCCCGTTTCCAGCATGTGGAAGGTCGAACGTGCCGAGCGGCCTATGATCTTAGCAATCTCGCCTGCTCCCCAAACCAGATCCATTCCCTGCGCTGCAGCGGAAGTCGATGTCATTTTTTGCAACCTTTCGCTAGTAAGAATGTAATATGGGTAATACAGTAATAGGGTTGACGTCAAGCGAAACCTAAGACAGTGCTATGTAAAATACGTGGAGTAGTGAGCATGGCGAAAGCGGGACGGGGTGCAGATCAATATATGCTGCGTCTACCAGACGGACTCAGGGATAGGATCAAAGCCTATGCTGAGCGGCGAGGCACCAGCATTAACAGTGAAATTGTGCGCGTTCTTGAGCGGCAGTGGCCCGAGCAATGGCCCATAAACGATCGGCTTAGCCAGTTAGCTGAAGCGGTGAACGTTCTAGCCGCCGGTAAGTCAGATCCGCGCATTGCGCAGTTCATCAATGACTTTGAGAAAACAGTCGAAGGAATAATTTCGGGTCGAGTCACTGGGGTAGATATCGAGACACGCGAATCAGTGGTGGGCCTTTGGGAGGAGTACCAGCGCAAGCGCGGAGAGGATGAGGCCGAAACCTATCAATCTGAATACGACGAAGAAGAAGACCGCACAATGAGCCTGATTGGACGCCCTGAGAAATATGCAATTCCGCCGGCCGAGCGGAAGAGATTGGGCAACCTCTCGGACGAAGAGTTGGAGATCTACAAATTGGGATATGAGGCCGGTTTGGACCGACGACATGAGCCGATTTCCGATAGCAACCCATTCGGCAATCCCTTAGACAAGGACTAAGCATGTCGACTCGCAAGCGCACATGGACGAATGCCAAAGGTGAAGAGAAAACCGCCTGGGTGGTCGATTATGCCGATACCAAGGGCAAGCGCCGGCTGAAAACCTTCAAGCTCAAGAAGGCGGCTGACCAGTTCGCCGCTACCGCGACTGTAGAGGTCAGGGAAGGCGTTCATGTCGCTGACAGGGCCAGCGTTACAGTTGAAAAGGCCGGTTCGCTTTGGCTCGCTTCGGGCGAGAAAGCTGGCTTGGGACGCTCCACGATAAACCAGCGAAAGAGCCACCTGGAACATCATATCAAACCGATGATCGGCGACACGCTCTTGTCAAAGCTGACGGTGCCGGCAGTGCGCGACTTTGAGGACAGGTTGCGGAAAGACGGCCGGTCATCGGTGATGGCAAAGAAGATTATCACGTCGCTCGGGTCCATCCTGGCCGACGCCAGCGAGCGCGGGCTCGCCACTCGCAACCCGGTAAGGGATATCCGCGGGAGTAGGAACAGCAGCGAGAGACGCACAGAGAGGCGACAGAAGGGCCGTCTGGAGGTCGGGACAGACATACCCACCCGCGAGGAGATTAAATCGCTGGTTGCCGCTCTGGACGCGCACTGGCGGCCATTGCTGGTTACCGTGATATTCACCGGCATGCGCTCATCTGAGCTGCGCGGGCTACGCTGGCAGGATGTCGATTTCAAGCGTGGTGAGATCAGTGTCCGTCAACGCGTCGACCAGTTCAGGAAAGTAGGGCCACCGAAGTCCGAGGCCGGAGCGCGGACCATTCCGGTGCCGCCGCTCGTGACCAATGCGCTCAAGGAACTGAAGCTCAAGCAGGGAAGCAAGCAGGAGATCGTCTTTGCCAACCCTGACGGCGAATCCCGCTCACATTCCAATGTCGTGACCAAGGGCCTTCAACCGGCAATGGTCAGGGCAGGGGTGACGATCGATATCGGCAAGATCGACAGGAACGGCAAGCCGATCGTCAAGGCAAAGTACACCGGCCTTCACGCTCTGCGACATTTCTACGCGAGCTGGCTTATCAACCGGAAAGAGGATGGAGGGCTCGGAATGCCTGCCAAGATGGTTCAGGAACGGCTTGGACATGCCTCGATTGTCATGACGATGGATGTGTATGGCCACCTGTTCCCGAGAGGTGATGACGGCGGAGAATTGGCCGATGCTGCAACAGCACTTCTGACCTGAGTGCAACATGGATGCGACATAGCATCAAAAAACCCTTTAATATCAATATCGGGGAGAAGCCTGCAAATCCTTGCACCCCGGTTCGATTCCGGGCGAGGCCTCCACCCTACCTTACCTCCACTACAAGCATTTGATTTTGTTTATGAATTTTCTAGGTGGGGCAGTTTAGAACCGCACCCCACCCTTTAGGTGGGGCAATTTGTTCCCGAAATGGCCTTCCTAGCGATGGTCATAAACGTCTCCAGACCCCATTCATTGAGTGCCAGGTTCAGTGCCAAAATCACTACGCGACAGTTGTCTCTCGTATAGCCCTTCGTACTGTCGATCCGGTCTATGCTCGGCCGGTACGGGGAAGATGCATAATCGTCGGAACCTGAAACTGCGAATTCGATTCCAGTGACAGCGCATCGATATTCTTGCGCTTCAAGCTTCTCCAATAGCCCACCAGCGGTAAGTTCGAATGAGCGTCCCTTCTGTTTTGCCCTGGCCTTGGCAAGCCAGATAGCTCGATAGAGTGGATTATGTCGTTTCTTCTTGCGGGTGGGGTGAGGCAACCGCACAGCAATTGGCCTTGGGTTTTCCATGCATTTGGCATGCAGTTTTTTGAAAAGGTCTGGACTGACGATTGGATCGGGAAGCCGAATTCTTCCAACATCCGAGCGGCGAAAATAGTATCGGACGCCGCCGTGGCGCGTCTTGTTTGTTTCAAGATATTGGAATGAAGATAGATCAAGAACCATTTGCTATTTCTGGCATATTTTCCGATTCATCGCCAGTTTCCTCGGTTAGAACGTTCCCGCTTTCACCCCAATCAATCTTCGAAACTGCCTGTCTGGCAAGTCGCGCACGCTGCGCATTCCGGGTGTAGATTTTCGACGTCTTGGCGTCCTTCCATCCGAACATTCCCTCGAGCATCAAATCAGTCGCTTCGTTTTCGGCCATGTTCGTGGCAAGCCCCTTGCGGACGCTATGAGCGGTGAGGTGAGGGAGCCCGGCTTGGGTGAACCAATCCGACACGCGATTTCCCAATCCCTTGATGGAAAATGGACGTCCGTACTCGGTCACCATGTATGAAAGGTCTGTGACCGGGTGGAGCTTGAGAACGGCATCAAGAATCGGATGCACAGGTACTTGCAGCGTCGTTGGGTTCTTATTGCGCCCCTTGAATACCCGGAAGGTCAAAACGTCGCCACGGCGATGCTGTGGACCGATGAGGGCCAAATCCGACACTCGGACGCCGGTGTACATCAGAATGGTCAGGCCTAGGACGGCTTTTGATTGTGTCCCATGTCGCTCGACGTACTTTGCGATATCGTCATCGCGCATGGTCGCATGGCCCTCAGTCTTTACTCGAAACGATTCGACCAACTTTGCCGTGTTCACTTTGACCAATGGTTGTGGCTTGGCGGTTTTTCCCGCTTCAAATATCTGTCGCAGCACCTTCAGACGTTCGTCAGCAGCGAAAGGCGTATCTTTCTTGCGATCCCTCAGCGTTTCAACGCTTTCGGCTCCAAAGGCTGGTATGGGAATGTGAGCGAACAGGCGCGGGTCGGCGGCGGTCAAAGGCTCCAGAAGCATGCTGTCAATTATGGAGCGGCGTTTGTTCTGGGTTGTTGCATCCAGCTTTTCGAAAGCCTTGCTTCGAAGGTAGTTGACACAAAGGAAGTGAAATGTTCCCGGCTTGGCAACGAGCGGCACTTCCTGGGCGATGGCGATCTCCTGAAGCGAAGCCAAGGCACCTTCGAATAAGTTTCGGAACTCCCAATATTTATCGGTAAATTCTTGTCTGCTCGGATTGTCGGGGAGTCTGCCGTAGCGCTTCCCATTCGCGCGAAAATAGTAGCGTTCTTTACGGTGGCGGTTCGGATTGAACTCGATATAGGGTAGATCGATTGTCGCCACGTCGTTCATGCCGACGTCCTCCAATTCGAAACGTCGACCTCCTGTTCCCCATCGACAGGCCATTCTGCCATTGCGGCTTCAAGCTCGGAGATACGCCAGAACTTCCGTGAATGCCATCGACGCGGGCGGGGAAGCATTCCCTCCCGGACCATCTCATCCACGGTGTTAGGCGCAACACCGATAGCAAGCGCAACCTCGGTCCTGTTCAGACCAATGCGCGGCACGTTGCGAATGATGTCAATCTTACCCATGCGGTTTGTCCCCGCTATCCACCGCAGCCTTGGCATCATTCAGCGCTCTGATGCGTATTTGAGCTGCCAGCGATTCAATCTGGCCCAGTTTTCCCCGAGATCTGTGGAAGATATGCCAGCGCTTGGCTTCTTTGATCAGTTCGTCCAGCGTCGGCGAGGCGGGGAAGGTTCCGGTCATTCTGAAACCTCATCGAGCCAGGCCAAAAATCGGCGCAGATGGACGCGATCTTTGTCAGATTGGACGGAACACGGGTTGTCGAGAGTACGCTGGAATGACTGCCGGAAATACTCGACAGCGGATTCTAGCGCCGCTTCAGCGGTAATGTAGGCACCATAAAACGGTCCGCCCATGCCCATATAGCTTATCTGGTAACCGATCTTCTTCGCCCAGGTGCGGTCATCATTCTGCATCACGCAGATCTCGCAGTACGGTCCATAGAGCTTGTCGGTGAGGTCAATGCGGAATTTCGTCGGTTCGTTGACCGCAAAGGCTGGGCGCATGAAGTCAAAGGCGGCTTGTGAGTTCATGTTCGCCTCGCTTCTCTGATGATGGATTCAGCAGCCTGTTCATCGCCGGTCGCGCGCCACAGCGCCATTGCGACCAAAACAGGATCGATACCCTTTTCGCGCCACCACAATTCTTCGTCGCCGAAGTCGTGTTGCTCGCGGTGCATCCTGGTCGACAGAGGAACTACCCACTGGTCATCAGGCTTTTCGGCCATGCCGGTTGAGCGTTTTCCCCAACGCATGTTTCCGTAGCGGATGTGAGCGGCTTCGACGTCTCGAGCGCCGGTCACAAGACAGGGCAGGGTTCGGATGAAAGCGAGGTGCGCCATGATCTTCTGGCGCGGCTTCTTCGCGACGGTCGGCTTGGTGATTGAAAACGCCGTCGCAGGCCTGCGGATTGCCATAGCCATCAACGCGACTCCTGCTCCAACGCGTATTCGATCATGCTGCCGCGCAAGTCGTGATCGTTGCGGATCAGGGTATCCATCCAGACCGGAATGGTTTCCGGCTGGTCGCCAACAATGAGCATGATGCTCTTGATCGTCACGTCATGGTCTGATCCCGGATCGTAGTGAGCAGGATCGGCGAGGTAGCCAGCACCGGATTCGGGCTCGCCCTTCGTGAATTCGAACTTGATTTGAAGATCGAATGAGTGATCGTCGCCGCAATGGATGGATTGCTCCAGCTTTGTTTCGAAGGTGTGCATCATCAGTTCAACTCCCACTTTTCAGCAGTAAGAACGCTGTCGAGATATTTGGCGAGAACGCTTTCGCAAGCGGCTACTTCGCCCTTCAAGCGGGCATGGGTTGCGTCGTACTGCTCTGCGAGCTTGCGAGAGCGCCTGAACTCGTAGGGGGCGTGGAGGGGAACGGAGGTCACGCAGCCTCGCTTCGCGCCGTAGCGCCATGCTCGACACCCAGAAGGTCATCGATGAAGATGAGGACGGCTTCCTTGCTCTTCTGAAACTCAGCGGCGCCCATCGCCTTCACTGACTGGCTTTTCGCTGTCATGACGTGGACAACACAGTTGAGCGGAACGACCACGCAATAATCATCAATCGGGCGAATGAAGGCGGCTACCCGTTCGGCTTCAGCTTTCGAAGCACAGACAATCGACCGCTCATCGCGGTATCCGGTGCGGATCAGCGCCTTCTTGCGAAGATGTTCGACCGTCGGATATTCGCCAAGCATGGAGTCGTGCAGATTATCGAAGCCGTTCTTGATCGAAGCGAAGTAGTGACGGTGTGAATTATCCGAGCGCTCACGATGCTCGAGCAGCTTGTAATGCTCGCCGATGACGAAATGCTCGTCCGCCAGCTTTGCGTAAAAACCGCTCGACGGCTTGAAAATGCCTTCGCCTTCGTACTGGAATGAGATAGGGCGACTGTTCATGGCGCTGTCTCCAGCACCTTCGCATCTTCAAAGTTGATGATGCGCCGACATGAGCCCGTTTCACCATCGAGCTTTACGGTGAACTTTGCCGGACCATGCGCATATACACCGTCTATGGTGCCTTGTAGTTCGCCGTCAAAGCCCCTGATTGATACCCGGGTGCCAATCAGCAATGGAGGCTGGATATTGTTCTCACCAGCCCAAGTCTTCTGAGCGTTTTCCACCTCGCTGCGAAGCGCGCTGGAATAGCCGTCGAGAATGGTCGCCATGTCGAGATTGCAGTCCCAATAGGCTCGGTTTTCTAGATCCTTCGCCAACTCGTAACCGTCCGACGAATCCCGCCCGTACTGAGCCAGGTCGGCAGCATGTTGCTCCAGCTCAGATGCTTCGACGTGACCGGCTTGCACGAGCTGCTCGGCAATCAGTACAGCTGCAGCCAAGCGCATATCGTCATTCACTTTTGGGCGTTCAGTCATTGTCCTAACCCTTCCGGGGCATTCGCGCCCCTTGTCTGGTTTGCTAACCGGCCATCATGTTTCGAACCGCTTCCGGCTGATCCATGATGTTAGAAGGAGGGGCTTTGCGTTTGGCGGCCGCCTCAATGATCTTCTTGAGCTCAAGCGCGTCGGTCGGTGACTTTGCCCAGAATGTCCGCAGCGGCTCGCGATTGGCATCAGCCCATTTTGCGACGGTCACCGGATCGCTTTCGTTGATGAACTGCACGGCACGATCAAAGAATTGTCCTACCGGTACGTTTTCAAGTGCCCATCCATCGCCCCAAGTGACAGTGATGGCGTCATTACCGGCAATGAGCTTCATCCGGTTTTCCTCGCGCTCATGCTCGACAATCTCGGAGGCGGTTAGGTCCAGCATCTTTGCGCGGTCGAGCTCGGCTTCGTCATAGAGGCCGGTGAACTGTTCAGGCCATCCGGCGCGTAGCGCTTGCATTTCTGCGCACTTGGCAATCATGAGGCGGGGCATCTTGCACCAGTTGCCGCTATCGTCGAGGGAAGCTACGGCATCTGGTTTCAACGTTTTTTCATATTTGGTATTGCCGTCTGGCCAAGTCTCGCCGGTATCGACCTTGTTGTACTGGCTCGCTGCATAGGACAGCGGCGCGAACTCATCCCAGAACGCCTGTCCCGCCACCTCATACCATTCTGCAGTCTTCGGATCCTGCTTCCACAGGTAGACCGTCGCCGAGATGACGCCGTGCGGATTGGTCGGGCACTTGATCTCCGGATCAGTTTCATAGGTTGGTGTCTTGCTGGCAGGACGATAGTCGCCACAGCGCTGCGCAATGACACGCTGGCCGTCACGGCTGATGATGATCGTCATCTTCCGCTTTTTGGCGTTGTCCTTGGAAAAGATCATCGGGATGATCTGACCGAGGAACGGATCAAGACCCTTTGCACGCGCAACCTCGATGAAGAGATTGAATTCAGCGGTGTTGCAATCTTTGGCAACGGTGCTCTGGATCAAGGCAATCTGTTTGGTCGAATGCGCGTAAGGAGTAACGGCGTTCATTATTTCCTCCTGATGTTGATGGAGATGGAACCGTTGTCGAGGTGAGCGCCTGGAACTTCTTCCTTGGCCTCAAGCGCTTCCTTGAGCGCCTTCTTGTCGAGCTTTGGTTCGACCTTCGGCAGGGTCCAGAATGTGGCGGGAATGTCCGCCTCATTGTCGATAACGATGTTGGGCTTGCGCTTGGACAGGAAGATCGTTGCCGTCGGCAGGGTGATCTTCTCCTGCTCGGTGACCATCATCGCCTGTTCCATGGCGGCGCGTCGCTGTTCGATGCGCTGTTCGATGGCCCTGCGACGGCCGGCGTAGGCTTCTTCCTTTGCCTTGAGCCCAATGATGAGGACATCATCCTCATCATTGGCATCCATCGCAGCAGCCATGGCTTCGAAGAACGAAGTCTCACCTTCGATGGCGGTTTCGACGATCTCCTGATCGTCGGCGTCACCACTTTCCCGAAGGCTGGCCAGCAGTCGCTTCACTGCCTCTGTTTGACGGAGCAATGTGTGCGATGCATCGCTCATGCGAGTTCCTTCCGTTCGAAAAGTGAGTGATAGGCGCGCTTCAAAGCTCGGCGAACGGAATCGTTCGGCTCTTTGAGCAGGCGGTCTTCGATGTGTTTCAGGCCATCTTCGCGGGAAAGCCGGTCGATGCATGCCAGTTCGGCGGCGATGCAGATTTCTGCGGCCGTCATATCGCACCTTCATTTCTGGCGATGGTGCGCTGGCAGAGCGGGATCGCATTGCGAAGCTTGTCTTCGCTCAGGCTTTCGATGCCGCCCGGATACAGACTGTGGAAGAAAGCGGTCTGCGCTTCCGTGCACCGCGACAGCAGGGTTTTCAGTTCCTGCTGCAAAGCATCGCGGACGATATCGGAAACGCTTCGGGTAGCGGCGCTCATCGCTGCACCAAATAAAAGCAGACCGTCCAAAGGAACCCGTTCGCCCAAAGAATGGCGGCACGGATGAAGGCGTCACGAGTGGTGGAGCGAGGCGCGTTCATGCTGCACCTGCCGTTTCACCCGACAGGCTATTGAGATCGACGCCGATATTGATGAGCAGCTTGCGCTTCTCCGCATCGGTCAAGAGCTTGCCATGCATGAGCAAGTTGACTGTCTTCGGGTCAATGTAGACGGGCTGTCTCGTCGCGGCCTTCTCCGGCAATTCAACAACCGTCGTAAATACGATGCTGTTGAATTCCCACCGTGGATAGACCGTCGCCTTGCTGCCGCGTTCGTTGGTTCTGCTGATGTCACAGATGGCCTACCGGTCCGATACCTGGTAGAGGTTTACCAAGGAATTTTCCAGTTCACCGACACGCTTACGCGCTTCAACCAATTCTTTGGCGAGTTCGGCATCTATGTCCGACGCTTTTACTTTGAATTCGATGCTGTGACTGGACATGATTATATGGCCTCACTGCTGCGATCTTCGCCGTCAAAGACGAAGCCAGGAACGATCGGAAGAGGGACGGCGAGCGAAGTAGTCGGAGCGCCAGCCCTGCGAAGGGCTTCCTCGATCTCCACCTGCAGGCGCATTTCCGCGTTTGGAACGTAGGAAATACCGTTGTGATCGGCATCGGCGCGCTCGGCGAAGTATTCATGCGCCTCTTGCAGGGCTGAGATCATTGCTTCTGTGGGAGTTTGGGAGCGGGCCATCAGTTCACCCTCGATTTGAAACCGTTGCAGATGATGTGAGTTTCGCGCGCCAGCTCTTTGACGTCGCGCATGTAGCCAAGCATGGAATATTGCTCGACCATCTGTTCCGCTGCCTTCCGGTTGAGCGGGATCAGCGCTTCCAGCTGCTGGTAAACCGTCCATGACGTGCGCGGCAGCTTTGCCAGTGCGATTGCTGTTTCCAGATCGCCGGTCAGGTTGGCTTGGTCTGTCAAGAGCGCGGATGCGGTGTTGCCGAAGCCTGTCCGGACCCAGAACGAAGCCTTGCCATCAGCCGCGGCCAGGCAAGCAAACCGCTTTGAATTGGTGTCGGGATAGTTGCGCAGCGCGTCGGCGATGCTCTCAATGATGAAGCCGGTTTCAGTGGCAATCTCATCGGCGGTACGGAATTCGTGATTGATGACATTCATTTCGAAAATCTCCGCTTGGCGAACTCGCAGATGAGGATCAGCGCGATCGCGGCGACAACCTGAAGGCCGAGGTCCGAGAAGGTCATTGGGTCTATGGAGGTGTTCATGGCATCCATCCGTTGTTGATGGATGTGTTGTAGCGTATATCGCTACATACTGTCAATCTTAGTGTAGCGATATTAGAAACAAAATTTGACGCCCTGCTAATAGGCGCGATATATCTGTTAGGCGAACAACAAAAAAACCGCCCGGAGGCGGTCCTAATCTGTCATTAACCATATCGGCCCACATTGGTGATTCAAGGAGCGAAAGATGCAAAATACGTCACACGCGGTAATGGCTCAACGTCACGAAGCAAAAGATAGTGCTGACGATTTCCCGACGCCACCGTGGGCCACCCGCGCGCTAATCGAGCATATCGTCGGCGTCGATCAAGTTCGAGGGTTGACCTGTCTGGAGCCAGCTGCAGGCAGGGGATACATGGCAAGGCCGCTCGCAGAATATTTCTCTCAAGTAGACTCTGCGGACGCCTATTCCTACGGATTTGCTCCAGTCCGCGATTTCTTGACGTTTCCTTACGAGGCAATGTCACACGACTGGGTTATCACGAACCCACCATTTCGGCTTGCAGAAGAATTTGTTGATCGAGCAATGACCGTGGCGCGCAAGGGCGTGGCAATTCTCGCCCGTACTGTATTTCTCGAAAGTGTGGGGCGTTACGAGGGCATCTTTAGAGAAAACCCACCGACGGCATTTGCTCAGTTTTCTGAGCGAGTTCCTATGGTAAAAGGCCGACTTGATCAAAAGGCATCGACTGCGACAGGCTATGCGTGGTTCGTGTGGGAAAAAACATCAAGCGTGGTTGTCCCTCGCTTGATGTGGGTGCCGCCATGTCGAAAGAAGTTAGAAAAGCAGAGTGACTATCAAGGTTAAGCTGCATTGGTCGCGTGGACGCGGCCAATTTCAGTAATTCGAAGACCTCCAGGAATTTCCTCCAAATATCCTTCGGCGATGTAGTTGCCTTCAGCATCTTTATGAGACTTAATGTTTCTCACGCGCTGCTCCCAGACTGCTTCAGCTGGGCGAGTGTCGGATTGGACTAAATCAGCTGCCGTCAAATTGATTCTCGCGGGAATCGCGTCCACCAGCATGCCGAACGTTGCTTGACCGTCGGCAGATTCTGCAAGAATTTGCAGTACGATTGCCGAAAGCTCACCCTCAGTTGTTCTGTTCATCGCGTCCGGCATAATTTCTCCTTTGGAGTTGTGATGATTGTTTCGTTCATTCCATGTCCGGCGTTTTATCGTGGCTTTATCCAATCGATCGGCGCGGCCCATTCGACTACCTGATCCATCATATCGGCATACTGACCGTTGATGCTTGTAAGGGTCCATGTCGCTGTATCGGCGCCTGGACGGACTATCTTCACGAAAATGCGACCATCGCCCAGCTGCACCACAGCTCGTTTATTCACAAGCTCGGAAGGAGGAAGCAGTCTCGAGTAGTAGAGGATGGTGCCGTCCTCGTAGGCAGGGAACATCGAATCCCCAGACACTTGAACTGCTACGGTGCCGTGTCGAGCATCGGCCGGCGCTTCGACAGTATCGTCGCCACCATCGTCGATCGCGAACACAGCAGCCCCGGCTCCGACCTTTCCTTTGAGAGGGACGTGAATCTCTTTTGGAGCTGTAGTCCCCGTAATTGCTTCTATGGCCAAGAGCTCTTCGCCAGAAATTGTGCGAGATCCTTTGAGCATCTTATTGACCGCAGCACGGTCTATCGAACGAGCAAGGCGTTCCGTCAGCAAACGAGCAAGCTCTGATTGCGATACTCCAGAATCATTGAGAGCAGTTTGTAGCCATTCTGACAACATGTAGAATGCATAGCTGTTCCTTGTTAAACTGTCGTTTTCCATATTCGCTACAATATCGCTTGCATTTGTTGCTATATTCGCTACATTTGGTGATATGGAACCAGCTCGCACTATCATTAGAAGTCTCGGTGGCCCCTCGGTAGTCGCTTCAATTGCCGGGGTTCATCGAACGCGCGTTTCAAATTGGATGCGATCGAAGGAATCCGGCGGAACCGGCGGCACCATTCCATTCAAACATGTCCCTGCGTTGCTTGCTGCTGCCCATGACATAGGGTTGAAGCTTTCGGCGGATGACTTTCTCCCGATCGAGGAGAACGCAGCGTGAGCGCGGAAGCTGAAATCAAACAGTTCATCGACCGCATTCTTCGCCTCAAGGAAGAGCAGGACACGCTCGGCGAGGACATTCGCGAGGTCTATGCCGAGGCCAAGGGTAGGGGCTTTGACAAGACCGCGCTCGGAAACGTGGTGGGACACCTCCGCAAGGTCCAGAAGGTCGGCCGTGACACCATGCACGAGCGAGAAGCGATCTTCGATCTGTACCTGACAGCATACGAAACCGGCGGGCGGGCGCATGCGCCAGCGTGCGCACGAGAAAACACTGAAGAATTTCCGGTTAGCGCCAAGCTCGTCGAGACGGTTGCCACCGGTTTGCAAACCGAGACTGGTCGTATGGCCCTGATCGCCGCAGAGATACACGAGAGGCCCTCGAATGACGATGAGTCCTCCCCGGAAGCAGGTCCGCAGGCCGAATCCTCCCAAGCCGGGACAGGTACCGGGAAGCTTGCGGATCGTGAGGGCCGCAGCGAAGGGGAGGCGGTTTCGACTGACCTCCCCGCCAATTACGCGCCACCGGCATTTCTGAAAGATCAGACGAAGTCGATCGGCGACTACCGTCCTTATTGTCAGAGACCCGATGCTTGTGGCGCTTCCGGTCTGAAGCATTGCTACTCCTGTGCGAAACTGATTGCGCCGGAAAGCGAGGTTGCATGACGACCTCGACGCTGATCAGCGAATGGCTTGATAAGCACGGCGGTCCTCGCGTGTTCGCCCAGGGCGACAACAGCGACTTCCTTGCCGTTCGCCGCTATCTCGAAAAGCACGGCTACAGGCTGAACGGCCACCGCTACAATTTTGTCATCTCAAAGGGCAAGTTCCGTCGCACGTTCGATCGGCGCGGCTTGATGCGCTTTGTCGACGAGCTGCGCATCGCCGATGGCCTTCCACCGATCTTGGCGAGGGCAGCATGACGGACCGCGCCTCATTTGATCGGTTGTTCCGTCCGGAAATTCTCGTTGGCGTGTCCGGCCAAACTAACGCCGTTCCTGAGAATGCGCGCCCGGACGTCCACCTTTACAACCGAATTGCAGCCAACTCCTCCCTGTTCCCCTCTATGCTGGCTGCAAAAACTGACGGAGGAAGCCACGGCGTTGGCTTCCTCCGTCTTTTTCCTCGCCTTTGCGCGGGACAGGATGCACTCAGCGAGAACTCCAATCAGTTCAAATCCATCAGCGTCGTGATCCCCATCGCTTTCGCTGACTTCAGTCGTCGCTTCTGTGTCTGTTTCCGATCCATCCGTGCGTTTGTTCACCATGAGAGCAACCGTATCGGAGAGTTTTTGTCATGGGTAACAAACGTTCTGTCGAGGACGACAAAATGAGTGATGTGTACGTCAACGAAGCCCGCGTAATGGGCGATTTCCTGTTGCGCCGCGAGTATCGGGGAATGGGTGATACAATCGAGGCTGCAGCGCATCGAGCGCAACAGAAATGGGGTGCTCCCGCTACCATTCTGCTTCGCCTGCGCAACCGGCACGACATGAAAGACATGATGCTCTCCAGCTTCGCATCCATTGCAGAAGCCTATCAGAAGGCATCCGCAAAAGCTGACCAACTCTACGAAACTGAAAGAGCACGACATGCGCCTAATTCGAAAGCTCTGTGGCTTGCTGATCTTGTTGCCGGTCACACCGATGCAACGGATTTGGCTGGGGCCGCGGAGACCGAAGCGCCAAAAAAGAGGATCGTGAAATGAGCAAGACCTATGCCATAGCCGACCTGCATGGGCGATACGACCTCTTACTCGCCGCAATCGAAAGTATCGAGCAAGGCAATCACTCTGGCGGGACGGTTGTGTTCACCGGGGATTATGTCGACCGAGGACCACAGTCGCGCCAAGTCATTGAACGGCTCATGGCCGGGCCATCCGACCC
The DNA here is from genome assembly GCF_003010955.1 of Phyllobacterium brassicacearum. GTDB lineage: Bacteria > Pseudomonadota > Alphaproteobacteria > Rhizobiales > Rhizobiaceae > Phyllobacterium > Phyllobacterium brassicacearum. Next base: position 88,244 of record NZ_PGGO01000008.1, read on the forward strand.
GCGCTGGAAGTGGATTTGCCTTCAGGGAAACCATGAAGAGATAATGCTGACCGTACGTGCGGAGCCAGAACTGGTTGGCTCGTGGTGGCTACCAAACGGTGGCGGCGCAACTCTCATGTCATATGGCCAGAAGGTTGGTGAATTGGCTGACGTTGGCGTGATACCCCAAGAGCATATTGATTGGCTGAAATCTCTGCCGCTCATCTACGTCGATAATCATCGCATCTTTGTTCATGCCGGTGTTGACGAAACTATTCCCCTGGACAAGCAATCCGCACAAACAATGCAATGGATGATCTACCCGGACGGCTATGCAATCGGACACGGTAATCGACATGTTGTGCACGGCCACCACCAGTCTGAGGATGGCCCGTTGCTGTTCGCTGGCCGCACGAACCTCGACACCTTCGCTTGGTTCACCGGAAGGCTCGTCATTGGTGTTTTCGACGATGAAAAAGCCGGAGGTCCAATAACAACAATCGAGATCGAGGGATCCCCAATTTGGGAGCCGTCATGAGCAACCGGTACAGTCCCGACAAGCCGACCAAGTTCTGGCACGTCGCCGTCGGCGCCGGGCTTCTATTCGTAGCGATCGCTTGGCTCATCGTTCCTTTGTTCTTCATCGCGAGAATCTGATGCATCTGTTCGATTGGCCGTTCGGCCACATAAATCCCCATAGTTTCGAGATGATCATGGCCGACCCACCCTGGCGCTTTGTGGTGCGATCACCGAAAGGCGAGGGGAAGAGCGCCCAGGCGCGCTACGACACCATGGCCCTGGAAGAAATCAACGCAATGCCTGTCATGGATCTGGCCGCACCCAACTGTCTTCTATGGCTTTGGTGCACGGCCCCGATGCTTCCGCAGCAGCTCACGACCGTAAAGGCGTGGGGTTTCGAGTATTGCACCGAGGGTGTCTGGGTGAAGATGACCAAGAACGGCAAATTGTCGTTCGGTACCGGCTATGGGCTTCGCGGTTCCCATGAGCCATTCATCATCGTCAAACGGGGCGAACCGAAGCTCACCAAATCAACGCGGTCGGTCATCCATGGCAAGGCGCGCGAGCATTCGCGCAAGCCTGAAGAAGCCTATCGGGAGGCCGAGCGGTTGATGCCCAACGCATCCCGTATTGAACTCTTCTCGCGCACCAACCGCCCAGGTTGGACGGTGTGGGGCAATGAAACTGGCAAGTTCGGAGAAGCGGCATGACGCGGCGCTTGAGCAGTGAGGAGATGTCTGACGAGCTTTCCAAGCTCATTTATGGAAAGCATGTTTGGCTTGAGAACTTCTCGGCTGGTCGAAGCAAGCGACCGGATCATGACATTGAGCGTGTTTCTCGCGAGCTGAACGTTTTGAACCAAGCTGCATCCGATTATCGGCGCGCAGCTGAACGTGATCGAGGTGCGGCGTGAAACACGGCTTGGAATGGTACAAACACGAGCCTAGAGCCTTCATTGACGGTGTCCAGGGAATGGGGCCAGAACTGATTGGCGCCTACATTGTCCTGCTCGATCTGATTTATGCACGCGGCGGTGAAACGATGCGTGATGATCGACATCTTGCGGGCATTCTTGGCTGTTCAATCCGCAAGGCTACGAGCCTCACCGACGGTCTGGTAGAGCAGAATAAGATCCAATTTGAAGACGGTTATCTCTCCAATTTGCGCGCAAAAAGAGACGTGAAATCCGCTCGAAACAGCTACGAAACTCGGTCGAAATCTCAGTCTGATCGGCGCGAAAACGAAGCTGAATTGAATGAAAACAACGGTTTAAAAGACAAGCCTGAGGCAAGCGCCTTTATTAGAAAAGATAAGAACAGAATAGATGAAAAACCTGCCGGTTTTTCAGAACGCGCAAACGCGCGAAAACCGAATGGATTTGTCCATGTTCGGAAATCAACAGACGCAGCACGTTTACTCATTCAGGAGCTACAGGAAAATGAACAATTCGGAGAAGATCGAGGCGACGAAATCATTGACCAAGTTGTTCGGCAGTTTCCCGCAATCGCCCATGTCAGACCCTGACCTGCAGCTCCGCGCCTACCTCGAAGCCGTTGAGGATTTTGAGTGCGTCGATGTGCTCGCTGCTGTGGAGCGCTTCCGCCAGGGCGAGGTGAAGGATGCAAACAAGGCTTTCTGTCCCTCAACGGCACAGCTCTGCGATGAGGTGCGGTACCGCAGGCAGATGCGCGAGATCATGGCACGGGCAGGGGTGAAGCCCGCTCAAAATCTCATTCAGTAGCAGGCAGACTTGATGAAAGCGGTGATAGACAAAGACAGGCACTGGTACGTCGTGCGGACCAATGTGAAGGCGGAAGTGAAAGCCTCGGAGAATGTCCGCAAGGCCGGCTACGACGTCTATTACCCGCGGCGCCGCATGGAAGTGAAGAACAAGCGGACGCATACGTACACTACGCGGGAAAGCGCATTAATGCCGCGGTACTTGTTTGTGGGGCTGTCCCAAGCTGACATGAACTTCTTCAAAGTTCGCGCCTGCGACGGTGTTGAGTGCATCCTTGGCGTTGACGGCCGGCCCGCGCAGATTTGTGCAGATCATGTCGAAGCGATCTTTCTCGCCGAAATCGATATGGAGTTCGATGACACCCGCGCTGCGCGCATCTACCGAAAGGAAGAAGTGGCATCGGCGAAGGAGCACACAGCAAAACGGTTCCCAGTTGGAAAGGACCTTGAGTGCAGGGTCGGCACACGCTGTCGAGCTTATTCAACAGTACAAGGCGGCAATGACCAAGATATTTATCTGGAAGTACCGAGCTTTTCCTATTTTTGTAGAAAATCCAATCTTCCCGGGTTTCGTGATCAGAATTGATGATGAAAAGCCCTATCTAAGGACTTGTTATAAAAAGCAGAGACCTGGGAATTATGTAGGTACTCAAGACTATATCGAAGGCCTGAACGTCTCCTCCAACGTCGATGCAAAAATCGGCGGTGTCGTTCTCAGCAAACGGATTGCTGATGTGCAGGCGGGAGGGGTTGCTCGTTTTTCAAACACCTCGTCGATCACAGTTACACCGCTGTCCCTCGATCGCTCAGAGCCTGACGGGGCGTCCCTTCAGGATTGGGATAAGCGCAATCAGAAGTGCAGTATAATCGACGGACTGCTGTCCGGTATTGTTCCTGAGTATTTCTTAGTGGAAGAAGTATTACACGGAAAGGTGAATTTCACGAATACCGTATATTTTTCGTCTAATATCAACGCACAGGCAAAATCAGATCTGCTTGTAAAAATTTCTAAAGCGTTTGCCATTAATATGGCAAGTATAGATGTATCGACCTCATCGGCTACTTTTGCAGTATCTGCATCACCCGACAAAATGACGCTTGCGATCAGACCAGCCATGTACAACATCGCCGAACTTTCTCGAATAACATACTTTATGCGCGGAGAAAGAGGCGCGAACTTAGAAATAGCAGTAGAGGCGGCTCTTCGTGAGCGGGATCTCAATTTCTATGACCGGGCAGAAATTCGCATACGCAATCTATTAGGCGACGAGATTGCCAATCGTACTCAATGGGCCCAGAAGATGGTATATGGGGAAAAAATGTATCCCGCTGCCGACCTAGCGAACGTAAACGCTGACTTTGTGGATTTCCACGCCGTCGCAGTATACGCCGCCGCAATGGAGAGTTTGCGAAAGTGATGTCCTGGTGGACAAAGCCAGCCTCCTAATCTTGCCGAAACGTCCAAAAACATTCTTACGCCCGTTACCTAAGTTAAGGTTTAAACACGTGGGTTGATGAACCTGCGCCGCGTTCCTTCGCCGCAAGGAAGAGGCGAGATCGGAAAGGTGACTACGGAAATGCATTTGCCGAAAGGAGTGGGCATTTTGGTGACGGACAGCATGAACCCGATTGGAGGCGTTGTTCAGAAGATCACCAATTCGGGGCGAGTAATTGCACTTATCGAGCTTTTCGGCGCATGACGCAGTTGAATTCGAGCCGAAACAGCTCAAACCCCGGGGCATGAGGCCGACATAGCTGTCCGCATTGCGCCATTAGCGCACGACGAATTCGCCGAATCTAACTAGGCCCCGGTTGGCGTCTCAACACATAAGATTGGCAGCCAAACGCAAGCGCGAGTCTATTCATACTGCTAATGAGAAACCCGCGCGGTCGTGGAAACGTCCGCCTGCGAACTGCACGTTTGCACAATTGACCCTCATAGTGAGGGGTTTTGACGGGACACAACTAAAGGTGAAAATGATGATCGCTTCCATAGCTGCGGCTGTGGCGCTATCCGGCTGCGCCACCAGCCCGCAGACCAAGGCCATGCTCAATGACGCGCTAGCTTATCGCATAGCGAACGGTTCAGGCTACTATCCTGCCCGTCAAACGGCCATGAATGGCATGCAGCCGACGACGGGGTCTGGGCTGGGTTCCGGCAACGTCCAGTTGAATGCCTACGGCCTTGGCATGGGAATGGATCAGTACGGACGCGCCGTACCACACGACCCGATGCTGCAAGTCACGCCAAACGCCTATGGGCTTGGCGTGGGCATGGACCATTACGGAAGGCAGGTACGATGATCCGCAATTTGCCACTGTGTAACGAAAGTCACGATGCTGTCTGGGTGTTCTGCGAATGCACATGAAAGACATACTCGAAACGGTCGCGGGGCTGGCTGGCCTCGCCATCATCGGCTGGGCCATCCTGAACATGGACAGCGTCACCAGTTACGTGCTGGCAGACGTGTGTGAAGGCACCCGGACTACGATCAAGTACGATCCCGACTTCACCATCCGCAAGCTCGGACCGGACACGGCGATCGTGCCAGGCCAGTACATGATCAACTACTTGACGAAGGGAAAGCGCTGATGCGTATAGGATTCCGCAAGCGCGTCCGCCTGTCGCGCAACCTCAGCATCAGTGTCGGCAAGACGCTCATTCCCTCCATGACCGTCGGCCGCAAGGTCAGGCTCAGCATCAACAAGCGTGGCGTGTTCTTTGGGGCGACGCTCGGATTCGGGTTCTTCCTGATCCAGCAACTGTTCAAGTGGAGGAAGAGATGATCGACCTGATCAATCACAATGTCGGCATGGTGATATGTATGTCGGCAATTGTCGTCGTGCTCATGCTCTTCCTCGTGGTTGGAGCAGTTACCGCTCTTCGGAACGAGCTGGCATATAGGACATACCTCATCGTCGGGCGCCTCGACACTGCACTGGAAGACCATGGCCGCTATTACTCTGACATCTGGCAGTACCTCGATACGATCAGCTCGGAGTTGAGCGAACTGAATAGCGACGGTGATTGATCATGCGTAAGATCCTGCTCATCCTTCTTATCCTGCCGCTGGCAGGGTGCGTTTCAGCTGACATAATTGCTGACAAATCCTGCAAGAGTTACGGCGCCAAGCTAGGCACCGACATTTACATCCAGTGCCGCATGAACGCGGAGCAAGTGCGCTGGCAACGGCTTGGCGTTTATGCCGCGATGCGCCGCTCGTACTGATTAACCACTGTGACGGCTGTGTCCGCAGCCGTGACCGAGGTCAATCATGCCCTATCAACAATTGGAGACGTTACTTGGCATTCATCGACACTACTTCGCCGGACAGTGAGCTGACCGGCATACGCGGGTGGCTCGCCTTCATGGCGATTGGGCAGTTCACGTCGCCAATAAGGGTTCTCATGGAAACGGTCAAGGCACAGGAGCAGACTGCTTACACAGCGGCGGACTGGGCGCTGTCCGCCAAGTACAACGGCGCCACGCTCATCGGCCAGTTCGAGACCGTCATGCCGTGGGCTTACGCCGCCTGCGTATTTATCATGGCATTAGATTGCACCACGTCCAGCCCCATGTTGCAGTGGCGTGACCGCTTTGGGGCCCAGTTTAGTGGGATCCACGTGGCGAGGAGGTCGCAGGGCTCTGGTAAAGATGTTTGGAAACATGACACCGGTCGAATTTCAATTAACGCAATTTGCCGAAGCCAGTTGCCAATCCTCCCACTGGTAGTGTTATCTCAGATCGGGCAACAGGCGACGGGGGGTGGGGACCATATTTGCTGAAGGTAGCCAAGGTACTTGTAACGCGGGACGGCAGGGAATTTGCGAGAGTAACGCGGGCCCTCCTGCAGGTGGCGTGTGGATCGCCTCCAAATATAGCCGGCGCTGGCCGCGCTTCGGGGTAATATGACTCATCCAATCAATCTTCCGATCCATCAAGTTGGCAACGATGATGTCCGTTCGGAAGAGATTCTGGTCACCGCAGACCCTCGATATCAGGATGATCCTGACAATGGGCAGAAAACGGTCATTCGCGCTGCGCCAGAAGATCGCCTTCTGGTCGATGCCGGTCCCGGTACCGGCAAAACACACGTCGCGTGCCACCGCGTAGCATCGTTAATCGAAAATGGTGTACCCGCCTCGCGCATCTGGATTGTCAGCTTTGCGCGCACAGCCGTTCACGAAATCAGGAATCGTCTCGCCGCAACGCTTGAGGATGCAGGAGATGCGGAATCGGTGCGGATTGCCACACTGGATTCCTACGCTTGGAGTATTCAGTCGGGATTCTCCGCCGAAGCAACGTTGTCAGGTAACTATGACCATAACATTCAGAAGACCCTGTCAAAGGTCCTCAAAGATGAAGATGTCCGCGATGACCTCCGTCGCACCCGTCATCTGATCGTTGATGAAGCCCAGGACATAATCGGTCCGCGGGCAGAGTTCGTACTTGCAATTGTCGATGTACTGAATGCCGAATGTGGAGTGACGGTATTCGCGGATCAGGCGCAGGCCATCTATGGGTTTACCGAAGATGACGCTCTGTCCGGCAGCAATGGGGTGCGGCTGCTGGATGGCCTCGTGGCACGAGGATTCGGACGGGCCGCGCTATCTCAGGTCCACCGCACGAATTCTCCCGAACTGCTCGAAATTTTTATCGGCGTCAGAAAGAAAGTACTCGACGACAGCGTGTCGGCCGCTAAGCGTGGCGCACAGGTTCGTGGAGAAATAGTCCGTCTGGCACACGAGTATGTTGGGCCTACAAAAAATCTTCGTCTTGCTGAACTGTCAGAGGCTGCACTCGTGCTGATGCGGAGGCGATGCGATGTCCTGATAGCCTCCAGCTACAATCAGGACGTCCCGCACCGGTTACGCATGTCGGGGCTGCCTCCGTGCGTCCCTCGATGGGTTGGCCTGCTTTTCTGGGATCACATTGCGAGGAAGCTGACGCGCAGCGAATTCCATATTCGTTGGCACGAGCGGATCGCGAACGGCCATGGTATCCCATCGATAGACGAGGCCTGGACGCTGCTATTCGAGGCGGCTGGTGAGAGCGATACGGTCATTGATCTTCATCACCTGCGAGCCGTTCTGGCTCGTTCGAATCCTCCGGTTCCCTTCACGAGCCCAGAATTTGGGGAGCAAGGTCCCATTATTGGCACCATTCATGCGAGCAAGGGGCGGGAGGCTGAGGAAGTCTGTCTCTACCTTCCTCCGACAGTTGGAGAGGGGAGCAACGAAGAAGCAAATGAGGAAATCCGCGTCATGTTCGTGGGGGCAACGCGCGCCCGTAAACGCCTTTCGATCGGCGATTCTCCCGGAACGCATTCTTCCCAAGCTGAGGGCCGTGTCTGGAAATTCGTGCGCGGCGGTGTGCAAATCGAGGTCGGCCGTTCTTATGACATTGACGCTGAAGGACTTGTTGGAAAGAGTGCGTTTCCCACACAGGCCGATGCCCTTGAGGCGCAAGGAGTGTTGATCAAGAAGCCAATTCAGCAAAGGTTATTCGCTTCCGCGGACAAGACCGTCGGGTGGAACCTGGCGCTCAAGACGAGGGACAACGAGCGCGTCGGCGTGTTGTCACGGAAGCTCAAAGATGACCTGACCACGATCGCCAATATGAGCGGTACTTGGCCGCCGCCAAGCTATCTGCCGTTCATCCGATCTGCAGGCATACGCACCATTGCGGTCCGGCCGGATGATCCTCGGCGCGAGCAACTGCATGAGCCCTGGTGTTCGAGTGGGTTCCTGCTCGCTCCGATGCTGATTGGTTTCTCACGAACGAAACTCGGGGACAAAAAGACATGACGAGCCTTGAGGCAATCCAAGCGCGTGAAACGGTATTGACGCGGCTTCGCGAGGATTTGATTGGTCCACGTGCACCCGACGAAATCCTGACAGCGCGTCCGTCAGACGTCTATCTGACGGGGATTCTTTGGCCCAGAAATACTGCCGTTGCACCCGAGGAAGATGAACGCTTGTCGGTTGCTCCTGGGGGAGACGACGGAAGCGACGATGCCGAAGACCAAGCCCAGGCGCACGCAGTTCCGATGCGTCGCCCGTCCACTGCTGGTGTCTCGTTTGCGGCGGTTGGACCGGACGGTGCTTGTCCTTCGGTTACAGTTCAGCTTGCCTTTGGCATGTACCGGGAAATCGACCACGAAGGGAAAAGCGTATGGAGGCGGGAGCAGCATGTTCCAGATCCGATCCCTGTCGGTTTGGAGTCCGGATCGCGCGACGTTTCCTTTTCATCGGGTGAAGTCACGGGATTGCGCGTCAACGTCCGCTCAGTGCCATTCGCGGATGGCATGCTTGCCACCATGACGCTCGTGAATGACCTCACTCCCGAGGAACGTAACCGCTCCGCCGCAGAGCAGTCGACTCTGTTCCAGGTGACGCTCGAAATCCTGCCTGATACGGGCACAAGGCTCATCGCCCGGCCCAGTCGCCGCGCTCCGGTCGATGATGACGACTGGTCGTCAGCGCTCCTTTACCGGGAGGCACGCGAATTTGCTGCCGGCCATACCTGTTCCGCAGACTGGACACTCAATCCAGATGATCTGGAAGCGGCGCTCGCCGTCCGCACTGCCTGGATACCTGAAGCAACTGTAGAAGCCGTCAGCCCAGACGGCGATGAAGTGTTTCAGGGCATTGCGCAGGATGCCGAAGATCCGCTCTCCGCATCTTGGCTGGCTGGTTCGGCCACACCAGACCTCATCGCCGGGCTGCAACGCCTGACCCGTGCATATGCGCGATGGATCACGCTTCAGGAAGGAAAGATCTCCGAGCTCTCCGCGCCCTTCGTATCCGTTGCAGAAGGCCATATTCGGGAAGCTCGTCGCGTCCTCGGCCGCATGGCTGCGGGTATCGACTTCCTTGCATCGTCGGAAGCCGCCTGCGCGTCCTTCCGTCTCGCCAATCTGGCCATGGCGACGCAGCGAGAATGGTCTGAGCACGAGCCCCTTCGCTGGCGTCCGTTCCAATTGGCCTTCTTCTTATTGGCCCTTGAAAGCGCGGCTGACGGCACACACCCCGATCGCGCGGTGATGGACCTTCTCTGGTTTCCGACAGGCGGCGGAAAGACGGAAGCATATCTCGGTCTTATTGCCTTCGTGGCCTTCCATCGACGCCTGAGCGCGTCAAGTCCTGACGACGGTGCGGGCGTCGCGGTCATTATGCGTTACACGCTGCGGCTTCTGACGACCCAGCAGTTTATCCGCGCTGCAGCGATGATCTGCGCGTGCGAAGCCATACGTCGCGGGAAAATAGCTACACCCTATGCGGGGAAACTCGGGCAGGAACAGTTTTCCATTGGCCTCTGGGTTGGCGAAGGCGCTACTCCGAACAGCCGTCAGATGGCATTCGATAGCGTCACAGATTCCTCAAAGCCCACGCCGAAACAGTTGCTCCACTGCCCGTGCTGCAGCGAAAGACTCGCCTACACCCAGGCGCAGCCGATCGATTCTGTAATGGTCCGCTGCGAGAACTCCGGCTGCATCCTTTCTGACCAAACGCTGCCCGTTTGGACCGTCGACGAAGACCTCTATGCGTTTCGTCCTACACTTCTGATCGGCACAATCGACAAGTTCGCGCAAATCGTGCGCAATGCGGCGACCGCATCTCTGTTTGCAGTGGGCGGGCCTGCGCAGCCCCAGCTCATTGTCCAGGATGAGCTGCATCTCATCTCCGGACCGCTCGGAACGATGTCCGGCCTTTATGAGTCGGCTCTTGATCTTATTCTCTCTGCAAACGGAACAAAACCGAAGATCATTGGCTCGACTGCGACCATCCGCCGTGCATCCGAACAGGTGCTTGCCCTCTTTGACCGGACTACCTGCCAGTTTCCTCCTCCCGGCCTGAATGCGGACAATTCCGGCTTTACGGTGGTGGACAGGATTCTGCCAGGACGGCGCTACCTCGCTGTTTCCACGGCTGGCCGCTCAGCCAAGTTCACTCTCCAGGCCGTATCCGCTTCACTACTCCAGACGGCACTGGCCGGCCTCGGGGAAAACCAGCGAGATGCCTACTGGACACTGGTTGCCTATTTCAACTCATTGCGCGAACTCGGCGGCGCGCTCGTCCTCATGCAGGATGACGTTCATGACACGATCCGGCTGTTCGCCAACGCGTGCGGCGAAGCGGCGCGCGCGCTGCGATCAGTTCAGGAACTGACCTCCCGCGTTTCACAGGCCGAAATCCGTCAGATGCTTGAGACCCTCAAAAATCCTGCGGGACACGACGAGGCGCTTGACGTGGTTCTTGCTACCAACATGGTCAGCGTCGGCGTTGATATCGCGCGGCTTGGACTAATGGTGGTCAATGGTCAGCCAAAAACTATGGCAGAATATATTCAGGCTACCAGTCGCGTTGGCCGCAGCCGGGTACCTGGCCTGGTAGTGGCTGTACTAAATAACGCCAAGCCGCGTGATCGATCCCATTTCGAGACGTTCAGAACGTGGCATTCTACGATTTACCGCGAGGTCGAAGCGACCAGTGTTACGCCGTTTGCATCGCGGGCAAGGGATCGCGCCTTGCATGCTGTTCTTGTCGCGGTCGTGCGACATCTCATTCCGCAACGTCTGCGCAGTCCAGTGCTCGATGATAATTCGATCCAGGCAGCGGAACGGATGATTGCGCAGATTGCGGCGCGCGCGCGCAGAGTCGATCCGTTCGAAGCCGACGTGGAGGCTGAGCTGAAAGCCCGTCTGCAAAGGTGGATCCGCCGTTCGCCGCAACAATACTGGAGCAAATATCCAAGAACCTCATTGCTCCAAGCAGCTGAACTTGCTGCGGCCATGCGTGCGGCTGGACGCGCAGTTGGACAGGCTTGGCCAACCCCCAACACAATGCGTGGCGTTGAGCCAGCAACTAACTATCGGCTTGTAGAAGGACTGAGAGGGCCCGATGCCACGCAATGATCTGGGTGAACTGCGCCGCAGTGCTGCGGCAGCCACATTTGGACCGGGGGCTATCATCGACTTCCGCGCTGGTGGTGCGACCATTTCTGCCGTGGCCGCGGGCCTCGATGAATGGGATCGGAATTTCGCGCCGGCAGGAATGCTCAACCAACAGGCGATCAGAGAAGAAAGGCTTCAGAAAAAACTAAAGGTCAAGGGTTTTCGCCTGCCGCCGGTCCGGGACCCCGCGAAAGACTCGGATGCGGAAAAAGCTCTGGTCGCGGTTCGGTTTCCGTCATGGCTTCAATGCCCCCAATGTGACCGCATCGGACCGGAAGATCTTTGGGGCGACGAACCTGGACGCGCCGGACGGTTCTGCCAGGAATGTACCCGCAAGGCGCCCGGGCGGCAGAATGTCTATGTCATTCCTGTCCGTTTCGTGATGGCCTGTGAAACTGGCCATATTGATGAATTTCCATGGCACTCATGGGTGCAACACACCGGGGAATGCGGAAACCGTAAGGGATTTCTGACGCTCCGTTCCGAACAGCCAGGTCTGGCAGGACTCATCCTGAGTTGCCCAAAATGCAAATCGCGGCGTTCCATGGACGGTATTTTCTCAGCAGAGACTTGGAGGAGATTTCCCGACTGTCGTGGCCGACGTCCATGGATTTCCGGAGCAAATGAGACGTGTAAGCACAAGCCCCGGGCGGTACAACGCGGTGCCTCGAACCTGTATTTCCCCGTGATTGAGTCGGCCCTGAGCATTCCACCTTGGTCTGATCGCCTCCAGGAAGCTCTCGGCGTCCACTGGGATCCCATCATCAATACGTTACCCGAGGATCGTCCATTGTACATCAGGATGCTAGGGCGGGGCGATCTGGCTCCTGTCCTCGCAGAACTTCAACTTACGCCGGATCAGCTGGGCGAGGAAATCGAGCGGCGGCTGAATGCGCAGGACGCAATCAATACCGACAACCTAAGATTGGAAGAGTATCGCCAGTTCACGGGCGGGGTTCAGGTACATGGACTTGATCGAGAATTCGAAATCCGTCCCCAGACCGTGCCAGCCGGGCTGCGACCCTGGTTCTCACGGCTCGTGAAGGCGACCCGCCTACGCGAAGTTCGGGCAATGACTGGTTTCACCCGTATTGTACCACCTGGAGATGCCAAAGGACCAAATGTGGCGCCGCTCTCAGCGGTAAGGCTCGAGTGGCTGCCTGCGATAGAGGTACGAGGGGAAGGCGTCTTCCTCGAATTTGACGAAAGTGAGTTATGTCGCTGGGAAAGCCTGACCTCCGTACAGAACCGCGCGTCCAGAATTGATGATCGCTGGCGAGCGGAATGGATTGAAAGATACGGAGCTGACACACCATCGCCACGAGAAATAACGCCGCGTTTTCTTCTGGTGCATACATTTGCACACGCATTGATGCGCCAGCTGACACTGGATTGCGGTTATTCCTCTACGGCCTTGCGAGAACGTCTCTACGTAGATTCTGGCGAGAGCCCGATGGCAGGTGTGCTGGTGTACACGGCCACGACTGACGACGACGGCACTCTTGGTGGGCTTCAGCGCGAAGGCGATCCTCTGCGCATGGAGCGCAGCATCCGTGCGGCGCTGAAGGCGCAGACATGGTGTTCATCTGATCCACTCTGCATTGAGGACATGCTGACGTCCGATGACGGCCTCTCACTTGCGGCATGCCATTCCTGTGTTCTGGCACCCGAGACGTCCTGCGAGGAGTTCAACCGCTTTCTCGATCGCGCCATGCTTGTGGGAAAACCGGATTCCGTCGAAACAGGATTCTTCACTTCCTTTCTCAAAAGGGACGCTTGATGGCACGTATGTGGCCAGCAGTGTTGCCGGCGCAGATTCGCGAGGATGCACTACGCAGCGCAGAGGTCCGGGTTTACGATCTGCTCGAAAAAAAACTTGGCAGCGGATGGGTCGTGTTTTATAGCCGCCCCTGGCTTGGGCTGTCGCCCACAGGCGAAGAAAAGGACGGCGAATGTGATTTCGTAGTTCTGCATCCTGCGCACGGCTACCTCACTATCGAGGTCAAGGGCGGTGGAATTTCCTTTGATCCCGAAATCGATCGATGGCTAAGCACCGATCGCCATCGGATCCGGCGCATCATCAAAAACCCGATACGCCAGGCAGTTTCTTCAAAGCATGAACTTCTCAAACAGGCAAAACGTCAGAAGCACTGGCCGGTGGGACGCAAGATACGCATGCGGCATGGGGTGGTGTTTACGGACACTATCGAACCTCCTCACAATCTTGGGGCCGACGGTGCACGCGAAATTTTTTGCTGCCGTAATGAACTGGACAATATAGATCACTGGGTGAGGGAACGGCTTTCGGGTGGTATGGCGGATGATCTCGGAGGCGACGGCGTTCGTGCATTCGAAGAGCTTCTGGCGTCACCGTTTCTGCTCCGAGCTCCACTCGGGCATTACCTCGATGATGACGATCGCGCCATCAACACCCTGACCCCGCAGCAGTTTCACATCCTCGATGCGGTGGGACACCTTTCAAGGGTGGCAGCTGGCGGAGGAGCAGGCACGGGCAAGACGATCGTGGCGATCGAAGACGCCGTCCGCCTTGCGCGGCAAGGTCTGAAAACTGCCCTGATCTGCCTTAGCAGGCCGCTGGCAGCTCATATCAAGGAGCGCCTCGCCAACACTGAGTCGACTGTGGCAGTATTCGCTCTCCCCGATCTCTGCGCCTATATCACCGGGCAAGTATGCGGCGAAGGAGAGACGCAGCTGGAGAAAGCCATAGAACGAATGCTCGCCCATATAAGAGGAGATTTGTCTCTCCGATTTGAGGCGCTAATCGTGGACGAAGCTCAGGATTTCCGCACTCACTGGTGGATCGCTTTGGAAGAGATTTTGGCACAGCCGGAAACCGCAATTCTTCATGCATTTTTCGATACGAACCAGAGCGTTTACGGAGATATCGTCGGTGAACTAACAGCATTCAGAATAGTTCCGATTCACCTTACGAGGAACTTGCGAAATACACGCAATATCCACAATGCCGCATCGCTGTTCTATAGGGGTATTCCTGTCACGGCGGATGGCCCTGAGGGCATAGCCGTCGAATGGAATGAATGTGCCAGCGATAGGCTATCAGGTCTTGTCGTCGACACAGTCCGCCGTCTCATCATCCAGGAAAAAATTGCGCCCGAAGACATCGCCATTCTCGGTGTAAATGCCTCCGTGCTTTCCTCCATCCGAAACCGTTCCGCCTTTCCGGAAGGCGTGCAGGTGGAGCAAGTCCGCGCTTTTAAAGGGCTCGAGCGACGGGTTGTTGTTCTAGCGGCAACGCGCGAGATCGCCGACGAACCAGAACTGGCCTATGTTTCCCTCTCACGTGCACGAGCGCATCTTGTTGTATTTGGTGAACCCGAAATACTCTCATGGCTGAGAAAGGCATAAGAGGCATCGTTGTTAGGCCCGGTGTGTTTTGACGGACGTTACGCCTTGGGACCGATGCATTCCATCTGGCCAGTCTGAGTGGCTTCGTGCGGATGTCTGGAATAGAGATGTTCCTGGGAATCGGTGAGTTTGAGAGCGAGTCGTTTGCGAATACAAGGCATTGAATCTCTGTGGATTCTTTTCTGACTTTTTAATTGTTCCCTAAATGTTCTCGTGTCACTGTGTCATAAATACTCCCAGCGATTCCTGCCGAAAGAGATTCCATGTCCACATTTCCAGAGCTGAGACAGAAGGCCGGCCCTACCATAGAGGAGACCGCCGAGCGCGTGGGATTTGATGAGCATTCAGCCTACCGCCCCGAAAGTGGTGGGACAGGGCCGCGCAGGCCAGTCATAGAGACGCTCCGTTCACTGGCGGACAGCCGGATTGCTACAAACCAGACGACGCACGCGTTTACCTTCATTGATCTGTTCGCCGGGATCGGCGGGTTGCGCCGCGGGTTTGAGCCCATTGGTGGCAAGTGTGTCTTCACCTCGGAGTGGGACCGCTTCAGCAAGCAAACCTATCAGGCGAATTTTCGGTATGATGATCATGAAGTTGAAGGAGACATCACCAAGATTGAGGCTGAGGAGATCCCTTCGCACGATGTTTTGCTCGCAGGTTTTCCGTGCCAGCCATTCTCGCTGGCCGGGGTTTCCAAGAAGAATTCGCTCAACCGCCCGCATGGCTTTCAGTGCGACATGCAGGGCACCCTGTTCTTTGATGTCGCCCGCATTATCAAGCATCACCGCCCGAAGGCATTCCTTCTGGAGAACGTCAAGAACCTGAAAAGTCATGATCAGGGCCGCACCTTCGATGTCATCATGAAGACGCTGACCGAAGATCTTGGGTACCAGATCCAGACGCGCACCATCGACGCAAGGTCCTGGGTGCCACAACACCGTGAGCGAATATTCATCGTCGGGTTTCGCGATGACAATGAATTCGACTTCGATGACCTGTTGGTTCCCGATCCGATGCAGGGGCCGCGACTTGCATCCATCCTTCATCCGGAGGACGGCAGCGAAGGTCCTGATGAGCGGTTTATTGGAGGAGTAAAGGGGAGGGTGCTTGACCGCTACACGCTTTCCGACCACCTCTGGAGCTATCTGCAGAAGTATGCGGAAAAGCATCGGCTAAAGGGTAATGGTTTCGGATTTGGCCTCGTGGGTGGCTCCGACGTGGCGCGAACGTTGTCTGCCCGCTATCATAAAGACGGATCGGAAATACTTGTCAGCCAGAAACGGAAAAATCCTCGCCGTCTGACGCCCCGCGAATGCGCCCGCCTGATGGGGTTCGAAAAGCCCGGCGAACGGGAGTTCCAGATAGAGGTTTCTGATACACAGGCCTACCGCCAGTTTGGTAATGCCGTGGTAGTGCCGGTGGTGGAGGCTGTAGCGCGGCACATGGAGCCATTTATCAAAGCTGCCGTCCGTTCGGATAAATCAACCCGCAGGAAGATGAGGGCTGTTGCCTGATATCGTAGATTCGAAGACCCGGAGCCGGATGATGTCCGGTATCAGGGGGAAAAACACAAAGCCCGAGCTCCTGGTCCGGAGCGCGCTGCATGCGCGGGGCTTCCGCTACCGGATCCATGCGAAGAATTTTCCCGGGCAGCCCGACCTGCTCTTTCCGAAGCACCGCGCGGCTATCTTCGTACATGGCTGCTTCTGGCATGGGCATAACTGCTCGCTTTTTAGAATGCCTGGCACAAGACAGGAGTTCTGGTTGGAGAAAATCGCTCGTAACCAGCAGCGGGACAATGTGGTCAGTGCCCAAATTGAGGCGCTCGACTGGCGGCAGCTGACGATTTGGGAATGCGCGATCCGCGGTCCCCGTCAGATCGGACTAGACGAAACGATCGATCGCACAGTCCGGTGGCTAACTTCAGACATCCGGTGTCAGGAGATACGATCAATCCTCGAAGAGGGAATGGCGTGAAGCAGGGATCGTTGTCTGATTATTTTGTCGGCGTGGGGGCCAAGGTTCTGAAAGGCACCGAAGTTGACCGCAAGGTTTCGCGCGGTCACGAGTTTCAGGGAGTAAGCGATTTCAGGGCCTTCCTAGGGTCGCCGGCGACAAAAACCGTTCTGCCCGTCAGCTACGTCTGGCTCAGTGACGAAGAGGTGCCCGAACGAATCGACCTGACCGGAACCTGGTATGACAGCAGACAGAAGAAAGATCACCGTGACCCGGAGTACCGCCTGTACTACCCGAAGCAGGTGGAAAGTGTTGTCTACCGCGCCAAAGAGGGAGATACACTATTCCTCTGTCAACCAAAATCTGGCTCTCTACTCGCCTTGATGTGCGCGCACGGCAGCTCGATCGAACAGCAGCTTCTATGGCTGTTTGGCCTGCAGCTCACAGCCGATTTCGAGATCGTACAGCAAGACCTCCGTAAGACGACAGGGCGCGGCCTTGACTTTACATCCCGCTATATCCTGGAGCTTATCGGCATTGAGGTTGTTTCGACCGCCGATCAGTGGCTGGATCGGCTTCTGAAAAAATTCGGTGAAAAGTTTCCAGGAACGCGCGAGTTCTCGACGTTTGCCCGGAACGCCGCCAGAGGCATCGACGCGCTTGCCGATCCCGACCTTGCGCTCGTTGAATGGATGGATCTGGAAGAGCGTCTCTTCATGACACTCGAAAAGCATATTGTGAGCAGGAGGCTGGAACAGGGCTTTATGCTCGACGGCAAGGCTGACGTTGATGCATTCGTCGGATTTTCGCTCAGCGTACAGAATAGGAGGAAGTCTCGCGCCGGCTATGCGCTGGGAAATCACATCGAAGAGATTCTCCGGCTTCATGCCATCAGACACAAGCGCGAAGCCACTACCGAAAAGCGGAATGGGCCAGATTTTCTGTTTCCGGATGAAGCAGCCTATCATGACCCTGAATGGCCAACCACCGACCTGATCATGCTCGGTGCAAAGACAACCTGCAGGGATCGCTGGCGGCAGGTGCTTGCAGAAGCCGACCGGATTGAGATCAAACATCTTCTGACACTTGAGCCGGGTATTTCCGAGACGCAGACCGATGAAATGCAGAAGGCCAGGTTGCAGCTTGTGCTGCCCGCCGCCATGCATGAGACATACAGGCCAAGGCAGCGGGAGTGGTTGATGAATGTCGGGAATTTTCTCTCACTTGTGAAAGAACGTCAGATGTCCGACTGGAACTCATGCCGGTCAAATCGGTAGCAGCGCCTTTTTCGTTTGCTGAAATGCGGCCCATCGCAGGGCAAGCGCTTCGCGGGATGGCGCCGCTTTTCCTGAGACGAGCAGCTTTGTTCCAACATGCGAAGCGTAATCCGACCCCAGTAGCCCGTCTGCAGTTTCAACTTCGAACGTCTCCGGACTTATGCCCAGGAGATCGAGATCGTAGAGCGTGTGCAGGTCGGCTCGCAGCAGAAGACCGTTGGCCGGATGGTTGTCTTCAGGTCCACGATACGGCCAGATATGGGCCGCTTCGACCACGGGCATCAGCGTACACGCGCTGATCATGCACTGGGCGCCATATCGTCTGATAAGATCAGTTTTGAATTTGCTTTGGCCGTTGCGCGCCCGAATCGCGCGGAGAATCGCTTCGCGTCGGTCACCCGAAGAGGGTTGATAGGCTTCTTCGTCGACCTCCGGTGGAAGGTTGTCGAGATTCCACCCCTGGAAAAATCCCTCGAAAAGGCCTCCTGCAGACGCGGACATGGCCGCGACGAGAGGCGCAATTTTTGAGGCATCGATTTCTTCGATCGATTTCTGGGTGCTGGGGCGCAGGACAGCCTTGCGGAGGGTAGTCGCGTCTATGCCACTGACCCCCACAAAGCTTCCTCCAAAGTCCGCTGCATACTTCATCACAGAAACAGTTTCGCTGACGGGCTGGTCAAAGACATGCGCATCTCCGCAGCGATAGCGGGGGAGCATTGTGCGGCGATCCTTGATGGCGGTGCTGCCGCACGCGGGACAGCGAAACCGCTGCTTATGGCCCGGGCCGGAGCGAACATCCGCCACAATGCCGATACCCAGCATGCCGCGTCCGTCCCGGAGCACGGCGATGTCGCCTGGGTGGACATGCCGGCTATTCCCGACAGCGCTGTCATATTCGTAGATCCTTCCTGGCTGATCGTTATAGCCCGCATTTCCTGCGTACTGCCAGCGTCCCGTAATCGCCAGAAACGTCCATGCTTTCTTTTTCATGCTGCCCCTTACATTCGTACATATCGCGTACATTTCTGAAATGTATTGACATTAAGCTGTAAATAATCCATATACAAATTCATAATGTGATGCTGCAGGTACCGAATGCGTGATAAGAGAAAGAAATTCGTTGAGCTTGCAGAGGCCCGGGTAAACCGAGCAATCAAAGACGTCAGGCTGATCGGCAATCTAGCGAACAAGAATTCCTATGATTACACCGATGATGATGCGCGGAAAATATTCAGGGCGCTGCAGAAGGAAATAGAAGCTGCAAAGGCACGCTTCATGGGTGATGCAGGCGGCAGGGACAGCGATTTCAGGCTGGAGGACTGATGGCACATTCGGATATCAGGCTCCAGTTCCTGAGCAACGAAAGCGAAGAGGATGAAGGCATTAGTCACGCTGGCATTGAAAACTACCGTGCCAAGCCCTATGCCGGAGCGGCACGCGAACTCGGGCAGAACAGCCGCGATGTTGCGGTTTCTCTGCCGGTTCGCCTGACCTTTGACCTGCTTGAGATCCCCCTCGAGCAGATTCCAGACGGTCAGCGGCTGGCTGGCACCGTGGACCTCTGCCTCGCCGAGGCGAACCTGGATAACCGGGAGAAGGAAAGGGCGTTCTTTAACCACGCCCGGACGCTTCTCTCCGCTGGCACCATAAAGGTTCTGCGCATTTCCGATTTCAATACGAGCGGAGCACGCGGACCTGCCGCCCAAAAGGGAACGCCCTTCTATTCCCTGACGCGCGCAAATGGTGTGAGCACCAAGGAGCGGGAGGATTCAGGCGGCTCATTCGGCATCGGCAAGAACGCCGCGTTCGCTATCTCTGATCTGCGCACTGTATTTTATTCCACGGTCTATGGCGATGAGGGTGCGGAGAAGTTTCTCGCCCTTGGCAAGTCCATCTTGGTTTCCCATCACGATGAAGACGGGCGTCCCCTACGCCAGATCGGCTACTGGGCGCTTCCGCACTTCCGCGCAGTGGAGGACTCTTCCAATCTTCCACAGTGGCTACGCCGCGAAGAAAGGGGCACCAGTGTTTTCGTAATAGGATTCCGCGAAGAGCCCGACTGGCAACACCGCATTGCTAGCACACTCATTGAAAGCTTTTTTCCGGCCATTCACGAGGGACAGATGGAGTTCGCCGTCGATAAAGGCAAAATCTTCATCGGCCGCGAAACCCTGTCGCCACTGTTCCTAGCCCAAGAGATGCTGCAGGCCGCCGAGGCCAATGGCCATCGGGCGGAATTCGAGATTGCACAACAGCATTACCGCTGTCTCATATCTCCTGATGCAAAGAACCACGATGTCTCCATCCCGTCACTTGGGCGCGTACGCATCAGGGTGCTCGTTGAGAAGGGCCTGCCAAAGAAAATCTGCATTACACGCAACGGCCTCGTGATCACCGATAGCCTTAAGAACTTTGGTCTGCCGTTTGCGCGGTTTCCGCTTTACCAGGATTTCGTCGCGGTCATCACGCCCCTTGACAAGGAGGGAAGCGCTTTCATCAAGAAGCTGGAAGACCCAAAACACGAGGAGCTTTCACCCGAAGGACTCCCCGATGAAGTATCTCGCGAGAACGCAAAGCGCATTATCAAAAGGCTCGGCTTCGAAATTAAGAAAGCGATCGAGGCCGAAAGTTTCATCCAGTATGGCACAGAGGTTGCTGCAGAAGAAATGCGAGACTACTTCGCGGCAGAATCAGAGCCCAATCGGGAAAACCGCACGTCACCTGACGACGATCCGGAAACCATCCGGTACAAAATTGAACCTCGCAGAACAAGACAGCGCCCGCGCGCCATCATCGATGGTGATGAGGCAGTCACTGATCAGGAGGCGGAGCAGGGGAATGGTGGTGGACGAACGCCAGGCCCAGGACCAGGACCAGGACCAGGACCAGGGCCGCAGCCCGGGCCGGAGCCCAATTGGCCCGGTGGGCAATGCCCAGTTCGGCCGGTGCGCCTTCAGGATGTCCGCAATCTCATCCCACGGGGCGGGGCGCCGAACATGCGAAGCATCTATTTGACCCCCGACGCCGGTGGTGTTCTGACGTTGCGGCTCGAAGCGGTAGGTGTGAGCTACAACGAGCCACTGACCATTGTCTCGGCCCCAGGGGCGACAGTTGCCCGGGGCGAAGTCTCATTCTCAGTTGAGGCAGGCAGGCGCAGCCGCATCGATGTCGCTCTGTCGGAAGCATACGATGGTCCGGTTGAAATTCGCGCGTCACTGACTGCGGCCCCGGAGGCAATGGCATGAAGGTTGACGAACGCACGCGTTTCCCCCACCCGGTTCTCAGTGAGGACACCGGCGACTATCTTTCCGGCGAATTCCGTCTCGAGGTGACGGATGTCACGGAAAACGTCAGTGACCAGGTCATACTCGACTATACCGCCAGTCTGACTGAGGAAGGTCTACTTGGAAGAGTCGCTGACGGCAGTGCCGCAGTCGGCATATTTGTCACTTGCCTGGACACGTATTTTAATCGTGTCGTGCCACTTGGACTGTCCGGTGGCAGGTTTTCGTTTGATCCCGGTGTCCTTGTCGGCCGTGTCGAAATCCGACCGTTGATCTGGGCGCGAACACCGATCCCTGCCTTAACCATAGAAAACTGCCACCCGGAGTTTGGCGAAGGCGCGATTTCCCTCGATACAGGCGCTGTTCTGGCTTTCGGAGACTTGCAGGTCCTAAATATCGGCCGCGAAAAGCTTGCCCAGATGGACACGATCTTTTCTATCGTGCGCGACGATAGGCTGCCACCGGATCGGCTGTCTGTCAATCTTGATGCCGAGCGTATCCAAGTGCTCGTGGCCGCCAATGTGCACCAGGACCTGAACGTCTTGCGCGAGAAGGCTTTTGGCCCGCCCATTGTGCTGAATGGTGTGTTTCTTCCGGCCGTCATGCAGGTTCTTGACACGCTGCGGTGGGGGACCAGCGAGTATGAAGGGCGTCGCTGGCATCGTGTATTTACGGCGAAATGTGACCATCTTGGCATTGATACCACCAACCCTGATCTGTGGACCGACGCTCAGCGCCTTCTGCTTGACCCGTTCTCCGCCGTCAGAAAAGAACGAATGTTTTTCGAGGGATGAATGGCGCGCTTGACATACCTTTCCGTCCGCACCATTGAAACGTTGCGCGACAACATCGTGGGCAATCTTGACCGCTACACAACCACTGATTTCAGTGACCTGATGAGCGAGGGCGAATGGTCCATCGAGCTTGGTCTCGATGTCGATCTTGCCCCCCTTGCCGACCTTGATCCTGCCCGGACCGAAATCGAAAACTCGAAACTAGTGTGGCGTGTACTTGGCAACCTGAAGCCCAGTCTGGCCTACGAAGAAGGCATCTGGGCGAGACTGGCGCATGTCGAGTGCCTCAAATATGCCCGTCAGCGGTGGCTGGCCGGCATAACCGATCCCGCCGATCTCGAACAGAACATTGGCATCCACTTCTTTGCCCGCACCCTTAACATGCGCCGCGACGACAACGCCATCTCGCGGCTCTGGTACAACGGCCATATTGCGAAGCAGACCATTCCTGATGACCAGCTCCCGGCATTGGACGTGATGCTGCGCCGCGCGGATAGCCGTCTGACCTTGCTCGAACGCTCCCTTACCGGCAGTCGTCCAGCTCTTGCCTCAGGAGTTGTCCGTGCCGCCAACCACTTTCCCTGGATCAATGCAAGCCAGGGCAACTTCCGCAGATTCATGAAAACCGTAAATCTGCTCGGCGGAGGTAAGGTCTTTGAGGCAATGACGCCCGAAGACATTCATGACTTTATGGCGGTCTGCGCCACTCGAGCGGGAATGCCGGAGGAGACCAATGGACCCGCTTCGGTCGCATGACTCTTCCGCAATTTCAGCACTGTTAAGGCTTTCCGAGTGCAGGACAGGCGATGAGAATGTTAATCTGAGTGAAAACATGGTCGCTGACTCTGCAATGCAGGACCTTTCTATTGGGAGGGATAATATGAAAGGTCAGTGGCAGGGGCCGTTCACGGGTTATTCCACGGGTGAATTGACGATCGAGATCGACGAATACGATCATGCGTTCGCAGGCCTGTGTTTTTGAGAATGGCAACAATCGCTGTATTTACGTACTCCAGTTCAGGACAACTGATAAACGAACGAGCCAACAGCTTTGGCTGCCGATACAGTTCCAGCGTATCTCAGATACCACTGAAGTCACCCAGGCCGAACTCAACCAGGCCTTTCCCAACGTTAACTTCCCAGACCGCGCTAACATTGTACTCAAGCTCACCAACAAAGGGCTTCGCGTTACCGCGAACACTTACCAGGGTACACAACAGATCGGGGTTATCCGAGCACTTCTAAGAAGCGGGTCAGCAGACAAGAGGAGTAAAATTGCTGCTGACAAGAAAGTAAGGACATGGGACAAATTTAAGCTCATGGTAGGGAGACTGCCTCCAGACAGGTATATATTCAGAGGCCAGCCAGTTTGTAATCGACTTCGCACTTCGTTTCATAGAACGAGTCGTCGAGATTTGAACCAATTTCTAAGCATCGATATTCCACAACTGCACGCCATAGTTACATCGAAAACAAATCACTATTTTGACTTAAGGGACAACATTCAGAACGCAGCATTTTGGAACTTGCTGCAGCATCATGGCTATCCAACGCCCCTGATCGCACCGAATGGCTTAAAGATTTCCAGCAGCTATATTCTGTCGTTAACGTAAGGCCGCATTTCTCGATCTTGAATCCAATTGCCGTTGAAAACCCTCGCGCTCTTCCGCAGCAGGCCATATGCTCGATCACTACCGTTGATGATGTTGAAGACTATTTGGAGCGCTGCGGTCAGATCGCGAACAAGATCTATCTAACAGCATTTGAGCTGCCGTATGCAGATCGCGCCGCGGTTTTGGCAGAACTTAGGCTAATGGGCGTTGCTGCTGGCTCATTGTTCCCGGGTATCGATGGTGCATGCGAGGAAATGCGTTTGAAGAACTTTCGTCCGTGACAGGAATTCAACCTGAATGAAAATAATCCTTTGTTTAGGAACAAAATCAGTATATACGCGCAGATGGATAATTTGATGTTCAGTGCGGACCTAGGGACAGGGAATACTCGCCGGTCAAAGGAGCTCCAATCAACAGCTTGCGGCAGATCGAGGTTTATGACGGCGCATGACCATCAGTGGCCCATCGCGTCCTCACAAAATGCGAACTCAGTCTCCTGTCCCGAGTATATCTATAAAATATTTCCAATCAGTTCATACGAGTGAGTTAAAGGACACGTAAGGGTTTCCCACTCCATCACCCACAAACACCCGGTCTCGCAACAATTAAGGACGTGCGAGATCGAACGCTGAAACCATCTGACTCCTTGCCGTCGATTGCGGCGCGGATCGATTAAGCGCAAACTGGCCAGGCAAATAGGGAGGCTTACTATGACTGATCGAAGCGAACTCGAAAGCACCGTCCAGACAATCTATAAGGCTCGCCAGGATAATGACATTGATGCTTTGATGGCGTTTTTTGATCCCGCCTGCAGCTTTCGCATCGTCGGGAGCGATCGGTTAGGGTCAATGACACAGACAGTGGATGATTCAGAATCCCTGCGCATCGCTATGACAAGCTTTATGAACAAGTGGGATTTCTCCAAGCTCAAAACCACCAGCCTTCATGTTGACGGCGACACTGTGTTTGCTCATCGTTCCGGGCAAGTCCGTTTTATCCCGTCAGACGTGTGGAACAATACCGAGTTCATAGACAAGTTCACCTTCAAGGACGGACTGGTGGTCGATCTGGCGGAGTTCATCGATACGTTGCAAGTGGCGGAAACGATGGGCCTGGTCAAATCTTGACGGCGTAGCAATATTCGCTCGGATCGCGAAATGGCCCACACGACTTCCCGCCATGGATACCTATTCATCAAATTGGAGCAGTCTGGTAGCGCGCTTCACCCAGAAGCTGCCGCGGCTACCGAGCGAGTATTAACGATCACGCAGAGGAGAAAGGCGGCCCACCGCAAGTTCGCGGTACATCCTAAGTCGGGGCGTGACCTATCTGATGACCAGGCCAAAGACTGGCCCAATGCTAGTTCCAACAATGCAAAGCGAGCGAAGTCGAGTTATCGGCCCGGGACCAACGATGACCCCATTTGCGAGAGCGCAAAGGTTTCCATATCCCGGTTGAAGTTGGGGAGTGGGTTGCTCAGAAGGAGAGTGTCGTCGGGATAATGTAGGCGCACCGGACTTGGGGGCGTTCCATCTTTGATTATTTGAATTTGGCTCCGCACGGTAAATATCGGAGGGGAATAGCACGGCAGGACAACCTGGGCCGGGGCAATCAAAGCCCGCTGCACGGCCTTCTGAGGCAAGGCACAGAGCAGCTGCAACGTAGATCCATCTTGACCGCTGCCGCTTCGAATTCATTTTGCCACCTCTCTTTGGATACTGCGTAAAACGTCAGCTTCCCATATGCGCCAGTCGGAAATGCCCGGAAGTTGATCCAGACGTTCGCTCGCTCGCTCCTCATCCCATTCGACAAAACTCGTGACTACTGTGACGCAAGGTGTTGAAAAATAGATTCTCGTCATCGCAAGCGATTCAAGCAAGGCATCCCTACTGGCATTGCGTGAGGCTACCAGCTCGCCCTTTGTGGCCTTTTGTTCATCACTCAATCCTGACTTCTGTTCCAGCTTGGATATATCCATTAGCCTTCGCCATGAAACGATGTACTTCTGAAAAGATTTTGTTACGCTTTCCGCAATATCGAGGCGTCGCCCAGCCAAAGCTTTCGATTTTGCGGATTTGTCCTGCCATATCGGAAGCAATATGGAGGCAAATACCCCACCGGCTACTATCGTTATAAGCGATGGTACCCAGTCGGAAAGAAAGATCACAACGAACGATCTCTCGTTCAATGATTCAAAAAGCGAACCGAGCATCGCAAATAATCTCATTTATTGAAGAAATTCCCCGGCCTTTTATTCTACTCCCGATTATGTTCGCGCGCGAGATGTCACTTTAGATAAACGTGGCGGCTTATCTGGAGCTCCACGAGGTTATACTTTCTCGACTTTAACCGGTCGGCGCGTACTCATAAATCGAGCTTGATTGGCGCGGCTTGATCGATGTCCGCTTTGCCCCGATAGCGACCAATTCCCGCACCGCACCGAAATAACGCTATGTGCCAGCGACGGACTCATGCACCGCAGCAACACGTAGCTTTGTTCGATCCCCTCGTCGGGCTCCGTTAACAAATCCCGCCAGCTTAGGCTGGGCGCCGACAGCTATTTCTTGCGCGGATCGTCAGCCGGGTTGACGTAGTCAATACCTCCCGGGCCGGTGAATTGAACTTGGAGAACCGCTTCTACATCGGATGTCCGCTTGGGGTCATTCGCGACCGGGTTGAGCCAGCAGCAAGTTGGGCAATGTCCGCTATGCCGCCCGAAGCGGAAGTAAATTCAAATTGTGCAACCGATCGTCAAGGACGTATTGCCATTGCCATCATGAATACCATTCGTCCTGAAAATAATCCTTTGTTTAGGAACCAAATCAGTATACACGCGCAGATGGATGATTTGATGTTCAGTGCGGACCTAGGGACAGGGAATACTCGCCGGTCAAACCCAGCCCGAGCTTATAGCTTGTGGCAGATGGAGGTTTATGGCGTAATGCCCGCTTGAGTGATCGCCAGCAGGCTTGATTAATGAGTGAACTCTTCCATGTCGGACAATGCCCGAGTTGCCGCCAAGGATGGCTGATTCTGCAACGCAACCTCTCTAATCAGGACATTTACGCTCATTGCGAAGAGTGCGAATTGGGTTTCATCACGCCAGATGATCTCGTGCCACCATTGAATGGTTTTCTTACCGTCTTGGACAAATACGACTACGAAACAGAGAACCCCACCCAAGAAGAGATATCCCGCACTGTTTGGGCCAACTTCATTGTCAAAGAGGTTCCCTAATTCTTGCTCTACCTCATCGAGACCTGCAAGCTCAACGCAATTGATCCGTTTGCCTACCTGACCGCTACGCTCACCGCCATCGTCAGCGGTCACAAGCAGAGCCGGATTGAGGAACTATTACCGTGGAATTATGCGGTGACATAACGCGTGCCCAAAGACTACAGTCGGCCGACATGTTCGTCCGGAGTCGGCCCAAACCGGATATTCGTAATCAATGCATTTAACGGCTGCTTTGCGCCCCCTTTTCGGACGTTCGCGCGCCGCCGCAGTCTTCCTCAAATCTGCCGTTTGGCCTGCTGCCGGCGGTTTCGTGGACACCGAGATAAGGTGGTTGACGGAACTGGAGAGTGGGAATGCGAAGAGGAAGTTCAGCCGCGAGTTCAAGCTTGAGGCAGTGAGGTTGGTGAAGGATCGGGGCGTTGCAGTGGCGCAGGCTGCCGCGATCTGGATCTTGCCGTCGCGCGGCTCTTGCATTTATATGGATACTAATATAGTATCTGAAAATGGCTTCAGTAAACACCCAATTTTCGATTGCCGTCCACGTGATGGCGGCAATCGCACATCACGACGGAGTTTTCGCGTCGGAAGTTCTCGCGCGCAGCGTGAATGCGAACCCGGTTTTCGTTAAAAGAATACTCGTTAAACTCTCGAAGGCGAAGCTGGCTAAGACGACTGTTGGTAAGTCGGGCGGTTATGGCCTGGCACGAAGCCCAAAAAGTATTTCGCTTTTAGACATCTACTCTGCGGTAAACCCCCCAGATGCTTTTGCCATCCACACTTATCCCAAAAGGAAAGAGTGTATCGTGAGCTCTAACATCAAGGAAGTCATGAGCGACGTGCTGGTTGGCACTGAGGAGGCCGTCCATGGGCATCTGAGACAGACGACGTTGGCGGATGTCGTGTCCATAATCAGAGCCAGGTCCGGTTAGCTTTTTTCGCCCGGATTTTTTTGCCCTGAATAGATGCTTTAATAGTAACCAATACCCATCAAAAGGAACACGAAATGACGCAACTGAACGAAAAGTCCCCTGTGATTACCGGTGGCGCTACCGGAACCGGGCCAGCCGCTACACAGCAGGGCAAGGATGCGCCCACCGCCGTTCTCATCGGGGTGACCGGAGGACTTGGTCACGCGCTGGCCAGGCTCCTCGCGGCCGAGGGCTTCCGGTTGGTCCTCGCTGCGCGGCGAGAGTACGACGCCGCTGCGCTGACCGGCCGGAACGACGGTTCGGCGATTTACCAGAGCGCGGACGTCACGGATCCGGCGAGCCTAGAGAAGCTGGCGTCGGCGGCCTTCGAGCACCTCGGCCGGATCGATGCGGTGGTGAACCTCGCGGGCATCTCTCCGCGCAAGCCCATTGAGGACTACCCGACAGCCGATGTAGACGCGCTCATGGCGGTCAACGTGAAGGGACCCATCTTTGTAACTCAGGCATTCCTGCCGGGGTTGCGCAAGCAAGCCGGCGGCGGAGTGATCGTCCATCTCGGCGGCGCCATGGACGGCCGGGTAGCGCTACCGTTCATGAGTGCCTATGCGGCAACCCGCGGCGCGCTAGCAAGCTATGTACAAGGCGCCAACCGCGAGCTTGCCGGGACCAACGTGGTACTTTCGTTCTTTGGGCCCGTGCCCTCCAACACTGAGTCGGAGTCTCCATATTTCGACATGTGGCGAAAAATGGGCGTCGCCCTCTGCGAACCCAACGTAGTCGCGCGCGAAATCCTCGCAACCATCCGCAAGCGACGTCAGGCCCACGTCATGGGCGGAGGGCTGCTCAAGATGCTCACGCTCGCGAACGCCGTGTCGCCGTCCATTGCCGACGCAATTGGTCTGCGGAAATTTGGGAAGCTCATCAAGCAACATAGTCCACGCTGATCGGGGCGTGAGCATTGCGATGAACGCGTGGCCTGTCAGCCCATAGGACTGACAGTACCTTATAAGCTGTGGCAACAGCACACCCAAATGAAAGCATCTGATGTTCCACCTCATTTTCGGAATTCCCTGGCTGGTCGTCGTGGTACGATTCATCCAGCCACTGCCATGGATTTGGTCGGCAAAGGCAACCCTGGCGATCCTCTTGTTGGTAGCCTCGCAATATCATCTGGTTAGTCGCCTTTCTTCCGGCTCGGTCTTCGATCCGGAGTTTTCACGCCCGTTGATTATTGTTTTCAATGTCCTCTTCGGCGCGATTGTATTGCTTGCAGTGTTTCAGATTGCGCTGGATGTGGTCTCACTCGCGATCATCCCATTCAAGGGAGACTTCCCTTCTTCCCCGGCGAGGCTACGATATGCCACCGGAGTTTTGGCCCTTGGCCTGTCAGCGTACGGGGTTAGCCAAGCAGTCAGGGTGCCACCGCTAAACGACATAGAAATTCCCGTCGCTGGACTGCCTTCCGAATTTGATGGCTATCGGATGGTACAACTGACCGACCTTCACATCAGCCGTCTGTTCCCAGCCGCATGGACCAAAGAGGTCGTATTGAGGACCAATGCGCTCGATGCAGACCTGATCGTCATCACCGGGGATTTCATCGACGGTGACGTGGCCCACCGCAAAGACGATGTCGCACCGCTTTCGGGATTGAGGGCACGTGACGGTGTATACGCAATTCCGGGGAACCACGAATATTTCTTCGATTACCAGGAATGGATGGGCCACCTTGAAATGCTGGGAATGAGGATGCTGTCCAACAGCCACCTGATCCTCGAGAAAGGCAATGCCAGGATCGTGCTCGCGGGCGTGACCGACTTGTCCTCCCGTAGGCACAGCGCTCCGCCGCCGAACCTCGCCGGGGCGATCAACGGAGCTCCTGCGAACACTCTAATCTTATTGCTAGATCACCAGCCGATGATGGCCGAGAAAGCGGCCGCCGCTGGTGTGGCGCTTCAGCTGTCGGGGCATACACATGGAGGAATGGTTCCTGGCCTCGACCGCTTGATCGCGCGCGCCAATGGAGGCTTTGTTTCGGGTCGATACCAAGTCGGAGCAATGACCTTGTATGTAAGCAACGGAACGGCCCTATGGCCTGGGTTTGCGTTAAGGCTCGGTGTGCCATCGGAATTGACCAGAATCACCCTCCGCGCGAAACGAAGTGATTGGCAGGCATGCTGTTAGTGGGTTTTGCGCCTGTCGTCGAGGAAAGCGCAGGTGCATGCCTGACCGGATTCCAAGGTTGCGAAAGCGGCGGAAAGGATGCCTCAGCAACCCGTCAATCATTCGGTTTTCGTGTCTCGGCTGCTGCCGTGTTGGCGTACTGTTCCATCTGATCGAGCGCCGGCTGGTTCGCCTCGCCCCACTGGTAGAGCATTTCAATAGGCTGCGCGAAGGTTCGGCAGTTCTTCCTTTAGATGTAAAGACTATGAAGCTTTATTGGTTGACAACGGTGTCTTTAAACTGGCGAGAGAATGACACAGACTTGGATGGCCACGAACGGCAGTTTTTGGAAAGCTGTACGTGCCGTGGGAATGACTAAGATGGGGTCGTCAGCCGAACGCCGGCTTTCTCAACTTCTCGGCCCGAACCGGACAGTCCGTAGTCGGCCCCGAATCGGTTATTCTTTCAAGTCAGGGCTAGCGTCCGCTCCTGGCGCATAGTTGCCGCGTCCGTCATGGATGCGATCATGGGAATCGATCATAGAATTTCAGTCAAGGTGTGAGTGGCACGCCGCTTACGCTCTACCGAGTGCTTGGGAAGAGCTTCACGGTTTCCTGCCATTGGAATCTATTTACGAAGTGAGCAGTCGGGTAGGTCGCGTGCGCGTAGGCTGCCTCGCTATCACGCGAGTATTGCCACACCGCAAAAAACGACAACGCATGCCATGGCAATCAGAAGATAGAATAGCCTTGTGGATATGCGATCGAGCCAATTCCGCGGTGGAGCCGGCGGGTCAAAATCTTCGACGAGCACTTTTAGCTTGTGTTCCGGATCTGCCCATTTCACGCGTCTAAAATTGACGACCTGGTCGCGACTGCATAGCCAGTTTCTTTAGGCGTGTTTCTTCGTCGAACTGATATCGACGCGCACCTCGCCAGTTGGCTTGATAGTCTTCTTGGTCCATTGCCGGAGGATAGCTAACGCGATCTAGGCTCAGGTTTATTTGACCACTAAAATCTTAGTGGCTCTTGCTGAATTACTTCTGACCTTAGTGCCCTCGAAGTTAGGCAATTATCCCTAAGTCTTGAAATTAATCCTTTGTTCAGAGAAGCAAATCAGTTATACGGACCAAAGGTGATTTGCAGCTGACTGGCGGACCTAGGGACAGGGAACACTCGCCGGGCGCATGGGAAG
Source organism: Phyllobacterium brassicacearum (assembly GCF_003010955.1). Lineage (GTDB taxonomy): Bacteria > Pseudomonadota > Alphaproteobacteria > Rhizobiales > Rhizobiaceae > Phyllobacterium > Phyllobacterium brassicacearum. Next base: position 119,276 of record NZ_PGGO01000008.1, read on the forward strand.
AGCTTCACGGCTTCCCGCCTTGGAAATCTATTCACCAAATTCAGTTTGTCGGAATGGAGCAATGGTCAACGTGACACGAAGGTCGTCGGTTCAAATCCGACCCTGCCGCAACCAGCGCTCATTTGAGATGAATTACTTCATCAGGAGCGACTTGATCTGGTGGTGCGTCCTCCCTTGAACAAAGCGCTAGTAATGCCAATAGTGCGAACATCGCAACTAGCCCGGGGAGCATAACGTATCGCTGTCTCATCGCGCATTCCGTTGTGCTGAGACAAACCCATCATACCATTGTCCCGCATACCGCAGGCGGGTGCAACAGCTATGACAATTCAAAGATTAGCTAATCAAGCCGGTGCGGCGATGGCCAGAATAATAGCGATTATCAACAACAGCGGACCCATCCATTTGAAATGGTTTACGAGGTTTGCAAGCCAAGCGTTCTGGGCACCCTGCATTGACGGAAGCGAAAGGTAGCCGAAGCCTACCGCTGCCATCCCTTCATGCTATCGCGCTTCGCCCGTTAAATGTCACAATCGGGGTTGTGCCGGGCCCCAAAAGCAATGTAGTTTGCCACCTTGGTATAGCCTTGCTTTCATTGGAGCATTCGGAACAGATTTATGCCTGACTTTGGTCATTAGGGTAGTTAAATAGGGGATTCTCACCATGTCCAACGCGGTTAAAGATTCATCCGATACTTCCGAAAATCTCTCCAAGGGCCGGATTTTACTATTTGTCATTCCAATAATGGTCCTCGCGGCATGCGCTTCTTCCGAGAAGAAGTGGGTCCAAAGCGAAGATCCTGTCACACCTGCGGACAAGGATTTGGTGCAATGCAAGTATCAGGCCGCCGGTTCAACCGCCGCCTTAGCCACTAACAGTTCTGCCAGGAGCAAGGAAGAGGCCAATCTTGTTAATGCATGCATGCAGGCAAAGGGCTATAAGCAATAACACCCAAAGCGCGCGCCAAAAGCGCCTACGGTTGCGAGAAGCAGCTCGTACCAACCTAGAGCGCATTCCAACCTGCGATATCTATGAACGTCGCAAGACCTTGCAAAAAGGCTGCAATGGCCGCTGCCACAGCGCCGCGTGCGCTCCATTTGCTTTGAGTTCGCAGGGCAGTAGCGGTGGAACCCATATCTATGGGTCCTTCACTCTGATGTGGCGTCTTCACAGCAGACGACTTGGCCCAATAGAATGCCGCAAACGCCGCTGCTAAGATCGAAAACCATGTCGCGGCCAACCAAACCACGTAACCTACCATTCGAATCATCCTTTTGTTTCGGGCCGGAGCCTTGCATTTCCATGGCGAAAGGCAAGATCAGCCTTGACGGAGCCTTGAGAAATCAATGGCCAATCCAAAGTATTCCGACGATGTGAAAACCCGCGTTGTTCAGTGCCTGGCATGCTTCGATCCACCTTCAGTTGTCGTTAAATCCATCAAGGCAGACTTCGGTATCGATATCAGCGCCCAGGCGGTGGAGACCTACGATCCCAACAAGGTAGCGGGCAAAAGGCTTTCCAAACGCTTCCGCGAACTGTTCGAGGCTACCCGGAAGGCATTCCTCGAGGATACCGCGACGATAGCTATCTCACATCGCGCTGTTCGGCTTCGTGCTTTGCAGCGCATGGCGGAGAAGGCAGAAACACAGGGCAATATGGTTCTGGCAGCATCGCTGATGGAACAGGCGGCAAAAGAAGTCGGGGATAGTTTCACAAACCGGCGCGCTCTTGTTGGCGCTGACGGTGGCCCTGTAGAGGTGCGTACCCTTGCAGACTTCTACGGCAACATTAAACCCGGCGCTTCGTGACTTTTGGCTGGCACCGGCACGCAACCGGGTTCTCTACGGTGGCCGATCGAGTTCGAAGTCATGGGATGCAGCCGGGTTCGCCATCTTTCTGGCGACACAGTGCAGGATCCGCGTCCTTTGCGCCCGCCAGTTTCAGAACAGGATCGCCGAATCCGTTTATACCCTGCTGAAAATCCAGATCGGACGCTTCGGTCTGACGAACGAATTCATCATCACCGAGAATTCGATCAAGCATAAGCGGACCGGCTCGGAGTTCATGTTCTATGGCCTCTGGCGCCATATCGATGAAATCAAGTCGCTCGAAGGCATCGACATTTGCTGGATTGAGGAAGCGCACAATCTCACTGAAGAGCAGTGGAACATCCTTGAGCCAACGCTGCGCAAGGAAGGCTCGCAGTTCTGGATCATCTTCAATCCGCGCTTGATCACGGATTTCGTCTATCGCCGGTTCATCTCGAACACCCCGCCGGACACGATCAAGAAACAGATCAACTACGTCGACAACCCGTTTCTCTCTGCCACTATCCTCAAGGTCATCGAGGCGAAGCGGCAGGAGGATGAGGAAGAGTTCAGACACATCTACCTGGGTGAGCCCCTCACCGATGATGAAGCGGTCATCATCAAGCGGTCGTGGATCCTTGCAGCAGTTGATGCGCACAAGAAGCTCAAGATCGAGCCCACAGGCGTCAAGCGTGTCGGGTTCGACGTTGCGGATAGCGGTAATGACAAGTGCGCCACTGTCGCTTCTCATGGCTTCCTTGCAACGCACGTTGATGAGTGGAAGGCAAGAGAGGATGAGCTGCTGAAATCTGCGGGCAGGGTACATGCCATCGCACGGCAGCTTGGTGCATCAATCGACTATGACAGTATCGGAGTAGGGGCCTTTGCCGGCGCCCACTTTCAGGCGCTCAATCTCGAACACAAGATCAAGATTCCGTATTTCCGGTTCAATGCCGGGGGCGGAGTGCTCAATCCGGATCGTCGTATCGACCCAAAGGATCCGAAGTCACCGCTGAACAAGGATTTCTACGCCAACATCAAAGCGCAATCGTGGTGGGAAGTCTCGCGCCGGTTTCGGAACACCTTCAACGCGGTGGAAAAGGGCGAGCAATTCGAAGCCGACGAACTGATCGCCATTTCCAGTGAGTGCGATCACCTCGACCAGCTGATCGACGAGCTCTCGACGCCGCGCAAGGACTACGACAACAGCGGCAAATCAAAGGTCGAGAGTAAGAAGGACCTGGACAAGCGGGACATCCCGTCTCCCAATCTTGCCGACGCTTTCGTAATTGCCTTTGCACCTCGTACTTCGCACACGTTCACGCTCGCGCATATCAGTTAGGACTATCATGGGAAACGTCATCGCAATGGCTCGTGACAGCCTCGTGAGCTTTGTTTCCCGGCTGGGAACGGAGCGGGACAAGGCCGCGACGGTTTTCTATACGCAGCCCATCCTGACCGATGAACAGATCGTGGCGGCCTATCGGGGATCGTGGCTGCCGCGGAAGATCATCGATATTCCTGCCCTCGATAGCTGTCGCAAGTGGCGCGGCTGGCAGGCCGACGACAAAGTCATCGAGCTCATCGAGAAGGAAGAGAAGCGCCTGAATGTGAAAGGCAAGGTGCTTGAAGCATCGAAGAAGGGCAGGCTGTTCGGTGGCGCTGCTGTTTATATCGGTACGGGCGACAGCGATCCTTCACAGTCGCTCGATGTTGAGCGGATCGGCAAGACCGGCATCAAGCATCTCACTGTTTTGACACGCCGCCAGTTGAGGGCCGGCACCATCGATCGTGATCCGGAATCGGAATGGTTCAACCGGCCAGAGAATTATTATCTCACCGGGTTGAACGGAAAGCAGATCATCATCCATCCCTCGCGCCTGGTGCTTTTCAACGGAGCGATGTCACCCGATGACGATATCAGCGGCATGACACAAGGCTGGGGTGAAAGCATCCTGACTGCCACACTGGACGCTATCAAAAACGCTGACAGCACAGCGGGCAATATCGCCAGTCTGATCTTCGAAGCCAAGATCGACATCATCAAGATACCTGGGTTCACCGAGAATATCGGCAACAAGGCTTACGAGGATGCCATTCTCAGCCGCTACACCCTTGCGAACACCATCAAGGGTATCAACGGCACACTGCTGCTCGATGCCGAAGAGGAATATGAGAGCAAAAGCGCGCAACTTGCTGGTTTGACTGACATTCTCATGGCATTCATGCAGATCGTATCAGGCGCTGCTGATATTCCCGTCACGCGTCTATTGGGACAATCTCCCGCTGGAATGAACGCGACCGGGACAAGCGACATGAAGAATTACCATGATCGCATCCAGTCCATTCAGGAGCTTGAACTGATGCCTGCAATGAGCCGCCTGGATGAGTGCCTTATCCGCTCTGCCACCGGCACGCGAGACGAAGCAATCTATTGCGAATGGGCGCCACTCGAGCAAATGTCCGAGAAGGATAAGGCCGACATCTTCAAAACCAAGGCAGATGCTGCCCGAGCGCTTGTTGGTTCCAATTCCGGACAGGAGATCATTACCCGCGAGGCCTTGTCCGATGCCCTTGTGAACACCTTCACCGAAGACGGTAGCCTGCCCGGGTTAGATGGCTTCATTGATGAGTATGGCAAGCTCTCTGAACAAGACCCAACGGAAGCCGATCTCATCGCTGCGACGACACCGTCTCGCACTCCAGGGATGTAGAGTCAGCGCGGCGATTTGAGTTTAGGGAAAAAAATCAATGGAGAAACGCCCTCAAGATCTCCCAAAATTGCGCGCAGTTGACCATTGCCACCTTTGCCAATCCCGTTGCGGGAACACGCCAAAATCGGTCTCGAAAGTTGTTCGTCACTTTTGTTTCGGGTGAAGTCGCGAAAGCGAGGTAATAAGGCCAAGAATGCCCAACTCGCGCGCAAATACGAGTGTGAAATTGCGAAACGAGCCCTGGAATGATCGCCGCTCGAGATATCTGACCTGCTTGCGATGAGCCAAAGTGCCGCCTCGTGAGGATACCTCACTTCGCAGCAACCTGACCTGATTCACTAAAGCTGACATCACTTTCTCCGTTGGTTGGCGGCGAATTGCTGAACCGCCATCGCGAGTTGAGGATAACACCATGCAATTCACTGATACAGTCACGGTTGCGGGAACGCGCCGGCGCGACGACGGCTATCTCGTCGCTGACGCCCGGATCGCGCGCACTGGCATCCAGACCTATCTGGGCTGGGAAGTCGGCAAGCCTGACATGGCACAGGTGCAGGTTTATCGCCCCGGATCTGAAGTGTTCAGCGAGGATACTCTCAAGAGCGCTACACATCGTCCCGTCACGAACGACCATCCTGACGAGCATGTCACGTCCAGGAACTGGAAAGAATATGCGGTCGGTCAGACCGGCGATGAGGTAACGGGCGAGGGCATCTTCATCCGCGTCCCGCTCATGGTCAGCGATGAGAAGACCATCCTCGCCATTGAAGGCGGAAAGCAGGAATTGAGCGCCGGTTACACCTGCGACCTCGATTTCACCCCCGGCACTACGCCGACCGGCGAGGCCTACGACGCCATCCAGAAGAATATCCGTCTCAACCATGTTGCCATCGTGCAGCACGGCCGAGCCGGAAAACAGGTTCGCATCGGTGATGCGAGCGCATGGGGCGTTGCCCCGATCACCAATGATCAAAGACCAGAAAAGGAAAAGATCATGACCCTGAAGACGGTTACCGTCGATGGCATCCCGGTTGAAGTAACCGATCAGGGTGCCACGGTGATCGGCACGCTGCAGTCGCGGCTTGCTGATGCCAACACCAGGCTTGCGGACGCAGAGAGGGCACACCAGGTTGCCCTTGCAGCCAAGGACGCTGAAATTGCCAAGAAGGACGCAGAGATCGATGCGACGAAAGCTAAGGTGCTTTCCGATGCCGACCTCGACAAACGCGTTCAGGCGCGCGCCGATCTCATCACCGTTGCCAAATCAATCGCCAAGGATGTGAAGACGGAGAGTCTGACCGATGCGGCAATCCGCAAGGCTGCCGTTGTTGCGAAGCTCGGCGACGAAGCCGTGAAGGATAAGGCTGAAGCCTATATCGACGCTCGCTTCGACATCCTCGCCGAAGACGCAAGGAAGGTCGCTGATCCATTCCGCACCGTTGTGCAGAACGGCATCCAGACCTCCGACGGCGTCACCAATTCCAATGACGCTTATGCAGCAATGCTCGCTCGCGATGCCGCCGCATGGCAGGGCAAGAAGGAGACCGCATAATGGCTTTTCCAACCGTATCCTATTCGCGTGATACCCCAGCCGGCTATCCTGGCATGATTGCGAGCACGGAGCCGCATCACATCATTTCGATGGTCGTGAGTGGAACCTCAGGCAACATCCCCTTTGGCATTGGCGTCCTCTTTGACACTGTCGAAGACACGGTGAAACTGCCAACAGCGATCGGCAAGTTTGCCGGCGTAGCTGTTGTCGATCGCACGCTGCCCTATGCCAATGGCGAGGTCTACAAGCCTTACGATCAGATCAGCGTCATGAAGAACGGCTCTATCTGGGTTACCGCTCTTGTCGCCGTTGCCCAGGGCGATCCGGTCTACATGACCCCGCCGGGCGGGTTTACCAACGTGTCAAACTCTGCCGCCAACCAACTCATCGAAAATGCCGAATGGGCAAGCGTCACAGCTGGTACCAACCAGCTCGCACGTCTCCGCCTTGGCGCCACCAAGTAAGGAGAACGAGCATGTTCACCACTGACGCGCCCGCGCTGGCGCTAAACTTCCTGCGCACCGCGCAGAATTACATCGAGCCTGGTATTTACGCCCGCGAGTATCCGGACTTTCAATACCGCGAACTGGTGCCGGTCGATAACTCGGCTCCGGATTGGACTACCGCTATCGATTTCTTTTCGATGGGTGATGACGTTGGCCAGGCCCGTGAAGTGGCCGCGGACGGCGATGACATTCCATTCGTAGATTTCAAGCTAGACAGCGGCAATAGCCGGGTATTCATGGCTGGTATCGGTTATCGCTACAACCTCCAGGAGCTTGCGCATGCACAGGCGTATGGCATTCGGCTGGAGAGTGATCGAGCTGACGCGGCCCGTCGCAAGTACGAACTGTTTGTCGACAATGTTGCTTTCATGGGGCGCCCGAAACTCGGTATGACCGGGTTGCTCAACGCTACCAACGTTACTGCGTTGGCTGCCGCAAATGGTGCCTCCGGCACAGCCACCTGGACCACGAAGACGGCCGACGAGATCCTCGCCGACGTCAACAGCGTTCTGAGTGTCATCTTTACTGCCTCCAACGGCATTGAGCAGGCGAATACAGTCCTCCTGGATCAGGATCGTTATGCTCTCATAGCAACGAAACGTCTTGATGCGACCATGACAACGACGGTGCTTGAGCACATTCAACGTGCGAATATCTACACGCAACGTACTGGATTGCCTCTCACAATCCGCGCTGTCTTCGGACTGGAAACAGCCGGCGCCGGTAGCACACATCGATTGGCGGCATACCGTCGTTCCCCGGATGTCGTGAAGATCCACATTCCTATGCCACTCCGCTGGCTTCAGGCCGAGCAGCGGCTCCTGAAGTTCGAGGTGCCGGGCATTTTCCGGCTTGGCAGCGTCGAGATCCGCCGTCCTGGTGCCGTTCGGTACCTTGACGGGATCTGAGGAGAAAGACATGTCCAAGATCACAATCACAAACAACCGTCTTGGAGGCTTCGGCATCCCGGGCGGACCGGTCATCGCTGGCAACGGCGGCACGCTCGAAGTCGAGCAGAAGGATTGGGATGGTGTCAAAGACCATCCCGTCGTTAAGTCTTGGCTCGATGCTGATCATCTGATCGTCTCAGGCGCGAGGGCAGAGAAGAAGCAGGCTCCATCCGCTGGCGACGGTGACGAGGCGAAGACTGCGCTTGAAGTGCTTGCCATGGCAAACGCGACTGACGTTCCATTCATGTCATTCAAAGCTGCTGCTACCAAGCTCCTTGGCGAAAAGTCGCCCGCCAAGAAGGATGAAATCATTGCTGCCCTTGAAGAGCTCGCAACTCATCCTTGACCAACTGGCCCGGCGGGAAACTGCCGGGCATCCCCATTCGATCGGAGAAGACCATGGCCGCTTACGGTACCAAAGAGGCGTTCGTTCAGTATGCGACGGATCATGGTTATGTCTTTCCTGAAGGCGCCGCCGATGCGCAGATCGCAGCCGCCATGTTACGCGGCTCTCTCGTCATCGATCGCTATGAACCAAAGTTTTCCGGCGCTCGTACGAGCGGATATGATCAGGCTCGCGCATGGCCGCGCACTGGCGCTGTGACCTATTACAGCGAGAAAATCCCATCAGACGCCATTCCGGCGCCAATTGTGAACGCTTCCTATGAGGCTGCATTCCTCGAGCTTGTTACGCCAGGAAGCCTTTCACCTGTCGTGACCACAAACTCCATCGCCAAGCGCGAGAAGGTCGGCGAACTGGAAGTGGAATTTGCTGTGTCGAGCAGTAGCTCTTCCGCCGATGTTGTGGCAGCTGCTACGCCGGTTGTGACGGTGATCGAGGGCTTGCTCTGGCAGTTCATGCGCATGTGTATTCCCGGCATATTGGCAGTCTGATCCTTTTAAGGAACGTCGTCGTGTGCCACGATACCGCCTTCGCTTTCCAGCGTTGCGATACGTTTAGTATCTGACCGATTGAACTTTAAGCGAACTCCAATCCCGCCGCTGTCACTGTCTGGAATGAAAACGGCTCCGGCCTTTTCCAAGGCAGACTGTAGAGCGTCGATGTCCTCGTGCGCTGCGTTCTCGAGCCTACGCTCGAACATCTCAATGATTTCTTGGCTTACGCCGGAAGAAATTGCGAGCCGAGCTATACTGTATTCAACCAGAGCTCGGGCCGCACGACATTGAGAACTAGTGATCATAATGGATCTCCGTTTGCAGTCAGGATCGTTCAATGGGTGGGCAGGGTCAATCGTTCAATTATCCTCGCGCTCAAGCAAGTGCGCTGCGTCTCATTGACAATTTTGGTCAGGCTGGCTCGATCGTTCGCGACGTTCCAGGTTCCGGTCCTGAATGGGATCCGGGTGAGCCAGTTCCGACGGCATATCCATGCACGTTGGCCGTCCTCAACTTCGACAACAAGGACATCGACGGCACGCTGATCAAGGCCAGCGACAAGAAGGTCTACATCGCCTCAAAGGGCCTGACGATTGTTCCCGAAACCACTGATCGACTGACGATCGGCGACATCTCGCACACCATCATTCGTGTCATGCCGCTCAATCCGGCCGGGGTTAATGTCTATTTTGAAGTTCAAGCGAGGGCGTAACGCATGCTGAAACGCCTTAGCGCGCGCGAGAAGTTCGAACAGCTCATTGCTGATTATGAACCGCTGCTTCGGAACGCCTTCCTCGAGAGTATCCGCGACATCAAGTCGAACATCCAGATCAAGCGGATTGTCGAACGGCTGGAGCGCAACGATATCGCCGGTGCCATTGAAGCGCTGTATCTCGATCAGTCAGCTTTCCGTCCGCTCGATCGCGCCATTGCCCAGGCATTCGAAGGCGGCGGCGTGGCTGCCGTCACAGACATGCCGACGCTTCGCGATCCGAGCGGGGCAAAGCTCGTTGTGCGCTTCGATATGCGGAACTATCGCGCCGAGGCATGGTTGAGAGAGCATAGCGCCGGCCTGGTCAATGATATCATCGCCGATCAGCGCAATGGTATCCGGACATTCCTGACCGAGGGGCTTGAGGCTGGCAGAGGTCCGCGCGCCGTGGCGCTCGACATCGCAGGGCGGGTCAACCGCGCCACAGGAGCCCGCGAGGGCGGAATCGTTGGCCTGACAGCGGCACAGACCAGATATGTGGCGACGGCGCGTAGCGAGCTTATGTCGAACGATCCGGAGCAGCTGAAGCGCTACCTGACCAGAAACCGGCGGGACAAGCGCTTCGATGCAACGGTGCGAAAGGCCATCAAGACTGGCAAGCCCATCCCTGTTGCAACCATCGACCGGATGACGACACAGCAATATGCGAACCGGCTGCTACTCCTTCGCGGCGAAACCATTGCCCGGACCGAAACGATGGGCGCGCTCAACGCAAGCCAGATGGAAGCCTATCAGCAGCTGATCGACAGCGGGGCAATATCGGAAACAGTTGTGCAGCGGGTCTGGCATACCGCCCGAGATGGCCGGGTGCGCGATAGTCATCAGGGGATGGAAGGGCAGACCGTTGGTTTCAGGACACCGTTTCAGTCTCCTCGCGGCCCGTTGCTGCAATATCCAGGCGATCCGAGCGCTCCGGCATCGGAAATCGTCAATTGCCGGTGCCGTATGAGCATCAAGACCGACTTTCTCGCGGATATCGACTGATGGCCGTCTCCAACGTCTCTTTCGCCTCTCAGGTCGAGGAGTGGGTGAGAGACACCGAAAAGCGCATGATCGCGGTGTTTCGGACCTCGGCGAGCATGGTCATTGCTGAGATGCAATTGACCAACAAGCAGGGCGGCTTGAACCGTATCGACCTTGGAACACACCTCGCATCGCTGCAGGTCGGCATCAACACGCCACCGCAGAAAGCGATCAAGAAGGCCAAGGATACGACGGACAGGTCATTCAATATGGGTGCGGTCGACGCGATCATTGCCGGGGCTGAAATCGGCGACACGATCGTGGCGTCCTACGGCATGGCCTATTCGCTCCGCCTCGAATACGGATTTGAAGGAACGGACAGCCTCGGGCGGTCGTACCATCAGCCGCCCTATGCTTTCGTACGCACTGCGGCGCAGCGATGGCCCCAGATTGTCGAGAAGGCCACGGAGATGGCCAAGGCTCGATCAGCAGCAAGGAATGGATGATGGCAGCCACAACGATTGAAGGGCGCATCCCTGAGGCCCTGCTGGCGCATATGGCGGCATTGGTGCTGTCACCTGCATTGCCGGTGGCTTATCCGGACATCGCTTTCACGCCGCCGGCAGGTCCATATCTTCGGGTCTATTTCATCCCGAACGGCACGGAACGCCTGTTCATCGGCAACGGCGAACCGAACCTTCATCAAGGCATCCTGCAGGTGACGGTCGTTTTTCCGGCCGGGAAGGGCGCGGTCAAGCCGAATGATGTTGCCGGCGCTATCGCCAACCATTTCGGTGAGGGCACCAAATTGGCCATTACCGGCGGTTTTGTCCGGATCGACAAGCGGCCGAGCATCGCACCGGCCATGCAGGATACCGATCGCATTCAGATTCCAGTCTCAATCAACTGGATTGCCTACATCTGAGGCAGTGCCGTTCCCGTCCCTTCGGCAAGGACATTCAGAGCATAGGAGGCCGATATGGCCACTTTATACCCGGTCGCCGGATGCAAAATCTACATCGGCCCCGCAATGGACCTTCCTAACGGCGATGTCGATGCCGCCGATTTCACCTCGGTTGTGTGGCAGGAAATCGGAAAGTGGACCCAGATGGGTACGTTCGGCGATGCCGCTGCGCTTATCACGACGCAGGTCATCAGCGAGGCCCGCGACATCAAGCAGAAGGGCACGCGCAATGCTGGCCAGATGCAGAACGTCTTCGCCGTCGACGCCGCCGACCTCGGTCAGATCGCGTTGATCGCAGCTGAAAAGACCAACCTCAACTACCCGATCAAGGTTGAGCTCAACGACAAGCCCGCCGTTGGCGCAGCGCCGAAGAATTCGCAGCGCTTGTTCCTGACTCTCGTAACCAGCGCTCAGGAAGCTGGTGGCGCCGCAAATACGGTGCAGAGCCTGAACTCGACCTTTGAAATCAACTCGAACATCGTGCCCGTTGCTGCATCGGCAACGTAAGGGAGTATCAAAACATGGCAAAGAATGAAGCGGGCACTGCCCCGTTTGACCTCGCATCGCTCGATACCGTCGTGCAGGCGCAGGAACAAGGCATCGAGGTCGATATCAAGGGCGTGGATGGCAAGACGCCGCTCGGCTTCTCCATCCGCGTTGCCGGCCCGGACAGCGAGCGTTACCGCAAGGCTGTCGATGCGATCACCGACGAGTACCTTGATCGCGAAGACGCCGGCCCGACCACAGCGGCCGAACTCGATCGCCGCGGCCTGCTGATCCTCAGCAAGGTGGTGATTTCGTGGGGATCGATCACGCTCGACGGCGCCGATCTCACCTGCACCGAAGAAAACGCCCGCAAGCTCTTTTCCCGGTTCCGGTTCATCCGCGAACAGGTTGAGCGGAAGGCCGGCAAGCGTGCGGCTTTTACCAAAGGCTGATCCTGGAGCTCTGTCAGGCTCTCAAGGATCAGCATGCCAGGCGTCAACCCACGATCCCCATTGCCGCGCGTCACCTCTGGGTCTGGTTCAGGCAACTGGACCGGGCCAGATGCGGCAACGGCAATGGTCCCAACCCCATCGGGCATTCGGAAATTGACGCATGGGCACGCCTGCGCCGGTTGACGCTGGATCAATGAGAATTGGACGCCATCGCGGCGATGGACACCGCCCGGTTGAACCTGCTGCATACCAGAATCGAGCAGGCGTTAGAAGGCGAACAGGTATCGTCCCGGCCGATGTCAACGGCTCTGTTCGATGCACTGTTTAGCGGCGGGGCGAGTTAGAGGCGAGCTGTGCCGCATCTCTCATCCGCCCGGACGGCGCGCTTGTGAAACCCTGTTCAGGTCAGCCTCGGTGATATGCCCTTGAACGATGCAATTGCTGATAACGATCTGATCGTCGGCACTTAGATTGCCGTCCATAATTGCTTCCATTCGCGATTGGCATCTTGCAGATGCCGCCCGCCGCTCATTGATCAGAGTACGCTCTTTCTTCGCAGAGTATTCCGACCAAGTGTAGTACCCGCCGCCTGCGATCACCACGACGCAGGCGACGGCGATCAACCCTTTCAGCCATCCGTCCATACCCACTCCTCTGGAAAGCCCCAATGTCCGAAGCAACGCTTGGTTTTAAGATCGATTCCGGCCCGGCGCAACGGGCGGCTGTCGATCTCGATCAGCTCGCGGTATCCGCGACCAGAACGGAAAGCGCTGTCGTCAAGATGGGGCAGTCCGGCAAGAAGGCGCTTTCCGACGTTGGTGCTGGTGCGACCGAATTTGCGAAGAGCATCCAACGGGCGGCGGAGCAGGCGGAAAGCACGGGTGCTCGCATCAACCGGGCATTGAATGTCCGCGACACATTTGCCGGCGCCGATCGCGGCCGGGACATCGAAGAATACGGCCGGAAGCTGGATGGCCTCAGGGCCAAGTTCAACCCGCTCTACGCAGCCGTGAACAGCTACCGGTCCCAACTGGCGGAGATCCGAGATGCGCACCGGCTCGGGGCAATCTCTTCGAGCGAGATGACGGCGGCCATGGCGCGCGAGAGGCAGGCAGCGCTTGCCAGCGTTCAGGCGCTGAGAAGCCGCAATGCCGTGATTGCGGCAACGCCTTCGGTTACTGGCGTTGGTCGCGCTGGCATTGGTCGCACTGGCAACAACAGCTATGAGACCGCGAACATCGCGGCGCAGTTTCAGGATATCGCGGTTACGTCCGCCATGGGCTCATCGCCGCTGCAGATCGCGTTGCAGCAGGGTACGCAGTTGTCCGCGGTCTTCGAGCAGATGAAGGCCAGTGGAAGGGGCGCTGGCGCAGCTCTTCTCGGGGCCTTCACCTCTATCATCAGCCCGATATCACTGGTCACGATCGGCCTCGTCGCCGGGACCGCCGCCCTCATCCAGTATTTCTCGACGGCAGAGAGCGGGACTGAAAAGACCAGCAAGCTCTTCGAAGAGCAGAACGACATCATCCGAGAGGCGGCCTCTCTCTGGGGCGATGCGACTCCGCAACTGAAAGCCTATGTCGATGAGCTCGATCGTGCCAACCAGTTCACGCAAGGCCGGGAAGCAGGCGAAATTCTCGCAGGCCGCGAGTTGGATGGACTGTCCGATAAACTGGGCGGCCTCAAGAGGCAGGCCACGGAAGCTTTTCGTGCTCTGAACGGCGACCCGAACAATGCGGTCGTGATCCGGGATCTGCGTACCGCTTGGAGCGATCTGCGCGAGCGGCTGGACGCCGGCACCGCGTCAATGGAGGACCTGAACCGCGTTCAGGGTGAATTGAGCAACGCCGTCTCTCAGTATGGCGTCCCGGAAGTACTTCGTTTCAAGGATGCCTTTGACGAGATCACTGACTCCATCTACCGGAGCATTGAGGCGGCTCAGAAAGCGCGCTCAGAATGGATTGCTGCTCAAGCCGGGGGCACGAATGTTCAGGACATTGTAGCGGGTTCGACCTTCACTGATGGCGGCCGGACGATCAGCGTGAACGACATGATTCCGATCAACCCGCCGGTGCCGACGCAGCGCCCGCTTGATCTGAATCGGGAACCGATCGATCAGAGCCGCGCCAGCCTGTCCGAACTCGCCAACATGGACTTCTCGACGTCCATACAGGGCGCCTCGTCGCTCGGAAAGGCTATCGGTACGGTCACTGAGTCGGCGCTGACTGCGACGAACTCCATCATCAACGTCAATCAGGAGTTGGCGGATAGCCGTACGCGGTCCCTGATCGCGTTTGAGCAGCAGGCCAACCAGTTACGCTCGATGAAGACCGAGTTGAGCGGCATCCAACAAACGTTGGCCGAAGCTGCCAAAACGCCGGTATCGGACGTCTTCGGGTTGGGGTTTGCCGACCAGTCCGCCGCCGACGCGATCGATGCCGCGGCCACTTCCATCCAGAAGGTGTTTGCAGCCCTCGAGGGCGGTCAGATCACAGCAAAGACGGCGCATGAAAGCCTGGAACTGGTGCGGGCGAGCCTGAAGCGGATCGGCGGCGATAGTAAGTCCATCGACCTCTTCATCAACGCGCTGATCAACGGTAACATCCGCGTTCTGGATCTGCTATCCAACGTCAAGTCGCTGTCGAACTCCATTCTCAACATCCCGGACAAGCTCGTCTCGATCGGCATTCAGCAGTACACCGTCCCGTCTGCGGATGGCGGCACCAAGAACGTCAATGTTCTCGGCGGCAATCCCGCTGATATGACGGTGCAGCAGTACACGATCGGCGGCAAGACCCATAACGTCTATGGCGGCAACGGCTCCTACAGACCTTCGAACACCGGCAATATCATATGGTCGCCATCGGACATCATGGCTGCGGGCTACACGGTTGGCGGTGCCCGTGCGGCGGGCGGACCAGTCACGGGCGGCGAAACCTATCTCGTCGGCGAGAATGGCCCCGAGCTCGTCACCATGGGCGGCTCCGGCATGGTCGCCAACACCAATTCCACCGCGTCAAT
Source organism: Phyllobacterium brassicacearum (assembly GCF_003010955.1). GTDB lineage: Bacteria > Pseudomonadota > Alphaproteobacteria > Rhizobiales > Rhizobiaceae > Phyllobacterium > Phyllobacterium brassicacearum. The sequence continues at coordinate 134,361 of NZ_PGGO01000008.1, forward strand.
CCTTTCCGGCGGCCGCGACACGCTGTCGCTGATGGAGGATCACCTCTACAACATCCTCAACGAGGTGAAGATCCACACCAATTACTTCGAGACGGTCGATGGCGACTTCGACACGATGATTGCCGCATTGCAGGCGATCAAGACGTCGGTGGCTGCCTCGGCGGCATCCGCGGCATCCTCGGTGTCCTCCAGCACCAGCAGCGGTTCCTCGTCGTCAGGCTATGGCGGCGGATGGGGCGGCAACACCGACAGCAGCGCGTACAATTCGGCGGTGGACTATACCTCGGCCTACAACTTCATGGGATACGGCAGTTACAATGGAACCGGTGCCATCGGTTATGACACCTACAGCATCAACCCCAGTGTCCATGGCCCCGCCACCGGCATCAAAGACCTGCACAAGCCCGCCTTTGCCACTGGCGGCCAGATCATGCCAGGCGAGGACCAGCGCGTCGAGTTCTTCAAGAAGAACAGCGAGCGGGTGATCATCGTCGACGACAAGAAGGTGTCGGACAGCAGGGGCGGTCAGCAGTCGCAGAATGCGGAACGGCCAATCAGTCTCACCGTCCAGATCATCGGCGGCGACACGACCGACAAGCGTTCGCAGCAGGCCGTGATTGACCAGTTCCGCCGTGCCGTTCAGCAGGCCGTGAGGAGCAACTAATGGTCGATCATCCCAACGCCATCCTCTCCGACAAGATCGCGGTCGGCTTTACCTCCGGCCCGGAATTCCTGACTTCGATCACGACGGTTTCAGGGGGGTATGAACGACGCAATGCCAGGCGCGCGAAGCCTCGCTGGCGTTTCGACTTCTCCGGTGCCGAGATCAAAGCCGACCTGATCCGCGAGCTGCTGGATTTCTACATGGGGCGGTTCGGCCCGCTCTATTCATGGCTGCTCAAAGACTGGTGGAATTACCAGTTGATGGATGAAGCGGCCCTGATCGGCGGGACGGCGCTTGTCGCGGCCGGCGGCGAAACCACGGCCCAGATCGTCAAGCGCTACGATGTCGGCGGCAATCCCTACATCCGCACGATCAAGTACATCGCCTCGGGCACGCTCAGGGTCTTTGTCAATGGCGTGCTCGACAGTGGCGCAAGCCACGTCAACGGGCTGGTGACGCTGTCGGCGCCGCTGACCGCTGGCCAGGTGGTGACGATCGGCAGCCCCGACGCTCCGACCGAATATTACTTTCCCGTCCGTTTCCGCAACGACTTCGCCGGCCTGCAGATGACTGCGCAATCGCCGTATCTCGGCACATGGCAAAACTTCGACGCCCAAGAGGTGCTGGAATGAGAACGGCGTCGGCGGCGCTCAAGAACGCGGCTGCCTCGTCTGTCACGACGCTCGGCTGGCTGTGCCGCATCACCACCATTGACGGGGCCAACACCTATCTGAACAATTTCGGCAAGGACGTCACGGTCGACGGCCAGATCTATCTCGGCAATCCCGGCTTCGAGATCGGCAATATCCGCGTGACGGACGGCCGCGATCCGCCCTCGGTGGAAATCAATCTGCCGATCGATGACGCAACCCCGGTGCTGTTTGATGCCGCAGTCAGGCGCAAGCTCGATCAGGCCCGCATCCGGCTTTATGTCATCGACCATTCGTCGCTGGAAAATGTCGAGATCGGCTTTCAGTGGTATGTCGGCGCGGTCACCGCTCTGGACAGCCGCAAGGCGACCCTCGACGTTCGGGCGGCGGAACGGGCGCAGCGCGAACTGATGCTCAAGGTCTTCAAGCCCGGATGCCAATGGGATCTGGGTGATAGCGGCTGTGGCGTAAATGTCGCCGGTTCCTGGCAGGACAGTGTCTCGGTCGCAAGCTACACCGACGCCTTCACCTTCACCATCACCGGGGCGCGTGGCGCGGCGGTCGATGACTTCTTTGCCAACGGGGCGATCAGGTTCACCTTCGGCGAGAACGAGGGCTTTTCCTATGCCGTCCGGCGCTGGATACAGTCATCGGGCACGGTGATCCTCTGGGAGCCGCTACGGGCCCCTGTCGCGGCATCTGATACCGCTCTGATCCATGCCGGCTGCGACAAGTCGGTCGGCGCGGGTGGGTGCGGCCGCTTCGCCAACACCGCACGGCGCTTTGCCTTCGATGATCTGCCAACCGGCGATCTGACGTTCAATGTGACAACCGTCGTACCGCAAGAGACAAGTGTGTCGAGCGACGACGATAGTAATGGCGGGTGGGCTTGATGGCTGGAGGTTGGAGCGGCGTTCAGCAATACGGCCCCTTCGATGGCATCGCCACGTCCGTTGAACCGGCTGTCACGAACACCACCACCGCGACTTCGTCCGTCACAATCGGCCTGCCGTCGCCGCTCGGCAACAGGATCCCGCAGGGCATCGGCACATTTCCCGCACAGGGGCAACTGGTCGTCCATCCCGATCTCCTCGGCGGCATCGCGCAGAGCGACACGGCGGTCAGGGTCAATCTGGTGATTGCCTTCGCGGAAACGACGCTGGGCGGTCCCGTCGAGCTCATCAACCTCAAGGCCGACGACAAGTATATCTATCGCACCGAGACACCGGCACAGGCGTTCCCCGGAACCCTCCGCTTCTATGGCGGGGATCAGGCTGCGCTCGACCCGCTGCTGAGCACCAGCCTGGACAACCCGACCTATTGGCCGAAGCTCGCCTATGCGGTGTTCGAAGGCTTCGATATTGCGCCCTACGGTAATCAGCTTCCATCGTTTCAGGCGGAACTGTCGACCGGGGCAACCGCAAGCGCACTGTCGTCGGCCGAGGCGACCATCACCTTCGGGGCAACCTTCGATGGTGGCGGGGGGCAGGAAAACGCCGTCGACAAGATCAGAGGGCATTACTACCAGGTCGATTTCCGCATTTCGCCGGAAGAGACCTATATCCTGACCTTCGACATCCTGACCAATATGGAGGTCTGCCGCGCCAAGCTGACGGGCTCGACGGTCTATAATACCGGTTATTGGGTATCACTGGACGGCTCGGATTACATCGTCGCAGCGCTGCAACAAGTCCATTTCGGGCTGTACAAGCTGGCGCTGATCAACACCGTGACGGGCGTTATCGAGGAAATCCTCGCCAACCTGTCAGAGTCGGGCTCCACCTTCGAGCCCTATCCGATGGCGGCGCAACTGATCGCCAGCGGCGTGGCGACCAAATACCTCGTCTATTCCGATGCGCTCGGGACCATCAGCAACGGCAATGCCCGGATGATGGTGACGGTTGCCGATATCACCGCCGGCACGCTCACCAATGTCTGTCACCAGTTTTCCAATCCTGTTGCGGCAGCCGGTTCCGGCGAAACGGCGTCGCTGGCGCTCGGTCCCGTCTCCGGCGGACAGGCCGTCATCTTCTTCGCTGTCGACGATACGGGCGGCGGTGAGGACAATGTCATCTGGAAGGCTGTGCTGTCCGAGGCGGGGCGGGTCTCGGCCGCAACCGTGTTTTCCGGCACCAATGCCCGCGGCGTCGCCTATGACACCTCCGACGCTGCAATCGTCGTCTATGAAGCAGCTGGAACGCTGAAGAAGATCAACGCGGACGGGGTGCAGGTCTATTCGGTGGCGGCGACCGGCTATGCAGACCTGCGGATCAACTATCTGATCTATCAGACGGGCGGACTGCTTCAGTTCAAGACGCGCCATGGCTTTGCCGCTGCCCGCGACTACGGTGACGATAACGTCTACCTGATCAACCTCTCGAACGGATCGATCTCAACCGTCATTACAGGCGCCAGCTATGGGGCGGCCTCTGGTTACGACTATTACGACCAGACGCGAGGCTATTTCGTCACCTGGCAAGCGTCCACCGATCCGGGCATCACGCGCTATACCCTGCCGATGTCCACGGTCCCGGTGACCGATCTGCAGAACATCTATACGAAGCTTGCCGAATACCGCGGCAAGTTCTCGGCCGCCGATCTGGAGTTCGACGGCTTTACCGGCGGCGAGTGCTATGGCGTCGTCTATTCCTCCGACACCACGCTGGACAATGCCGAGCAAGATGCCAACAACATCTTCGATGTGAAGATCGTCCCCTCCGACGGCATGCGCAAATATGTCAAGGCCAAACGCGATGGTTCCTTTGCGATCGATGACACGATCGACGCCGATGCGATCATCGAGCAGTCGGATCTCAACATCCAGAAGGTGATGCAGTCGGACGAGCAGTCGCTGGTCGGGGCGCGCATCAACTATATCGACAAGAATGCCAGCTTCGAGCGCACCGATCAGGAATACCGCCGGCCGGTCGGTATCTATTCGATCACGCGATCCGACCGCATCGAGGACGTCTCGACCAACTTCGTCATGTCCGCCGGCCAGGCGATGCAGGCGATCACCACCAAAGTCTACCGCTCGAATTTCGGGCTCGACGTCTACAGCTTCACCGTGGCGCCGGAAAAGTTCTATCTCGAGCCCGCCGATATCGTGCAGTTCGATTTCGAGGGGTTCACCATCGTCGGCCAGGTCAACGAGGCCAACCTCTCCGGCGAGGCGTTTTCGCAGGACATGACCGTCACGCAATATGTGCAGGCGATCGACGCAACGTTCACCGGGATCGACATCAATCTGCCTGACCTTGCGGACCTGTCCTATCTGACGCGCTTCCTCTATCTCGACGCGCCGCTGCTCTCGCTAGGCGACGATCTGGGCGGTTCGGCTGTTCGCCAATATGCGATGATGTCCGGCTATGGCTACGGCACGTTTCAGGGCGCCACGCTGTACCGCTCATACGATGGCAACACCTATGGGGTGGTGACCTCCCGCTATGGCGTAACGCCCGTGGTTGGGGTCGTGCAGTCCGTAACGGGGTCACCTGACGCCTCCATCGAAGCCATCGACGCAACGACGGTGCTCGAGACGGCTATCTTGTCAGGCGATACGGCCGATCTGGCAACGATCACCGAGGCCGCAATGCTGGCTGGCGGCAACAAGGCGCTTGTTGGCAGGGCAGGCCGGTGGGTTATCATCTACTTCCAGACCGTCTCCGTCACCGACAAGATCGCCACGATATCGGACATTGTCTGGTCGTCGCCGTTCTACCAGCCGTTTCTGGATTCTCTGGCAGCGGGTGACTATTTCGTTCTCTTGCAGTCCGGCCATCACGTCAGGTTTAGCGGCGAGATTACAAAACTCGGGGATGATATCTTCTACAAGGCCGCGAGCGACGCCTATCCGATCGGCTCGGTACCGACGGAATCGCAGATCCTGGCCGGTCGTGCGGAAATGCCATTCCCGCCGCTGCACTTGAGCGCGGTGGTTGATGGCTCGGATATCGATCTGGCATGGGACTGGCGTTCGCGCCTGTACGGCGGATCCATCCTGCCCGGATCTGACAACAGCGCTCTCGGCGAGGCTACGCTGGCTTTTGAAATCGAGATCATGGACGGCGCGACCGTCAAGCGGACGCTGACGGCAACAACCAACAGCAAGACGTATCTGGCTGCCGATATTACAACTGACTTCGGCTCGATGCCAGGGACGCTCACGTTCCGGGTCTACCAGATCAGTGCTCTCGTCGGGCGTGGATATGTTGCCGAACAGACCGTTAGTTTCGCGGCGGCTTCGGGCACCGGGTCGGCGTCGGTCGTGGGCACAGCGTCGGCCATAGGCGCGAGCACCTTTGCCGCCGTTGGCGCATCTGCCGGAATTGCGGCCGCTGCTGCTGTCGGGGCGAGCGTTACTGAATCTGTCGGTTCCGCAGCGGGTACGTCGACAGCCGATGCTGTTTACGAACTTCCGGGCTCGGCGGTTGGGTCTGCCGCAGGAAGCAGCACTGTTTCCGCAGTCGGTGCATCCACAGCAGAGTCTGCCGCAAGCGCGACAGGAACCGGAGCGGCATCGGGTGTAGGTGCATCCATAGCGGATGCCGCGGGCTCCGCAGCGGGGACAATTACGGCCAATGCTGTCGTTGATAGTGATCCATTCTTCTCCAGCGTGGTACTGCTCTGCGGCTTCAACGGCGTTGACGGTGCGACGACGTCTTCGGATGAGAGCAGCGCGGCACATGCGCTCACATTCGTCGGCAACGCGCAACTGGATACGGCGCAATTCAAGTTCGGTGCCTCGTCGTTGCTGCTCGACGGGGGAGGCGACCGGATGACTTCGCCGGACTCACTGGATTGGCAGCTCGGCGCGGCGAATTCCGATCCGTGGACCGTGGAATGCTGGGTCAGATGGAATGTCCTCGACACCAACAACCGCGGCATCATGGGGCAGGGTTCGGCGGCGTGGATCTTGACCGGCGCAGGCACCATCGGCCAATTGGCTTTTGCAGGGGCCAATTCTGGCACACTCACGACCACCGGCACGGCGATGACGACCGGCGTCTGGTACCACGTCGCCGTCGATCATGACTCCACCGGCAAAATCCGCCTCTACATCGACGGCGTGATGCGGGCGAGCGCGACGCCCGCGAATTCGGCCATCCCGAATATCACCGATCAACTGGGGATTGGTGCTCAGAATTCAAGCGGCAGTGTCGATATGAACGGTTGGCTTGACGAAATCCGCATCACCAAGGGCGTCGCCCGTTACGCTTCCGATTCCGGCTTCACGCCGCCGACCGCTGCATTCCCCAGATCATAACCAGGAGATACCCATGTCAAAATCGAACGCATTCGAAAATGATTTGCTCAAGCTAATCTTCAACGGAACGGCTATCGCCGATATCGCGGAGAATGATGCTACATCCCCGCTGACCAATCTCTATGTGTCTTTGCACACAGCGGACCCCGGTGAGGCTGGCGACCAGACCACCAGCGAGGCGACGTACACCTCCTATGCCCGTGTCGCCGTGGCGCGCACGACAGGCGGCTGGACAGTCACTGCGAACTCCGTCTCTCCGGTCGCCGCCATCGAGTTTCCGGCGGCTACCGGCGGCTCGGAAACGATCACCCATTGGGCGGTCGGCAGCGCCCCGTCCGGTGCCGGCAAACTCCTCTATTCCGGCCCCGTGACGCCGAACATCGCCGTCTCCAACGGCGTGACGCCGCGTCTGACTACGGCCTCGACCATCACGGAAGACTGAAGCCAGGCGTGCGGTTCGGCGATCGCCTTCCCGCGCTCCTGAGATCTCGACGCAAAGTTGTTTTTCTGGTTTACTCTCGCCATGGAGGGGCTGTGGGGACAGTTACGAAGTTCAAGCCAGCAAAACGACAGGCAAAGCCTAGAAGGGCCTTGAATGTCTGGGTGTTTGTTTTACCCGTTGCAGGCATCGTGCTGGGAGGGGTTTACGGTTGGGCAACAGTACCGCCGACTGACACCATTTCCGCTTCGTTCCCGCTATGTGGTGTCACTGCTCGTGTCACCTGCGTCGTCGATGGCGATACCTTCTGGCTTGACGGCGTGAAGTACCGGATCTCTGATATTGACACTCCGGAAATCAGCGAGCCCAAATGCGCTTGGGAACGAGAGCTCGGGGAGCAGGCAAAATACCGTCTGCAATCCTTGCTCAACGAGGGTCCATTTGGATTGCAAGCTGGCATCAGGGACGCCGACAAGTATGGCCGCAAGCTTCGCGAAGTGTATCGCGGCGGCCGATCGCTCGGTTCGCAACTCGTTGACGAAGGGCTTGCCCACCGCTGGCTGGGCTCCAAACAGTCGTGGTGCTCATAGGGCCACCTGAGTCAATTCAAGACACCTAATCCATAATTGAGGTCATTCCCATGCATCTCCTGCCCAACTGGCGGGCCGTGCTGCGCTATGCGTGGTCGGTCCGCTTGATGCTGCTTGCCGCTCTGAAGTTTTCGACCGAACAGACTTACCAGTTCTTCCGCTCTGCCGCAGCGTTGTAGCTTTTGCCCGCCGCCAGATCCAGTTCACCCGGATGGTTGCGGGCGATGGTAGAGGCTCGGTAGCTTGCCCGCAGAGTAAGGTTATTACACACCGAGCCCCTGTCGGACGCGAGCCCGACAATGCCACTGTCTCCTCGAAGGACAATTCGAGTCAAATCACAACAGGTCTCGAAGTGCCACAATGACGCTCGGCTGTTGGTTGGGCAGGGATCGTAAAAGAGACTTGGCCCGCAGACCAAGTCTCATGAAGCCCCGCCGTTCCTACTCGCCTAAGTAATCACGGTGAGGCTTCAATTGATGACGGATATCGCTTGTGGGCAACGCCATCAATCGTTTTCACGATACAATTTCCCGATCCTTTGCTCGTGATCGATCAATGTAACCCAAAGGCCACAGAAAGCTCGGGCGGTTCTTTTGAATGCACGTCTACCTGCGACCATCGCCGTTGGCTTTCTTCAGAGTTTCCATCGCCTCTATCCAGGCCATTTCAGCTCGCCAGCATGTACCGGCCGTCCGATTTGGCTGAATCGCGAAGAGAGAGAAGCGTTTGGCAAATAAGCTGCAGGTCGTCCGATTTCATCGGGCATCTCAACCAATGACAGCCAGGTGGTGGCACAAACCGCGCCTGAAGCCTCTTAGCAAATAGTCGGACTCGCACCGCGACTGCAACCCGACACGCCTGCAATATGAAAGCGAAACTTATGAAACCAGTCGCCAATTGGCGGGCTGTTCTGCGCAAGGCGTGGAGCATCCGCTTGATGCTGCTTGCCGGTCTTCTGTCCGGTGCCGAAGTCGCGTTGCCGTTGCTCGACGGTGTTCTCCCGATCCCGCCAGGCATCTTCGCCGGACTTACCTTCTTCACGGTCGGCGCAGCCTTCGTTGCTCGGCTTGTCGTCCAGAAAGGACTTTCCGATGAATAAACGTGCAAAGGTTGCCCTCGCATCAGGACTTGGGCTCATCGCGCTTACGGCGACCTATCTGACCGAGCCATGGGAAAACACGGAAAACCTCGCCTATTATGACCGGCTCGGGAAGGTCTGGACCGTCTGCACGGGGGAAACCAAAGGCGTCAAGCAGGGCGACTACTATACCGACGCCGAATGCAAACAGATGCTCTACACCCGCCTGGAGAATGACTATCGCAAACCTTTGCAGAAATGCGTCAAGGGGTTCGATGCAATGCCGCTCAGCGTGCAGGCATCGATGCTCGATCTCTCCTACAACGTCGGCGTGACCGCTGTCTGCAATTCAACTGCAGCGCGTCTCGCTAGCGCCAAGGACTGGCGTGGCAGTTGCGAGGCGATGACACGCTTCAATCGCGCGGGAGGGAAGGTCGTGCGTGGCCTGAAGCTCCGGCGGGAGGATGGCGACTTGACCCGGATCGGTGAGCGCGAACTTTGCCTTGGAGGGCTCAAGGGATGACCATTCTCGTTGCCATCCTTCGCTCGCTCGGTCTGCCGGCGTGCATCTTCCTTGGCATGCTGGCCTACTATGAGGGCGTGCCGGTGCTGCGCGACATTCCCTTCGCCGATCGTAGCCCTGTCATCCGTGAACTGATTGCCGGCCGAGTCCCAACAGAACGGGCCAAGGCTGCCGATGATGCCCGCAAGGGATACGTGATCGAGTCCGAGAAGATCGCGGCCGAGGCGAGGGCGGCAAGGATCGAACAGGAACGCAAGGCGGCACAGATCGTGGTCGACGCCTATCAGGTCCAACTCAGGAACCTTCTGACAATCGAAGAGCTGAAGAACGAACAGCATCAACAGGAGATTGCTGATTATGAAGCGAAGCTTAAGGCTGCTGGCCGTTCCCGTCTTGTTGATGATGCTGACCGGCGCTTCCTGCTCAACCCTTAACGATCGATTGGAACAAGCCGCCAGAACGCGGGGCGAGGCTCAGGTCGATCATCAATGGCCGCCCTTGCCGGATGATTGCCGGGTGATGGAGCCGCATGCTCCCGTTGTTATCGGCACAGAAGCCCTATCAGGGTGGAAACGCGAACGTCGGGCACTCGACAGAGCGAATGCACGGGTAGGCCGCTGTGCGGGCTTCTATGACGCTGCGACAGGAAGGCCGCTATGATGGATCTTAGCTTGAACGATATTTACAAATCCATCGGAGCGCTGACAGCGGAAGTGCAGGGCCTTCGCCGTGACATGGAAGCATCAGAGCGCCGGGCTGCGCTCGAGAACCGTGAGGCCGACGAAAAGCGAGCCATCGTTCACAAGCGTATGGATGATATCACCGGCCAGGTTGGCGACATCAAGACGGATATCGCCACGATCACGGGCCAGGTCAAAGACAGCAAAGCCGTCACCGATCAAGTGAAGCAGTGGAAACTGATGGGGATGGGCGCTCTTGCCGTCGTCGGCATTGGCGGAACGGCTCTTGGCGTCAGCATCGCCAATTCGTTTGAATGGGTTGCGCGGATCTTCCACAAATAGCAATCGCCCTGCCGATCAGGGCAGCGGGAAAGGGGCATGTTCAATCGATGCCCGAGTGAAAGGTTGTCTCTATAGATTGATCCAGCAAGCGTTGGCGCTTTTTGACACAGGGCAATTTCACGGCAGGAAGCCGTTTAATCGGCCAAGCCATCTATCAGACAGATCAGTAATAGGAGAAAATCACAATCGCATTTGATGTCGGAAATTTGACTTTTGCGAGCATCGCCGCCTACGGCGTTGAGGGGAAGCGGGACTGGACGCATGTAATCACAGATGATCTGGCGGATATCGAGGGCTCTTGCCGGCGGAATGTTCCCGTACTGGACATATTTTGACACGCTTGAAGCCCGGCTTGCGTTCCGCATTGGCGATATGATCGGCGTTACCGCCGACGATGGTAAAGCGCTTTACCAGGTCACGAACGACAACCCGACCGGCTTTAACGGCATCATGCTGCACAAAATTGCTTCTGTGGAAGCTTTTTCTTAGCCGGGAGTGGCGGCCAACAAATCACTCGGCGAGAAGAGGCTCGGTAGTTGATCGCAAAGTAAGGTGTAACACACCGAGCCTCAGCGTCGGACCCAAGATCCGGCTATGTAATGTCCTCCTGAGGGTAATCTAGAGTCAAATCACAAAAGGCTCGGCGTGAGTTTGACTGGGGACATCGCGCTCACGCCGAATCTATGCCGAATGAGGGCGCGGCATATGAGAAATATGCAACGAATTCCACGAGGTAACAATAAATCGTGGCTTCGGTAAATCGGGTTATGGGGATAGACAACCAGAGAGAGGCCTGGTCGTCACTCACTGCCCAGCGACTGTTCGGCCAAGCCTCCACTGCTCGGCAGAGTCAGCGGTTCATCTTACTCTGAAAAGAGCCCCCGGCAAGGTCGTCTTGGATGATCTGAATTGAAAAGAGACTTGGCCCGCCATTGAGTAACGGACCAAGCCTCACTTTAGCTGGGACATACCATTAGCCAAGCTTTCCGCCAGACGGTACCGACGACAAATTCCTAAGCCGAACTTGCCGGATACTCACTACAAGCGACGGGTCCGGACCGGCTGATAGCCTGGTTGTCAGCTTCCCTAACTATACCACACCCCACACACAATCAGGATTAGAATCATGAATCTGGTGCAACCATCGACGCGCCTGCTCGCGGAGTCATGCGAGCAGGAAGGGCTGCTGCGCAACCAGTGTGCCTATGTTCTGGCAACCGCTTGGCATGAAACCAGCGCCTACAAATACATGCGGGAAATCTGGGGACCGACGCCTGCGCAGAAGCGTTACGAGGGACGCAAGGATCTCGGCAACACCGTGGCGGGCGATGGCAAGAAGTTCATGGGCCGTGGTTTCGTCCAGATCACTGGCCGGCGCAATTACACAGACTGGTCCAGGCGTCTTGGCCTCGATCTCCTGAAGGAACCGCAGTTGGCCGAGAGGCCGGAAATAGCCGTCCGGATCATCGTCAAAGGCATGAAGATCGGCACGTTCACCGGCAAGAAGCTGGTTCGACGCCCTGCTGAGGGCCGAGGGTTGCGGCCCGCGCTATGCGGTAGCGTCAGCTCTTAGACCCGTCGCCTAGGCTTGCTCTTGTGCCAGTGTTGAAGCTTTCCAGAGGTGGCCGACGTCCCCCGTAGGTCGCCGGCGGATGTGTGAGGCTCGACGCCGTGTTGTGGGCATCACCGTCGAGCCTCTTGCCGGATTTGGTGAACCAGCTTCGATAGCTTGCACATATTGCTGATTGACATCAATAAATCCGTCCTGATTATTCCGGATTAATAAGGAGCGAAAAACGTCACGCTGCAAGGTGCCAATTCACGCTTGTCTCTTGTCACGGACTAATCGTGCCCACCCAAAAGTGAGGCCTGACGATTTGACGGGGTAGGTGGGTTAGATCCTCGCCAGGCCCCTGTTGGGGACGGGCTCCAACTCGCTATAAACTTGCGAATGTGACAAACGTTCCGACTGTGTCCAAAGCGGACAAATCGGCCTTCATCTTCGCCTCTGTTTGCTCTTATGCCAGCGCTCCAACTTCCCGGAAGGCGGCGGTCGCGGCGTCGTCTCCACGAAGATGCCCGCTTCCTTGGCGGCTTCGACAAACGCCACGCGGGCGACAGCGGCCGAGCATTCGCCAGCATCGCACACCGTATAGTTACAGTTACGTACTTGTTAATTGCCCATGGCATGAATTCACTGGAGGAATAATCACGACCAAATGGGATGGGGCAATGAATATGACCGCTGTGACACGCAGGACTTTTCTTTGCGGGATCGCTCTGATCCCGGCATTGCAGTTTACGACGGCGCGAGCCCAAACCGGCGTCAGCCCTGAGGAGGCGCGTGCCATCGCCAAAGAGGCCTACATCTACGGCTTCCCCATGGTGGACAACTATCGCATCGAGCACGCCTATTTCGTCGATACCAAGAATCCGGAATACAAGGGACCTTGGAACCATTTGGTCAATATTGCGCGAGTTTACACGCCAGCCGATACGGCCATCCAGTCAGCCAACTCCGATACGCCCTACTCCTTCGTCGGCTTGGACCTGCGTGCCGAACCGATGGTGCTCACCGTGCCGCCCATCGAGAAGGATCGTTATTTCAGCATCCAATTCATCGACGCATACACATTCAATTTCGCTTACATTGGTAGCCGTGCGACCGGCAATGATGGCGGTAGTTTCCTCGTCGCCGGGCCCGGCTGGAAGGGCGAGACACCGAAGGGTGTTAAAGAAGTCATCCGTTCGGAGACTGAACTTGTGCTCGCGGCCTATCGCACGCAGCTTTTCAATCCGGACGACCTCGACAACGTCAAGAAAATTCAGTCAGAATACAAAGCCGAACCGCTATCCAAATTCCTCGATCAGGCAGCACCTGCGGCTGCGCCAGCCATTGATTTCATCAAACCGTTGTCCCCTGACGACGAGAGGACATCGCCCGAGTTCTTCAATATCCTGAACTTCGTCCTGCAATACTGCCCGACCGATCCGTCCGAAACCGACCTCATGGCGCGTTTCGCCAAGATTGGGGTCGGCGCGGGGAAAACGATCGACATCAGCTCGCCAGAAATGAAGACTGCCATTGAACAGGGCATGGCCGACGCTTGGGCCGATCTTGGGGCTCTGCGCAAGCAGATTGATGCGGGCAAGATAACCTTCGGAGAACTGTTCGGCACGCGGCAATATTTGAAGAACAATTACCTCTACCGCATGGGGGCCGCCGTGCTCGGCATCTACGGCAATTCGAAGCAGGAAGCGATGTATCCGGTGTATGCCATCGATGCCGATGGCAAGAAGCTCGATGGGGCCAACAAGTACACCGTGCATTTCGAAGCGGACAAGATGCCGCCGGTTAACGCCTTCTGGTCGTTGACCATGTATGACTTGCCGCAGAGCCTGCTTGTTGCCAATCCGATCAATCGCTACCTGCTGAATTTGCCAATGCTTCCGCAGTTTGTGAAGGACGCGGATGGCGGCCTGACATTTTATATTCAGAACGAGACACCAGGCAAAGACAAGGAGCCGAATTGGCTGCCTGCGCCCAAAGGCCCGTTCGTCATCGCCATGCGCCTCTACTGGCCCAAAGAAGCAGCGCTGGACGGCGAGTGGAAGCAGCCGCCGATGAAGCAGTCGGCATAAGGGAGCGAAGTGCAAGCAAAATCTCAGCTTTCGCCGTCAACCTTATGCTCGCTGCAATACCATTCCTGACCGTACCGCTTCTCAAAGCCAAAGGCGCCCCACGACTTGCAATCTGGATGCATGCAGTAGTGTTCGAACAAACCGGCAGGAGCTTTCTCCATGTGCTCCGGGTAGGTGAGTTTGGGTGGAGTCTCACTCATAGCAACAACGGCTCTTCTTCCTCTGCCTTTGGTTGTGGCAAAACTATCAGGTCTTTGTCGGGCAGGGGTCTTTGAAGCTTCAAAGCCTCATCAGTCGGAGCGTTCATCCAGATGTCGATCTCATCGCTGGTGCGCAGGATCACCGGCATAGCCTGTTCATGTATCGGCTTGACGACCGCGTTGGGAAAGGTGGTTAGAAACGCGAAGATATCGGCCTGTACGGGACCCTCCTTTTTCTTCCGCGTGCTGTACCAGCTCGTCCAGATTCCAGCGAACCAGAACAGTGGCCTGTCCTCGCTCAAAGCGAACCAGTAGAGCGGCTTTTTCTTGGTCACTGGATCCGGCACTTTGCCGTACTCGGCAAAACTCGTCACCGGGACAACGCAGCGATTTGCCGGACCAAGCCAGGGTTGCCAGTGCGCGGACTTCACATTGCGAATATTGGTTACGCCGTAGTCGACCTCACCCTTCAGGAATTGCGGTGGTGTCGGCATTCCCCATCTGGCAATTGCCAGTTCGCGATCGCCATTAGCATCTTTCCGGCCAATTGGGGCAGGGTAGTCCGGATAGACATCCATCTGCAGAGTAAAACGATTGGTGAGATCGTGAACAGGCAGGAACAGTTGCCGCATCGCTTCAAATGTCGTGGTGGCGTTGTAAAGATTGCACATGGATGTCGATGATAATTGATCCTCACCGCTTCGCAAGAAGGGCAGTCTGCGGCAACTTCGTCCTTGACGTTTTGGGAATATGTTCTCATTTTGTTCTCATGACAAGAAACATCAAAACATTGGGCCAGGCGGCACGCCATTGCATGTTGGTGCGGGTGACATGCCGGAAGTGCGAGAAGGTTGGATTCTTCGTCGCCAGCGATCTGGCCAACGTCAATGGCCACGGACGTTCCTTCAAAAGCCTGAAATTCCGCTGCCGGGAATGTGATGTCGTCGACTGCGAAGTCGTTCCTTTTGAGGATGACCGAGACAGGGTTCACAAAAAGCGAACGGTCTGGCGCCCGGTGCAGATGTAGCCATGTCGATTTCCCTCAATACCATTGGAGCATTGATCGACACTGATCACATGCTCCGCGCCTGCTGCAATAATCCGAAGTGCCGCCACTATGCAAAGCTCGATCTGGAATACCTGGCCAGCAAGCTCGGCCGAGACCACGGAAGTATGCACAAGGATCTTGTTCCCAAACTTAAATGCTCCAAATGTAAGTCAAGAAATATCAGCCTGATTCTATCAGCGAAAAGCACCGAAGGATTTGGCCATGTTTAAATGGGGAGATAAATGCTTCAGACGGTCCAAGACCTTTTTACTCTGATCGCGACAGGTAGCGGTATTTATATAGCCGTTGCAGGCTTGAATGCTTGGCGACGCGAGACCACTGGAAAGCGCGACATAGAGTTATGTCAAAATGTGATTGAACGTTTTTACGAGGCCGAGCATAAAATGAACGTTCTGCGCTCCCCCATGTCGTATTCCCAGGAGGGCGAGAGCCGCGCAAAAGCAGAGAACGAATCGGAAGAAGAAAAAAATAGACGGGATACTTTGTTTGTGCCTTTGGCGCGATTGAACCAACAATCGGAATTTTGGTCCGATTTCTTCTCATACAAGTTTCGCATGAGAGCTTTGTTTGGTGCTGACGCAGTGGCAGCCTTCGACAAAGCTGATGAAGCACACCGTTCGTTTCGAGCTGCGGCAATTGTTCGATATCAATCTCTATTTCATAACCCAGCTGGACTTGGTAGCGAAAGTCGGATGAACTTCGAGAAAACGATATGGGGAAGCTCCGGAAAGACCGACGAGATTGCCGAGCAGATGAGGAGCGCTATCAGGGACATGGAAGCCATATGTGTTCCTATAGTTCGATCGACGAGGCCATCGATACGCAATTGGTGGAAAGCACTTTCGCGGAGGGATCGTTGATTGGTTCAAGGGTGTGGCAGCGCTGTCTGCAACCCCTTGATTCTTCGTGATAGATTATTTTGCCACACCCAAGCGCAAGGGATTGATTTCAAACGCTTTGACCGTTCCGGGCGAGGCCTCCATACTCCAAGTCCACTCCTTGACCATCTCGATAGTCGCTGCGCCACGGTGCGTCGTCGTCAGTGACCGCCGACGCCCTGGTTCTTCAGGTTGCGCTGCCAGGCTGGTTCCGGGTTCGAATACTTGACCGTCCCATATCTGGGATTGCGCATTTCAACGGTTCCGTTTGGCAGCACGCGGTAGGTGATACCCGATCCGGTGGTGGCTGAATCGCCGGGTCTGCCTTCGCCAGCCAGGATTCTGTTGAGCGTCGCCGTTGAATTGCCAGTCACGGCACGCTGAGTTTGCGCAGATGCGGGTGTCGACATAACCACCAAGGTGCCAAGTGCTAACGTTATCCATGTCCGTTTCATCGAGATGGCCTTTCCATAACGCTGGAATATGGTTGTAGGCCGCGCTGCCGGGTATTTCCAAATACCCAGCGGTAACATTTTCGTTTTGGGAAAATAATCCGAACGCTACGCAAAATCTGTAGGAGGGGCTCAAGCTTCCTTCCTTGATCACAGATCGGGAATTAGCTTCAAATTACCTCCAGGGCGGCAGTTGAATGACGCCGCGGTTCAGTCTTTGCACTCTTCGGCTTTTGCCATCGCAGTCGGATCGCCTTTTTGCTGGGCCTGTACGTCCTGCTGCGAGGTCGCAAGGTTCTTATCGCCGCCACCTTCGGTACTCGCTAGCGGCATCGTTTGACCGTCTTTTTGCACAGTCGGGCTGGGATTGCTGCTCGTGGTTGTGCCAGAGCTTGCGGTTCCGGTCTGAACTTCGGCATTCGTGCTATTTTCCAAAGGGGCGTGTGTGCCATCCTTTGCCACGCCCTGCTGCGCGTCGGGTTTCACCGATCCGGTAATCTCCGGGCATGCAGCCAGGGCAGTGCCGGACATGAGTGTTATAGCGGCAACAGCCGCCATCATTGGTACAATCGGCTTCATATCGATCGTCCTTCTTGGTTTATCGTGTCTGGTAAACCAATCTCAGGAGCGATGGTTCCCCTCGGTCTTTCAACCGATGCAGAACGGATAGATCCGGGATTCTAGCTGGAGCGCCGCTCGGAATAACGTCGATAGACGCCTTTGCCGGCCTTCTTGGCGATGTAGAGCGCGGCATCGCCACACCAGAGCAGGCTTTCTGGCGTGTCGCCGTCACGCGGTGCCAGGGCCGCCCCGATCGTGACGCTAATGGCAACCGGCTCAGCGCCGCCGAGGTCATAGGGCTGCGAAACCGAGCCGATGATGCGGTCGGCAACGCTTGCGACTTCATTGGGTGTCACCTGCAGAAGCACGATGGCGAATTCATCGCCGCCCATGCGATAGACAACGTCATTCTTGCGCAGGCAAGCCTGCAGGCGGTCGGCTACAAGCTTTAGCAAAGTATCGCCTTCGGCGCGGCCGTACCGGTCGTTGAAATTCTTGAACCCGTCAAGATCAATACAAAGAATTGCAAATTGCAGGCGATCGTCGAAGTCGCTTTGAGCATAGGATCCGCAAAGACTGTCGAGATGTTCCTCAAGCGCGGCCCTATCGGCCAGTCCGGTCAATTCATCCTGGCTTATAGGGAAATCATTGAATCCCTTGATCTCTATCATTTGCTTCGCATTCCTGTCGTTCATTGAACGACTCCGTTTCCTCAAGTATAGAATGACAGGTACGGCCATTTAGTTCAATCCCGGATCGGATGTACGGTTAAAGGATCGCGCGGCGTCAGAGCGGCATCTGCGACAAGGTTCATGAGGCGCATTGCAGCCTAAAGTGGTGCAGGGAGGCCTCATTCGGAAATTATTGAAAGCCGGATGGCGCGGTAACGTTAGTCATTCATTGACGCTGATTGAAATTTTTGCCACATCCTCGGATAAATTTGTGCTTCGGTCAGGAAATGGTCACGCAAGTGCGGCCATATAGGCGGTGGATTTCAACGCTGATCCGGCAGGAGCACGCCATGCGCTTGCAAGCGCTTTGTGTTGCAAGTGTCTTTAGGAAAGCTTGTAGACCATGACGCTGAATTTCGAGGACCTGCGGATCAAGATGGTCGACAATCAGTTGCGTACGACTGATGTGACCGACAAGCCATTGCTGCAGGCCTTTCTTGACGTGCCGCGCGAGAAATTCGTGCCGAGTGCCCGTGAACCTCTCGCCTATATCGATGATGATGTCCTGCTTGCGACGACTGAGGCAGGCGCGCGTTATCTGATGCAGCCATCGCCGTTTGCCAAGCTGCTCCAGCTTGCGACCATTCATCCAGACGACACGGTTCTCGATATCGGATGCGCGACCGGATACTCGGCTGCAGTGCTTGCACGAATCGCCAGATCGGTGGTTGCTGTCGAAAATGAGGCCGATCTAGCCGATCAGGCCCGTTCGATTTTGCCCACGCTGGGGATCGAAAATGTCGAGATCGTGCAGGGCGCGTTGCAGAGCGGCTGCCCGGGAAAGGCGCCCTTTGATGTAATCATAATTGAGGGTAGCGTTGATCAAGTTCCTGGTACATTATTTGAGCAGTTGAAGGATGGGGGGCGACTTGTCGTCGTTGAAGGGGCTGGAAACGCTGGAAAATCAATGCTCTATCTGAAAAGCGATGGAATCGTTTCAGGGCGCCGCGCTTTCAATTCAGCCGTCAAACCGCTTCCTGGCTTCAAAAAAGCGGCGGAGTTTGAGTTCTAAACCCCGTCTCTTATGAGACAAAAGTGCAACGGTTGACCAGTTTGTTTGCAGATTAGAAATGTGTCTGTGGTCAACTTGTGAATTGACGGGTAATAAAAAACACACTGTCGAACCGAATGGTTCGGTCGGGGCTACCGAGAGAATGAAGGGGTTTATAGTGTTCAAAGCGGGCAAGCGAGTACTAACCGCAGCGCTGATGTCAGCAACGGTCCTAACCTCTGAGCCTTCAATGGCTGAAACGATCTTTGGCGCGATGTCCAAGGCCTACGAAAGCAACTCTTCGCTGAATGCAGACCGCGCAGGCGTACGTGTCACCGATGAGGGCGTTGCTGTTGCAAAGTCGGGATATCGCCCAACGGTCAATGCTACGGCGGACCTGACGGTGAGATCGGACCGCTTCGACGGCGGGCGGAGCGGTACCAGCAAAACGGGTACATTCGGCGTCGTGGTCAATCAGATGCTGTTCGACGGCTTTACCACGAAAAACACCGTTGCCGCTGCGAAGACCCAGGTGCTCGCCGCGCGGGAAAACTTGCGCAACAATGAGATGAACCTGCTCTTTAGCGCAGCGCAGGCGTTTATGGATGTCTATCTCGCCCGCCAGATCGTTATCCTGCGGCAGAAGAACCTCGAGTTTCTCGACGAGCAGCTGCGCGCTGCCAAGGCGCGATTTGACGTTGGCGAAGGAACGCGCACTGACGTGGCTCAGGCTGAGTCCGAAAAGGCTGCCGCGATCGCAACGCTCAATGTGGCCCAGTCGGATGAAAAGACCGCTGTCGCAACATATATTCAAATTACCGGATCGTCGCCGGATCGGCTGAGGCCGGCCGCCATGGCCAAGAATCTGCCGCGATCGATGGATCAGGCATTCAGCATCGCCACTTCCAATCATCCAGCCATATTGTCGACACAGTATGCGGTGGATTCGGCTGGCTACACGGTGAAGGCAAATGAGGGTGCGCTCCTGCCGCAGGTCGATCTGACTGGCGATGTTTCCCGCAACGAGATTTTCTCTGGTTCAGAGCTTTCAACGTCAAATACAGACTCGACAACCGCCTCGGCGGGTATTCAGGTGACCATTCCGATCTATAGTGGCGGCCGGACCTCTGCTCTGGTTCGCCAGTCGAAGGAAACCTGGGGACAACGGCGGATTGAAGTCGATGTGGCGCGCGACAGCGTACGCCAGGCGATCGCCCAGGCCTACTCGGAAATGGAAGCGGCCCGAGCCTCGATCGTCGCACAGAGATCGGTGGTCGCTGCTGCACAGCTTGCCCTGAACGGTGTTATCGAGGAACGCAAGGTTGGTCAGCGCACCACGCTCGACGTGTTGAATGCGCAGGCCGACGTTTTGACGGGCCAGATCAACCTGGCACAGGCTGAGCGCGACAGCGTTGTAACGAGCTACGCCGTTCTGTCGGCGACCGGCCGATTGACCGCGTCGCAGATCGGTCTGCAGGTTGCAGAGCACAGGCCCGAAGAACATTACGAAGCTGTCAAGGACAAGTGGATTGGTCTTCGCACGCCGGATGGCCGCTAGATCCAGACGAAACGCAAGGTTTCATGACTGAAGGAAAGCCGCCCGGTCGTTGACCGGGCGGCTTTTCTGTTTTGACGCTCCCGCCCGGATTCCAGAAAAGTCTGTGGGTTAGTTGCAAACCCTCGCTGGGGGGATTCTCAAACGCAATCCAAGCTTCTACACTTGATACAGATTCGTTGCACCGCACCGAAACAAGATGTAGTAGGCAAGACTGTCATGGCACAATCATCCAGCGTGGCGCGTGAACCCTCCATGGAGGAAATTCTCGCATCGATTCGTCGCATTATTGAAGAGAGCGACACAGGCCGGTCCGATGATACGCTGCCACAGCCCGTTAATTCCGACGTGCCTGCACGCACGGCTGTGCTCGAGTCCACGCCGGTGGGACAGTATCACGAGGAACAACTGCCGCCACGCGAAGGCATCGCCGTCTCGCAGCCAAATTCACAATCCTTCGAGACGGCGCATCCGCGCCCAGCTCCTTCGCAATCGAAGCCGGTTGAGGAGGCTGGTGCCGTAGCGTCCTCAAAGGCCGAGAGTGAGCAGCCACTGATTGCGCCTGCAGCCAAGACAATTGCCCCACTGCCCGCCGGGGACGAACTGGAGGCATTTATCACTTCGCCAGTATCGCCGGAGCTGGAGCCGATGACGGCAGCGCCGGACCAGACATTCATCCCGGAGCCAGTTCAGCCCGATATTGAGATCGAAGCCGTGGCAACGTCTGTGATTCCGCCAGTGGTAACGGAGCCGGTCGATCGTGAGGCGGAAGCGGGCGTGGACGACGACGGATCGCTGGATCTCGAGCGGGCGCTGGAGCCAATCCTATCAGAGGCGACGGAGCGTCAGGTCAGTTCGGCCTTCGAGGATTTGTCGTTTGCCGTGCGCAACGAGCAGCGCCGTTCGTTCGACGAAATCGCCCAGGATATCATGCGCCCCTTGCTGCAGGACTGGCTGGACAATAATCTGCCGTCACTGGTCGAGCGCCTCGTGCGTGAAGAGATCGAACGTGTGGCACGAGGCGGCCGGCGCTGATTTGGCGCCAGAGTTAGTTTCTCACCATTACCTTGAGTAGCCTTGGCGAAACATACTGGCTCTTTCCGTCTTCAAGGTCGGAAGCTGATAGCCGGCCATTTGCCGCGTCATCCACAGGACGTTATGGGCGAGACGAATGCGGTATCGTTTTCCGGTAAGTCCAATAAGATTACCAGGTTTTTGCGCTTGTTTTTCGATGTGAGATAGTTGCTGCTGACGCCAGCTCTGTCTTCTTGACGACCGGGACTTCCACGTTCTTCCTATGGTCCATGCTGAGCATGGTTGGTGATGTCCAAGCGCCGATAGCCAGTGACGACACAAATAACACAGCCAATGATAATGCATATAGTATGATTGAGTGTTGTATATTCATAAAAAATCTCTTTGAAAGGAATTTCTTCTGAATAATCGCGCTGGTTGTAATAAGCAATTCAACGAAAGTCGTAGGCAGCGCGTTTCGTGCCCCAGATAAGTCGGCATTGACTTATAGGCGGCCATTCGGTTTACACCGTAACCATTCCCTTTCCGCAAAATGACGGACAATTTTGATGCTTGAGAAGACGTATGACGCAGCGGCTGTAGAGCCGGAGATCGCAAAACGCTGGGATGAAGCCGGTGCTTTCAAAGCGGGTGCCGGTTCGAAGCCAGGCGCCGATCCCTTTGCGGTCGTCATTCCGCCGCCGAATGTGACGGGTTCTCTACACATGGGGCATGCGCTCAACAATACGATTCAGGATATTCTCGTCCGTTTCGAGCGCATGCGTGGCAAAAACGTGCTGTGGCAGCCCGGCATGGACCATGCGGGTATCGCGACGCAGGTGGTGGTAGAGCGCCAATTGATGGAGCGCCAACAGCCGGGCCGCCGTGACATGGGCCGTGAGAAGTTCGTCGAACGGATATGGGAGTGGAAGGCCGAGTCAGGCGGCATAATCGCCGACCAGCTGAAGCGTCTAGGCGCTTCCTGCGACTGGTCGCGTGAACGCTTCACGATGGATGAGGGGCTGTCCAAGGCGGTTCTGGAAGTCTTTGTAACGCTTTACAAGGAAGATCTGATCTATAAGGACAAGCGACTCGTCAACTGGGATCCCAAGCTTTTGACCGCCATTTCCGACCTTGAGGTCGAACAGCGGGAGATCAAGGGCAATCTCTGGCATTTCCGCTATCCGCTGGAGAACGTCGCATTCGATCCTGAGAATCCGCATACCTTTATTGTGGTGGCGACGACGCGGCCGGAGACCATGCTGGGCGATACCGGCGTTGCGGTTAATCCGGACGATTCCCGTTATCATGCGCTAGTCGATAATAACGTCGTCCTGCCGCTGGTTGGGCGTCATATCCCGATCGTCGCTGATGCCTATGCCGATCCCGAAGCGGGTTCCGGTGCGGTCAAGATCACGCCGGCCCATGACTTCAACGATTTCGAAGTGGGCAAGCGCAACGATCTGCGCCAGATCAATATCCTCAACACGGACGCCACCATACACCTGAAGGACAATGACGATTTCCTGGAGGGCCTTGAGCCATCGCGAAATCTAACTCAGCTCATTCATATGCTGGACGGCCAGGACCGTTTTGCCGCCCGCAAGATGATTGTCGGCATGATGGAAGAGGGCGGCTATCTCGACAAGGTCGAGGACCATACGCACATGGTTCCGCATGGGGACCGCGGCGGTGTTCCGGTCGAACCTTATCTGACCGATCAGTGGTATGTGAACGCGGCTGAACTTGCCAAGCCGGCCATTGCCAGCGTGCGTGAGGGACGGACCAACTTCGTTCCGAAGAACTGGGAAAAGACCTATTTCGAATGGATGGAGAACATTCAGCCCTGGACGATCTCGCGCCAGCTGTGGTGGGGTCATCAGATCCCGGCCTGGTATGGCCCGGATGGAAAGATTTTCGTCGAGCGTAGTGAAGAAGAGGCGCTGAGCGCTGCCATTCAGCATTATCTCGCCCATGAAGGGCCTATGAAGGCCCATGTCGAAAACCTCATCGAAAACTTCAAGCCGGGCGAAATCCTGACACGCGACGAAGACGTTCTCGATACGTGGTTCTCCTCGGCCCTTTGGCCGTTCTCGACGCTGGGATGGCCGGACAAGACGCCGGAACTCAAGACGTATTATCAAACGGACGTGCTGGTCACCGGCTTCGATATCATCTTCTTCTGGGTCGCCCGGATGATGATGATGGGTCTGCATTTCATGAATGAAGAACCGTTCCACACGGTTTACGTGCATGCCCTCGTCCGTGACAAGAACGGCGCCAAGATGTCGAAGTCCAAGGGCAATGTCATTGACCC
The DNA here is from genome assembly GCF_003010955.1 of Phyllobacterium brassicacearum. Classification (GTDB taxonomy): domain Bacteria; phylum Pseudomonadota; class Alphaproteobacteria; order Rhizobiales; family Rhizobiaceae; genus Phyllobacterium; species Phyllobacterium brassicacearum. The sequence goes on from NZ_PGGO01000008.1 coordinate 158,003, forward strand.
GCTGGAGTTGATCGACGAGTACGGCGCAGATGCGCTGCGATTCACGCTGGCGATCATGGCGGCTCAGGGACGCGATGTGAAGCTCGATCCGAGCCGCATCGCCGGTTACCGCAATTTCGGTACCAAGCTTTGGAATTCGACGCGCTTTGCTGAAATGAACGGCGTTGCTCGCGACCCGTCGTTCCTCCCGGAGAATGCAAAGCTGACAGTCAATCGCTGGATCCTGACCGAACTCACCAATGCGGCCCGCGACGTCACCGACGGCATTACCAGCTACCGTTTCAACGAAGCTGCCAATGCTGCCTATCGCTTCGTCTGGAACCAGTTCTGCGATTGGTACATCGAACTCTTGAAGCCGGTGTTCAACGGCGAGGACGCCGAGGCAAAGGCGGAAGCGCAAGCCTGCGCCGCCTATGTTCTGGACGAAATCTACAAATTGCTGCACCCGTTCATGCCGTTCATGACCGAAGAGCTTTGGGCGCATACGGCAGGCGAGGGGCAGAAGCGCGAGACCTTGCTATGCCACGCCGGCTGGCCGGAGCCCGAATTCCTCGATGCGGAAGCCGCTGCCGATATCAACTGGCTTATCGACCTGGTGACCGGCATTCGCTCTGTACGTGCCGAGATGAATGTTCCGGCGTCGGCGATGGCGCCGCTAGTGGTCATCGGCGCCAATGAGGTGACACAAGAGCGGCTGCAGCGCCATGACGCTTCGATCAAATGGCGGGCACGCGTTGAAACGATCGCGCTGGCAGACGATGCGCCGAAGGGGTCGGCACAGTTCGTCATCGGTGAAGCCACGGCCTGTCTGCCGCTCGGCAGCCTCATCGACGTGAATGCCGAGATCGCCCGGCTTACCAAGGAAGCAAGCAAGATCGCCGATGAATCCGACAAGACCGGCAGGAAACTTGCTAACGAGAAATTCGTTGCCAATGCGAAGCCGGAAATCGTGGAGGCGGAACGTGAGCGGCTCGCCGAACTTCGCGCCGCGGCTGAAAAGATCGAAACGGCCATCCGCCGGGTCCGCGAGGCGAGCTGAAGTCGAGCACCTCTGCCCGTTCGAGCGATTCTCCAACGGCATTAAATCAGGACTTCCCCTTGTGACGCAGGGGGAAGCTCCCCATTTAGGACGATGAAAAGCCCCAATTCCGTCATTTTTGAACGACGTTGCATTTGAGCAACAATGGCGTTTTTGGCACAAAAAAGCTCCGATTTTGGCTCTAACTAATTCGACTTAATGCAGAAAATCGCAGAAACGTGTTGAGTGAAACGTGAAATTTCGAGATTTTGCGTTGTTCTACCTGTTTTCCGAATAATCGGCCTGTCGCAAATCCGTTGCACGATTGGCGGGCTTTGTTACCTATTACGTATTGGTAACAATTTTGCTGAACTGTTGTTGCGTTCAGGAAGCTTTTCAGACTTTCGGGGAGGACTAATGTCAAAAGCTATATCAACGATTTTGGGCGGGGCGTTGCTTTTGACGGGCGTGGCCTCTGCTGCTCAGGCCGGGGGGCTTGAGCGCGGAGGCTACAACTGGGACCTGTTGTTCGAGCCAGGCCGTGTTGCAACGGAAGCCGGCGTGATCTATGTCATGCCTGATCGCAGGATCAAGAATGCTGTGGACACGCGGCCCATTGATGGCCGGGGCGCCAACGGCATTGGGGGCGGTGCGACCTCCGTCGATGAAACGCCGGACTATTCTGTTCCGCGTTTCGGCTTGAAGGTAGGTATCACTGACGAAGCCGACTGCCTTGCCACCTACAGCCAACCTTGGGGTGTGCATACAGATCCGGGTGCTGACTGGGTCGGCGCAAATCAGAACATCGAGACCAAGATCGACAGCGACGATTACGGCCTGACCTGTTCCTACAAGTTTGCCTTGAACAAGGGATATCTGCGTGCCATTGGCGGCGTGTCCTATCAGGAACTCGATGGTTTCAAGAACAGGCTCGTGTTTGGCAATATCTTCCAAACACCTTTCGCCGCTCTTGGTTACGACGGCCAAGGACTTCTCTCATTGAATGCAGATGGGGTGGGCTGGCGTGCTGGTGTTGCTTATGAACTTCCCGAATACGCGTTACGCGCCAGCCTTATTTATAATGCTGAAATTGACCTTGGCCAAATCAACGGCACGGTCGATCTGACAGAGATTCCAGGCGCCCTGGCGTCGACCCTGCGCAATCCGTTTGTGGGGCGCGTGACTGACGTTTACGGCACCGCGACGATGCCGCAGTCGTTGGAATTCAAGTGGCAGACCGGCATTGCTCCCGATTGGCTGGCCTTCGGTACCGTGAAGTGGGTTGACTGGAGCGTTCTCGAGGTTGTTGCCTTCTGCCCGACATCGACGAAGGCCCTCGGATCCTGCGGACCGAGCTCGCCCTTCCGGCTGACATCGCTGGATCTGATGTTCCAGGACGGCTGGACTATCTCTGCCGGTCTTGGCCACAAGTTTAACGACCAATGGAGCGGATCGGCTCAGATCAGCTGGGATCGCGGTACGTCCACCGGTCTGACCACACAAACCGATACTTATCTCCTGTCAGGTGGTGTTTCCTACACTCCGAACAAGAATATCGAGATACGCGCCGGTGGCGCGGCGGGTGTGCTGACGTCAGGTTCATATGGCCCCACGGCTTGCCCGGGCACTCAGACCTGCGGTACCGACGTGACCTATGACTTTGGCGATGATTTCGTCGGTGCCCTGTCACTTTCGGGTAAGCTCAAGTTCTGATCCAAACCCTTGATAATAAAGAAAAGCCCGGCACAGCCGGGCTTTTTTGTTTCGAAGGCGGGATAATCCGAAGATTTGCGCCGGGCACAGAACCATTTTCACGGGCTCATCAAATTTTGTGACGATTCAGCAACACTTCTGGGCGATGATTTGTGGCGCGAGCGCGGAGGGCAAATCTGCCCATTTTGCGCCACAAACCCGGAGCACCTCGAAAGGGCGGCAACCGCGGTTGGTTGGAAGGCATATGCAATAGTGCAGATGTTCCGCATGGGGAAATGATGGACGCGACTTCTAACTTACAGGCAAGCACTTCACGCCGTCACGCTTTGCCTGGCTCCCATAGGGTTTTTGACGCGACCTGCCCAACTCACGCCGATGTTACCGCTAAACGAAGCTTTCGCGCCTCTATTGGCCGTACTATTGCCGGAAATCGGTCAAATGATTGCTGGAATGACGTGCAAGATTTGAACATCCCGTCGCTGGCTGCCGTGTCGATGCAGCCTGGCGGGAGTTGCACCCGGGCCGCTGGTATGGCGCGCGTTGCCGCGACACAGCTGATATGGGTGAAGAAAGAACACTGCAATGCTCATCGCTGATCGTTTTCTCTCTCCGCTTGTCGGGATTGGCCTGTTGATGAGCGCCATGGTGGGCCCTTGCTTTGCTTTCGATACCCAGAATGAGGTGAAGGAGGATTCGAGCCCTTTCGCACTCTTCAAGTTTGGATTCTCTGCCTACAAGAATGGTCACAAGGATGAGGCGGTGAAAGCGCTGCGCTTTGCCGCGGAGAAGGGCCATCAGGGCGCGAACTGGAAGCTCGCCCGCATGTATGCGGAGGGCGATGGGGTCAAGGAAGATGACTACCAGGCATACAAAATGTTCGAACAGGTCGTTCAGGAGGGCGCCGACCAAGGCACCGAGAACGAAAGCTATGTCGCCGATGCACTGGTAGCGCTCGCAGGCTATGTGAAGCGGGGTATCCCCAATTCGCCGATCCGCTCCAATCCCGGCGCGGCGCGGGACCTTTACCTGCAGGCCGCATCGAATTTTGGCGACTCCGATGCACAGTTCGAGCTTGGCAAGATGCTGATGAAGGGCGAGGGCGGTCAGCCCAATCCCAATCAGGCCGCCCGCTGGTTCCGCCTGTCGGCGCAAAAAGGCAACGCCGGCGCGCAGGCCATGCTCGGCAATCTCTTGTTCCAGGCAGGTAAGACCGTGCGCGGCCTCGCCATGATGACGGCGGCGCTCGAGCACGCCAGCAAGCAGGACCGGGCCTGGATCCGCGATGTGCAGGAACAGGCATTCTCGATATCGGATGAGGCCGACCGGCGCACCGCGATGGTGCTGGCCGAGGATATCATCAAGACCGGCGATTTCTGAGCAATCACTTATATGGCAATGCGCCGGGCATGGACTGCCGGTGGTTGGGTCGGACACAGCACGCCGCCAGGCGCTGATATTGGTTCCTTGATGCCAAACGCGCTTCAAGGAATTGCAGCGCACGGAGGTGTGGTCGAAAACCTGCGAGCAGACCCATCCGCCCTTCGACCATGGTGAGATGTTCGAGTAGAGAACCGCGTTGCAAAAACAACACGACAGGCAGACCCTGTCTGAGTATTGCGCACAATTGAAATGCGGAAGGATCCCCGGTCAATTCGCCGAAGGTCTAGGGGAAAACGTCATAAATCTGTTGCGGATCAAGCGATCGAAATTGCGACGGGCACGTGGTCCGAAGGCTTTTCCCAGGCACGGACATGTTTTTCAATGCTAGCGGATTCGAATAGGTTCGCCGCTTCCGGTGACAGCATCAAATGGTCGATTCGAATGCCGTTGTTCTTCTGCCAGGCGCCTGCCTGATAATCCCAGAATGTATAGGTGCCAGCTTCATCGGTGACGCTGCGAACGGCGTCGGTAAAGCCGAGATTTTCCAAACGCCGGAAGGCCTGGCGTGTCTCTGGCTGAAACAGAGCGTCGTTGACCCAGGCTTCCGGATTCCTTGCGTCGATCGGTTCGGGGATCACATTGTAGTCGCCGGCCAGGATGAGCGGCTCCTCCAATGCAAGCCGCTCCTCGGCCCAGCGCTCCAGCCGCGCCATCCAGCGCAACTTGTACGGAAACTTTTCGGTGTCGATCGGGTTGCCGTTCGGCAGATAGAGTGACACGACGCGAAGGACGCCTTTCTCCGTCGAGAACACTGCCTCGATGAATCGGGCTTGCTCGTCGGCTTCCTCGCCCGGAAGGCCGCGGGTCACTTCTTCAGGGGATATCTTGGATAATATCGCGACGCCGTTGAAACCTTTTTGGCCATGGGTTTCCACATGATAGCCGAGGGCTTCCAGTTCGAAACGCGGGAAGCCATCATCAACAGATTTGATTTCCTGCAAGCAGACGATGTCCGGATCGGATTCCTTGAGCCATGCCGTGAGCACTTCTATGCGCGCTTTGACGCCATTGATGTTCCAGGTAACGATTTTCATGGAGATCCCGGTTCTGGTTACAACAGCGGTGTTGGCAGACAAACGTCAGATCGAAAAACTGGTTCCGCAGCCGCAGGACGCTGTTGCGTTGGGATTGCGGATCTGGAAGGACTGACCCATCAGATCATCGACGAAGTCAATCTCAGAACCGCCAATATAGGGCAGGGAGATGGAATCGATGAGAACCTTCGCGCCGAGCTTTTCGATGACGATATCGTCTTCGTCCTGTACATCGACCAGATCGTATTTGTAGGAGAAGCCCGAGCAGCCGCCGCCTTCAACAGAAATGCGCAGGGCGGTCTTTTCCGGTTCGGATTTCAGAATCGCCGAGATGCGCTTTGCAGCGGCGTCGGAGACAGAAACATTTGCAACTTCGGTCATTCTTTCATGGTCCTTTGCGGATTACTCCGCTTCGCATCGCCAAGGATTGACATTGCACTGTCACATCTTGCCGTTCATCATACACAATAGCTAAGAATTGGCGACTGCGAAGTCAACGTTATCAGCAGTCTGAGGATGGGAAGGCACATATTTCAATCATGTCCATGCAGGGTATCGGTTTCGGTTACAGGGAGAGGGCGCCCTATGCGTGCGATCCGAATGCGAGCCGGGGAAGGCTTGTGCCCGAGAGCGAGAGCCCTACGCGTACCGTGTTCCAGCGTGATCGCGATCGCATCATTCATTCGACGGCATTCCGGCGGCTGAAGCACAAGACGCAGGTGTTTATCGCGCACGAGGGCGATCATTATCGGACCAGACTGACGCACACGATCGAGGTAGCGCAGATCGCCCGGGCGCTGGCGCGCTCGATGCGCCTGGACGAGGACCTGGCTGAGGCCATCGCTCTCGTTCATGATTTCGGCCATACCCCTTTCGGCCATACGGGCGAGGATGCGCTGAACGAAAAGATGCGGGAATTCGGCGGCTTTGATCACAACGCGCAGTCATTGCGGATCGTGACAAACCTCGAAAGGCGCTATGCCGAGTTCGACGGGTTGAATCTGACATGGGAAACATTGGAAGGTTTGGTCAAACACAACGGGCCGCTGACGGACGACGCGGGCAAGGGGTTAGGGCATCCAGTGCCCGCACCAATTCTCGAATACAACGCCCATCACGATCTGGAATTGGCACGTTTTGCCTCATTGGAAGCCCAATGCGCGGCGATTGCCGACGACATCGCCTACAATGCGCACGATATCGATGACGGGCTTCGTTCGGGCCTGTTATCGCTTGACGCCCTGGAAGATGTGGCGATCACCGGAGATATTCTCCGGGCTGTGCGGCAGAAATATCCTGCCCTTGACGATGTGCGTACGTCGCATGAGATCGTCCGGAGGCAGATCACGATCATGGTTGAAGACGTGATACGCGCTGCGCAGGCCAATCTCGAAATGCTCAAGCCGCAGACAGTCGGCGATATTCACGGCGCTGGGCGAACGATCGTCGGATTTTCAGCGCCGCTGCGCGAAGAGGAGAAAATGCTCAAGGCGTTTCTGTACAAGAACCTCTATTTCCACGCGAGTGTGGTGCGCGTGCGCAAATCCGCTGACAGGATTGTGAGGGAGCTGTTCGACGCCTATCTCGCCGATGAGCAATGCATGCCTGAAGGTTGGCGCGACGGGCGGAAACAGGCCGATCTGGCTGCGCGCGCGAGGCTCGTGGCGGATTTCCTGGCGGGTATGACCGACACCTATGCTGTGCGCGAACACCGCAGGTTGTTTGACGACACGCCCGATTTGGCCTAGAGACCTCTGCAAATCCACCCCGATGGCCATCTGATGCGATTTTCTGCGCTTCCGGTGCTCACGGACCAACAAGTCCGCTGCGCTCCGGTTCTCGAAAACCACATCAGACTGCATCATCAGGCTGAATTTTCAAATGGTCTCTGAAGGCGAGCGCAACGTCGGCAAATAGCCGGTAATTTTATACAAACCCCGAATGAGTATGACGTCATGAACATCTTCGCCGATTTCGACGCGCGGATTAAGAAAGCCCTGCAAGCGCTTGAATTGCAAACAACCGATGGCGCAGAGATGGATTTGTCACGTGTGGGTGTAGAGCCGCCACGCGATCCAAGCCATGGCGACATCGCGACCAATGCGGCAATGGTGCTTTCGAAGGCGGTCGGGCAAAATCCGCGCGAACTTGCGGTCAGGATCGGCGAGGCGCTGAAAAATGACCCCGATGTCGGTTCCGTGGACGTTGCGGGACCTGGCTTCATCAATCTGCGCCTGAAGGATTCCTACTGGCACGGCCAACTTGCCGGGATGCTGAGTGCAGGTCTCGACTATGGCCGGTCGAAACTCGGCTATGGTCACCGCGTCAACGTCGAATATGTTTCGGCGAATCCCACTGGCCCGATGCATGTCGGTCACTGCCGAGGTGCGGTTGTTGGCGATGCCCTGGCGAATCTACTCAAATTTGCCGGCTACGACGTCGCCAAGGAATACTACATCAACGATGCCGGGGCGCAGATCGATGTGCTGGCAAGCTCTGTGATGTTGCGGTATCGCGAGGCGCTCGGGGAGCAGATCGGCGATATTCCTGCAGGGCTCTATCCTGGCGATTACCTCGTGCCCGTTGGGCAAGCACTCGCGGCCGATTATGGCACGAAGCTCCTGGAGATGCCGGAGGATGAAGCTCTTGCCATCGTCAAGGACCGGACGATCGATGCGATGATGGCGATGATCCGCGACGATCTCGCCTCGCTCAATGTCCATCATGACGTATTCTTCTCCGAGCGCACGCTGCACGCGAACAATGCCAAGCTGATCCGCTCTGCGATCAATGATCTGACGCTGAAGGGCCACGTCTACAAGGGCAAGCTGCCGCCGCCCAAGGGGCAATTGCCGGAAGATTGGGAAGATCGCGAGCAAACCCTGTTCCGGTCAACCGATGTGGGCGATGATATCGACCGGCCACTGGTCAAGTCCGATGGTCAGTTCACCTATTTCGCCGCCGATGTTGCCTATTTCAAGGACAAATATGACAGGCACTTCGATGAGATGATCTATGTGCTTGGTGCCGATCATGGCGGTTATATCAAACGGCTCGAATCCCTGGCGCGGGCTGTTTCGGGCGGAACGGCGAAGCTGACCGTATTGATCTGCCAGCTCGTCAAACTCTATCGCAACGGCGAACCCGTGCGGATGTCGAAACGGTCAGGCGAGTTCGTCACCCTGCGCGATGTGGTGGAAGAAGTAGGCCGGGATCCGGTGCGGTTCATGATGCTGTACCGGAAGAACGACGCCCCGCTCGATTTCGATTTCGCCAAGGTGACCGAGCATTCCAAGGACAATCCAGTCTTCTACGTGCAATATGCTTCGGCGCGCTGTCATTCGGTCTTCAGGCAGGCGATGGAGCAGCTTGGCATTGGCGAGGAAGCATTGGCTGGGAGTGCCCAGCACTTCGGTTTGCTGACAGATGAGAGTGAAATTGCGCTTATTCGCAAGCTCGCGGAGTACCCGCGGCTGATTGAAACAGCCGCCTTGCACCAGGAGCCGCACAGGCTTGCATTCTACCTATACGACCTTGCAAGTTCGCTGCATACGCAGTGGAACAAGGGAACCGAAAATCCGGACTTACGTTTTATTAAGGTTAACGATCCAAACTTGTCCAAAGCCAGGCTAGGGCTGGTTCAGGTTGTTTCGAAAGTCCTGGCGTCCGGATTGTCAATAATAGGTGCGGACGCCCCGACTGAAATGCGCTAAGGCGTAGAAATCCTGTCAACTTTTGCCCACATTGCGCTGGTATGGCCAATGCGTGACGTTTTTTGACGTCCACAGTTGAGAGTACAGGATTAACGCCATGGCGGACAATTATATTCAGCGTTCTCACCGGCAGGATGATTCGCGACTCGGCAATGACGACCCTTTGTTGGAGCTCTCCCGTATCATGGGAGCACCAGAAGACGAAGAGTCGACAGCGGGGTCGAACGACGATCTTGCTCTGGATCTCGAACGCGAACTGATGGGAGGCTTCGATGAGCAAGTCACCGTTCAGTCCGCCGGGGCCATTCCCGATGATCAGCACGCGGCGGATGACGATCATCTGGCCGTGCAGGAGTTTCAGGACTCCATCGAACGCGAGATGGCGCTGAGCGAGCCGTCGAGCGATCATCAGGCGATCGCTGCAGCTGTCGCGGCTTACGAAGAACCTGACTATGCCGATTACGAACCCGACGCATCTTATGCAGATGGCGAAGCCGGCGAGGGTACAGCGCCCGTTGCTAACGCGGAGCCGGTTGCCCCCCAATATGAGGAACGCCCGGGTGTCGCAGCTCCGTCGCTCAGCCTTGAAGACGAGCTGGAAACGCTGCTGTCCGGATCGGCGCAACCTGTCGTGCAGAGGTCGGCCAATGCCTCCTGGGGCTATGGCTCGCAGACACAGGTAGCTGGCCGCACAGAACCTGCGCCATTGATCAGCCGTACAACCAGTTATCAGCCACCCGCGGCACCGGAACCTGAAATTCCGCAGGCGGCCGAGGTGCACGAACCCATCACCTATGATGCGACTGAGGATCAGGTGCAGGATTCGGAGCACGAAGATTTCGATACCGAAGAGTTGATGGCAGCATTCGATGATTTCGAAGTGTCTGCAGACAGCGACGAAGTAACTGCACACAGTGAAGAGGAGCAGGCGCTCCCGGTGGAGCACAACGAGCCGGTGTTCCCGCGCTATCATAGTGTCGTGCAGTCCGAAGTAAACGCTCGCGAGCCGATCACGGTACCGGTTGCGAGCCCAGTTGCAAGCGCCCCAAGATTGCCCGAAGTGCATGATCTTAGCGATTATGCGGACGAGCTTGATCGCGCGGCTTCATCGCTTGATGCTCCTGACGTGGACACGGTGGCGGTGACGGAGAACCGCGTTGAGCAGACGGAAGCGCTCAATCTTCCGGCTGTGCATTACGAAGATGACGTGCCGCCTCACAGCGGCCTCGGTGAGCTTGAAACCGAATTTGCCGAAGTGTTCGGTTCGATAGAGGCGGAAGATCCGCGTACGGCCCATGCGGCTCACGAGGAAGCGCCGAAGTCCGAGACCGAGCAAGATCAGTATGCGGATATTTTTGCCGATGTTTTCGGCAATCAGGCTGAGCAGGAGCATTACAGCCCGTCGGGCTATGCCGCCGCTGCCGGGGCAGCGGCCGTTGGCATGGCCGGAGCTGCTGCTCAAAAGAGCCGGTCTCAGGCTTATCGTAATGGCCCTGAGGAGGATGCTGATTTCGGCTACGACCCACAGCGCGACGAAGTCGAAATCGCCGCTACACCCTACGGACAGCAGGAAACGAAGGCCCGGCGCAGCAGTTACTTTGTGCCCGGCGTTGCTGCAGCAGTCGTGCTTGTCGCTGTCGCCGGCGCCGTAGCTTACAAATGGACCGGCAATTCGGGCGGCGAACCCGTGGTCATCATGGCCGACAAGACGCCGATAAAGGTTCAGCCCGAGACCACGAGTACTGCGGTTGTTCCCAACCAGGATAAGGCCGTCTACGACAAGGAAGCGACAATCGCTCCGGAAGCACCGAAACAGGACCAGCTGGTGACGACGCGCGAAGATCCTGTCGATCTCGCTGCCGATGAAGATGAAGATATGCCTGCAACCGACAAGGTCGAGGAGCGGGTTGATCCAGCCAGCGAGGACGTTGCTACGAGCGAACCGCCGGCACAGCGCAACGGTGCGATTGCACCACGCAAGGTGCAGACCATGGTTGTCAAGCCGGACGGAACGATGGTCGCAGCCATTCCTCAAGAAGGGGAGGCATTGAGTGCCGGTCCCGCCGCTGCGCCGGCCGAGCGTCCCGAGCCGGCACTCGCTCCGGTAGCATCGAACGCACCTGCACCAGCGCCTGCCGCTGATGCGAATATGTCTGCACAGCCGGACGAGTCGGCGGATGACGCAATTGGCTCGCTCGTCCAGGGCAACGAGCCGCCCGCGCCAGGGCAAGCTGGCGCACCGGCTCCGGTTGCTGCGAAACCCGCACCGACGGCACCAGCCGCTGGCAAACTGCCAGCCAAACCGGTCGAGACGAAAAAGATCACGCAGGAAACGGTTGCCAGCGCCTCACCGAAGAATATTCCGGTGGTTGAGTCACGGCCTTCCGAACAACCGCTTGATATTGTCGATCGGGTTCCGCCAAAGAACGCTGCAGGCCAGCAGGTTGCCTCGACCGCTCCTGCAGCAGGCAGCTACATGATCCAGATCGCTTCGCAGCCGAATGTCGAAGGCGCACAGAAAACCTACGCATCGCTGTCACAGAAATATGCAAGCGTGATCGGCGGGCGCGGTGTTGATATCAAGCAGGCCGAGATCGCCGGCAAGGGCACGTTCTTCCGTGTCCGGATCCCTGCGGGTTCCAAGTCGGACGCGGTCGCGCTCTGCACCAAGTACAAGTCAGCCGGTGGCAGCTGCTTCGTCACGCAGTAAGATCGCCAGCACTCGTGTGAAAAGGCGGCCACGGCCGCCTTTTCCTTTTCTGCATTGAAGAAGTAGACTTTGCACATGAGCGAATCAAAAGCATGGATTGCCGGGACAGCCGGTTTGAAACTGACCCCGGACGAGATCGCGTTCTTTCGCGACGAGCGGCCTTGGGGTTTTATTCTGTTTGCCCGCAATGTCAGCGAGCCCGCGCAGATCGAAGACCTTTGCGCGCACTTGCGTGATCTTGTCGGTCGCGATGAGGCCCTTGTGTTGATCGATCAGGAAGGCGGACGCGTGCAACGGTTGCGGCCGCCGCTTGCGCCGAACTACCCTGCGGGCTCAGCGCTGGGCGCGCTCTTTCGCGAGGACGAGGAGAAGGGGCTCCGTGCAGCATGGCTGCTGTCGCGGCTCCACGCTTTCGATCTGCTGAAGCTAGGCATCAATGTAGACTGTCTCCCGGTGCTGGACGTCCCTATCGAAGGGGCGAACGACGTGATCGGTACGCGGGCCTATGGCAAGCATCCTGAGATCGTAGCCGCCATGGGCCGCGCGGCGGCCGATGGCTTGCTTGCGGGCGGAATGCTACCGGTGATGAAGCATATCCCCGGCCATGGGCGCGCTTTCGCCGACACCCATCATGAGTTGCCGACTGTCTCCACGCCGCTGGAGGAACTGGCCGAACACGATTTCGCGCCGTTTCGGACATTGGCCGATCTGCCGATGGCCATGAGTGCGCATGTGATCTTTTCGGCGGTCGATCCAAAGGCCCCGGCGACGACATCCGGCAAGGTCGTGGAAGAGATCATCCGCGACTATATCGGTTTTGACGGGTTGCTGATGAGCGACGACATCTCCATGAATGCACTTTCTGGGGATTATTTCGACCGGACCAAAGCAATCTTTGCGGCGGGGCTCGATATCGTGCTTCATTGCCATGGCATCATGGAGCAGATGCGGGCAGTTGCATCCTGCACGCCTGAGCTCGAGGGCAAGGCATTCGAGCGAGCAGTGCGGGCGATCGACTACAGAAAACAGCCGGACGCCTCGAATGAGGAAGAGCTCCGGGAAGAATTCCAGCGTACTTTCGAGGCGGTGGCATAGAAACGAGAACGATTTGGCTGCGAGCGAGCAAAAGATGAACGGCAAGAGCACGACGCCCATGGAGGTGTTGTGGGAAAGCCCGTCCGATCGCGGCCTCAGCGAGCCCTCTCTTGTCATTGATATCAAGGGGTTTGAAGGACCTCTTGATCTTTTGCTGCATCTTGCCCGGAACCAGCGGGTCGATCTCGCGCGTATTTCTGTGCTGGCTCTGGTCGAACAATATCTGGTGTTCATCCGCCAGGCACAGGCGCTGCGGCTCGAGCTTGCGGCCGATTATCTGGTCATGGCGGCCTGGCTTGCCTATCTCAAGTCCAAACTTCTGATCCCCAAGGCGCCGGGTGACGATGGGGAAAGCGGCGAGGAGCTGGCCGCAACGCTGCAATTCAGGTTGAAGCGGCTCGAGGCGATGCGCGACGCTGCGGCCAAGCTGGTCAATCGCAACCGGCTCGGGCGCGACGTATTTGCCCGCGGCATGCCCGAGGCGGTCATCGTCGATCAAACCAACACCTATGCTGCCACCCTTTATGAATTGCTGACGGCCTATGCCTCGCAGCGCCAGAAGCGGGCTGTGTCACAGGTGCAGATCGCTCGACGCACCGTCTGGTCGCTCAAGGACGCACGCGTGATCCTCATGCGCCTTGTCGGCGAGACAAAGGACTGGACAGCACTCGATCAATATCTGCTCGAATTCATTGTTTCGCCGGCGGATAGGGCCACAGCAATTGCGAGTTCGTTTGCCGCCAGCCTTGAAATGGTCCGCGAAGGTCATCTCGAAATCCGCCAGACCGGCGCATTCGACCCGATATATCTGCGCAACAAGCCAGTGAGAACGGTCGAAAAGCGCGTCGCACCATTTGAGGACATGGTCGATGGCTGAGTCCGTGCAAGGCCCCTTCGAAACCGAGAATGAAGAATTCCAGCCTGCGGCGGGACATTGGAACGCGGCGCTGCCGGTATCAGAGGCGTTGCGCATGGTAGAAGCGATCCTGTTCGCTTCGGCTGAACCGGTGACCGAGAAGGCGCTAACGGAGCGGCTGCCGTCCGGGATCGATGTACCGGCGCTGCTTGGCGAGTTGCAGGAGATTTATTCCAAGCGCGGCATCAATTTGCGGCAGGTCGGCGGCGCCTGGGCATTCCGGACTGCTGCCGATTTGGCATTCCTGATGAACCGCGAAGCGGTGCAGCAGAAGAAGCTTTCACGCGCGGCGCTCGAGGTACTGGCGATCATTGCTTATCACCAGCCGGTTACACGCGCCGAACTCGAGGACATTCGCGGCGTCGAGACATCCAAGGGCACGCTCGACGTTCTGATGGAGACGGGCTGGATCAAGTTTCGCGGCCGCAGGCGCACGCCTGGACGGCCGATCACCTATGGCACGACGGCATCATTCCTCGATCATTTCGGCCTGCAGGAAGTGCGCGATCTGCCTGGCATCGATGAACTGCGCGGAGCAGGGCTGCTTTCCGCGCGCATGCCGTCAAACTTCTCCATTCCGATCCCGGCCAACGATCCGGATGAGCTGACTGAGGACGAAGATCCTCTGACCGATATCGACCTTGAGGAACTGGGTCTTTTGACGCCCCGCGTCGAACATGATTGAGACACGCTTCGCTTCTAACATCTCCGCCAATGTGGCTTAAAGAGCCCGTTGCAGAAGAATTTGTGCCGGAGATTTCACTTCGCACTTGCGCAGCGTTTACATGAATGTGAAACAGCAAAATACACTTGTGTTTGAAAAGCACGGGGAAAAGGCATAGATGAGCCCAAACTGTTGGGCTAATGTGAGGATCAAATGGGTAGTTTTTCAATCTGGCACTGGCTTATCGTGCTTGCAGTCGTGCTTCTTCTCTTCGGTCGCGGCAAGATTCCGGAACTCATGGGCGACGTTGCCAAGGGGATCAAGAATTTCAAGAGCGGCATGAGCGATGACGATGCCGCAGCTGACAATTCCAAGACGATCGACAATCAGACGAGCCAGCCGGTGAATTCAGTCAAGGAAAAGACGACAAAGTCTTGAATGACAAGGATTAGTCTTGTCCTGCGCGCGGTCTTGTTGCCGCGTTGTGGCTGGAGCATGATGAATGTTTGAAGTTGGTTGGTCGGAAATCCTGGTTATCGTGATCGTTTTGATCGTGGTGGTCGGTCCGAAGGATTTGCCGAAGATGTTGCGAGCATTCGGCAAGGCGACGACAAAGTTTCGCGCGACGGCGGGCGAATTCCGGCGGCAGTTCGACGAAGCTCTCAAGGAGGCAGAACTTGATGACGTGCGAAACGTCATCAATGATGCCAAGAGCCTCGATCCGCGCAATGATATCCGCAAGGTTTTCGATCCGGTCCGGACAATTGGTGAGGAAATCCGCTCCAGCCTCAAGGACGCGACAGCAATCGCCAAGGAAAATGTCGCCGTTCCGGATCCGGAAGCTCCCGGCGCCACCCAATTGCAACCTCAGGTGATGGAGCCGCTTTCGGCCGCAGCACCGGAGAAAGTGACGACAGCGGAGGCGGGAGCGTCGAAACCGAAGGCCACGGTTTCGAAAAAGCCCGCCGCACCGAAAAAGGCTGGCACAGCGGAAGCAGTTGCCGAAGCCAAACCAGCCAAGCCACCAGCAACAAGAACGGCAAAGCCGCGGACCAAGACTGGCGATACGGGGATTGAATCTTGAACAAGATCGACGATGACATTGACAAGAGCTCGGCGCCACTGATCGAGCACTTGATCGAATTGCGTCGGCGTCTGATCTGGGCCCTGGTCGCGTTTTTCATCGCGTTCCTCGGTTGTTTTCACTATGCCAAGGAATTGTTTAATCTGCTGGTGATCCCGTACCAATGGGCGGTGGGCTGGGCAGGATTTGATCCGGCCAAGGCGCAACTGATCTACACTGCACCGCAGGAATTCTTCTTCACTCAGGTGAAGATCGCCATGTTTGGTGGCATCGTCATCGCATTCCCGGTCATCGCGTCGCAGATCTACAAGTTTGTGGCTCCCGGCCTCTATCGCAACGAAAGGATGGCGTTCCTGCCGTTCTTGATTGCATCGCCGATCCTGTTCCTGATGGGCGGGGCATTGGTCTATTTCTTCTTCACGCCGATGGTCATGTGGTTTTTCCTCGCCATGCAGCAGCAGGGCGTTGCCGGTGAAGTGCAGATATCGCTGCTGCCGAAGGTTTCCGAATATCTCAGCCTGATCATGACGCTGATTTTCGCCTTTGGCCTGGTGTTCCAGCTTCCGGTTGTCACAACGCTGCTGGCGCGCGTCGGCCTCGTCGGTTACGAGGGGCTCAAGACGAAGCGCAAATACGCGATCGTGATTGCTTTCATTGTTGCTGCGGTGATCACGCCGCCAGACCCGGTCAGCCAGATCGGTCTTGCACTCCCGACGATCCTTCTCTACGAGATTTCCATCTGGATGGCGCGTCTGGTCGAGAAGAAGCGTGCGGCGGCCGAGACGCAAGCGCAATCGGGCTCCAGCGAAACCTCCTCGTCCTGACGGCCATCGAGCTGCTTAATTTCGCCGGGCGTTCGCGCCCTTGATGTACCAATTTACTCCAATACGGCTTTAATCCCATGCTCGATATCAAATGGATCCGCGAGAATCCGCAAGCGCTTGATGCAGCTCTGGCCAAACGGGGCAACGAGCCGGCATCGTCTCTGCTGATCGAGCTCGACGAAAGGCGCCGCCAGCATATCGCCAAGCTGCAGGAAGCGCAGGAGCGCCGCAACGCCGCGTCGAAAGAGATCGGCAAGGCCATGGGCGCCAAGGATCAGGCGACAGCCGAGCGGCTGAAGGCGGAAGTGGCGGAAATCAAGCTGTTTCTCCAGGCGGCCGAAGAAGAAGAGCGTCAGCTCGACCGTGCGTTGAATGATGCCCTGTCGGTTCTGCCGAACCTGCCGCTCGAGAGCGTGCCTGTCGGCAAGGACGAGGCCGCCAACGTCGAAACGCGCCGGGTCGGCGCGCTGAAGAACTTTGCCTTTGAGCCGAAAGAGCATTTCGAGATTGGCGAAAAGCTTGGTTACATGGATTTCGAGCGGGCGGCCAAGCTTTCGGGTAGCCGCTTTACGGTCCTTAAGAGCCAGTTGGCGAGGCTGGAGCGGGCGCTCGGTCAGTTCATGCTCGATCTCCATACGAGGGTGCACGGCTATATTGAGGTCAGCCCGCCACTGCTGGTGAATGACGATGTGCTTTACGGCACTGGCCAGCTGCCGAAGTTCGCCGAGGACCTGTTCCAGACGACCGATGGGCGGTATCTGATCCCGACTGCCGAGGTGCCGCTGACCAATCTCGTGCGCGAGGAGATCCTCGACATTCGCGACCTGCCCATCCGCATGACAGCGTTGACCGCCTGCTTCCGCTCGGAAGCGGGTTCGGCCGGACGCGATACGCGCGGCATGCTGCGTCAGCACCAGTTCATGAAGGTCGAGCTCGTGTCGATCACCGATGCCGAGCGTTCCATCGAAGAACATGAGCGGATGACATCCTGCGCGGAAGAAGTGCTGAAGCGGCTCGATCTATCGTTCCGCACGATGACGCTGTGCACCGGCGATATGGGCTTCGGCGCGCAGAAGACGTATGATCTGGAGGTTTGGCTCCCCGGCCAGAAGGCCTATCGCGAAATCTCCAGCTGCTCGGTCTGCGGCGATTTCCAGGCGCGCCGGATGAATGCGCGCTACCGGCCGGAAGGCGAGAAGCAGACACGTTTCGTCCACACGCTGAACGGTTCGGGTGTCGCAGTCGGGCGCGCGCTGATCGCTGTTGTCGAAAATTATCAGAATGAAGACGGCAGTGTCACAGTTCCCGACGTACTCGTGCCCTATATGGGTGGACTGAAACGGATCGAAAAAGCAGCTTGAATTTGAAAGGTAGGGCAATGCGCATTCTCTTGACCAACGATGATGGTATTCATGCGGAGGGTCTGAGCGTGCTGGAACGCGTTGCCCGCCAGCTGTCTGACGATATCTGGGTAATTGCCCCTGAAACCGATCAGAGCGGTCTGGCGCATTCGCTGACCCTTTCCACGCCTCTGCGTCTGCGCAAGATCGATGAGCGTCACTATGCGGTGCGCGGTACGCCGACCGACTGCGTCATCATGGGCGTCAAACACCTTATGCCCGAGCCGCCGGACCTGATCATCTCGGGTGTCAATTCCGGTTCGAACATGGCCGACGACGTGACCTATTCCGGCACTGTCGCCGGTGCCATCGAAGGCACGCTGCTCGGCATCAAGTCCATCGCGATGTCGCAGGAGTATAATCTCGACGGCAGCACGCGCATTCTGCCGTGGGAAGTTGTCGAAGAGCGGGCACCAGCGCTTCTGAAGAAACTGTTAAGTGTTGAGCTGGCAAGAGGTGTTCTCGTCAATATCAATTTCCCAAGCTGCGACGCCTCGGAGATCGCCGGAATCCGGGTAACGGCTCAAGGGAAGCTCTCGCATGGCCTTGCCATCGAGGAGCGGCATGACGGCCGCGGCTTGCCTTATTACTGGTTGCGCTATGGCCGCGGTAAGGACGTGCCCGCCGAGAACAGTGACGTGGCGGCAATCCGCAAGAACTATGTTTCAATCACGCCGCTGCAACTCGATCTTACCGCCCATGAGATGCGGGCAACTCTGGAGAATGCATTCGCATGAAGCCTGCGCTTTCGGACCGTGAAGGATTTGCCGCATTTGTCCTCCGTATGCGCTCACTCGGCCTCACAGACCAGCGGCTGATGAGCGCCTTTGAAGCAACGCCGCGCACGGCGTTTGTCAACGGCAATCTCGGCAATGTTGCCTATGGCGATGGAACGCTGCCGATCGAGTGCGGCGAGTTTATCGAGGGGCTCGATCTGCAGGCCCAGCTTATCAAGGCACTTGATCTCGAACCCGGACACCGGGTGCTCGAAATTGGGACGGGCTCGGGATTCACGGCTGCGGTGATGGCGCGCCTGTCGGGACGTGTCCTTTCGCTTGAGCGGTACCGGACGCTGGTCGAACTTGCCCAGCAGCGGCTGCAGGCATTGAAGATCGAAAACACGTTCATCAAGCACACGGATGGCCGGCACGGGCAGGTTCATGACGGTCCTTTTGACCGCATCATCGTCTGGGGTGCGTTTGAAGCAATGCCGCGCCAGTTCGTGGAGTTGCTGTCGTCAAACGGTGTCATGGTGGCGCCGATCGGCCCGCTCGACGGCAAGCAGATTATCGCGCGTCTTTCCAAAATCGGCAGCCGCTTCGAACGGCAGGACATGATGCAGGTGCGGTTCCTGCCATTGCTCGAGGGCGTTGCCGCCGCCCTTTGAGTGAGCAAGGGTTTAGGAGTTTGGTGAATTTTTTACAAATTTTATTAGCCTTTTAACGGTCGAGTAACATTAACGCGATCTAATGCACCCAATATTCTTGTATTGAGTACGGGCGGGACATGCGATGCGTTTGAGTACACTGAACAAAGCGTCACGGCGGCTGGCTCTGAATGCCGCTATTCTCACTATTGCCGGTGCGGCTGCGGGTTGCAGCTCGGGAGTGCAGCGCTTCACCAGCGCCGATTTCAGCTCCGGCTACAGCGACAACCAGCGTTCGATCATGCAGGCCCAGAACACGGGTCCGCAGCCCTATACGCCGCCGGTCGATTCAACCCAGACAGCCTCGGTCAACAGCGGCGGTGTTCAACGCAGCAGCCTGCCGCCCGTGGGTGCTGCAAGTGCATCGGCGCTTCCGCCGGTTTCGTCACAGCCCCAGCGTCCAGCCCTTGCGCCGGTCGCAAGTGCGGCTCCGCTGCGCAATCAACAGGTAGCATCGGCTGAACCGATCCACGCGCCGAAGGCTGCTCCGCTCGGCGCAAGTTCCGGCACGTTGAAGACCCCGGACGGCCGTGAAGCAAAGATGCCTGCCCAGGCTGCATCGAATGGCGTCGCGGCCCAACCGCAGGTCAAGGAAAAGCAGGTCGCCGCAGCAACCACGCTAGCGACGACGGCCAAGAACTCGGCACCGAGCAATGGCGGCTCCTACACTGTTCAGAGCGGCGACACGCTACATGCGATTTCGCGCAAAACAGGCAGCAATGTTGAAGCGATCAAGCAGGCGAACAACATGACGGACGGCACTGTCCGTATCGGTCAGTCGCTGATTATCCCGCCATCCAACGCAGCGCTGGCGCAGAATGTTGCCAACAACATGAAGCCGAAGGGCGCCGTTGATGAGGTCAAGACCGCGTCGACACCGCCCACCGAGCAGCCCAAGGCTGTGGCAAGCGCTGCTACACAGGCGGCTACTGCGCCTGCTGCGCCACAGGCCGACACGCAAGCCAAGCCTTATACGCCGCCACAGGCGAGCGAAAAGGTCATCGACGATGCCGAAAAGGATGTCGCCGCCGCACCATCCGCTACGGGCGTTTCAGGCATGCGCTGGCCGGTACGCGGCCGCGTTGTTGCCAATTACGGCAAGGGCAGCGACGGTATCGATATTTCGGTGCCGGAAGGGACGCCAATCAAGGCCGCTGAAAACGGCGTTGTCATTTACTCGGGCGACGGTCTCAAGGAATTCGGCAATACTGTTTTGGTCCGGCATGACAATGGACTGGTTACAGTCTACGGCAATGCCAGCAAGCTGAATGTTCAGCGTGGCCAGAAGGTCAAGCGCGGCGAGGAACTGGGACGTTCCGGTATGACGGGCAATGCCACGTCGCCGAAACTGCATTTCGAAGTCCGCAAGAACTCAACGCCTGTCGATCCGACGAAATACCTGGAATCCTGATCACCAGGTAATGAAGAAATAGCCCGCGCCGCAAGGTGCGGGTTTTTGCATTTTTAACTAACAATTATGCTAGCATTTTGTGCTTGCAAGTAATATATTTGAAGAGGCTATTTTTATGAATAGCAAGCATAGGCGGACCTTGGTCGCTGTTTTCGCTGATCCGGTTTCAGCTCCATTGCATGGTCAGATATTGAAAGCTTACTGATCGGCGTGGGGGCACGAACGATCGAGGGCAATGGCTCGCGAGTGAAGTTTGAAATAGACGGAGAGGTGGAAAGCTTTCATAGGCCTCACCCGTCCAAGGAAGCAAAGCGTTACCAGGTGCGTGCGGCTCGAGCCTTTCTGGAGAGAATTGGAATAAAACCATGAACGTTATGCACTACAAAGACTACACCGCGCGCATCGAATACGACGATGAAGATGAAATTTTCTTCGGCAAGATTGCCGATATCATCGACGGTGTCGGATTTCACGCCGATACGGTAGTTGACCTGAAAGCGGCATTTCACGAAGCTGTTGATGACTATATCGAGACATGCGCCAAAATCGGCAAGCAGCCGCAAAAGCCATACTCGGGAAAAATGATGTTTCGAGTAAAACCTGACGTTCATCGCCGAGCCGCGCTTGCCGCAGAGCGTGCTGGCAAGAGCCTCAACCAATGGGCTGAAGAGGCGTTGGACAAGGCGGCGGGCTGATGCCTGCCGGGTGACTTAGAGCTTCTTGCCGAGACGACCGGCCAAGTCCTGCGTGAACTGCCAGGCGACACGTCCCGAACGT
This sequence comes from Phyllobacterium brassicacearum, assembly GCF_003010955.1. Taxonomy (GTDB): domain Bacteria; phylum Pseudomonadota; class Alphaproteobacteria; order Rhizobiales; family Rhizobiaceae; genus Phyllobacterium; species Phyllobacterium brassicacearum. Next base: position 179,228 of record NZ_PGGO01000008.1, read on the forward strand.
GAACCGCGCGTTGTCGACCACTCCAGTGCCTGTGCGTGGAGCTGTTGCTTGTTGACGGCCAAGTCGAAATGCGCGGCATAACCGTCAATCATCGACAGGTAATCGTCCTGGCTGCATTTGTGAAACCCGAGCCAGAGACCGAAACGATCCGACAGGGAAACCTTTTCTTCTACCGCCTCGGACGGGTTGATAGCGGTTGAGCGTTCGTTCTCGATCATGTCGCGTGGCAGAAGATGACGGCGGTTCGAGGTGGCATAGAAGATCACATTGTCGGGCCGGCCCTCGACGCCACCTTCCAGCGCCGCTTTCAAAGATTTGTACGACGTGTCGTCATGATCGAATGACAGGTCGTCGCAAAACAGGATGAAGCGGTAGGCCGTATCCTTGATCGCAGCCATCAGGGCAGGGAGGCTGTCTATATCCTCGCGATGGATCTCGATCAGTTTCAGGGGATGACTGCCGGCGGAAGCTGCCGTGTTGACCGAGGCATGAACTGCCTTGACCAGCGATGATTTGCCCATGCCGCGCGCGCCCCACAGCAGGACATTGTTGGCCTGATACCCGTCGGCGAAGCGTTTCGTATTGTCGAAGAGGATGTCACGCACGGTATCGACGCCGCGGATCAGGGAAATATCGACGCGATTGACCTTGTTGACGGGATCGAAGGCGAGGTGATCGGGATTCCAGACGAAACAATCGGCCGCATCAAAATCGACAGGCTGCGGCTTTGGCGGCGCCATGCGCTCCAGGACAGCGATAAGACGGTCGAGTTTATCGGTCAGCAATTCGTCGGACATGCTCATCAAGCCTTTGTTCTGTCTTCGCCAATGCAACTATCATGTTGATGGTAAATCGAAAAGCAGCGCACCTAGTTTTGTACGGTTGCTTTTGATCGTGCAAACATTGTATTGCGCAGGCTCCAATGCATTCAAACTTAGTTTTTTCTCTGGAGGTTGTCTCGATGTTCGTAACTCCCGCATATGCACAGGCAACGGGTGCCGGTGGCGCACCGGAAATGCTCATGAGCATCCTGCCCTTCATCCTGATCTTCGTGATCATGTATTTCCTCATCATCCGCCCGCAGCGCACTGCTGCGAAGAAGCGCGAGGAACAACTGAAAAATATCCGTCGCGGCGACACGATCATCACGGGCGGCGGCTTCATTGCCAAGGTGACCAAGGTCTATGAGGATACGGGCGAACTCGACGTTGAAATCGGCGAGGGCGTCAAGGCACGGGTGGTCCGCGGCATGGTCGCCGATGTGCGCGTCAAGGGCGAACCGGTTGCCGACAACAAGAAATAAGGCATAGTTGCAGGGCGGCCATAGAGCCGCCCTGTTGATTCTAGGCTCTAAGGTTGCGACCGTATGCTGTATTTTAGCCGCTGGAAGACCGTACTCATCTGGGCCGTTGTGCTTGCGGGCGTGATCCTCGCGCTACCGAACATCTTTACGCCGAGCCAATTGGCGAGTTTGCCGGAATGGTTGCCAAAAAAGCAGCTCGCGCTTGGTCTGGATCTTGAGGGCGGTTCGCGGCTGCGTCTTCAGGTAGATAAGGATCATCTTCCAGATACCGACGCAACGATTGCAATCCTGAGCCGCCGTCTCAGCGAACTCGGCTACACCAATCCCAATGTCGAAAGCCAGCGAAACGGACGTATCCTGGTCGAGGTTCCGGGTCTCTACGATTCACAGCTGCTCAAGGACATATTGAGTCTGACCGGAGAGCTTAGCTTCCAGTTGGTCGATACGTCGATGCCGGTTCAAGAGGCCATCGACGGAACGCCGCCGGAGGGCGACGAAGTCGTTTACTCCTTTGATGACCCTCCGGTTGCCTATCTGGTAAAGAAGGAGCCGCTGGTATCCAACAAGAACTTTGTCGATGCCCAGGCCGGCATCGACACCGCCACGCAACAACCGGTCATTACCTTCAGACTGGACAGTATTGGCGCTGACCGTTTCTCCAAGGCCACAAAGGCAGGCGTCGGACAGTCCTTCGCCATTGTTCTCGATAATCAGGTGCTTTCGGCACCAGTGATCAGTGAAGCCATCCCAGGCAATACAAGCCAGATTTCCGGCAATTTTGATCTCTCTGGCGCGAGCAATCTGGCGCTCGTCATGCGGGCCGGCGCGTTGCCAACCGACGTGACGGTGATCGAAGAGCGGACAATTGGCACAGATCTTGGTGCGGCCGCCGTTTCGTCCGGGAAGATCGCGGCGCTCATCGGCGCCGCTCTCGTCATTCTTTTCATGCTTCTGACCTATGGTTTGCTTGGTGTCATCGCCAACATCGCCCTTATCGTCAATGTGGTGCTCATCCTTGCGGTTCTCACGCTGTTCGGCGCGCCGCTGACACTGGCAGGTGTGGCGGGTATCGTGCTGACGATTGGCATGGCGGTCGATTCGAACGTGTTGATCTACGAGCGCATTCGCGAGGACCGCCGCGCTGGCTTTTCCGTCATCCAGGCCATCGATTCAGGGTTTTCCCGGGCACTCGCGACCATTGTCGACGCAAATGTCACGACGCTGATTGCAGCCCTTGTCCTCTTCATCCTCGGGACAGGGCCCGTGCATGGCTTTGCGCTGACTGTAACGATCGGTATCGTCACGACGCTGTTCACAACATTCACCTTGACGCGCTGGCTGGTGTCGATGTGGGTCCAGCGTTCGAAACCGAAAGAAGTTCCGGGCGCTCCGCTGAGGCTCGTTCCGAACGACACCAAGATACCGTTCATGAAACTGCGCGGCCTGACGCTCGGCTTTTCATTGTTGTCGAGCATCGCGGCGATTGCGCTGTTTGCGATTGTCGGCATGAATTTCGGCATAGACTTCAAGGGCGGAACGATGATCGAGGTGCAATCGCACGAAGGAGCGATCGATCTCGATGATGTTTATAGCCGGCTCGACGAACTGAATATCGGTGACGTCAAGATCGAACCGTTCAAATCGGAAGACCGGGCACTGATCACTGTCGGCAGCCAGGGCGAGGGCGAGGATGCCGAACAGACTGTCGGTGTGAAAATTCGCGGCGAGTTTCAGGACGATTATGATTTCCCACGAATCGATGTGATCGGTCCCGCTGTATCAAGTGAACTGTCACAAGCGGGCGGGCTTGCCGTGGCGCTGTCGCTGCTCGCGATCTTTGCCTATGTGTGGTTCCGTTTCGAGTGGCACTTTGCGCTCGGTGCGATCATTGCGACAGCTCACGACGTGCTGTTGCTGCTTGGCATGTTCGTGATCTTCCAGATGGAGTTCAATCTCTGGAGCATCGCCGCCTTGCTGGCGATTGTCGGTTATTCGCTCAACGATACGGTCGTGATCTATGACCGCGTGCGTGAGAACCTGCGACGGTACGGCACGAGCATGTCCCTTTCGGACATGCTCGATGCCTCGATCAACCAGACATTGTCCCGCACGATCCTGACATCGCTTGCCACATTCCTGGCGTTGATCGTCCTGTACCTCTATGGTGGCGATGATGTCCGCTCGTTCGCGCTCACCATTGCCGTCGGCATCGTCGTGGCGACCTATTCATCCATCTTCGTGGCTGGTCCACTGCTGATGCTGTTCGGATTGAAGGGACGCGACGTAATCGACAACGAACCGCCGGCGACAGTATCCGAGCACAACGGAGTTTAGGCAGTTGGCCAAAGGGATTGAAATTCGGGATGCGCACTTTCCGGGGCGTGCACCCATCGATGCCTACGGCAATGGCGGGTTTCGCTTCGCAGATATGTCACATCGCGGTTCGATCCTCTGCCTCCCTTCCGGTATTCACGGCTGGGAGCCGAAAACGCTGCCACTCCTGACAACGGCGGACCTTTCACTGGTTCTGGAGCAGGCGGACGACATCGAGATATTGCTGGTCGGAACCGGGACAGAGTTGCGCCGCCTGCCGCAGGAAGTCCGCGATGCCTTGCGAGCCAAACGCATTTCCGCTGATCCGATGAGCACGGGAGCTGCTGTACGGACCTACAACGTCCTCCTGGCGGAAGACCGTGCCGTTGCTGCGGCATTGATTGCGGTGGATTAATCAGGCGCATCTCTGTATCTCAGCCCCATGAACGCCAATGAAACCCACTGTATGCAATTCTTGAGGGATGCGGATCCTGACCGCTATCTATCCGTGTTGTATGCCCCGGAGGACAAACGCGGTTCGCTGGCCGCGCTCTATGCCTTCAATGCGGAAATTGCCCGCATTCGCGATATGATCCATGACCCGCTGCCGGGCGAGGTGCGCTTGCAGTGGTGGCGTGATCTCATCCACGGCACCGAGCATGGCGCTGCTTCCGGCAATCCAGTTGCCGCGGCACTGCTGCATACGATCAAGGCTCACGATCTGCCGCGATCTGCCTTCGACAATTATTGCGAAGCGCGGATTTTCGACCTTTATGATGACCCTATGCCAAGCCGTAATGATCTCGAAGGCTATTGCGGCGAGACGGCATCAGCGCTCATCCAGCTCGCATCGCTGATCCTTGATGGGAATGCCGCCCCGGCACACGCGGACACGGCCGGACATGCAGGCGTGGCGCAGGCGATAGCAGGATTGTTGCGCCTCTTGCCGCTGCATCGGCGGCGCGGCCAGGTGTATATCCCCGCGGACATTCTCGCAGCCGTCGGGACGAGTGCGCCGACACTGCTAAACGGCTTGGATCCAGCAGCAACCAAGCGCGCGATCGATGCAATGATTGCCCTTGCCGAAGACCATTTTGCCAAGTTCGAAGCCGCTGCAAAAACCTTGCCGGTTACACTGCGGCCGGCCTATCTGCCGGCACGGCTCACCCGGACCTACCTGGAGAAACTGAAAGCGGATGGCGCCGATGCAGCCAACGAAATGGCCAATATATCGCCCATTCGCCGGCAATGGGCGATGTTCAGGGCATCGGTTCGGTAGAGTTCTATTCCGCCGCTTCGGCGATAACAGGAAGACCCAGCCAGGAACGGCAATCAGCCAGAGCACGGGCACTCATGGCACGTTTCTTGGCGTTTGACTTTTCCTTGCCGCGCAACCGCTTGCCCTCCGACTTTGGCGCCTCTATTGGCGGGAACAGGCCGTAATTGACATTCATCGGCTGGAACGAACGTTTGCCTGGCTCTTCGTCGGTGACGAGATGGCCGCCGGTGATGTGGCCGAGGAGCGCGCCAAACGCTGTCGTTGCAGGCGGCGGCGTAACTGTCTGGCCAAGACGCTCAGCAGCGGCGAAGCGCCCGGCAAGCAGGCCGATGGCTGCAGATTCTACGTAGCCTTCGCAGCCGGTGATCTGGCCAGCAAAGCGCAAGCCAGGGCGGCTTTTCAGCTGCAGGGTCGGATCAAGCAGGGTCGGAGAATTCAGGTAAGTATTGCGGTGCAGCCCGCCGAGACGCGCGAATTCCGCATTCTCCAGCCCCGGGATCATCCTGAAGATGTCGGTCTGCGCGCCGTATTTCAGCTTCGTCTGGAAGCCGACCATGTTGTAAAGCGTGCCGAGGGCATTGTCCTGGCGAAGTTGAACCACCGCATAGGCCTTGACTGTCGGGTTGTGGGCGTTGGTCAGCCCCATCGGCTTCATCGGGCCATGGCGCAGGGTTTCAGGCCCTCGTTCAGCCATGATCTCGATGGGCAGGCAGCCGTCGAAATAGGGCGTGCCCTCCCATTCCTTGAACTCGGTCTTGTCGCCGGTAACCAGCGCCTGGACGAAAGCTTCATACTGCTCCTTGTTCATCGGGCAGTTGATGTAGTCCTTGCCGGTGCCACCCGGTCCGACCTTGTCGTAGCGCGACTGGAACCAGCAGACGTTCATGTCGATGGAATCGAAATGCACGATGGGTGCAATTGCATCAAAGAAGGCGAGGGCGTCCGCGCTCGTTTCCTTTCCGATTGCCTCGGCAAGCGACGGCGCCGTGAGCGGGCCCGTGGCGATGATGGCCTTGTCCCATTCTGCCGGTGGCAACCCGGTGATTTCCTCACGCTCGATGGTGATCAGCGGATGTGCCTCAAGTTTTGTGGTGACCGCCTGAGAGAAACCATCGCGGTCGACTGCTAGCGCACTGCCTGCCGGAACCTGATGCGCATCGGCAGATGCCATGATCAGCGAATTTGCGAGGCGCATTTCCGCGTGCAACACGCCAACGGCATTGGTCTCGGCATCGTCCGAGCGAAAGGAGTTGGAGCAGACGAGTTCCGCCAGATCGTGTGTCTTATGCGCATCGGTACCGCGAACGGGGCGCATTTCATGCAGGACAACGGGAATTCCGGCCTCTGCAAGCTGCCAGGATGCTTCGGAACCGGCGAGACCGCCGCCAATGATATGTACAGGTTTGATCGACATGGGCATCCAATAGTCTTTTTGGCGCGCAGCTTCAATGTGCAAAAGCCGCTGCGAGAACTGCAGCGGCGTTTTGATTGCAAACGGTTAAGCGCTGGCCTTGTCGAGTTCGGCGATGTCATCCTTGCCGAGCTCAAGGGATGCCGCCTTGATCAGGCTCTCCAGTTGCTCCAATGAGGTTGCGCTGGCAATTGGTGCCGTGACCCCCTGGCGCCGGATGATCCAGGCCAGTGCGACCTCCGCCTGATTCACATTGTGCCTGGCAGCGACTGCGTCGAGCGCCGCCAGAATGCCATAACCGCGCGGATTCAAATAATCCTTGATCCCGCCGCCGCGCGGGCTTTTGCCGAGATCGGCTTCGCTACGGTATTTGCCGGACAGGAAGCCGCGTGCGAGACTGAAATAGGTGATGACACCAATATCTTCCGCCATGCAAAGGTCGCGCAGGGGACCGTCGTAGCTCTTTCGGTCATAAAGGTTGTATTCAGGCTGGAGCACGTCGTAGCGGGGCAGCCCATTGGTCTTCGAAACATCCAGCGCTGCACGCAATTGCTCCGCGTCGAGATTGGACGCGCCAATGGATTTGATCTTGCCGGCCTTGAATAGATGTTCATAGGCGCCGAGTGTTTCTTCATAGGGCGTATCAGGGTCGGGCCAATGCGAAAGATAAAGATCGATTGCCTCGATCTGCAGCCGCTTCAGCGAGGCATCAACGGCCTTGGCGATATAGGCGGCGGAAAGGTCTTTTTTGCCCTGACCCATGTCCCCACCAACCTTGGTGATGATCGTCACCTTGTCGCGTGCACTGCGTGATCTCACCCACTCGCCGATGATCGTTTCGGACTCACCGCCCGCGTGTCCCGGGACCCAGCGCGAATACACGTCAGCCGTATCGATGGCGTTCAGGCCCGCATCGACAAAGCGGTCGAGAAGATCGAACGATGTCTTCCGGTCGGCTGTCCAACCGAAGACGTTTCCGCCAAAAACCAGTGGCGCAATGGACAGACCAGTCCGGCCAAGACGACGATTTTCCATGATTTTGCTCCTGGGAATGTGAGGTAGGAATTCGCATGTAAGGGTGAGCGAGCGAGGTTTCTACCCCCGGTATCCTACAATATCGAGAAACCATAAGACGTAAATTCGGTGGGCTTCGGCAATGGCCCTTGCTAGGATTGCAGCATGCGCATAACCGGATCACGCCGCACTCTGCCAATCCTTGTTTTTGCGGTTCTGTGCAGCACAGCGTCCGTTGCCCAAGCGCAAAACTTTAGCGTTTGTCACGGTTATAGCTGCACGTTTCAAACTAAGGTGTTCCTGACTGGGGCAGATCGCGCCCGGATTGCCTCGATCATGGCAGGCGGCCGTGGGTCTGCTGAAGCGGAGCGTTCGGCAGTCCGCCGTGCAGTGCAGGTTTTCGAACGCCGCAGTACGCAAGTCATTGGTGTTACTGACCGACCGAAGATGGATTTTGGCAAGGGGCGCCAGAGGGGCCAGATGGACTGTGTCGATGAATCGACCAATACGGACCATTTTCTCCGGTATCTTCAAAGCGCTGGGCTGTTGCGCTTTCACAGCGTTGGCCGCCGCGATGCGCGGGGTAGTTTCCTCGATGGCCGCTATCCGCACTTCACCGCCGTCTTGCGCGACCGTTCGGGTACGCTGTGGGCTGTCGACTCCTGGTACGAGCCGGGGGGCGGACTACCGGATGTGATGCGTTTGGCAGAATGGAAGGGGCGGGGGTACGGGGGCGTGCGCTAGCAAAACCCAGAAACAACAACACCCACCGCGGGAGGAGGTGCGGTGGGTGCCGTTTTGTAAAGACCGGCTGGGAGGAGGAGTGCCAGTCTTTGATCGCGGGGGCTTCGGGAGGAGGATAAGCCCCGGCGATATTCGTGTATTCGATTAGCGTACTGCAGACTTCTTAGCGACGAACGGGATGTCCGAACGGGCAATGCCCAGATCGCTGAGTTCGCGGGTCGACAGACGGTTCAGCTCGGAAACCGTGTCACGATAACGGCGCCAGTTGCTGTAAGAGCGGATAAGGTTCATTTCAATCACCACTTCGGTTCGTTGTTTGGTTGATCACTCTTGATCGTTGACCAGAAGATAGTGGATGACCTGCGATAGTTGCAGAGCCAAGTTTGCAGATCAGCTATGCAATTGTTGCATTGCAACATTAATCGATTTTAATTGTTGCGTCGCACAAGCGTCATTTTTGGGACAATCGTCCCGAGTCGCGTCACATTGCGTTTTTGTGCTCTCTGGCGTTAGTTGAAGCGGTCAAGCGATTCAGGAGCAGCCCGTGGCGATTTCCTTCGGCGTACGAAAACACATTGCGCGCTGGCAGCGGGATGGGCTGATCGATGGTGCCACCGCCGAGAGCCTGCGCAAGGATATCAATAGCAGGAGCTCCGGCTTCGGACTTGGCGGGGTGCTTGCGCTCCTAGGGGCGGTTCTTCTCGGCGCGGCGATCGTTTCGCTGGTTGCTGCCAACTGGGAGGCAATGCCTCGTCTGTTTCGCGTCGGTCTTATTATGGCGGTGCTTTTCATTGGCTATGTCGGCGGAGCCTGGCGGGAAAGCAGTGGTGACAAGATCTTCAGCCAGGCGCTCTACCTGACTGCAGCGATGACTTTCGGTGCCGGTATTGCTCTGGTCGGCCAGATGTATCACCTCTCGGGTGACGCTGCGGATGCAGCCCTGCTGTGGGTGGCTGGCACCATGATTGCGGCATTGTTCCTGCGCTCGCCCGTGCTGGTTTCGGCGAGCGTCGCCATCACCGCATTTTACCTGTTCTGTTCGCTTGAGCCCGCTGGGTCAGGTCGTCTGAGCTATCTCTGGCTGGTGCCGATCCTCGCTTTCATTTGTGCAGGGCTGATTTGGTACACCAAGGGCAAGGCCGCTCGGCATCTAATTGCCCTCCTGTTGATCGCCTATGTTATTGTCGTCCGGTTTGATCTGGACCAAGTCGGGGTTCTTTGGCTGGCGGCTTTAGTCGGAGGTGCCATCTTTCTTGCTGATGCTTTGCGTCCACGCTGGTTGGAGCAAGCAACCCACTGGTCCGAGGCGCTGGGCGGCTATGGTTTCACAACTCTGCTTATGACACTGCTGTTCTTCCAGTTCGAACTGATCAGTGATGGCGTGACAGGTCAGGTAATCTATGGCTTTGCCATTCTGGGTTGTTCGGTCGCGGGGCTGGCTTTGTCAGGCCACCGCAATCTGGCCGTGCGTTGGATTGCATACACGGCGTTTTCGCTTGAAGTGCTCTACCTCGCCTTCGAAACCATTGGCACGATGATCGGTACGGCAGGCTTCTTCCTCAGCGCCGGCGTACTTGTGCTGTTGCTGGCGACATTTGTCATCCGGATGGAGCGGCGGCTTCAGAAAAAGAGTTCAAAAGACGGAGTAACGGCATGACCTTGAAGATCAATCGTTACATCTGGCTTGGCGCGGCGGTGGCAATTCTGCAGTCTGGCGCACTTTACGCCATGGTAGCGCAGCGCGCCTCAATCCTGCGCAGTGGCACGAATATCACGCTGCTTACCGAACCAGTCGATCCGCACGACCTCTTGCGCGGCGACTACGTCACGCTCGGCTACGGCATTTCCAATGTCGAGGCAGGCAAGGTGAGTGGAACACCACCGATCGCAGATGGGCCGGTGGACATTTATGTTACTGTGAAGCAGGGCGACGATGGCGCCTGGATGCTCTCGGAAGCCTCATGGCAGAAGCGCGAGGGCTTGCCGGATGGTCAAGTCCAGCTTCGTGGCCGCACCACCAGCTTTAACAATGCAACCGCCTATAGTCAGCTTCGCGTCACTTATGGCGTCGAGCGTTACTACGTACCGGAAGGCGAGGGGCTGGCAATCGAAAGCCAGCAGCGCGAGCGCAAGATCGAGGCAGTGATTGCTGTCTCGCCAAATGGTGATGCGCAGATCCGCGCGTTGAGGGACGAGGGCAAGGTGCTTTATGAAGAGCCGATCTACTGACCAATTGCCGGCATTGCACAGCGAGAAATATTGCTGTCATTAGCCTGCCTTTTCCCTTTGACCCGGCATAATTGGGTGATATAGAGACCGGCGCTTGGGGTGCGGTCACGCCTCCATCTGCGGATGTGGCGAAATTGGTAGACGCACCAGATTTAGGTTCTGGCGGGAGACCGTGGGGGTTCGAGTCCCTCCATCCGCACCATAATGTTCCGACATGCCATTGTTTTTGGCATTTCTTCGTCACATCATGAAGTCGTGCGCTGTCCAGACGTGATCAGCATCGCCGTGCACCCGGATGACCAGGTCGGCGGTGCCGTCGCCATCGATGTCGCCCTCGATCTGTGCATAGTCCTGAGGTGTTGCATCGTCCGGCACGACAACCCGCAATTCGCCGGCAGCACCGGCGAAATCACTGCCGCCGATAAAATAGAAAGCCTGATCGCCATCCACGGATGTGTCGGCATCGATGGGTCTCAGATCGAACTTGTCGCCCTCGGCGAAATGGAAATCAGTGATCGTGTCGGCGGGCGGTTCCCGACCTCCCTGAATGCCTTGCACGGCATTGCTAAAACGGAAAGTGTCGGCCCCGGCTCCACCCGTCAGCATATCATAGCCTAAATGGCCATCGAGGACATTGTTACCAGCATCACCGGTAAGGACGTCGTTGTAGAGGCCGCCGGAGAGATTCTGAAAGTTGGACAGGGTGTCGCCATCTGAATTTTCGCCAGTGGCGAGATTGACGCTCACGCCGGCTCTGGCATCGGCATACCCGAGCGTATTGATACCGCTTCCCCCATCCATGACGTCACGGCCGTCGCCGCCGGTAATCGAATCATTGCCATCGCCTCCGGTTAGCCAGTCATTGCCGGCACCACCGCTGACTCTGTCGTTACCCGCACCACCGCTCATCCGGTCGACGCCATCACCGCTGCGCAGGAAGTCATGGCCTTCGCCGCCATGCACCCAATCATCGCCGTTACCAGTAAAGACGTTATCGGAGCCCGCGCCCGCATCAATCCAGTTTGTGAGACGCCCGCCCGAACCGCCGGTGATAGTGTCGTTGCCCTCGCCGCCGCTCAGGCGGTTCTCGCCTTCTCCTCCAGCAATTGCATCGTTGCCGTCGCCGCCATAGATCCAGTCCCCCTTGTCGCCGACCTCGGCGCCATTGCCGCCATCGAGACGGTCGTCGCCAAGACCGCCGTGCAGCCAGTCGCTGCCAGCGCTGCCGATTATATAATCCGCGTCTTCGCCGCCATACAGATGGTCATCGCCTTCACCGCCATTCATGCGGTCTTGGCCGCCGGCACCGTCAAGTATGTCATTGCCAGCATAACCGGAAATCCAGTCATCGCCGGGCCTGCCATGGAGATTGTCATCGCCCGAGGTGCCAGCGATATGGTCTCCTGCAACAGCCAGTGTTTCATTACTGGTCATAGCAAAATGCCAATCCCTGTCATCCTGCTCTAGCCGGGCCTGATCAGCCATCTCGTCCTCCTCCTATGCTTACCCTCATATCGTGAAATCGTTGCCGTCCAGTCGTGGTCTAAGGCGTCATTCACTTGGAGACTGTTATTTACCTATAGTTGGCAATGAACTACAAAATAATCATCAAGCCAAACGAAATTATAATTAAGTAGTATTGCGTAAATATAATTCCAATGTACTTCAAAAATTGAATAAGTTTCTTCTTCGGATAGAATCGGGGTGCATGTAAAAAGTTGCTACAAGCCTTCCATGCTGCCTGAGCGAACCAGCTTTTCGCTTGGCACTTAAATGTAAGAATGCGGCCATTGCGAGCACGTGAGGCACTCGATTGGGTCTTCCTCAATCTGTGTGATGCTGGCTTGATGGACTGACGGGCAAGTTGTTACGCGCAAACAAAATCAGAATGATCTCCTGGACCGAATGTTCGCAAGCCCTAACCGTGTGGCTGCCGCAACGCCTCAAGGACCACAATATGTTTGCCCTCTGACGACACGTCTGCGGCGATCCGATCTGACACCTCCTCAGTCATGCAAATCCTCTTCGCCTCACGACGGCCGAGTTCCAGGATGGCCGGCGCGATGAACGGGTCGAACAGGATCACGTCGGCCATTTGCATAAACCGGACAGATTTCAACGTCAGCAATTCGGGGTCTTCAGATCCAACCTGAATATGTGTCACCGGCCTGACTGGGGAGCTTGCGGCCGCAATTTCATGCGCCGAGCCGAGGAGGGCAGTTTCATTCGGCACCTCCACTGATGAAAAGGCGCGATCGACGAATCCTTCCCAGAAGCGGCGGCGCTGCGGGCCTGGTTTCAGGAGTTCGCCAACGCGGCCGCGAACGGCTTTGGCCAAATGCGCCCACGCCGCAAGCGAGGCCGGGAGCAGCGCTTCGAGGCGCCGGCGGATAGCTTGGCCGAGAATAGGCGCCGCCCCGTCGGTCGAGATGCCGATTACAACCGGCGAGCGATTGACGATGGAGCCAAACTGGAACTGGCAGAAGTCCGGGCGGTCGATGACGTTGCACGGAACACCTGCCCTGGTGGCGGTATCGAGAAAGTCGCGTGCTTCCTCGTCCGTTGGCGCGTCGGCGACAGCGATCGCGGCACCTCCGAAGCTTGTACTGCACCAGGGATAAGGGTGGTGGACCATCAACATGCTACCAATCACCGCCGACATCTCTTCACTCAATGCCGGCGCATAAACGTGAACCTCGGCACCGGCTGCCGCAAGCAATTCGGCCTTCCATGCCGCTGCTGCGCTGCCGCCAGCGACGAGCGCACACTTACCCCTGAGATTGAAGAAAACTGGCAGCACGGCGAGGCTGCGGATAGTTGATTGAGCGGGACTACTCTGCTGCTTCGACAATATTTGCATCGATGATCCCCCTGATTTCGGCGCGGCAGGAGCCGCAATTTGTTCCAGCCTTCAACGCCTGTCCGATGGCTTGCACTGAATGGCAGCCGGCGCGGGCAGCCGTCGCAATCTCGTTCGTCCCGACGGAGAAGCACGAACAGACGATGGCGCCCTTATCAGGCATGTCCTTGCCGGGTCTTCCGGCCAGAAGCTGGAAACGCTTATGCGCATTGGTGAATTGCGCTGCCAATTGATCACCTGCCCAGCTGCGCGATACTGTGACCGGCTCGCGCGCCACATAGAGCGCCCCAATCAATAGGTCGTCTTCGAACGCTGCCATGCGATGCTGGTTCTGGCGATGATCATGATAGGCGAGCAGCGGCAGATCAGGAGCAGTCCCGAACAATTTTCGCGCGAACGCGCTCCAATCCGCGGGTTCCTCGCGACTGGCAAGCTCGAGCCGGAACCCGCCCTCTGTGCGGGCGAGAGCCCAATAATCGGCGTCGAGAACAGGCTTTTCACGCAAGATGGCGAAGCCATACCAGCGAGCCTGAAATGGCCGAATGGCCACCTGTGCCATTTTAAGTGCTGGCTGACCGGAGACCGGATCAACATTCGCCGTAACCAGCGTATCGACTCGCGCCATTCCGGCAAACTGTCCCGTCCAGTGCATGGGTACGAAGACATTGCCCCGCGCCTGCCGGTCTGTGAGCAGGGCCCGGACGATGATCGAGCCGTGATCGTTGTTTATTCGCACGAGGCCGGCATCTCCGATACCAAACTCTGCTGCATCAAGCGGATGAATTTCGACGAAGGGCTCGGCAAAATGTGCGGACAGGCGTGCGCTCTTTCCTGTGCGCGTCATCGTATGCCAATGATCGCGTATGCGGCCGGTGTTCAGCGTGAACCCAAATCGCGGATCGGCTGCTTCACGGTTCGCGGGCCGCACCGCAACGAAGCGTGCGCGCCGGTCCTGTGTATAGAAATTGCCTTCGGCAAAGAAACGTTTCTCCGCTGCAATTTCTACTGGAGGATTTCCATTTTTCTTCGAATCACGGAAATCCTCCAACTCTTTGTTTTGGCGCAATTCCGGACGGAAAATCGGGTTCCACTTTTCCTGGAATTGCTCTTGTCCTTGCGGCCACTGAAATGGCTGAAGCGCGTCATAGTCCTCATCGGGTATCGCGGCATAGGCGCTGATGTCGAAATCGCGGCTGCCATGGTTGCCGTATCCCGAGAGTGCTGCATGTTCGGCGAATATCTGCGACGGGTTATCATAGGAGAAGTGTTCGGCAAATCCCATACGCCGGGCCACTTGGGTGATAATCCACCAATCGGGCTTTGCCTTGCCCGGCAATGGCAGGAAAGGCCGCTGCCGGCTGATCCGCCGCTCCGAATTGGTCACCGTACCATCCTTTTCGCCCCAGCCGGTGGCGGGAAGCAGCACATGAGCGTAACGGGTCGTATCAGTTGTTGCATTCATGTCGGAGATCACGACAAACGGGCAGGCCTTCAACGCCTGAACAACGACATCCGCCTCCGGCATGGAATCGGCGGGATTCGTGGCCATGATCCATAGTGCCTTGACTGTTCCGTTCCTGACAGCCTTGAAGAGGTCGACGGCTTTCAGCCCCGGTCTGGAGGCGATTGTGGGCGACATCCAGAAGTCCTGAACCAGCTCTCGATGCGCTTCGTCTTCGAGGTGCATATGGCCTGCCAGCATATTGGCCAGTCCGCCGACCTCCCGTCCGCCCATGGCGTTGGGCTGGCCGGTTACCGAAAACGGCCCCATGCCAGCGCGACCGATGCGGCCCGTCGCCAGATGGCAATTGATGATTGCGTTGACCTTATCGGTGCCGCTGACGGATTGGTTCACGCCCTGGCTATAAACCGTCACGACCCGTTCGGTTTGAGTGAACAGGCTGAAGAAGGCACGCAGCTCCTCAGGGGCAAGTCCTGTCCGGGCAGAAATGCTGCGCAGATCATGGGTCTTGGCTATTGCCAATGCCTCGTTGAAACCGGAGGTGTACCGGTCGACATAGGACCGATCCACTGCTCCTTGCGCGGCGAGAAACCCGAGCAGGCCGACAAACAGTGCGGTATCGCCGTCCGGCCTGATCGCAAGGTGCATGTCCGCGATATCCGCAGTCATGGTGCGGCGCGGGTCGATGAGGACGATGCGCATCTGCGGCCGTTTGGCTTTGGCCGTAGCAATCCGCTGATAGAGAACTGGATGACACCAGGCGAGATTGGAGCCGGTCAATACGATGAGATCGGCGAGTTCCAGATCCTCATAGGTTCCTGGAACCGTATCCGAGCCAAAAGCACGGCGATGCCCGGCCACCGAAGACGACATGCACAGGCGCGAATTGGTATCGATATTGGCCGAACCGATGAAGCCCTTCATCAGCTTGTTGGCGACGTAGTAGTCTTCAGTCAAGAGCTGGCCGGATACGTAGAAAGCCACGCTGTCAGGCCCATGCTCCCTGATTGTTTCCGAAAAACGGGACGCCACCAGGTCAAGCGCCGCGTCCCAGTTTGCCGGCTTTCCATCAGTCTGCGGCGTGAGCAGTCTTCCTTCCAGATCGACGGTCTCGCCAAGAGCGGAGCCCTTCGAGCAAAGACGCCCGAAATTGGCGGGGTGATGGGGGTCACCCGCAATGCCAATGGCTCCGCTCTCCTCCCTGGTGGCGAGAACGCCGCAGCCTACCCCGCAATAGGGGCAGGTGGTGCGAACGGTTCTGGGGAGCACGCTTTCCATTCTATTCCGCCGCAACGGCAACGCGTTCGAGCGAGGCAAATATCCTGTCGCCATCAAGCTTGATGGCAACGGTTTTCACGCTTCCTTCGTCGGCTCCAAGCGCCTTGCCCGTCTCGAGTGAAATCACCCAATTGTGCAAGGGACAGGTCACTGCCGCTCCGTGCACGATGCCTTGGCTCAATGGCCCGCCTTTGTGCGGACAATGGTCGTCAATGGCGAAAATCTGATCTTCCATGGTTCGAAAGACCGCAATCTTGCTTTGTGGCGTTCTCACACAGCGTGCGCCGCGGCGGGGGATATCGTTGATGGATCCAATTTCAACCCAGTCATTCATGAGCAATTACTCCGCAGCCTGTGGATAGCCGATGGTCGCCATTGGCTGGAATTCGTGTTTGTCGACGCCTGAAACCCGCTCCGACCAGGGATCGACCTGGGCAAACTTCTGGCTGAAAACAAACCGGTCAAAGTATCCTTGGCGCTTTTGCGCATCACCCATAATCTGGCGGCGAATTTCATCGAGACCAACGCGCTTCGCCCATTTGTAGATGCGTTCGAGATAACGGCCCTGTTCGCGGTACATTTGCGTCAGTGCCACGACATGCTCCAGCGCTTCATCTTCCGTCTTGACCAGCCCAAGAATTTCAGTGCCCTTGATGTCGAGACCAGCTGCTCCGGCAAAATGGATCTCGTAGCCGGAATCGACGCAAATGATCCCGACATCCTTGCAGGTGGCTTCGGCGCAATTGCGCGGACAGCCGGAGACCGCCATCTTGACCTTGGCAGGCGTCCACGAACCCCACATGAATTTCTCGATCCGGATGCCCAGGCCCGTGGAGTCTTGCGTGCCGAACCGGCACCAATCGGTCCCGACGCAGGTTTTCACCGTGCGCAGGCCCTTGGCGTAGGCTTGACCTGACACGAATCCGGCCTTGCCGAGGTCAGCCCAAACGGCGGGCAAGTCCTCCTTCTTGATGCCCAGCATGTCGATACGCTGACCGCCTGTCACCTTCACTGCCGGGATATCAAATTTATCGACCACATCAGCGATCGCGCGCAATTCCTTCGAATTGGTCACTCCGCCCCACATGCGTGGGACGACCGAATAGGTGCCGTCCTTCTGGATATTCGCGTGTACCCGCTCGTTGATGAAGCGCGATTGATAATCATCCGCATACTCGTCCGGCCAATCCGCGACGAGATAGTAGTTCAGCGCCGGCCTGCATTTGGCGCAGCCGCAGGAGGTTTTCCATTCGAGTTCCTGCATGACTTCCGGAATTGACTTCAGCTTCTTGGCCACGATCAGACGGCGCACATCATCGTGACCAAGATCAGTGCAGTTGCACATCGGCGTTACGGCGGAAGGGTTATAGGAATCGCCCAACGTCAGCGACAGCAGCTGTTCGACGAGACCCGTGCAGCTTCCGCAGGAAGCCGAAGCCTTCGTATGAGCACGCACATCGTCCAGCGATGTCAGGCCCTTGCCGGTAATTGCACCGGTGATCTTCCCCTTACAAACGCCGTTGCAACCGCAGATTTCCGCATCATCTGGCAAGGCTGCAACGGCCGCCATAGGGTCCAGCGGGGACCCTCCCTGATAGGACTGGCCGAAAATCAGGGTGTCGCGCATCTCCGAAATATCCGTGCGCTTCTTGGTAAGGTCGTGGAACCAGGCGCCATCGGAGGTTTCACCATAAAGAACCGTACCGATGATACGGTCATCCTTCAGGACGAGACGCTTGTAGACACCGGCAGCCGCATCGCGCAGCACGATCTCATGCCGGTCATCACCCTCACCGAGATCGCCAACCGAAAAGAGGTTGATACCTGTGACCTTCAGCTTGGTTGGTGTCTCACTGTGGACAAAGGCCGCCTCACTGTTCCCGGCAAGCTGCGCAGCCACGACCCGCGCCATCTCATAGAGCGGCGCAACCAGGCCGTAGCATTGACCGCCCACCTCGGCGCATTCGCCAATAGAGTAAATGTCTCCGTCGGAGGTGAGCATGCTCGCGTCCGTGAGAATGCCCCGATTGATATCAAGGCCGGCTTCCTTGGCCAGCGCAGCGTTTGGGCGGATTCCGACTGCCATCACCACCAGGTCACACGGAATGGTTGTTCCGTCGGCAAGCAGGACGCCTTCGACCTTGTTGGTCCCAATGATTTCCTTTGTGTTGGCCTTGGTCATCACACGGATGCCGCGTTGTTCAACGGCTTTTTCGAGTAGATAACCCGCCGGGGGATCGAGCTGACGTTCCATGAGTGTCGGCATGACGTGCAACACGGTGACGTCCATGCCACGCGATTTCAGACCCGCCGCCGCTTCCAGCCCGAGCAGGCCACCACCGATGACGACCGCGCGTGCACGCGATTGCGCGGCAAGCAACATTGCATTGACATCGTCAAGGTCTCGATAGGTCAATACACCGGGGAGATCCTTGCCGGGCAAGGGCAATATGAACGGCACGGAGCCCGTGGCGATCAGGAGCTTGTCGTATGGTTCGGTTGTACCGGCCTCGGAGGTGACGGTCTTCGCGTCGCGATCGATTCTGGTGACTTTATGGCCCTTATAGAGCGTGATGCCGTGCTTGATGTACCAGCCATCGCCATGGATGATGATTTCTTCGAATTCCTTCTCGCCGGAAAGGACCGGCGAGAGCATGATGCGGTCATAATTGACGCGTGGTTCGGCATTGAAAATCGTCACTTCATAGGCGTCGGGCGCCAGCTCGAAAAGGTGTTCGAGCGCCCGGCCGGGTGCCATGCCATTGCCGATGACAACCAGCTTCTGCTTTTTCTCAGGTGCTTGCATCTCACGCGGCCTCCACGAGCCGATGACGTTCGTAGAGGAACTTCAGCACAGCCGAGCGGCAGCGAATATAAGTGACATCCGATGCCAGTTCGATGCGGCGGCGCGGACGAATGAGAGGTACGTCCAAAACCTCTCCGATCCTGGCCGATGGTCCATTGGTCATCATGACGATACGGTCGGAGAGAAGCACCGCTTCATCTACGTCGTGGGTAATCATCAATACTGTATTGGCAAGTTCGGCATGAATCTGCATGACCTGATCCTGCAGATGTGCCCGCGTCAGGGCGTCGAGAGCCCCGAACGGTTCGTCGAGCAGCAGGACTTTTGGCTCCATCGCCAATGCCCGAGCTATGCCAACACGTTGCTTCATGCCGCCCGATACTTCCGACGGGCGCTTGTCCTTGGCATGAACCATCTGAACCAGTTCGAGGTTGCGCATGGTCCACTCATGCCGCTCGGCCCGGTTCTTCGCGCCTGAGAAAACCTTGTCTACGGCCAGTTTGACGTTTTCATAGACCGTCAGCCAGGGGAGCAGCGAATGGTTCTGAAACACCACCGCCCGGTCCGGTCCCGGTGCATCGACGACAGCTCCCTCGAGAAACACCACACCGCGCGTTGCCTCTGTCAGGCCGGCCACTATGTTCAGAAGCGTCGATTTCCCGCAGCCGGAGTGGCCGATAATCGAGATGAACTCACCTTTGTCGACGTTAAGCGAAACCTGGTTCAGCACTTGTGTGCTCGCGCCACCACGGCTGAACACCATGTCGATCTGTTCGAGCGAGAGATAGGGTTTTGACATGATTGTTTCCTTCAAGCACTGAGCGTGTTGCGGGTGACGACTTTGGCAACGGATGCAATGGCACGATCGAGCAGATAGCCGACGATGCCGACATAGATGAGGGCGAGAATGATGTCGCTAATGCGTGAGGAGTTCCAAGCGTCCCAGATGAAGAAACCGATGCCGACACCACCAATGAGCATTTCAGCGGCAACGATGGCGAGCCAGGACAGACCGATACCGATACGCAACCCCGTGAAGATATAAGGTGCCGCCGCCGGGATCATGATCTTGGTGAAATACTCGAACTGATTGAGACGCAGCACCTTTGCAACGTTGCGGTAATCCTGGGGGATATTGCGGATACCAACCGCCGTATTGATGATGATCGGCCAGATGGCCGTGATGAAAATCACGAAGATCGCCGAGGGGTTGCCGTCCTTGAAAGCTGCCAATGACAGCGGCAGCCAGGCAAGCGGTGGAACGGTGCGTAAGACCTGGAAAATCGGATCAAGACCGCGCATTGCCCAGTCGCTCTGACCGACCAGTGCACCAAGAGCGATCCCTGCGATTGCCGCAAGGCAATAGCCGAAGGCCACACGCCTGAGACTGGCGAGGATGTGCCAGAACAGACCCTGGTCAACGCCTTGCCCCACATAGAATGGATCGACGATCAATTCCCAGGTTTCGGATACCACGCGCGACGGCGGTGGAACACTCGCCGTTGGCGAGGAGCAAATGACTTCCCAAAGGACCAGCAGAAACGCCAGCGTGACCAGGGGCGGCAACATATGTCCTGCAAGGGCAGAGAGCCACTGCGGAAAGGGCCGCCGAGCAACAGATGATTTGGGAGTGCTCAAAGGGACGACCTTTGCTTGGCTGTGTGGCTGTTCTTGTCGATTGATCCGAACGGGGCTGACGGTCATACCGGTTCCTTCACGCAAAACGTTTGATGTCGAGGCTGGCGAGATAGGTCTGCGGGTCGTCCGGATCGAAGACCTTGCCATCGAAAAAGGTTTCAGGACCTCGCGATTTCGAAGCCGGGATATCCGTTGCAGCAACGCCAAGGGCCGATGCCGCCTCGCGCCAGAGATCCTCCCGGTTGACTTTGGCAACCAGCGCGTTGACGTCCGTATCCGGCGCAAATTTGCCCCAGCGGATATTCTCGGTCAGGAACCATTTTTCATGGCTCTGGAACGGATAGGAAGCGTGATCGCGCCAGAATTTCATCAAGTGCGGGCTGGCTGGCTCGACACGCCCGGAGCCATAGTCATACTCGCCCTTCAACCGTCCAGCGATATCGGTGGCGGGAACATTGAACCAGGCGCGCTTGCCGACGATTGCCGCCAGTTCGTCCTTGTTCGCCATGTCGTCAGCCCACTGCTGGGCTTCCAGGACCGCCATCAATAGTGCCTTGGTCGCAATGGGATTTTTCTCGACCCAATCGGCGCGCATGGCAAAGGATTTTTCCGGATGCCTGGACCAGATTTCTGCCGTATTGACTGCTGTGTAACCGATGCCTTGGTTGACGAGCTGCGCATTCCACGGCTCGCCAACACAGAAACAGTCCATGGTGCCGACTTTCATATTGGCAACCATCTGCGGCGGCGGAACTACGATGGTTTCGACATCCTTGTCGGGGTCGATGCCGCCGGCTGCGAGCCAGTAACGAATCCACAGATCATGTGTACCACCCGGGAATGTCATTGCAGCCTTGCCTGCGTTGCCCTCGGCCTTCTTCTTGGCAAAAGCCTCTTTCAGTACACCAGAATTGGCGCCGACTTTCAGATCCGCATAGGCGGCACCGACGGAGATCCCCTGCGCGTCGAGATTGAGGCGCGCGAGAATGACCATCGGCAAAGGCTGATTGTTCTGGGTCACCTTGCCGGTACTGATGAGGTACGGCATCGGAGTGAGAATATGTGCGCCGTCGATACCGTTGCCGGCCGAACCCAACACGAGATTGTCGCGTGTGGTGCCCCATGAGGCCTGCTTGACCACCTCGACGTCCGGCATGCCGTATTTTGCAAACAGACCTTTTTCCTTGGCGACGATCAATGGTGCGGAATCGGTAAGCGCAATAAAGCCGAGGGTTGCCTTTGTGGTCTCGGGAGCGGCAGTTGCCGCAAAAGCGCCACCAGGAAAGGCAGATTTGGCGGCAGCAAGCAATGCCAGCGTTCCGCCTGCTTTCAGAAGCTTTCGTCTGTGCATGCCAGTCGACAGAATGTCTTTCATCGTATTTCCCCTGAAACGCGTCGGCCTTTCCAGCCGATTGAGCCATAAAAAAACGCCGCTGGATGGAGTGCATCCCAGGCCATACCTGCAGAATGAACTCACCCGAGCGACGTCTGTGTCTTTGAAAGCACCCGATGCCGGTGCCTGCGGTTCCTGTCGTCATTGACGGAACGAAATTATTAATGCAAGCGGCGTGCCAGTTTTTCGATAAAATTGTAACCCATTGTTATATATTTCTTATTTGGATAAATCGCAGCTATTGGACTGACGGCTGCCTTGGACAACGAAGCGAGGGATTTGTGCAACTGCACTAAATTCATGCCAAATTATTGTGCATGGCACAAAATTTGGGCTGCTTTATATTTCAGTCTGCTCCGGCGATTTCGGCTGCGATGTCTGGATATCGAAGCCTGCAAGATAGGCTGGAATGTCCTGAGGATTGAACACCTCTCCATCGATGAAGCCGTCATCCATCGCACCACCCTCGACACGCAAATCGTCAACGGGGACATCGGATCGCGATCCCAAGGCGTTGCGGTACAGATCCGGTCGAAATGCCGTAAGGACTTGGCGGCTCGTTTCTGGAGCATATGCCACTTGTCCCCAGCGGACCATCTGACTGAATATCCATTGTGCCTGACTGGTCCAGGGAAAATTGGCGGCGTCACGATGGAAGGAAAAATACTCCGGCACCGTGCGCTCTGTTCCATCGGGATCGATTGTGAATTCACCGAGCAGAACCCGATGAACAATCTCCGCTGAGGCATCGAGATAGCGCTGCTCGGCCAATACCTGCGCTAGTTCACGCCTGTTATCGGGGATATCGCACCAAGCCGCCGCGTGATCAAGCGCAACGATGAGTCGTGAAAGGGTTTCCGGATTTTGTTCCGCCCATTCCGGTCTCGTGCCGATCACCTTCTCCGGACTGGATGGCCAGATATCTTCCTTGACCGCAACGATCCGGCCAACGCCGCGCGCGACCGCCACCATATTCCATGGTGCACCGACGCAAAATCCATCAATCGCTCCTGCAGACAGCGCATCGGAAGTCATCGGCGGCGGCACAACGACGAGTTTCACATCGTGGTCCGGGTGAATACCTCCGGCCGCGAGCCAATAACGCAGTTCGTAATTATGCGACGAAAATGGGTAGGTCATGCCCAGCACCGGCAACGCCTCGCCATTGCTGCGCATTTCCTCGATTACCAGCTTGAGCGCCTTGGCATTGGTCAAGGCATTTTCCCGTCCGCCAAGATCTGCTTTTGCTTGGCAGCGGCGATAAAGCTGCACCGAAAGCGTGATCGCATTGCCGCCGCGGCCAAGCGAGAACGGCGCGATGACCGGGGAGGGATTGGAGCCGAGCCCAAGCGCCGAGGCAACAGGCATGGGCGCAAGCATATGCGCAATGTCGAACTGGCGGAACGCCAGCCGGTCGCGGATATTGGCCCAGGAGACATCCTTGACCAGGTCAAGCTGTACGCCTTCCCGTGCGGCGAAACCAAATTCCGATGCGGCAATCAGCACGGAAGCATCGACCAGCGGAATAAATCCTGCACGAACGAGACGCGTGCCTTCGCTCCGAATGGTCGCCGGCGCAGCAACCCCGCTGCCTTGGCTTTTATCAATGCCGGTGCGAATAAAACTCATTGCAGCCCCTTCTAACCTTCCAAAATTGCCGCAGCCATGACGACGCTTTGCGCAATATCGGCAAGTTTCTTTTTCTCGTTCATCGCCGTCTGCCGCAGAAGCGCATAGGCGTCATCTTCCGACAGTTTGCGGGATTTCATCAGGATGCCCTTGGCGCGTTCAATGATTTTCCGCTCCTCAAGGGCGCTCTTGGCGTCGGCCAGTTCTTGCTGCAACCGGCTGAAGGCCTTGAAACGGCTCACGGCCATATCAAGAATGGGCTTTACGCGCTCCTTCTTCAGGCCATCGACCACATAGGCCGAAACGCCTGCTTCCACAGCAGCTTCGATTGAGGAACTATCCGAGCGATCGACAAACATGGCGATCGGTTTGCGTACAGAGCGCGTCAGCTGAAAAAGATGCTCCAGCATGTCGCGGTTGGGCGTTTCAATATCGATCACGATAACGTCCGGGCCGATGACCTCGATCTGCCGTGCGAGCCCGACAATGTCGTGGATGACCACTACCCGATCATGCCCGGCTTCCCGTAGTCCCTCCTCGATAATCGAGGCCCGGATACGGTTTTCGTCAAAGATCATGATGGATAGGGCAGTCTTCATGCCTGATTTTTGCGCATGCATGAATATTGTGCAATGCTACATTCAGCCACACTCAAGCAATTGTCGAGGTCACGCGCCCGGCCGGTCGGATTCAAACCGACGATTCGGTAACGAGGTGGCGAGTTCTCCACTCCAGCATGGAACGAAAAACAATCTGCAGAGTTTGCGATCATCTAGCAAATGGAGGTACGCTAAAATGGCAGACGACAAATCGAAAAGGGATAATCGGGATCGCTCGAAAGTCTCGGCTGGTGAGGACTATGAGGTCAACTATCTCATGACCAAATATGACTTGAGCAGAAACCAGGCACTCGATCTCATCGCCAAGCACGGTGGCAACCGCAAGAAAATCGAAAGCGAGTTGGCAGCGGTTGATATCTGAAAATCTGCAATAGGATTCGATGATTGTGAGAGCCGCGAAACGCGGCTCCCAATCCCATGGCGGTCGTCTGGCCGGATGCCCGGGCACGGCAAGAAATCTTCGGATAAGTCAGAACGCCCAAACGCAAGTGCCGGAGCCTCAGCTCTCCTCTTGGGCTGTCAGCGGTGCACCCGGGCGATAGAGCAAAATTGGCCGGATCTCATATACTGCGGTCGGATTGGCGCGACGCAGGTCGCGCGCGGTCGCGACCGCTGCCTCAAGCGTTGGGCAATCCACAACGTAGAAGCCGAGCAGCTGCTCCTTGGTCTCGGCAAAGGGGCCGTCGATGACCATGCCCGCATCCTTCCCGCGTAGGGTCACGGCGCGACGCGTTGGACCAAGCCGTGCGGCCGGACCCAAGCAATTTTCCCGGACGAGGCGATCATTGACTTGGAGCAGTTCGACCATCAGTGCCGAATCTTCTTCTTTGGTCCATGATTCGACCACTTCCTCCTCGTGATAGGCCAAAATGGCGTAAAACATGGGTCCTCCTGGTGGATCAATGACGTTCGCTAATCGGACTTCCTGCGATATTCCGCGTAATGCACGCTATCGCGATTGTCTCAGGGCCCATTGTCAGGTCCCGGGTCGCCACCGGCCGCGGCTACCGCCAGCCTGCGCAAATAGTGATTCCAGCCCGTTTCGTGGTTGGCGCGTTCCTTTTCGTCCGGCAGTCCACCATGGGTGAGGCGTACCAGCGTGCCCCCATCTTTCTCGATAAGATCGATCTCGATCAAGGTCGACCCTGGGGGTACATTCTCGTGTCCTTCCCAGCCGAAGCTGTAAGCCAGACGGTGCACCGGTATGACTTCCGTGAATTGGCCGCGGGCAGTGTGCGTATCGTTCATGCTGAGAAGATAGATACCGCCAGGATATGGTTCAATCTGCGCGTTCGTACCCATCCAGCGCAGAATCTTGTCAGGATCCGTGAGGAAGGCGAAGACCGTTGCCTGCGGGGCTGCGATCTCGATCTCACTGCGAAGCGTCTCGGTCATCGGCGATCTCCTCCCAACTAAGGACGCAATGTCATTTTCAGCATGGAGGCAATGTAAGCCAATCGAGATTTCACGCAAGCTGGTGACTATCGCGAACGCTTTGGCTGCGGGACGTGAAAAAGCGATCCGATCAACACGGACGCTACTTCGTAGAAACAGGACATTTTGACTTTGCGCATAGATCACATAGCTGCATAATAGCGGACATGCGACTGCCGTCCGCTCTTTCTTTCCTGGTCGATAACGCGATCGACGTGGCGGACGGCGACGCCTTCCTGACGGCGCTTGCTGCAGGGCTCGTTGCCGATGGCGTGCCGTTGGTCGGCGGCGCGCTTACCCAAGCGGCGCCGCACCCCGTTATCGAGCGGCGCACATGGCTATGGCGCGCCGATACGGGAAGAGTGATAGAAGCTCTGGGCTTGGCAGGGTCCGCCGATCCCGCGCAAGCCCATGTTGCTCTCAACTGGCTCGCAGGCCTCGGCACCGGTGTCGTGCAGGAACAATTTGTCGGCCGCGCATCTGATGGTGCCGTGCTTGGCTGGGCCGCGAGCCGGCCGTTCAGCGCGTCCGAATTGGAGCTATTGCGTGAAGTTGCACGCTTTGCTGCAGCCCCGCTTGCCTTGTTGGGCGCGCGTTCGACCCTGTCTGCGTTGCTGACGACCTATCTCGGCCGGCGCAGCGCGGCGCAGGTGCTCGCCGGCCGGTTGCGGCGCGAAACCGGTGAGACCATACGGGCCGCCCTGCTTTTTGCCGACCTCCGCGGCTTCACTGAGTTGTCGGAGTCGACCGCGCCGAAGGAGGTAATCGTCGCGCTTGACGCCTGGTTCGACCGCATCGCCGGTGCCGTTCATGCCTTCGGTGGCGAAGTACTAAAATTCATTGGCGACGGCGTGCTGGCGATCTTCCCTATTGGAGACCGTGGTGCCGCCGCCGCGTGCGACTCGGCGCTGCGGGCAGTCGCTGCCGCACACGCCGGGATGGACCACCTCCATCACACCCGCGCTGCGCAGGGCGTGCCGCCTCTGGCGTTTGGCACGGCGTTGCATGTCGGCGAGATGCTGTGGGGCAACATCGGCACTGCCGATCGGCTGGATTTTACTGCTATCGGCCGCGCGGTGAACCTGGTGAGCCGGTTGGAGGGTCTGTGCCGGCCGCTTGGCCGCTCCGTATTGCTCTCCGGCGCCTTCGCGGCCGAAACGACGCAGCCACTGATCTCGCTCGGCGAGCACAAGCTGCGCGGCATCGCTTTGCCGTGCGAGGTGTTTGCGCTGCAGTCGTGAACCGCCTGTTAACGGTCAGTCGATCAAGTCAAGAACGACATTGCCGACGAGGTGTCCGGCCTCAACGGTCTCGTGGGCTGCAGCGATCTCACCGAGCGGGAAACGCGCACCGATCGAATGGGTAAGCCCACCGGATTCGAGCATCGTAGCCAGATCGGCGAGTGCTGCCGCGCGTTGGTCCGCACGCAATTCGTAGACGAGAAAGAATTGCAAGGTGAGGCTTCTGAACAGCAGATCACCAAATGGGACGGCATTCTCACCGGGCACGTTCGAGCCGTAGCAGACGTATTTGCCGTGTGGAGCCAGGATGCCGGCGGAAAGCAGGCGCGCCGTGGTCGAAAAATCCATATCGACCACGGCGTCGGCGCCATTCCCATTGGTCATTTCCAGGACACGGGCAGCCAAATCTTCGTTCTTGTAGTCGACGATTTCGGCCGCACCGGCGCTTCGCGCATGGCCGGCCTTTTCAGCTGACGCTGTACCGATCACCCGAGCGCCGCGCGCTGTAGCGATTTGCGTGGCGTAATTGCCGACAGCGGAGGCGGCGCCGGTTACAAGCACCGTCTTGCCCTTTGTGAGATCAAGCAAATCGATCGCGTGCATCGCCGTCAGGCCGGGAATGCCAAGGCAGGCTCCGACGGCAAAATCCACCGATTCTGGAAGCCTGACAGCCTGTTGGGCGGGTAACGCGATATATTCGGCAGCTGTGCCGAAGGCGCGTTTCCACTGTCCGTTCCAGAGCCAGACGCGCTCGCCGATGCGGTTTTCCGGCACTCCTTGGCCGACCTCCTCGACGATGCCGGCGCCGTCGCTGTGTGGCACCACCCTTGGGCCGGGCAGCGGCCGCCCGCGCCGTCCTTTCACGTCCGAAGGATTGATACCCGAGACATGTACCCGCACCAACACTTCACCGGGTCCGGGCCGCGGTTTGGGCAACTCGCCGATGATCAGCACATCCCGTGCAGTACCATTCCTCTCGTACCAAGCGGCTTTCATCTTTCCTCCCTGGTCCTGAATTTAGGCACAAACTGACAGATTAATGCCAGGTACACCACCCTTTCGATGCTCTCCATACCGCACCATCTGGTCAAGTTGTTCCTTGAGTTTGGGGCGTCTTTCGCTTACAAATGGCGCATCAGGCCGGGCCCCTCTGGCAGCTCTTGTGAGCTGTGATGTCGGACTGAAATGTTCAACTGGATGGCCTGGCGCTCGTGGAATTCAATCAACCGTAATTTCCTCACGATCCAATCTGCCTTCGGCTCGAAAGGGCCGATCGCGGAAGCACTTGTGAATTCGGCTGTTTCGCGGACCCTGGCATCCTGCCATGGAAAATCGGGTACGACATGAGCGAACTCTTTACTGCCGAAGCACTCTCAGCCCTTCTCCAGGTCATCATGATGGATCTGGTCCTTGCGGGCGACAACGCGATCGTCATCGGTCTGGCGGCTGCCGGTCTGCCGCGCGAGCAACGAAACAAAGCCATTCTCATAGGCATTATCGCTGCGACGGTGCTTCGCATTATCTTTGCCGCCGCGACGAGCGTCATTCTGCAGATCATCGGCCTCCTGCTTGCCGGCGGTATTCTCCTCCTGTGGGTCTGTTGGAAAATGTGGCGCGAATTGCGCACCAGCCACGCCGACGAGGTGGAGGCCAGCGAGGTGCTGGAAGACGCGGTGCCCAATGGTGACGGAACAACTGCCGGAGCCGCGCCGCGCAAAACCCTGGCACAGGCGACGTGGCAGATCATCGTCGCCGATGTATCGATGTCCCTCGACAATGTTCTGGCAGTGGCGGGTGCCGCACGCGATCATCTGGCGGTTTTGGTGTTTGGACTGGTCCTGTCGATCGCGCTTATGGGCCTGGCTGCAAGCTTTATCGCCCGCTTGCTCCAGCGCCACCGCTGGATCGCTTATGTTGGCCTTGCGATCATTCTATATGTTGCGCTGGAAATGATTTACCGCGGTTCTGCCGAACTCGTTGCGTATGCGAGCACCCATCCCCTTCAATGATCTGCGGGGTGGTGTGACCTGGCCTGATGCAACGCGGGCCGCCGAGAGAAGTCTCGACGGTATCCGCGATGCCGGGGTAATGGCCACTTGCGGGCCATCACCCCACTGCACCGGACGGCGGCGAGTGTAGGATACGCGCGAGCACACCCAGTTTGATTGTTGTCTGCTGCATCTGTTAGCCACCAGCATAGCCACAAACAAACGAAACGCGATCACGACTCAACTTCAATGTGCTGCTGACGGTGCCTCTACCGCCGGTTTCCTCTTCCTGCGAAATGCCCTCAACGCGACATAGAACACCGGCGTCAGGAACAGGCCGAAGAAGGTGACGCCGAGCATCCCGGAGAACACCGCCGTGCCGAGTGACTGGCGCATTTCTGCACCGGGACCCGTGGCGATCATCAGCGGCACGACACCGAAGATGAAGGCAAAGGCCGTCATCAGGATCGGACGCAGGCGCAGGCGGCTGGCTTCGATGGCGGCCTCTACCGGCGTTGCGCCTTCCTCCTCGTGCTGGCGCGCGAATTCGACGATCAGAATCGCGTTCTTCGCGGCAAGACCGATGAGGACGACTAGTCCGATCTGCGTCAGGATATTGTTGTCCATGCCCCTAAGGCTGACGCCTATGAGTGCCGCCAGTACGGCCAGAGGAACGATCAGGATGATCGCCAGCGGCAGGATCCAGCTTTCATACTGCGCCGACAGGGCAAGGAAGACGAAGATCACCGACAATCCAAAAATGAAGATGGCCGTGTTGCCAGTGCTGCGTTCCTGGAAGGCCAGCTCTGTCCAGTTGAAGGTCGTACCAGCCGGCAGTGTTTTCGCTGCCAATGCTTCCATCTTGTCGAGCGCATCGCCCGTGGAAACGCCTGGAGCCGGATTGCCCTGCAGCGGTACCGAAACGTACATATTGTAACGTTGCACCAGCGAGGGGCCAGTCGTATCCCTGATATCGACCAGCGTACCGAGCGGCACGAGTGCGCCCGTTGACGAGCGTACCTTCAGATCGAGAATGTCGGCACGTTCCATGCGGTATTGCTGATCGGCTTGCGCCCGCACTTGATAAACGCGCCCGAAGGCATTGAAATCGTTGACATAAGATGTGCCAAGGTTGATCGACAATGTCTCAAAAATGTTGGGTATCGGTACGTTCAGCGCCCGCGCCTTGTCGCGGTCGATTTCAAGGAAGTACTGCGGGCTGGACGCCGAGAATGTCGTGAAGACGCCCGTCAGGCCCGGTGTCTGGTTTGCTTCGCCCATCATCTGATAGGCGAGGGCGAGAACCCGGCGCATGTCGGAACTGTCGCGGTCAAGCAACTGCATCTTGAAGCCGCCCGAATTGCCGACGCCGCGGATGGAAGGCGGTGGCACGGCGATGATGAAGGCTTCCTGTATGCTCTGCAGGCTGCCAAACAGCTGGCCAATGATCGCATCCGCGCTCTGGCCATGTTTGAGCCTCTCCTCGAATGGTTCAAACGGCGCAAAGACAACACCGGAATTCGAGGCGTTGGTGAAGGTGGCGCCGCTGAAGCCGGCGAAGGCGACGGCGTTGCTGACACCAGGGACCTTCCTGACGATTTCGGATGCGTGCTTGATCACGGCGTCAGTGCGCTCGAGAGATGCACCGTCGGGCAACTGAACCACGACGATGGCATAGCCTTGGTCCATCGTGGGGATGAAGCCACGCGGCACGGACGTCGCCATATACCAGGTTGCTCCGAGGAGAGCCACAAACACGAGAAGGCTGGCTATCAAGGCGGTTGTTGAGCCAACAAGGCCACGGATAACCCGGGAATATCCATGAGCCATCTTGTCGAATCCGGTGTTGAAGCCGTTTGCAAGTGTTCGTCCAAAACGGGTCAGGGGATTTCGGGGTTCCGCATGGTCCTCGTGTGGACGCAGGACGATCGCCGCCAGCGCCGGTGAAAGCGTCAATGAATTGAGCGCGGAGATCGCTGTTGCGACGGCAATTGTCACGGCGAACTGCAGATAGAACTGGCCTGTAATGCCTGGAATGAATGCTGTCGGCACAAAGACTGCAATGAGCACCAGCGAAATGGCGATGACCGCCGTTCCGACCTCGTCCATGGTTACATGCGACGCTTCCTTGGGCGTCATGCCGCGCGCCAGATTTCGCTCGACATTCTCGACCACGACAATCGCGTCGTCGACGACGATACCAATGGCGAGCACCAGACCGAACAGCGTCAACATGTTCAGCGAGAACCCGAAAGCCAGCAGGAATGCCAACGTGCCGATGAGAGATACGGGAATCGCGACGATCGGGATGATGGCCGTCCGCCACGATTGCAGGAAGACTAGCACGACCAACGCGACCAGGATGACGGCTTCGAAAATGGTCTTGTAGACCTCGTTGATCGATTCCGAGATGAATTCTGTCGGGTTGTAGACGATGTCGTAGGTCAGTCCGGCCGGGAAATCCTTGGCCAGGTCCTCCATCGTCGCCTTGATGACGTCGGCGGTGGCCAAGGCATTTGTGCCCGGACGGTTGAAAATACCGAGAGCGACCGCAGGACTGCCGTCGAGATAACTGTTGGTTACGTAGTCTTTCGCACCAAGTTCGACACGCGCGACATCCTGCAATTGGACAAGCCGTCCGCTTTCCGTAGCCTTGACAATGACATAGCGGAATTGTCTCGCATCGCTGAAGCGGCCCTGAGTTGTTACGGTGTACTGGAAGGCATTTGTTCCAGAGGCGGGTGGTCCGCCAATCGAACCGCCGGAAACCTGCACGTTCTGCTCCTGCAAGGACTGGACGACATCGCTCGCCGTCATGCCGTAAGCCGCAAGCTTTTGGGGGTCCAGCCAGATGCGCAGGGAGAATTCGCGCTCGCCAAAGATAGTGAGATCGCCCACGCCGTCGAGCCGCAACAGGACGTCGCGGATACGCGACCGGGCGTAGTTGGAGACGTAGAGCTGATCGTAGCGATTGTCCGGCGACAGGAGGTGCACCACCATCATCAGGTCCGGTGAGCTCTTCGTCGTCGTTATACCGAGCCGGCGCACCTCTTCGGGCAGGCGAGGCTCGGCGATCGAGACGCGGTTCTGCACAAGGACCTGGGCCTTGTCGAGGTCCGTGCCGAGCTTGAATGTAATCGTGAGCGCCATCGACCCGTCGGCGGTCGAATAGGAGGACATATACAGCATGTCCTCGACGCCGTTGATTTCCTGCTCAATGGGAGTTGCCACCACATTGGCAATGGTTTCGGCGTCCGCACCGGGATAGGAGGTGCGCACCACAATTGTCGGTGGAGCGATTTCTGGATATTGAGCAACCGGAAGCTGCGTATAAGCGATGCCGCCCACAATGAGCAGGACGATGGAAAGAACAGATGCGAAGATGGGCCGGTCAACGAAGAAATGCGCGAACCTCATTGGCTGGCTCCCGCGACAGACGGGCCTTCCTGGGGAAGCACGACGAGTTCCGGCTTGACCTTCGCACCGGGACGAATCCGCATCAGTCCGTTGACAACAATGGTTTCATCGCCAGTCATGCCCTCGCGGATGACGCGATAGCCGTAGAGTGTCGGCCCCAGTCTCACCGGCTTCGGCGTTACGGTTCCGTCCTCGCTGACGACAAACACGACCCGTTCGTTTTGATCAGAGCCGATCGCATCGTCAGGTATCAGGATGCCCTTGTACTTGTTAGAGGCGGCCACTTCGACGCGGCCGAATAGACCCGGTTGCAGGACGAGATTGGGATTGTCGAAACGGGCCCGCACGCGCATTGTGCCGGTCGCCGCGTCAAGACGGTTCTCCGCGAAGTCGAGTTTGCCCTTGACCGGTGGTTCGTTAGAATCGGTCAGCTTAACCGTAACTTCAAGCCCTCCACCGCCTTCCTGCAGGATTTGGCCGTTTTCACGGGCCGTGCGCGCATAGTTAAGCAGATTGCGCTCGTCCACATCGAAGTAAAAGTCGATCGGGTCGAGCTGGACGATGGTGGTCAGGATCGTGTCGTTTGCATTGACCAGATTGCCGACTGAGATGAGCCGACGGTCAATACGGCCGTCCTGCGGGGCGGTGATTTGCGTGTACATCAGATTGAGTTTGGCACCGTCAACGGAGGCCTGAGCCCCGGTGACATTTGCCTGACCAGCCAGGAAGGCGCGGCGCTGGTCGTCGAGTGTCGAAACGGACAATGTGCCGCTTCCTGTGAGCGATTCCGTCCGCTTGAATTGGGCCTCGGCGTAATTCAATGTCGTCTTGGCAACGTCCAAGGCAGATTCTGCCTGCGCAAGTGCAGTCACGTAGGGCCGCTGGTCGATTGTGAACAGCGCGTCGCCCTTTTTCACCAGGGCGCCGTCCTTGAAATGCACCTGATCGAGATAACCATCGATACGGGAACGGACTGCCACTTGATTGACAGCTTCAAAGCGCCCGATGAACTCATCGGCATCGACGACGTCGCGCACGACCGGTTTTGCCACCGATACAGGCGGCGGCGGAGGAGGAGCTGCGGCCTCCTGTGCCAGTGCTGCGGTTGCCGAAAGGAGCGCAGCGATCACGCCGAGCCGAGCGGTTGAAAGGAGTGTTCGTGACAAGGCAGGCCTCCATGACAGTCAGACGCTTGATATGCCACGCGAGAAAAAGTGTCGGGGCGGTCAACTGGTTGGAACAGTTGGAGAGCCAATTCCGCGGACGATCAAGTCAGGTAACGCAGTCAGTAACTAAAGCTCGATATGTTGCCAGTGGAGAGCTTTGACAAGACCCGCACATTGCGCATCCACACAAAGATGCAGTCAAAAATATTGTCTCTCAAAACCCTTCTTATCCACCCTTGCACAGTTCCAATTCGTTGTCATCTCGCAATCGCGAGAGCAGAACGGCCCAGGAATCGCTATTTCACCGGCCTCGATGGCTCTCCCATTGATTTTTGCGCTCAAGGCAAGTAAAGGGAGCGACCAGTCGGTAAGGGTGCAATTTCTTCCGCAACTTTATGCCATATTTTGTGATACAATCTGTGCCGCAAATTGAGAGTTGAGTTAGAAATAAAGCAATAAAATCAATATGGATGGTAGAGGGTATGCTCACTTCATCCGTACCGGAAGCCACGATGGCATGAAGTTTTTCTCCCGCAATTTGGCAGCCAAGCCGGAAACGGCGGGATAAATGTTAAAAAAGTGAAGGTTTGGACATGCAGGTTACTGAAACGCTCAATGAAGGGCTAAAGCGCGAGATCAAGGTCGTCGTTCCGGCCAAGGATCTGGAAGCAAAGCTTTCCGAACGCCTCCAGGGCGCAAGCGCCAAGGCGCGCATCAACGGCTTCCGCCCCGGCAAGGTGCCCATGAGCCACCTGCGCAAGATGTACGGCAAGTCATTCATGGCTGAAGTCGTCAACGAAATCCTGAGCGATTCTTCGCGTTCCATCCTTGCTGATCGCAACGAAAAGTCGGCCACACAGCCGGAAGTTGTCATGACCGAGGACGAGAAGGAAGCGGAAAAGGTTCTGAGCGGTCAGGCCGATTTTGAATTCTCGCTGAACTACGAAGTTCTGCCGGCCATAGAGATCAAGGACACCTTGAAGATCAGCATTACCCGCGAAGTCGTCGACGTGACCGACGAGGAAGTCGAAGAGCAGGTCAAGCGCGTTGCAAGCTCGGCCCAGAACTTTGAAGCGAAGAAGGGCAAGGCCGAAAGCGGCGATCGCGTTACCATGGATTACCTTGGCAAGGTCGACGGTGTTCCTTTCGACGGCGGCGCCGATAGCGACGCAACACTCGTTCTAGGCTCGGGACAGTTCATTCCAGGCTTCGAAGACCAGCTGATCGGCGTGAAGGCCGGTGATGAAAAGCAGATCAATGTGACATTTCCGGCCGAATACGGCGCGGCTCACCTTGCAGGCAAGGACGCAGCCTTCGACATCACCGTCAAGGAAGTTGCCAAGCCCGGCGAAGTCGAAATCAACGACGAGACCGCCAAGAAGCTCGGCATCGAAAGCGCCGACCGTTTGCGCCAGGTTATCCGCGAGCAAATCGAAAGCCAGTACGGTACATTCACCCGCCAGAAGGTAAAGCGTCAGATTCTCGACGCGCTTGACGGCGAGTACAAGTTCGAGTCGCCGGAACGTCTGATCAATGCCGAGTTCAACAATATCTGGGCACAGATCGGCAACGACCTGCAGGAAGCTGGCAAGACCTTCGAAGACGAAGATACGACGGAAGAAGAGGCCCGCGAGGAATATCGCAAGCTGGCTGAACGCCGCGTTCGCCTTGGTCTCGTTCTCTCGGAAATCGGTAACAAGGCCGGTATCGAAGTGACCGAGGAAGAACTGCAGCGCGCTGTTTACGATCAGGTTCGCCGCTATCCGGGCCAGGAACAGCAGATCTATGAATTCTTCCGCAAGACGCCGGAAGCCGTCAACAATCTGCGCGCTCCGATCTTCGAGGAGAAGGTTGTTGATCACCTGCTCGCGAACATCAATGTCACCGACAAGAAAGTAACCAAGGAAGAGCTGATGGCTGACGACGAGGCAGACGCCAAGTCTGAAGCGAAGAAGCCCGCCAAGAAGGCAGCGCCGAAGAAGGCCGCCAAGAAGAAGACCGACGACGAAGCATAAGCTTCAGTTTGATCAAGGAAAAGGCCGCTTCGAGCGGCCTTTTTTATTCTGACATCGGGCGATCCTCCTGCAAGATCATTCAATGTCGAGATTACAATCCTGATTTTATCGTCTTGCTCATATTGACACCAGTGACGCGAAAGCCAGTCGTCTCATAGACATGTTTGGCGCGCTTATTGTCTTCGGCGACACGCAGCTTTATCTGCTCAAAACCTGCACGTGACAATTCGGCTTCCAAGGCATTCAGTGCCTGTTTGCCAAGGCCCTTTCCTTGGTGTTGGGCAAAGATATGGAAATCCTTGATGAATGCTGAGCGGGCCGCCAGATCCGGGCGGTACCAAAGATACCCTACAACGCTCTCAGTGTCCGACGTACGATTTACAACGCAGAGCACGACCTCGCCGGGTGTATCAACACCGTATGGCAGGTCATGTGCGATTTCACGCTTGGCCTGCACCAGGGCTTCGAGGCTTGAAAGACCATAATTGGTCGATATTTCAGCGGCATAGTCAGGAAGAAAATACTCGAGGTAGCCCGGATACTCGCTGTCACGCATCGGTCTGGATGAGATCATTTCGTCGTCCTTCGTTGTTTGCTTGTGACCTAGTATGCTCGTGCCAGCAAAACTGCTGCGCGTACGATATCGGCGTTACCAGCCGCCTTCTTCCCGGAAGGCAGCAGATTGCCGTCCTCCAGCCCGATGCGGCTGTCATAGCCCCGTGCCATGGCCTCCCTGAACATCGGCCAGACACTCTTTTCGTCGCCATGCAGCAATATGGGCAGTTTGATCTTGCCGCGCTCCAGCACGGATATGATGCCGATTGCAGCAGCGAAACCTTCGTCGATGTCCTGTTCGTTGATCTCGATCAAGACGCGAAGGCATTTCTTGGCGTCGGGCAGCGTCACTAAACGCTCTGCATCGCTGATTGACCATATGCCCGCCTCAACCCCAATTCCCCTCGCAAGGGCTAGCGAAATAACTTCGGCAGCATCGTCCTCGATCAGATTGACGGAAACATAGTCGGGAAGCACCTGCCACTGTTCGATCGGCTTCTGGCGCGCCCTGCCGCCCGGTGGAATGCGCCAATGCGTCGAAAGTCCCACGGGGGTGCCTGGCACATTGCTGCGGATCGCAAGTAGTGCCTTGGCAACATCGTCCGGCCCAAGGCTCTCTAAACCGTCGGCACTGCGCGGGTGGATGTGCAACTCGCTGGCGCCCGCTGCTATCGACTTGCGGGCGTCGCTGGCGAGCTCCGCAGCCGTATAAGGCACCATTGGGTGGAAATCGCGTGTCCGTCCGCCGTTCAAGCAGGCTTGCAGCATGGTTCGCACTCCGATCAACTTGTGACGAGGGGATCATAGCGGATTTGCCGCTGACAGCGATATGTCATGGTGAAATTGACTTGGCGGAGCGGCAAAGCGTGGCCGCTCCTGCTGTTGATGATCAAGACTTGATGGGAATCCAGACTTCCAGGCCGCCATTCCCGGTCCGTGGGTCGAATTCCGGACCGTAGCGCTCGAAATTCGGCGCATCGGCGACCTCATGCCCCGATTCCGGCAGGTACTTGCCCCAGACAGTCATCACTGTGCTGCGGATGGTCGAGATATGATCCCGATGCGCAAAGACCAAATACTTCTGAGCCGGGATGCGTACCCGGCTGAACTCTTCGGGAAGTTCGGAAAAGTCGGTAACCTCTACGCCGGCAATGTAGTCGAAGTTGTTTTCATCATCGCTGTTGCAGCACACACCATAGCAGACATCGCCGATTTGACCGGAGATATTGCCGATGTACGGGCCAAAGCGTTGCCATTGCGATGGGATCGCCTTGCTGGTCGCGCAATTATAACGTGCACCGATTCCCGCGATCAGCATCGGCTTGCCGTCTACGGTTCGGGGTGTTTCAAGATCTACAACAAATGATTCGTCCATTTTGAGTGCCTCCACCAATGAGATGTTTTCGACATGGCCCTGTGCGCGGACTTGTTCGGGCGTGAGGCCGAACTGCTCGCGGAAGGCCCGGGTGAATGCTTCATGGGAGTTGTATCCGGCCGTTAGGGCAACGCAGAGTATATCGGGAGCGCCACTGCTCAGGACCTTCGCCGCTTCTGTCAGGCGGCGGCCCCGCAAATAACCGCTGACCGGACAACCGGTGAACACGGCGAATGCACGCGACATGTAAAAGCGCGACAGCCCCGCTGAAACCGCGATATCGTCCAACGTGATGTCCTCGGCAAAATGCCCTTCGATAAACCAGATCGCCTTCTCAACTGGATTCATTCAAACCTCCATTCGAAGCACGCTACTGGAATAGATCGATCTGGGCACGCGCATTTGATCGTTATTGCTCTCGTTCAAAAAAGTTTGAGCCCTTTTAGGCTGGCATGGCCGTTCTTCCCGATAATGATGTGGTCATGCACGACAATGCCCATCTGTGCGCCGATGTTGGCGATGGTCTTGGTCATTTCGATATCGGCTTTGGAGGGCGTAGGATCACCGGATGGGTGGTTATGCGTGAGGATGACGGCGCTGGCCGAAAGCTGGAGCGCTCGCGCTATGACTTCACGCGGATAGACTGGTGTGTGATCGACTGTCCCTACTTGCTGCACTTCATCGGCAATCAGGGCATTCTTCTTGTCGAGAAACAGGAATCTGAATTGCTCACGAGGTTCATGCGCCATGGCCGCAACGCAATAGTCCATGACCTTGCTCCAGGAACTCAGCACTGTTTTCTCACGAATATCACTACGGATCATTCTCTGGGTGAGTGCAAAGACGAACTTGATATCGAATGCGGTGACCGGACCACAGCCCTTGACCTCCATCAAGAGATGTTCTGGCGCTCCAAGCACTTCTGCAATCGAGCCGAAGCGGGCGAGAAGCGCCTTGGCGAGCGGCTTCGTGTCCCCCTGCCTGATCGAACGAAAGAGCAGCATCTCCAGCATTCATAGTCGGCGAAACCCTGGTGGCCGACATTTTGGAAACGCTCCTTCATGTGCTCGCGATGGCCAAGGTAGTGCGGTGGCTCGTCGTCGGATTCGATTTTCTGCTCCGCGTTGCGCGGAGCGCCTCCAGGCTCAAGGGCTGGTTGTTTGGAGGAGAGTTTCGTGGAAGGCTCGTTGAAGAAGAAAGTCTTGTCTGGCTTTTCTTCGCTCATCGAGCTCGCTTCCCTATTCGAGTTTCAAGCCCGGCGCGAACAGGCCGGCCGGCGAGAGAGTGAAGACTTCACAACCTTCACTGGTGACCCCAACGGTGTGCTCGTATTGTGCCGTCAGCGAGCGATCGCGGGTAACGGCAGTCCAGCCATCGGCGAGCACTTTCACGTGCGGACGGCCGAGATTGATCATCGGCTCGATGGTGAAAATCATGCCTTCGCGCAGTTCGACGCCTTCGTTGGGCGTACCGTAATGCAGGATATTCGGGGCGTCGTGAAAGAGTTGACCAACGCCATGGCCGCAGAAATCGCGGACGACGGAGCAGCGCTCTGATTCTGCATAGGACTGGATAGCTGCACCGATGGTGCCCGTTCGCGCGCCGGGGCGCACCGCAGCGATGCCGCGCATCAGGCTTTCATGGGTCACTTCCATCAGTCGCTCTGCGGCGCGCTTGATTTCGCCCACAGGATACATGCGGCTTGAATCGCCATGCCAGCCATCGAGGATATAGGTTACATCGACATTGACGATATCACCTTCACGCAGCGGCTTGTCATCGGG
Organism: Phyllobacterium brassicacearum; assembly: GCF_003010955.1. Lineage (GTDB taxonomy): Bacteria > Pseudomonadota > Alphaproteobacteria > Rhizobiales > Rhizobiaceae > Phyllobacterium > Phyllobacterium brassicacearum. The sequence goes on from NZ_PGGO01000008.1 coordinate 218,182, forward strand.
AATACCATGACAAACCACGTGATTGATCGAGGTGCAGCTGGATTTGGTGTAGCCGCGATAATTCAGGGTAGCGGGCAGGGCGCCATGATCGGCACCGAACTCAAAGACAAAGCGGTCGATCGTGTTGGTTGTGACGCCCGGAGCGACGATCGATGCAAGCTCGTCCAGGCAGCGAGCGGTCAGTTGGCATGCCTTGCGCATGGCCGCAAAGCCCTCGGGGCCGTGAAGCCTGATCTGGCCAGTGTTTTTAAGTGGCGCGCTTTGCGCGTCGAGATAAGAGACCATTTGGAAGTCCGCTCGGCATCAATCAATTATCGGCATCGTACTGATCGCAGCGATGCCATTAGGCGTGATGTGGCATTTTACAGCGAAAGCTTCAACCCCACGTCTTTCGGCCCGTTCAAATGCAGCCGCGTAAACCGGATCAAGATCGCCGCAGATTTTCAAACGGTCGCAATCTCCGCGCTGGATGACGTAGAGCATGACACCACGATGTCCACTTTCGACCATGTTGCCAAGCTCGTCCAGATGTTTTGCACCGCGCGCCGTGGGAGAATCGGGAAATTCGGCAAGACCCGGGCGGCGCGAAAAATGCACGTTCTTCACCTCGACATAGGCGCTGGGACGACTCGGGTCGCGCAACAGGATGTCGATGCGCGAATTGAGACCATACTTCTGCTCACGTCTCAATTCGGCATAGCCGCTCAACGAGGGGAGCAAGCCCGAAAGAATTGCCTCCTCCGCTATGCGATTAGGCAGGCCGGTATTGATACCAACCATGGTGCCCTGGACTTCAACCATCTGCAATGTGTGAGGATATTTGCGCTTTGCGCCATCGGAAAGTGACAACCAGACTCTAATGCCGGGGTCGGTTAGTCCAAGCATTGAACCCGTATTGGGAACAGAACTGGTGATCGGACTGCCGTCATCGAGGATGACATCTGCGAGGAAGCGCTTGTAGCGCTGGACCAATTGACCGGTGACGAGGGGGGCAGCGAAGATCATGGGACGGTTTTAGCGGATGCTGCGCTCCAGAACAATCGATGGGGCTTTCGGTCATCTCCAGACCATCGTCAGATAAAAAGAACCTGCCTTTAGTAAGGCAGGCCAATTTGCTCTGGGGTGGGAGAATCGGGCCCGGGTGGAGGTTGAACCGAACCCTGCTACCGCAGACCTGAGTCGCAGCAGTGATTCATGATAGGTCAGCTCAGGATTTCGGTCTCATAACTTTGTCTAACAGGCGGTGACAAAGCTTGAAAAAACTGGACTGTTCTAATCCAGAAGTCTGTCACATTCTATGCACAGGGACGAAACTCATCAGGAGGATACATGATGAAACTCAAGTTTTTCGTACCGTTTGTTGCAGTCGCTGCATTCGCTTTGGCAGCTTGTGACAACAAGCCTTCAGAAGGTACGGCCACACCGCCAGCGACAACATCTGAACCGACAACACCTGCACCCGCACCGGCCACGCCTTCCCCGGATCCGGCAAAACCGGCACCAGCTAACTAGTCGAAATCAACGAGACATCCATGCGGCCGGCTCGTTCAGAGCTGGCCGTTTTCTTTACTGCGGCGTGCGAAGACATACGAACTTCGCATTATAAGGTTTTGATTTTCCAAGAAGATAGCCTGGTACGCCCAAGGGGAATCGAACCCCTGTTTGCGCCGTGAAAGGGCGCCGTCCTAACCGCTAGACGATGGGCGCCCGCAGGTAAGCGGCTTATAGTGAAACAGTTTTTGCGCCGCAAGCCCATAAAGCATTCTTTTTTCGAAAAAGTGAAATTTGTTCGATTCACAGCCAGATGGATCGGGCCGCAACTGACCGGAGCCGGCAATTTCGCTGAAGGGGATCAAGCTCTTCCGCGCGAGCAGCGCCAGTTCCAGTCGCGACGAGGACCGATATCGACGTGCACTGATTCGGTGTGGCAATAGGTGCCAACGCCGCCGCGGCCTGTCATGGAGCGCGCAAAATTGGCCAATTCCCACTTGGAAACACCAGGAATTTGAATATCTGCGGCGGCACAGGACATGTGCAAGGAGGCCTTTGCACCGTTGACCAAGCGGTTATAGGGCGGGCTTCGATAGCCTGATGTGACGATCACCGATTTACCATAGCGCCGCTCAAGAGCCTTGAGGATGCCAACGAGCTGCGGTTTGAGGCAAGCAACTTGCACGTTTTCGCGCTGCACTTTGAGGCCGTTTGGCGCCAGGCGGGCGAGGCCAGCTGCAGAGGCAAGAATAACTGGGGCAGCCGCGGCCTCGACATCGTCATCATCATAAAGGCTGTCGCGTTGCATGATCTGGATGCCGGCGTTGGGCCGAACGCCGGGCAGTGATGATAGGTGTTCGGTCTTGCTGGCAAACGATTCGGCTGATGGCAGAGCCGATGCAGTCTGAACCGGCGCCTCGGCTGCCCGTAGCTTGGGCTGGGATCTCGGTTCGATGACTGCAACCTGACGGTTGGCCGCCGGTTTGCCTTGGTTATTGGCGAAGAGCCGCAGAAGCAGTCCGTTCTTGCCGGCAGGCGCAGCTGGCTTCTTCACAGCCGTTTCACCCTGTTCGGTGGCGGCGACCGCCTCGGCCTTCGCGTCTGTGGCCTTGGCTGCATCCTTGCTGGCTGTTTCGGCAGGTTGCTGCGTTTCTTGCGCCTGCGCAGGTTGCGGGGCTGGTTCCGGCTTTGCGGAGCTTCCAAACAATGATGTCTTTGCCGGAGGAGCGGCAGCGGCCGCGGCGCTAGCTACCTGTTGCGGTTCTTCTGACTTGGCCGGGCTGCTTGAGCCGAACAGCGATGTCCTGACCTGAGGCTTGTCTTCAGTCGGGGATGCAGCGGTCTGCTGGGTTCCTGATGCAGCGCCGGTCGTTGGCGCGGTTGCTGCCTTCGTGTCAGCTGGTTTGGCAGCGGCCCCCTTGATTGCCTGGAGAGCATTGGTTTCTGTGCTGCCGGCCAGTGCCAGCGCTTCAGTCGAAATCGTTTGATTGCCACCAGATGGCAGGGATGAATCCGCTGTATGCTTCGCGTCGCCCGTTGGCTCATTTTCGGTGGCGGCCGTCAAGGGGGAAGTAGCGTTGGGGCTTGATCCGGTCGATGTGCAGGATGTTGCAGCCATTGCCGCCATCGCAATGACGCACGCTACCGTGCTCGCCCGAAGGGCCGAAACTGACGCTGGCAGTATATTCAACGATTCCCCCGTCTCGTCTTTCCCGGTCCCCAAGATGTTCAGTCCGGTCCGCTTTTGTAAGAGCAGAAAGCTCGCGAAGTTCTATTGAAGTGCAAATAACACCGGCAGAGAGTCGCCAGAGTTAATGAACTTTTGTCGGCTGCACAAGTCGTCAGGTATACCTAGAATGAGGCAAAAACGTGATTGGCCACTTTCTTGCCATTGTCATTAAATCTTCTTTATGACTTTCAGTGACCTTTGACGGGTATTTTCATACACGGATTCGCACGTAAGTTCCCGGCGCCTCAGCCAGAATCTCGATATTGTTTTCGCCAGGTTTTCGCGCAGGAACACGCGTCCTGTCCTGCGATTCGATCCACTTTTGCCAATGATGCCACCAGGATCCCGGATGCTCGGTCGTATTGGCCAGCCAGGCGTCAAATGCGCCGACTGGCGCATCGCCGGTCCAGTACTGGTACTTGTTCTTTGCGGGAGGATTGACCACGCCGGCAATATGACCAGACCCAGCGAGTACATAGGTGACATCGCCACCAAAATACTGACAGCCTGTGAAGACAGAAAGCGCTGGAGCGATGTGGTCTTCCTTGGCCGCGAGATTGTAGATGGGAATCTTGATGTCAGCGAGCGACAGATTCTCGCCGGCAAGCTTCATCGTGCCGCGCACCAGATTGTTGTCGAGATAGCAATTGCGAAGGTAGTAGGAGTGATTGGCAGCACTCATGCGCGTTGCGTCCGCATTCCAATATAGAAGATCGAATGGAACCGGATCGCGGCCGCGCATGTAGTTATTGATGACGTAGGGCCAGATGAGGTCGCCGGAGCGCAGCATATTGAAGGCGGTCGCCATACGCGTGCCGTCAAGATAGCCCTCGGCGGACATGGCGTTTTCCAGAGCCCGGATCTGATCTTCGTCGACGAAGACCTTCAGGTCACCGGCGTGGGTAAAATCCACCTGGGTCGTGAACAGCGTGGCGCTCTTGATCCGGTTCTCGCCTTCCTTGGCAAAGAGCGCGAGGGCTGCACTCAAGAGCGTTCCGCCGACGCAGTAGCCGATAGCGTTCACGGCTTTTTGGCCGGTCGCTTTTTCGATCGTATCCAGTCCGAATCGCAAGCCTTCATTGGTATAAGCTGACCAGTCCTTTGTCGCGTGGCGCTGATCGGGGTTGACCCAGGAGATGACGAAGACTGTATGGCCCTGGTCGATCGCCCATTTGATGAAGGATTTTTCCGGGTTCAGGTCGAGGATGTAGTATTTGTTGATCCATGGCGGGCAGATCAGCAGAGGGCGCTTCAGCACATCCTTTGTTGTGGGCTCATACTGGATGATTTCTGCGACGTCACTGCGCGCAATCACCTTACCGGGCGTCGTTGCTACGTTTTCGCCGAGCGCAAACTTGGTGAGATCAGACTGGCGCAGGCGCAAATCTCCACCGCCGGCGATAATATCTTCGGCCAGCATCTTCATGCCGCGGACCAGGTTCTCGCCGTTGCTGGCAACAGTTTCCTTGTAGAGCTCCGGATTGGTCAGCAGAAAGTTACTTGGCGACGCCGCAGTTGTGATCTGTTTGACGTAGAATGCCGCCTTGTGCCTCGTGTGATCATCAAGGCCCTCGGTGCTCTCGACCAGTTCGCCTGCCCAACGCGCCGTCACGAGATAAGCTTGCTTGAGAAAGTCGAAAAAGGCGTTCTTGCCCCAATCCTCGTCAGTGAAGCGTTTGTCGCCGATTTCAGGCTTTGCCACGTCTTCGACATCCTCACCGCTCATGCGTCGGATGGAATTGGACCATATGGCCATATAACTGGAGAAAAGCTTTGTCTGCGCTTCAAGGGCACGCGCGGGCTCGGAAAGCCAATATTCGGAAACTTTGGTAAGCGTCTTCACCACATCGGTGACAGGATCGGCGATCGTATCGCGTTTCAGGCCCTTTTCGCGGGGCTCGACCCAAGCGGATGCGGCCTTGCCGGCCTGCTCGATCATATGGGCAACGTTGCGTGCAAAGGCCTCCGGGTCCTTAACAACATAATTATCAAGGTTTGGCGTCTTACCGCTCTTGCTGCCTTGATTATCCATATATTTGCGTCCTCCCGATCAGCATTATTGACATGATATCATAGGTTGGTGCTATCCCTCTAACGTGCAATTGTTATCGCCATTATGAATTCGTTTTTCGCAGTCAGGACACACAATGAATTTTTCGGTTAAAACCATCATGCGGTTGTGGGTTGCTGCTGCTCTGGTTGCTGGCCTGGGTGCTTGCGCCAATACGGCTCCGGCTCCGATGTCGAATTCGCCGTTGACCGGACCGGTCAACACCGGGACATATCCGCATTTCACACCCGATCCGAAGGGCGAGACCGCACAGTTTTCGCCCGAACAGAAGCAGGCGCTGATCGACAGGACCAACGCTGCCAAGGCCGGCCAGGCCGGTCCTTCATCGGATCCGGCCCTTGCTGCCCGCCGCCAGGCGGAGATGCAGTTACTCAAGAAACAGCAGGAAGAAGATCTGAAAACGATCGAGGGCAAGTAGTCTCGCTTGCATCAGCTCTACCGTCTTGCGATGACGCTGAACACGGCAGCTATGGCAAGCTTTTCGGCGCAAGTACTTTACGCCAAGCAAAACTGCATTTAGAAGTCCGTCCGCCGGAACAGGTCCGGTCGTTAAACACCACCCGCAATCGTTGGCGGGACTGGATAGGAGAAAATTGATGTCGCAAACAGTTGCAAAAACTGTATCCATGCAATTCCCCGATGGCTCGAAGCGCGAATACGACGCTGCCATGACCGGCGCGGAACTTGCTGAATCCATTTCCAAATCACTTGCAAAAAAGGCCGTCGCCTATGCTGTCAACGGCGTCGTACGTGATCTGTCCGATGCCTTGCAGACTTCGGGCACAATTGAAATCCTGACCCGCGAAGATCCGCGCGCACTGGAATTGATCCGGCACGACTGCGCGCACGTCCTCGCCGAGGCGGTACAGGAGCTTTTTCCAGGAACGCAGGTCACAATTGGCCCGGTCATCGAGAACGGCTTTTATTACGACTTCGCCAAGAACGAGCCCTTCACGCCTGACGACCTTCCGGTGATCGAGAAGAAGATGCGGGAAATCATCGCCCGCAATAAGCCTTTCACCAAGGAAATCTGGTCGCGCGAAAAGGCACGCAAAATCTTTGCCGAGAAGGGCGAGACCTACAAGGTAGAACTCGTTGACGCCATTCCCGAAGGCCAAGATCTCAAGATTTATAGTCAGGGCGATTGGTATGATCTGTGCCGCGGCCCGCATATGCCTTCGACAGGCCAGATCGGCAGCTCTTTCAAGCTAATGAAGGTTGCAGGAGCGTACTGGCGCGGTGACAGCAATAATCCCATGCTGAGCCGCATCTACGGAACGGCGTTCGCGAACGATGCGGACCTCAACACCTATCTCCATATGCTTGAAGAAGCGGAAAAACGTGACCATCGACGTCTCGGCCGGGAAATGGACCTGTTCCATTTCCAGGAAGAGGGTCCGGGCGTGGTTTTCTGGCATCCAAAGGGATGGCGGATGTTCCAGAGCCTCGTCAGCTACATGCGGCGCCGGCTGGATAGCCACGGCTACAGCGAAGTCAACGCACCGCAGGTGCTCGACAAATCGCTGTGGGAGACGTCGGGCCATTGGGGCTGGTATCGTGACAACATGTTCAAGGTTACGGTTGCCGGTGACGAGACCGATGACGAGCGCGTCTTCGCGTTGAAGCCGATGAACTGCCCTGGTCACGTACAGATATTCAAGCATGGCCTGAAATCCTACCGCGATCTGCCGGTAAAGCTTGCGGAATTCGGCAACGTCCACCGCTACGAGCCTTCGGGTGCGCTGCATGGCCTCATGCGTGTGCGCGGCTTCACGCAGGATGATGCTCACGTGTTCTGCACGGACGAGCAGATGGAGGCCGAGTGCCTGCGCATCAACGACCTGATCCTGACGACCTATGCCGACTTCGGCTTCGAAGGCATCACTGTGAAGCTGTCCACGCGCCCCGACAAGCGCGTCGGCTCCGATGAACTGTGGGATCGCGCCGAAGCGGTCATGAGCAAGGTGCTCCGGACGATCGAGGAGCAATCGGGCGGCAAGATCAAGACGGCCATCAATCCGGGCGAGGGCGCCTTCTATGGCCCCAAGTTCGAATATGTGCTGCGCGATGCCATTGGCCGGGACTGGCAGTGCGGGACAACACAGGTTGACTTCAACCTGCCGGAACGGTTCGGTGCCTTCTACATCGACTCAACGTCGGAGAAGAAGCAGCCGGTGATGATCCACCGCGCGATCTGCGGGTCGATGGAACGCTTCCTTGGCATACTGATCGAGAACTATGCCGGACACATGCCACTCTGGTTTGCACCGGTGCAGGTTGTCGTTGCCACGATTACATCGGAGGCCGATGAATACGGCAAACAAGTCGCGAAGGAGTTGAAGGCAGCCGGTCTTCAGGTCATCACGGACTTCCGCAACGAGAAGATCAACTACAAGGTCCGCGAGCATTCCTTGCAGAAGGTGCCGGTGATTCTTGTGTGCGGCATGCGCGAAGCCGAGGAACGCTCGGTCAATATGCGCCGCCTGGGTTCGCAGAGCCAGACGTCGCTTTCGCTCGACGACGCAATCCGTCAACTTGCGGACGAAGCAACGGCGCCGGATCTGTTGCGATTGGCGGCAGAATAGTCTCAAAAATATGACAGCGTGGTGGGTTCATCACGCTGTCATATGGATGCGAGAGAATCTAAGCCACTTTAACTTTAACCGGGGTTGCGCGTGCAGTTTCCAGAGCTTTCCTATGCCAATGACACGCAGACTCGCCTGACCCAATGGCTTATCCGCGCCATCGAGGGGCTATCCGGCCGCAATTATTATGCCGGGCTTTACAATACATGGCGCAATGACATTGTGCCTGCCGGCATCGATGTGTTTTGCCGGATGATGGATCTGATCAATGTCCGCCTCGACATCGCGGATCAATGGCCACCGAAGCAATTGCCCGACACGCCTCTGGTCATTATTGCGAATCATCCCTTTGGCATTGGCGACGGCATCGCTGCTTTGGCACTGGCTGAACAACTCGGCCGGCCGTTCCGCGTTCTCATTAACAACGATCTCCTCAAGGTGCCGGAAATCCGGCCCTACGCACTTCCGGTCTGTTTCGACGAGACCAAGGAAGCGATGGCTATGAACATGGCGACGCGCCACGAGGCGGTCCGCCTGCTGAAGGAAGGTGTGACGATCGTCGTTTTTCCTGCCGGCGGCGTCGCTACGGCGCCCAAGGGCTTCGGCCGCGCCGAAGACCTGCCATGGAAAATCTTTCCGGCCAAGCTCGTGCAGCAGGCGAAGGCCTCGGTCATCCCTGTGTATTTCGGCGGCCAGAACGGCCGCTTTTTCCATCTCGCCAGCAAGGTGTCGATGACGCTGCGCATCTCGCTGCTGATCCGCGAGTTTCGCCGGTTGTCGGGCAAGGCAATCGAAGTTCGTATCGGCAGGGTGATCGGCTGGGAAGAGCTGAAGCCATTTGAAGACCGCAAGCGGCTGCTCGAATACCTTTATGATGCGGTTTTCTCGCTCGAGCCCAAGACGCGCTGAGCAGGATCAATCCAGAGGTTCTTCGCCGCCGGCCGGCTGGTCGGCAATCGCGGCCGTACTCGCGCCGTCCTTGGCCAGCACTTCGACATCCTGATTCTGTCCGGCCACGACTTTGAAGTCGCGCTGGTAGATGCGGTCCTTGTTCTTGGCAATGATCACGTACTCGCCCTCGGCCAAAACGATGGATGCGAAAGCGCCAACACTTTCACGTACAATATCGCCTGACGTGGTGAGTACCGACCAGGCCGTATCGGCCATGGCTTCGCCGCCGGTCTCGCGCACGAGTTTCAGCGTGAGCTGAGCCGCCCTGTGCTCGACATTGGCTTCCGTGAGTTTTCCGGCTTCGACGCGAATGTCGGCGCGGATCACCGCATTCGCGGTGCCGTAGTTGGAAACGATCTGATAGGTGCCAGTGTTGAGGCGCACGACGCTGTCAGGCTTCACGTCTGGAATGATCAGCGCGCGTTCACCGTTGGAGTCCTCGTGATCTTCGTAAATCGAGAATCGCAATTGGTCCGGCGGAATGCGTCCGCCACCCGACAGAACCGCATTGAGCTTCACACCACCGGCATCGAGGATCATCGTTTCACTGCGCTTGGCGCGGGTCATCGTGATACGCTTGGTCGCGCCGGCCCGTCCAAATGCCACATGCACCAAGTAGCTGCCTGGAGCGAGATTGAAGGAAGTTGTGCCGCCCTTGGCCGTCGCCAACAATGCCAACTTGCCATCGTCACCGGCCTCGGGGGAAAATACCCGCCAGACAAGGCCGCGTCCGATCGGATCACTTTCCTCGGAGAGTTTAGCCGACAGCACGAGCTCGGGCTCATTGATGATCGGGCTGTTGGCTGGCGCCTTCGGGCTGGCATATTCGTTGAGATTGGGGATGCTGGGTAACTCGACGGCCGGCGTCTGCGGTAAATCCGGCGCCAGCGCCTGCGCCCCAGCTTCGGGCGCAATAACCATAAGACTCACAAGAACGGTCGCGGCAAACAATTGCCTGGCCATCCGGACCTTGCCGCCCGCTGAAATAATTTCGAATGCACCCATGAAACGGTTTGATCCGAAGCCGATGGCAATTTCAAGGCTTTTTCTCAACCGCGCACCTTTACTTGGCGGACGAAACCACCACATTGTCCGCGCATCATTACAACAGGATCACCGCTTCATTCCATGGATACATCTGTTCCCCCTTCCGTCATCGAATTCTTGTCCACGCGCAGTTCTACGCCGATTTCGGCCATTGGCCTTCCAGCGCCATCAGACGATGAAATTGAAACGATGGTGAGTATCGCGTCGCGCGTGCCCGATCACGGACGCCTGACACCCTGGCGCTTTATCCTTTACCGCGGAGAGGCGCGTGAACAGGTTGGACAATATCTGGTGGACCTTGCCGAAGAGCGGGAAGGGCCGCTGACCGATCAACGGCGTGAACAGGAACTGAAGCGCTTTGCCCGTGCACCGCTCGTGATTGGCGTGATTTTTTCTCCGGTGGAGCACCACATACCGGAATGGGAGCAGTTTCTGTCCTCCGGTGCTGCGGCAATGAATCTCGTTCTGGCGGCCAATGCGCTTGGCTATGCCACGAACTGGATCAGCAACTGGTATTCGTCCGACGAGAAGGGCCGCGCACTGCTCGGATTGGCGCCGCATGAACGCGTAACCGGATTCGTTCATATCGGCAGCTGTCCGCAGAAGGTGCCAGAGCGTCCGCGCCCGGAGATCAAGGACATCCTCTCCGAATATTCGGGTCCTTGGAAAGGCTGATATGTTCTATAAATACGAGGATGGTCACGGCCTGCCGCATGACCCGCTAAAGGCGATTGTGGCGCCGCGTCCAATCGGCTGGATTTCCAGCCGATCGAAGGATGGCCAGGTCAATCTCGCGCCGTACTCCTTCTTTAACATGATCAGCACGAAACCTTGCCTTCTGATGTTTTCATCGGAAGGCTACAAGGACAGTGTTGCGTTTATCGAGGAAACAGGCGAGTTCGCCGCCAATCTGGTGAGTGCAAACCTTTCGGGGGCAATGAATGCGACGTCGGTCAATGCGCCGCGCGGTGTCAGCGAGTTCGAGTATTCGGGATTGACCGCGACGGACTGCGCTCTCATTGGTGCGCCTCGTGTTGCGGAGGCCTACGCAACGCTTGAATGTGTCCTGACCAATATCCAGAACCCGAAGGATCGCCACGGCAATCCGGTGAGCGCCTTCATGGTTATAGGCGAAGTGGTTGGTGTCCATATCAATGAGGCAATCCTCACCAACGGTCTCGTCGACATGACAAAGGCGCAACCGGTTTCGCGCTTGGGCTACATGGATTTTGCCTCGGTTTCTGAAACGTTTCAGATGTTCCGGCCAAAATGGGATGGCTCAGGCGGTTGACCTGGCACGCTCGACAAGCCGTTCTGCCCGACGCAGGTGCGGGCGATCAAACATCTGGCCATCGATACCGATCACCCCGGCGGAGGGATTTTCCGCAAACGCATTGATGATCTTTCTGGCGTGTTCGACTGCTTCTGCGGATGGCGTGAAGGCTCGATTGATGATCGGGACCTGAGCTGGATGAATAGCCAGCTTGCCGGTGAAGCCGTCGCGCTCCGCTTCTTCGCATTCACGCGTCAGGCCTTCATCATCGCGGTAGTTGATGTAGACTGTATCGATCGCCGCAACCTCTGCCGCTGACGCTCCAAGAATGGTGACAGCCCGCGCTAGGCGAAATACATCCGTGTAGTGGCCCGCGGCATCGCGGGGTGTGCTGGCGCCGATCGCAGCGGATAAATCTTCCGCACCCCAGCTCAAACCGACCAAGCGCTTCGAGGCGTCCGGATAACTTGCTGCTGAAAGCGTGCCGATGGCTGTTTCGGTGATGATGGCCAGTATCTGCGTTGATCCTTCGGCAATACCGGCGCGGGCCTCATGAACATTTAGCTTGGCCGCGAGCCGTGTCACATCCTTGCCGCTGTTGGATTTGGGCAGGATAATGCCGTGTGGCGTTGAAGGCATGACCGCAGCGAGATCGTCATCTGCAAAACCGCTGGCGAGATCGTTGATGCGAACGAACAGCCGCGGCGAGGGGCGATTGCGATTGGCGTTCAAAAAATCTGCCGCGACTTTTCGGGCCGCTTCCTTGCGTTCTCCACTGACGGAGTCCTCGAGATCGATCAGCAAGATATCAGCCTCGCTCGACAGGCCTTTCTCCAGCTTCTTTTCCGAATCGCCCGGCACAAACAGCAGCGAGCGCATCAGGCGGCACTCTTTGATTTCATCATTGCTTGCCGCGTGCATTGGGCGACCAGCACCCCGTACTGATTGAACGCCCGGTGTTCAAATTCCACGATGCCTCGATCAGTCTTGGATTTTGATCGCCTTGCGGAGATCACTTGCGTTTCGACGCGCACCGTATCGCCATGAAACAGCGGGGCGGGGAACTTCACATCCGTCATGCCGAGGTTGGCAATTGTCGTGCCAACTGTCGTGTCGTTGACCGAGATACCGATCATCAGGCCCAGCGTAAACAGGGAGTTGACCAATGGTTTGCCCCATTCAGTCTTGCTGGCAAAGTCGAAATCGATGTGTAGTGGCTGGGGGTTGAGCGTCATCACGGAGAACAGCATGTTGTCGCTTTCGGTGACCGTCTTGCGCAGTGTGTGTTGGAATACGTGCCCAATTTCAAAGTCTTCCAAATATAGCCCGGCCATTATGTGTTGCGTCTCCTCAATGCTTTTGCGGCAGACTAAGACGGCTTCGTCCGCATCGCAATATATGAACGCTCCCGCACGAGCATGGTTAACCGATATGGTGAACCGATCGTAAACCTTTTCGCTTTAGACTTGCCTTCAAGTAGAGACTCGGGGGCAAAGGCGAAATGTCGATTCAGCACTATCTGAAGATGATCGATAATGCTTCTGTGGCGCAACGCTGCCACGCAGCGGCGGCTTTGGCCCATATATATCTGCAGACCGATCTTGAGTTTGACGAACGCTGTTCCACCGAGGCGGTACTAACGCTGCTCCTGGATGATCCTTCGCCAAAGGTACGCCTGGCGCTGGCGGAGGCATTTTCGACAAGCGCCCACGCGCCGGTGCATATCGTTGCAAGTCTGGCCCGCGATCAGATCGAAGTCGCGACCTATATCCTCGGACGTTCCACATTACTTAGCGATACCGATCTCATCGATTGTGTTGCCGGTGGCGGTTGCGAGGCGCAGAGGATTATTGCAGCGAGGCCGAAAGTGTCGTTCGCCGTGAGCGCCGCCATCATCGAGATCGGCGAGACAGTTGCCGTGTTGGAACTTCTGTCCAACACCCAGGCACAGATTGCGGACATCAGTTTTCGCAGGTTGATCGAGCGTCTTGGTCATATTGGTGAAATCCGCTCCCTTCTCGTTGAGGACGAGCGACTGCCAGCGGATTGCCGGCATACGTTGGCAATCCGCATTGCAGAAGCCCTGTGTCAGATGGACATGGTCATGGCTTTGATGGGCGAGCGACGGGCAAAGCGGATTGCACAGGAAGCATGCATCCGGGCGTCGATCAGCCTCGTAGCGGCGACGCCGTCCGAGGAATACCCTGCACTCATCGAACATTTGCAGTTGCGCGGCGATCTCACGACAGCCTTCGTTATCCGGATTGTGGCCGCCGGCAAAATCGATTTCTTCGGAGCGATCCTTGTCGCGCTCTCCGGCCATAATCTTGCGCGCGTGCGCAGTCTGCTGATCGACGGACGTGCCACGGCGCTCAATGCGCTGTTCGGCGCGGCTGGTTTGCCGGACAGCACATACCGGCCCCTTGGCGTTGCGCTTCAAGCCTGGCGCGGCGTTGCCAGCGGCAAGCTTGCGATTGGATCGCAGGAGGTAATCCTCAGGATGATCGAGCAGATTGCACCCGATAACCGTGCGACCGGAACGGTTCCGCCTGCTGCCAACGACGACATGCTTTCTCTTCTTAAACGGCTTTACCTCGACGCGATTCGGGAAAATGCGCGTGAACACGCCTTGGCTATCGCGGCCGCTTGACGATCGAAGCGCATAAAGCATGCACATTTGATTACAAAATCTGTTCCGTGTTTGAATGAATAAATCGGCGCGTTGCGCTTGAATTGGTGCATTATTGCTTTTTAGACTAGGCGATTGCGTGGTCATATCTCGGCCCAGAGATGGAACCTTCATTTATTTCAATTGGTTGTGCGAAGTATTTTACAGAAAAGTCGTGATTTCAGGGTTTTCTCAAAATTAAGACAGTATTACTGACCTAATAGTTTCATGCTAGAGTATCGAAAACGATATGTATGGTTGGGAGGTCTACAACATGTCTGATGGTCCCCTAGGTGAATTTGGACCTCTTAGTCTGCATGTGCCGGAACCGGCAGTGCGGCACGGCGGCGAGCCGGATTTTTCCAATGTCAATATTCCTGAGGCTGGCTCTGTCCGGCGTCCCGAGGTGGATACCAATCCCGAGGACATCAGGGATCTTGCCTTTTCAATCATTCGCGTGCTGAGCCGTGACGGTGAAGCGGTGGGTCCATGGGCGGGCTTGTTGACGGATGATCAGCTGATCGAGGGCTTGCGGCACATGATGACGCTGCGGACTTTCGACGCCCGTATGCAGATCGCGCAGCGGCAGGGCAAGACCTCTTTCTATATGCAGCACCTGGGTGAAGAAGCCGTAAGCTGCGCCTTTCGCAAAGCGCTCGCTCCGGGCGACATGAATTTTCCGACCTATCGCCAGGCTGGCCTTTTGATCGCGGACGACTACCCGATGGTCGAGATGATGTGCCAGATCTATTCCAACGAGCGCGACCCGTTGAAGGGCCGGCAGCTGCCGATCATGTATTCGTCGAAGGAGCATGGCTTCTTCACAATATCGGGCAACCTTGCCACGCAGTACATCCAGGCGGTCGGCTGGGCCATGGCATCAGCAATCAAGAACGACACCAAGATTGCTGCAGGCTGGATTGGTGATGGCTCGACCGCTGAATCGGATTTTCACGCATCTCTGGTTTTCGCCTCGACCTACAAGGCTCCAGTTGTCCTCAACATCGTCAACAACCAATGGGCGATCTCCACTTTCCAGGGCATAGCCCGGGGCGGATCAGGAACCTTCGCAGCGCGCGGGCTTGGCTTCGGCATTCCGGCGCTGCGTGTCGACGGCAACGACTACCTCGCCGTCTATGCTGTCGCGCAATGGGCAATCGAGCGCGCGCGGCGCAATCTCGGGCCGACGTTGATCGAATACGTCACCTATCGCGTCGGCGCGCACTCCACGTCCGATGATCCATCCGCCTACCGGCCGAAGACCGAATCCGATGCCTGGCCATTGGGTGATCCGATTGTCCGCCTGAAGAATCATCTGATCGGGCGGGGAGTCTGGTCGGATGAGCGTCACAAGCAGACGGAAGCTGAAATCCTCGACACCGTCATTGCCGCGCAGAAGGAGGCCGAGAGCTTCGGCACTCTGCATGCCGGCGGCAAGCCGTCCGCTCGCGATATGTTCGAGGGTGTCTACGAGGAAATGCCGCCACACCTGCGCCGTCAGCGCCAGCAGGCAGGAGTGTAATCGATGCCGCGCAAAACAATGATCGAGGCCATCCGCGACGCGATGGACACCATGATGGAGCGCGATGACAATGTGGTTGTCTTCGGCGAGGATGTGGGCTTCTTCGGCGGGGTGTTCCGTTGTACGCAGGGCTTGCAGGCGAAATATGGCAAGACACGTTGCTTCGACGCACCTATCAGCGAGGCTGGTATTGTCGGGGCAGCGATCGGTATGGCCGCCTATGGCCTGCGGCCATGCATCGAAATCCAGTTCGCCGATTACGTCTATCCGGCCTACGACCAGATCGTATCGGAGGCGGCACGCCTTCGCTATCGTTCCAATGGCGGCTTTACCTGCCCGATCGTCGTGCGCATGCCGGCGGGTGGCGGTATTTTTGGCGGGCAGACGCACAGCCAGAGCCCGGAAGCGCTTTTTACACACGTCTCCGGGTTGAAAGTGGTTGTCCCGTCCAATCCGTACGACGCGAAGGGTCTCCTGATATCGGCTATCGAAGATCCTGATCCGGTGATCTTCCTGGAGCCGAAACGTCTCTATAATGGCCCGTTCGATGGCCATCACGAACGGCCCGTGACACCCTGGTCCAAGCATGATCTCGGCGAGGTGCCGAACGGGCATTATACGGTTCCGCTCGGCAAGGCGATCAAGCGCCGCGAAGGTTCGCAACTGACGATCCTCGCCTATGGCACCATGGTCTATGTGGCTGAGGCCGCAGCGGAAGAGCACGGTATCGATGCCGAGATCATCGATCTGCGTACGCTGCTGCCGCTCGATCTCGAAACGATTGTCGAGTCCGTCAACAAGACAGGGCGCTGCGTTATCGTGCACGAGGCAACCATGACCTCGGGCTTCGGCGCGGAACTTGCCGCGCTGGTCCAGGAGCATTGCTTCTACAAGCTCGAAGCGCCAGTCGCACGCGTGACGGGCTGGGATACGCCCTATCCGCACGCACAGGAGTGGGATTATTTCCCCGGGCCGGTACGTGTCGGGCGTGCCCTTGTCGAAACGCTGGAAGGATAGGAGCAGACGATGGGTGAATATGTCATCAAGCTGCCGGATGTCGGTGAAGGCGTTGCGGAAGCTGAGCTCGTTGAGTGGAATGTGAAAATCGGCGATCTGGTGCGGGAGGATATGGTCCTTGCCGCCGTGATGACCGACAAGGCGACGGTTGAAATTCCATCGCCCGTCGACGGCGAGATCATCTGGCTCGGCGGAGAGATCGGACAGGTGCTTGCCATCGGCTCGCCGCTCGTCCGCCTGAAGATCGAAGGCGAGGGACACGCGGCCGAGCCGGAGTCGGCCAAGCCGGCCAAGGCCGAGGCGGCACCGGCGCCCAAGGTTGAGCAGAAGGTCGTGGCTCCGAAGCCTCAGGAAGAAAAGCCAAAGCCGAAGCCCGCATCGGTAATGGAAGCAGCACCGGTTGCTCCGCGTGCTTTCGGTGTCGGCGCCCCGCGCAGCGAAGGCGAGAAGCCGTTGGCGTCGCCGGCCGTTCGCCTGCGGGCACGCGAGGCTGGCGTCGACCTGCGTCAGGTCAGTGGTACGGGACCAGCAGGACGTATCACGCACGAAGACCTTGAGGCGTATTTCGCGCGCGGCGCACAGAAGCTGGGGATTGCAGCTCTGGCACCGGATACCTCCGTCAAGGAGGTCAAGGTTGTCGGGCTTCGCCGCAAGATTGCCGAGAAGATGGCAATCGCGAAATCGCATATCCCGCATATCACCTATGTTGAGGAGATCGATGTCACCTCGCTCGAGGAGCTGCGCGCCACGCTCAACTCGAAGAAGCGCGCCGACCAGCCAAAATTGACCATTCTACCGTTCCTCATGCGAGCGATGGTGAAGGCAATCGCGGATCAGCCGCACCTCAATGCGCTCTATGATGATGAAGCCAATATCATTCACCAGCATGGCGGCGTGCATATCGGCATCGCCGCGCAGACCCCGAATGGTTTGGTTGTTCCCGTGGTCAAGCATGCCGAAGCGCGCACGCTTTGGGATTGTGCCGCCGAGGTCAATCTGTTGGCGGATGCGGCCAAGACGGGCTCTGCGACGCGCGAACAACTCAGCGGTTCGACGATCACCATCACGTCGCTCGGCAGCATGGGCGGCGTAGTCACGACGCCCGTCATCAACTACCCGGAAGTGGCAATCATCGGCGTCAACAAGATCATGGTACGCCCGGTCTGGGACGGGACGAATTTCATCCCGCGCAAGATGATGAACCTGTCGTCAAGTTTCGACCACCGGGTCATCGATGGCTGGGATGCGGCGGTGTTCATCCAGCGGATCAAGATTCTGCTTGAAACACCCGCGCTGATTTTCGTGGAGGGCTGAGCCGATGAAAGATATCTCCTGCAAATTGCTCGTCATCGGTGCAGGCCCGGGCGGCTATGTCTGCGCCATTCGTGCCGGTCAGCTGAACGTCGATACCGTCATTGTGGAAGCCGCCAAGGTCGGCGGCACCTGCCTGCTGGTTGGTTGCATTCCGTCGAAGGCCTTGATCCATGCTGCCGACGAGTTCGCCAAAGTGGCCCATTTCGCCGCAAAGCAGACACCGCTTGGCATCTCGGTCGGCGAACACGCCATCGATTTCCCTAAGACAATTGCCTGGAAGGACGGCATCGTCAGCCGCCTCAACAATGGCGTGGCCGGATTGTTGAAGAAAGCCAATGTCAAGATCGTCACGGGCAGGGCAAAGTTCCGCGATGGCAAGACGGTTGAGGTGGAGACCCTGACCGGGCAGCAGATCATCCGCGCCGAGAACGTCGTCATTGCCACCGGTTCGGCTCCGGTCGAGATTCCGTCGCTGCCATTTGGCGGCAATGTCATTTCCTCCACCGAAGCGCTGGCGCTGAACGAGGTTCCCGAGAAGCTGGTGGTCGTGGGCGGCGGCTATATCGGGCTTGAATTGGGCACAGCCTATGCCAAGCTTGGCTCGAAGGTAACTGTGGTCGAGGCGCTGCCGAAAATTCTGCCGCAATATGATGCGGAATTGACGCGGCCGGTCTCTCGGCATCTTTCCGAACTCGGCGTCATGGTGTTGACCGGCGCCAAAGCCAAAGGGATGAGCGCCAAGGGCGATGCATTGCTGATCGAGACTGCAGACGGCAAGGACGACAGGATTCCGGCAGACAAGGTACTCGTCACTGTCGGTCGCAAGCCAGTGACCACGGGTTGGGGCCTTGAGGAAATCGATATCGACATGGACGGCCGGTTCGTCCGCATCGATGACAAGTGCCGCACATCCATGCGTGGCGTCTACGCCATCGGCGATGTGACCGGAGAACCGATGCTGGCGCACCGCGCGATGGCGCAGGGCGAGATGGTGGCGGAAATCGTTGCCGGTGAGAACCGCAGCTGGGACAAACGTGCCGTCGCGGCCGTATGTTTCACAGACCCCGAGATCGTTTCCGTCGGCCTATCGCCGGATGAGGCGAAGGAGGCGGGCCACGAGGTCAAGCTTGGCCTGTTCCCATTCGCCGCCAACGGTCGTGCGATGACACAGGAAGGTGAAGAGGGATTTGTGCGGGTCGTCGCCGCCGCTGGCAATCACCTGATCCTTGGCATCCAGGCTGTCGGGCATGGCGTGTCGGAACTCTCGGCGTCTTTTGCGCTTGCACTCGAAATGGGCGCGCGGCTCGAGGACATTGCCGGCACGATCCATGCGCATCCGACACAAAGCGAAGGTTTCCAGGAGGCCGCGCTGAAGGCATTGGGGCACGCCCTGCACATCTAGCGTGGTCGAGCATCTTAGTTGACTTGTCAAAGAACCGGGTGTGATTTCCCCTTGCCACGCCCTCATCTGAGTCTGGCCATTGAACGGTTGGGAAGACGGGCGGTCATCGAAGCGCGTCTTTGGGGTAGTAATGGTGCGATCCGAAGACCGCCCGTCCGGCGACTTTTCATCCCGTCCGTTCCGCTTGGGAGGCCTCGGCATCGGGGAGTACCATTTGCGATACTCCATGCGTCGCCTACGCGCCCCTTAGAGTGCTCGTCCAGCACGCGCCGGTCATAGTACCGGCAGGGGAACCCTTGGACGGAACTTCCCCGGACAGCGGGCCCGTTACCCGCCATCGGAGGCGCCGGTCCTTCTCCCACTTCGACGGCTCCGGAAGCAGTTCCCATATGTGGACGGCTCCCGCTTGCAAGTGTTTTCTGCAGATTTTTTTTGATCAGATCGCTTGCTTCCATATGTGCGGCCTTTGTGTGTGGTCGCACATGACCACTGG
>NZ_PGGO01000080.1 GCF_003010955.1 Phyllobacterium brassicacearum
TATTGTGTTCCACCAGATCAGTATTGCCCCAAAGACCGCGAGAAAAACGGCAACCGCCGGGATACGCATCCGGGTGAACAGCGCGACGATTGTCGCGAGACCAAGCAGAACGAGGAAGCCGCCCGCCCCGCCTCTCGCGAACTCCGGCAGCGGCAGTCGATACCACAGGGCAAGCACCGCCCAGGCCGTCACAAGTGCGATGACGAACGATACAGCGATTGCGACAAGAATTTGCGCGATAACACGCAATCAACCCTCCCTGCTGGCCACTACACAGCGCGTGCGAGACCACGCCGACGCAGTGCCTCCAAATGTGTGTCAGGAGCTGACAAAGCATGACAATACTCGAACTAACTGCGGCTGGGAATGCGCTCTGCTGCCAATCTCCGGACAGGGCAAAAGGGCATTGAGTGCCTGATGCCGCGGGAATCCAGATCGAAAAAGGATGGCGCATCCTCCGCAACAGATTCTTCCATCACAACACCAATTGGAATGTTACAATACCGTTGTCCGATGGCGCACTCCTCCGCGGGGACATTCTCGCCTCGACGTCCGCGTGTGTTTCTTCGTGGTTATTGAGAGGGGCTAGATGCCGATGCGCCGTCGCACGAAAATCCGCATGGCGGTGAAGGGGTTGATTGCCCTGCTGATCACGTATCTGCTTGTTGCCTATTTCGTCGCTCCCGAGATTTGGATCTTTCGCGATGCTGGACGTGCTGACTTCGGCAAAATGGTCACGACCACCGAGCAGGATATTCCCGGCGATCCAAT
>NZ_PGGO01000081.1 GCF_003010955.1 Phyllobacterium brassicacearum
CCATCCCGATGAAACCGACCCGGACGACCAAATCGATCTGACTGACAAGGTGTTCGCCTCGGTCACGGGGACCTCCGTGAATAATTTCTCAGGCCAGAACGCCGCGCCCGGCAATCATGATTTCTACGTGATCAATTCGTCCAATGACGCTACCAAGCAGCTTCTGGTGACAGGTTTCGAGGGGGCGGCCAATGCCACCGCCAACGTGAGTACACAGGGCTTCGGCGTCGCCAACCAGAGCATTAATCCGACCGAAACGCTGCAGGTCGATTTTGTCACCGGCGGTACCGTGCCCGCAGGTGATGGCGCGGAGATCCAGTACGGCAGCCATCTCGATAATGTCATGCAGGCCGGGTTCACGATCAACCAGATCACGCCGTCTGCTCCGGCGGGCCGGGTGGACATCAGGATCAGCGCCTTCGACGTTACGGGCAACGAGCAAGGCTTGAACTTCTACGACGGCAGCCCGACCGCCGCCGCGCCCATTACCAGCATCAAGTTGACGGGCACGTCGGGGGTTGCATTGCCGATCACCGTCGATGGTACCTATGATGTCGCGGGGAGCGTTGACGTCACCGTCAGCGGGCTCGGCACCGGTGTCGTCACCATCACAGGGCTCGATAACGTCACCACCGTCGATGTCACAACCAGCAGCCAGATGGATCGGCTGACGGTTACGGGGGTCGATTCAAACGAAGGGCTCGACATCACCGAGTTCCATTTCTCGGCGCAGACCACCA
>NZ_PGGO01000082.1 GCF_003010955.1 Phyllobacterium brassicacearum
TAGCGGCCTCACCGACACCGCAACCGGCGACCCCGTCCTGCTGTTCGTGGAAGGTGGCAACGTGGTCGGCCGTGCCGGCTCAGCCGCCGGCCCGATCGTGTTCACGGTCAGCGTCAGCGCCGCTGGCCTCGTGAGCCTCGACCAGGCTCGGGCGATCGTTCACGCGGACGCCACTGATCCGGACGACAGCACGACGTTGGCTGCTGCCGACCTCATTACCCTGACGGCGACCATCACCGACAACGACGGGGATGAGGCCTCGGCCACGCACGACATCGGCCAGAGCCTTAACTTCGAGGATGACGGCCCGACGATCACGGCAGACGGTGTCGTGCCGGAACTGACGGTGGACGAGACCGACCTGACGACCGACGCCAGCGCGGATTTCTCGACGGCCTTCACCTCGGATGCCGGTGCAGATGGTGACGCCATCACCTATGCGCTCGGCATCAGCCAGGTCACGAACGATAGCGGCCTCACCGACACCGCAACCGGCGACCCCGTCCTGCTGTTCGTGGAAGGTGGCAACGTGGTCGGCCGTGCCGGCTCAGCCGCCGGCCCGATCGTGTTCACGGTCAGCGTCAGCGCCGCTGGCCTCGTGAGCCTCGACCAGGCTCGGGCGATCGTTCACGCGGACGCCACTGATCCGGACGACAGCACGACGTTGGCTGCTGCC
>NZ_PGGO01000083.1 GCF_003010955.1 Phyllobacterium brassicacearum
TCAACACGATGCGATATGGGCTTTACAGAAACCGTTGGATTTTCCGGGTTTCGTCTATGGTCTCGATCGAGACACACCTCATCTGATGCGGGCGGTAACTACGGGCCTTTCAGAGCGCCTGGGAGTTCACCAGACAGAAAAAGGTCCTGAAGTGGAGCCCTAGGAATGGCGATCAGTATGACCGCACCCAACCCATATCCGGAATTTGAATGTGACCACTGTCGTCGCATTCTCATTGTATCTCCGCGGCTCCTTACAACGGAAAGCATTGTTCGATGCCCGCATTGCCAAACCTTCCTTGGAGTATGGGGGAGTTTGCTCGAAAGATACATCGTGGAAAAGGATGATGACGGAATAATGCGGTTAAACAAATTACCGGTAGACGGAAAAACATTGAATTAATTTCTTCCCACCCAACCCGGCCCAGGCAGCATCGGCGTTTCAGTTTTCGCGAAAGCTTCTGGTCAAGGAGCCGGGTATCGAAGCAATGCTTGCCCGCCATTGATGATCATCACCTCGGCCGGCATTTCCGGGACCAGGCGGACATCATCGAGCTTCTGAAGCGCATCAGGGGCTACTTTCACTTTTGCGAGAAAATACGAACTGCGCGAACGCGGTTAGCA
>NZ_PGGO01000084.1 GCF_003010955.1 Phyllobacterium brassicacearum
AGGCCGTCCAGCGGGCTATCGGCGAACGCTTCGATACCAGTACGGCAGGCGAGATCTCTCTTCAGGGTTTCTCTCGCCCTCTCCGCGTATGGCGCATTTCGGGCGCCGTAGCCGAACCCCAATCGGCAGGGACCCGTCCATTCGTCGGGCGCAAGGCCGAACTCGCGCAGCTTCGTGGTCTTCTCGAGACCTGCCGCGATCAAGCCCGAGGGCATTTTGTTCATGTGCGTGGCGAGGCCGGCATCGGCAAGACGCGGCTCATCGAGGAGTTCATCCGGCAGGCGCAGACCGAGGGTATCCCGACGCACAAGGCCCTGGTGCTCGATTTCGGCACGGGCAAGGGACAGGACGCCGTCCGGGTGTTGGTCGGCAGCCTTCTCGGCCTGGAAGTCTCCGCGGACGCCGCCGCCCGTCATGATGCGGCCGCGAGAGCCACCACAGACGGATACGTCGATTCCGAGCAACTCGTCCACCTCAACGATCTTCTCGACCTCGCTCAACCTGCCGAGCTTCACACGATCTATGATGCGATGGACAACGCCGCCCGCCTCGACGGCAAGCGGCGCACG
>NZ_PGGO01000085.1 GCF_003010955.1 Phyllobacterium brassicacearum
AGGCCGTCCAGCGGGCTATCGGCGAACGCTTCGATACCAGTACGGCAGGCGAGATCTCTCTTCAGGGTTTCTCTCGCCCTCTCCGCGTATGGCGCATTTCGGGCGCCGTAGCCGAACCCCAATCGGCCGGGACCCGTCCATTCGTCGGGCGCAGGGCCGAAATCGCGCAGCTTCGCGGTCTTCTCGAGACCTGCCGCGATCAAGCCCGAGGGCATTTGGTCCATGTGTGTGGCGAGGCCGGCATTGGCAAGACGCGGCTCATCGAGGAGTTCGTGCGGCAGGCACAGACCGAGGGTATCCCGACGCACAAGGCCCTGGTGCTCGATTTCGGCACTGGCAAGGGACAGGGCGCCGTCCGGGCGTTGGTCGGCAGCCTTCTCGGCCTGGAAGTCTCCGCGGACGCCGCCGCCCGTCATGATGCGGCCGCGAGAGCCATCACAGGCGGATACGTCGATTCCGAGCAACTCGTCCACCTCAACGATCTTCTCGACCTCGCTCAACCTGCCGAGCTTCACACGATCTATGATGCGATGGACAACGCCGCCCGCCTCGACGGCAAGCGGCGCACG
>NZ_PGGO01000086.1 GCF_003010955.1 Phyllobacterium brassicacearum
CCGCCCCCGTTGGTCAAGTGTCAGGCGACGTCAACAAGTATGTGCTGCATCGCTGTCTGGTCCGCGTCCGCGTCTTCCACCTGGAAGGCGAAGTCGAGCTGGGCTTCCGGCGTCTCGGTCACGGTCGAGGTGAAGGCGATGTCCGTGATCTTCAGCACGTCGTTATCGGCGCCGTCGAAGTTCACCAGACTGGTGGTCGCATTGCTGCCGCCGTCAGTGCCGGTCGTCCTGTTCAGGTCGATCGCAGCGTTGTTGCCGGTGATCCCGTTGCCCGACTGCATGATCTGGACACCCTGCAACACGTAGTCTTCGCCGGCTGCGTTGTAGTCGTTCTGCTCGATGATCACGAGGCCGTCATTGTTGTCGAGCGTGAACTCGGTGTTGTACGGGGCCGGGACCTGACCCGTCTTGAAGATATCGGCGTTCGACACGTACACGGCCCGCGTGATCGTGGCGTTGTCGTCCGCGGTGCCGGCGATGTTGTCGGCACCGTTCTTGTCGATCAGGTCGAGGATCAGCATCAGGTCCTCGCTGTTGCCGATGCCGTCGA
>NZ_PGGO01000004.1 GCF_003010955.1 Phyllobacterium brassicacearum
AGGCGCCGATGGTCACATCCGCCTCGACATTCATCATGACCAGATGCTTGCCGTGCTCCATCGCCTTCAAGCCGATCTCGGCCCCGACCGCCGGCACCCCGGTCGCATCGATGACCACATCGATCAGGTCGTTCTCAAGGATGAGATCGGCATCATTGGTGACGGCGATCTTGCCCGCTTCCATCGCCGCGGTGAGCGCCGAAGCATTCGAGACCTCGCGCGAATGCCCTTCTTCCTGATAGGCGATGTCGACCGCCTTCAGCGCACCCTGCAAGTTGAGTTCCGAAATCGCCCCGATCTCGATGCCGGGCATATGCGCCACACGCGTGACGATGTCGGTGCCCATCTCGCCCGAACCGATCAGGCCGATGCGGATCGGACGGCCCGTATCCGCCCGCGCCTGCATGTCCCGCGCCAACCCCGTCAGTGCAACATTCGTAGCCATGATGTCTCCTCCACGGCTTTTTCAGTATGCAAAGCCGTTCAAATTTCATTCATCGAATATTGAACATTTGTATTTTAGTCAAGACCTATGTGCACTATAAGAGAAGTAACGAGGGTGCCTTAAGAACCTCAGTGAAACGCACTATGACGAGGACGGAAATGCCGCAGAACCGATTTGACCTGGTGATTTTTGATTGTGACGGCGTCCTCGTAGACAGTGAACCCTTGGCCACACTTGCCTATCACAACGTCTATGCCAACCAGGGAATGACGCTGCCGGAGGGTACCATAGCGCAATGCGTCGGCATGAAGCAGTCGGATATCATCAAGCGAATCGCCGACCTCACGGGGCACTACCTTTCCGACGCTGCAGAAAGTGGATTATGGCCGGAAACCAGGCGAGTGTTCGGCCAATCGTTACAGCCAACGCCGGGTATCAAGTTGCTCTTGGACGAACTTGATACTCCCCGTTGCGTGGCTTCGTCATCCTCATTGAAACGCATTCATTTCAGCCTGGATACCACCGGGCTCGCGGTTTTTTTCGGTGATGCGATTTATAGTTCTTCCATGGTCAAGCGTGGCAAGCCCGCGCCAGACCTCTTCTTGCACGCTGCAAAGGCAATGGGAGCGGATGCCAGCGGCTGTGTGGTGATTGAGGATTCACCGTTCGGCATCGAAGGTGCTGTCGCCGCCGGCATGACTGCCATCGGCTATACCGGAGGCACTCACACCGACAAGGATCACGCTCAGAGACTTTTTGACAAAGGCGCTGCCGCCGTGTTCTCCGATTGGAAGGATATTAGCTACTGGATGCGTGCGGCCAATGATGAGTGATACCCAAGCTTCTGACCCTAGTCGTTGAAGCGCCGCCCTGTCCGCTCCGGGTCACGTGCAATTTCCTCTTCTTCCTCGTCATCAGGCAAGGCATCATCGCTATTCTGATAAGGATTATCGTCGTCGTCTTCCGACAGGTCTCCGGCGTCTTCCGATTCGACCTGCCTCTCGCCTCGAATGGCGAGCTCGTCGTCGGCGATGGTTTCTTCTTCTGTGAACTCCTCCCAGTCCTGCTTGGCAATCGGAGCAGTCGAAACTTCTTTTGGTTTGATCTTAGTGGCTTTCACTTCTTTGCCTGTCATCGCGCACTCCTTCCATCGTCGAAGGAGAAACGCACATAAAAACATTTGGATGCATAAAATGCATAGGTCTTCGAATGTTTTGCCTTTTGCCCTAATCCACCCATAATCGCCTGCGACGCATCAGCTTCACGTCACTTGGGGAGATATCCATGACATCCAAAATTCTGAGCCTGGCATTCGCCACAACTGCAATGATGGCCTTGCCTTTCGCCGCATTGGCAGACGAAGCTCCGCGCCCACGCATTACAGTGACGGGAGAAGGCGAGGCAGCCGCCGCGCCGGACATGGCCATCCTTTCACTGGTCGTGTTGCAGGAAAAGCCAACCGCGCGCGAGGCGCTCACTGCAAACAATGAAGCCATGGCCAAGGTGCTTGATGCGATGAAGAAGGCAGGGATTGCCGAACGCGACCTGCAGACGTCGGGCTTCAGCATCGACCCGCGCTATGTCTATCCGGAAAACAAGGATAACACACAGCCGCCTCAAGCACCGAAGATCGTCGGTTATGCGGTTTCCAACTCGTTGACCGTCCGCGTGCGCGATCTGAAGAAAGTTGGAGATATCCTCGACCAATCCGTGACGCTGGGTGTCAATCAGGGCGGTAATCTCACCTTCACCAACGACAAACCCGAGACGGTTGTCGAGGAAGCCCGCAAGAAGGCCGTTGCAAATGCGCTGGCCAAGGCGAAGACTCTAACAGAGGCTGCGGGTGTCAGTCTTGGTAAGGTGATCGAGATCAGCGAGCAGTCCTACAGCCCGCGCCCGATGCCCATGGGCCGGGAGAAGATGATGGCGGCAGCCCCCGCTGACTCCGTTCCGGTTGCAGCAGGCGAGAACACCTACAATGTGAACGTGAATGTGACGTTCGAGCTGAAGAATTGATCCACCACCATAGTGAAGCAAAAAAAGGGTGCCCTGCAGCACCCTTTTTCGATGATTGCCCTTATCGAATGAATGGGCATCCGGGTGCCCGTGCAAAAACGGCGATCGTGCGCAGGCCATGTTTCCACCCGGCGACACGGACAACGTTGCGGTTCACGACCACACGCGGATTGCGGATGCCCATGCGGCTGGCCTTGTAGGCTGCCTGACGGGGCGTGCAGACGGCAGGACGATAAGGTGGGCGATAGTAGCGATAGTCCACCTGCACGAGAGGTGCAGCTGCGTTACCATGTTCGGCGGCCATTGGCGCAGGCGTTAGTGGTGCCGCATTCGATGTGTTTGCGCCGAGAATGGCACCGATGCTAATCGCAGCACCGACTGCCAGCAACTTCAATGAAAGACTAGCCATAGGGCGTTCTCCTGTTCGATTATCCGGGATTGGGGGCAAGACTTCTGAAAATCCGGACAGGCGCCCTTTTTTCACATGCGAGCTGAACAATTCCTCAACACGCCGTTCACTCACGGTTCAGAGATGGCAGTTCGGCCTGCATCATGTGTTCAAAATAATCTTCGTCACTTGAGAGATCGTGATCATATGCAGTGATCTTGCCTCGCACGGAAATACCGGCCTCGTGCACGGTTTCTACGCTGCCCGATACGAGCGGATGCCACCAATAAAGATCCCTGCCCTCGTCGATCAACCGATATCCACAGGTCTCCGGCAGCCAGTCGACAGTACGGACGATCTCCGGTGTCAAAAAAACGCAGTCGGGCACCTTCCTCTTTCTGTGGGTATAATCCGAACACTGGCATGTCCCTGCGTCCAGCAACGTGCAGGCTACGGTGGTGAAATAAATTTCTTCCGTATCTTCGTCTTCAAGCTTGTGCAGGCAGCAGCGACCGCAGCCATCGCACAGGCTTTCCCATTCTGAGCGGTTCAGCTCGTCGAGGGTCTTGGTTTTCCAGAATGGTTCGGTAGGCATGTGCTCAAATACATCGCATGAGCTGTTGCGTCTATGTTTTAAACATGAACGCCAGATGAACGGCATCTTCACATGACATACAGGCGGGGGCTGCAATTCTGACGACATCGGTTTCGGCCAATGTCGGGCCGGACACATTGCCAGCGGCAATGAAACTGTAATGAGGATCGCACGGACAAGCCGTTGCCATGAAGCGGAACCAAGCTGCGGTCGCAAACATTTGACGTGTTTCAAAGGAAGGAACGCGAGACAGGGATGAAAATGAAACGGACAGCGCTCTTTTTTGCCTCAACGGCAATTCTCTTTTCTTCGCCATCGGCGATGGCTGAACAACCCCCGCTCAACCGGCCATTTATCTCCTCCAATTCGAATGTACCGCCGCTCATGCTGGCGCAAGCCGAGCAAGCGGCGCCAGAAGAAGATCCAGCGGCTGAGGAACTGAAGCGAAAGGGTGCAAAACAGGCCGAGCAAGCGCAGAAGCGTGCGGCAGAAGAAGCTGAAGCGGGTGCGAAGGCACAGCAGCAGGCCGAAGAACAGGCAAAGCAACAGGCTGAGGAAGCTGCGAAGGCCTCCGAGGCACAAGCTGCTCAGCAGGCCAAAGAAGCGAAACGCGCCGCGCAAGCTGAAGCCGACAAGGCAGCTGAGCAACAGCAGGCAGTAGAAGAGGAAGCAAAGCGGAAAGCTGCCGCGGAAGCCAAAGCCGCCAAGGCTGCCGAAAAGGAAGCTGCGCAGGAAACTGAGAAAGCCAAGCGTGCGGCCGAGGTCGAGGCGAACAAGGCCGCAGAACAACAGAAGGCAATTGAGGAGGAGGTACGCAAGAAGGCTGCAGCCGAGGCTGAAGCCGCGAAGGCGGCCGAGCAGGACACTGCGAAAGAAACGGAAAAGGCCAAAAAGGCCGCCGAGCAGGAAGCAGCCAAGGCGGCCGAGGCTCAAAAGGCTGCGGAAGAAGAGGCTCGCAAGAAGGCTGACGGCGCTCAAAAAGCTGCCGACAAGCAATCGGAAAAGGCTGCCGAAGAAGCCAAGAAAGCAGCAGATGAAGCTGCCAAGCAAGCGCCCGCTCAGCCGACACCGGAAACCCCGGCAACGGCGGAACAACCCTCGAGCGATCAGCCTGCAACCGCAACTGGCGAAAAGCCGATTGCACCCGCCCAGGAGGCCAAACCGGCAAAACCAGTTGATCCTGCAACGGGTCAACCTGCCCCTGATGGTACGGCGACCGCTCCCGCGACAACGCCTGACAGTCCAGCCCAGCCCGCCCAGCAGGAAGCCTCGCCCCTTCCGGCGAATGCAGCGCCCGTGCTTGATAGCGCCAAGCCAGCACCTGTTGTTGATGGCAAGGGTGGAAAGGCCGGACAAGCGGTTGAGGCGCCCGCAACTCAACAGCCGGTGGCCCAGGAGCCGGCGGCGGCGGCAGCACCACCGCCTAAATCCGACGCCGACGTCCAGCAGGCACTCGCCCCTATCAAGATTGAGCCGGTCCTGGTCGAAAAGGGTACCCGTATCAAGCAACGCCCGCGTGACGAGCGGCCAAGTGACGTCCAGGTCATCAAGCAGTTCGACGACCGGACCATTGTCGAGGTCAACAATAACGTCTTCGTCGAAAGTTCGGATCGTCCCCGCATGTCGCGCAACGCACAGGAGGTTTACTATGAAGATCTTCCGCGCCGCCGCACCCGCGAAACCATCGTGCGCGAAAATGGTGTCCAGATCGTCACGATCCGCAACCGCTATGGCGATGTGATCCAGCGCTCACGTGTAATGCCTGACGGGCGCGAAGTGCTGCTGACCTATACGCCGGACTATGATCGCGAGGAACGTCTGGCATGGCGTGATCCTGGCGATGATCTGCCGCCGCTTCGCCTGACCATTCCGGTTAGCGATTATATTCTGGACGCCGAGGAAGCCCCTGAAGAAGACGTCTACGAGTTCTTCGCGCAGCCACCAGTGGAACGTGTCGAGCGCATCTATTCCATTGATGAGGTCAAACGTTCCGCCCGTATCCGCGACAAGGTACGCCGCGTCGATCTCGATACGATTACCTTCCAGTTCGGCTCAGCGGAAATCGGTGAAGACCAGATCGAACGGATTGAGAGCGTTGCCAAGGCCATGGCGCAAATCCTCAAGAAGAACCCGGCGGAGACCTTCCTGATTGAGGGCCATACGGACGCTGTTGGTTCGGATCAAGCAAATCTTGTGCTGTCGGACAAGCGCGCCGAGTCGGTTGCGCAGGCACTGACCAACGTCTTCGATATTCCGCCGGAAAATATGGCCACCCAAGGTTACGGTGAGCGTTATCTGAAGATCAAATCGGATACTCCCGAGCAGCAGAACCGCCGCGTAGCCATACGTCGCATCACACCTCTTGTTGCTCCCGTGGCCAGCAGCCAATAACGGACTGATCATTGCAACAAGCAAAAACCCGGACTTTCGGTCCGGGTTTTTTATGATTATAGCTTGAGTTCACGACCTTCATCGCTATGTGATGGCTTGAGCCCAGTTTATGCAACCGGACCCCGCCTTATGAAACGTATCGAAATCTTCATCGAAAATATCATCCTCGCCTCGCGCTGGCTTCTCGTGGTTTTCTATCTCGGTCTCGCCGTCGCCCTTGCCATATACGCGTTTTCCTTTGCCGGAAAACTCATCGATTTCGTCGCCAAGGTCACGGTTCTCGACGAAACAGACACGATCCTCAAAATGCTCGGCCTGATCGACGCTGCACTCGTCGCCAGTCTGGTCGTCATGGTGATCATCTCCGGCTACGAAAATTTCGTCAGCCGCTTCGATGAGGCCGAAGAGGTACACTGGCTCGGGACCATCGATGCGGGATCGCTGAAGATCAAGGTCGCGTCGACGATCGTCGCCATTTCCTCGATCCATCTGCTGCAGGTCTTTCTAAACCTGACGCAATTCAGCACCGAACAATTGACGTGGTTCACAGTGATTCACCTTGCCTTCGTCTTCTCGGCGCTGTTCCTGGCCTACATCGACAAACTAATGGTCAAGGAAAAGGCCGGAAAGCAATCACCATCGCTTTGAAGGTAGCCAGCTTGGCTGGTGAATCATCCTGCCGCTAGGGGCAAAGAAAAACGGGATGGGCTCGCACCCATCCCGTTCATTTTTATAACTGGCCGCCGCAGATCAGCTGTCGAGGAATGAACGCAGCTTGCGCGACCGACTCGGATGCTTGAGCTTGCGCAGCGCCTTCGCTTCGATCTGACGAATGCGTTCGCGCGTCACCGAGAACTGCTGACCAACTTCTTCAAGCGTATGGTCGGTGTTCATGCCGATACCGAAACGCATCCGCAGTACGCGCTCTTCGCGCGGCGTGAGCGAAGCCAGAACCCGTGTCGTGGTATCGCGCAGATTGGCCTGAATGGCAGCGTCGATTGGCAACAGCGCGTTCTTGTCCTCGATGAAATCGCCGAGATGTGAATCTTCCTCGTCGCCAACCGGCGTTTCGAGCGAGATCGGCTCCTTGGCAATCTTCAGGACCTTCCGCACTTTTTCGAGCGGCATCGCCAGTTTTTCGGCTAGCTCCTCGGGCGTTGGCTCGCGGCCGATTTCATGCAGCATCTGGCGCGAGGTCCGGACGATCTTGTTGATCGTTTCGATCATATGCACAGGAATACGGATGGTGCGGGCCTGATCGGCGATCGAGCGGGTGATTGCCTGACGAATCCACCAGGTCGCATAGGTCGAAAACTTGTAACCACGGCGGTACTCGAACTTGTCGACGGCCTTCATCAGGCCGATATTGCCTTCCTGGATGAGATCAAGGAACTGCAGGCCACGATTAGTGTATTTCTTGGCGATCGAGATTACGAGACGCAGGTTGGCCTCGACCATTTCCTTCTTGGCCAGCGCAGCTTCGCGTTCGCCCTTCTGTACCTGATTGACGATACGACGGAATTCCGAGATCGAAATCGCAGTTTCCTGCGCCATGTTCTGGATTTCCGTGCGCAGGTTCTTGATCGTGTCCTTCTCGTTCTTGGTGAACTCTTTCCAGCCACGGGTCGTCAGGTTCGAAACGGCTTTGAGCCAGTTCGGGTCAAGTTCGTTGCCCTGATATTCCTTGAGGAAATCCTCTCGACGCACGCCATAGGACTCCGCAAGGCGCAGCAGGCGGCCTTCGTTCTGAACAAGGCGCTTGTTGATGTCGTATAGCTGCGCGACGAGCGCTTCGATACGGTTCTGGTTCAGCGACAGCGACTTAACCGCCTTGATCAGTTGATCCTTAAGCTCCTTGTAGCGGCGCTCCTGGCTTGGAGACAGTGAGCCCGAGGCAGCAAGGCGATTTTCGACCTGTTGATCCTGCAGCTTGCGCAGCTTCTTATAGGTATCAGCGATAACGTCGAGCGTTTCCATAACCTGCGGGCGAAGTTCGGCTTCCATCGCAGCAAGCGACAGATTGGCCTCATCGTCCTCGTCGTCGTCTTCCTCGACCGGCGTATCGCCACCGACATTGGTGATGTCGTCATCGTCGCGCGAGCGGCGTGGCTTGTCATTGGCCGCGGGCCGTTCTTCTTCGACGCGTTCGATCACCGGGGCTTGCTTGGCTTCCGGGCCCGCATAGGTGGTTTCGAGATCGATGATTTCGCGCAGGAGAATCTTCGATTCGTTCAAATCCTCGCGCCAGATAATGATTGCCTGAAAGGTCAGCGGGCTTTCGCACAGGCCGGAGATCATGGTCTCGCGGCCAGCCTCGATGCGCTTCGCGATGGCGATTTCGCCTTCGCGCGACAACAGTTCGACTGTACCCATCTCACGCAGATACATGCGAACAGGATCGTCAGTGCGATCGGTAGGTTCTTTCTTGGTGGTTGTGGGTGCTACCGCGGTGCCGGTCGCATCGGCCAGCTCGCGCGCCTCATTTTCCTCGTCGCCGCTGTTATCGGCTTCTTCGGCGTCAGCGTCCTGCTCATCATCTTCGACGACATTGATGCCCATATCGCTGAGCATAGCCATCGTGTCTTCGATCTGCTCGGAAGTGACCTCTTCAGATGGAAGAACCGCATTGAGCTCATCCATCGTCACATAGCCGCGCTTCTTCGCGAGCTTGATCATCTTCTTGACAGCGTCATCGGAAAGGTCGAGAAGCGGTCCGTCTGGCGCGCCTTCGCGCTCGACTTCTACTTCCTCGTTTTCCTTTGCCTTTGTTGCCATATTCCGTATCTCCAAGCGACGTCCGCTTTGTTCATGCGTGGGAACAACGAGTGCGGCGCTGCACCGGTTCCCCCACACCATAAAGGTAATAAATGATCGACTAGCCGAAATCCCGTTAATGTCGGATTAACCTTGTTATCCCGGTGGCGAGCACGTTACATATCTGCCGAATTTGCCGGTTTTTCTGCTGGACCCGCAAATATCTTCAATTCCGCGCAATCTGATTCCGTCATTATTGACCCACGTCAACCCCGACTCAACTGATTCGCTATAAAAAAGCGAATCAATTCGGTCAAAAACCCTTACCCGACCGTCCCGAGGGTATTCCGAACCCTTCGATCAGCGCTTCGGTTGCCTGCGCATTGCGAATATCGTTCTGAATATCGAGCAGCCGGTTGAGATTTTCGTCGGTGGCTTCAGTAGCCAGGGCGGTTTCAGCAACTTTCAGCTCTTTATGTAGTGTGCCTGCACGCTGATGCAAGTGAACGGCCTGCCTCAATGCTTCCAACGCATCCTCTTCCGCCGCTTCTGCTGTCGCTGTCCACATGCGGGCGCGCCGTACCAGCGCCTCCAGAGCTTCGATGAGCGCGCCATGGCTGGTTTCGACCATTGCCTTGCGCATCTCGGCGCCGGTTGCGACGTGATGCTCTGCCAAGGCGTTGAGCATCGCTGCATGAAAGCGCTTAAGGTCGGGATGGCTGAACTCCAGCCGCACGACCGTTTCAAAATCTTCCTCGATCAGACGAGGATGGTTGAACAAGGTCATGAGGATTGCGGTCTCGCGCAGCGGTGGTGCGGCTGATGTTGTCTTTACCAACACCGAACGCGCCAGACTGTCCGAAACAGCCAGACGGCCATTGGCCGCGCCCCTGCCCCGCTGTCCATATCCATTCTGCTGGCCGAAGCCATTCTGATTATGGCCACGCGGACCGGAATTGCGCCTGTCATTACCGCGCTGGCCCGACCTGAAAAACTGCTGGATGCGATCACGTACATCCTGAGCATAGTGACGGCGCACATTCTCGTCGCCAATCAGCGCCGTCATCTGTTTCAGCCGCGCTTCAAGTTCGGCGCGTCGCTCAGGCGTATCGAAGACACCGCCGCTCGTCTCACGCGCCCAAAGCATATCGGCCAGCGGACGTGCATCGTCGAGCACCGCTTGGAAAGCCTGCGGCCCGGATGATTTGACGAGATCGTCGGGATCCTTGCCCTCCGGCAGCACTGCAAAACGCAAGGAGCGCCCGGGCTTCAGTGCAGGCAGTGCTAGATCTATCGCACGATGTGCCGCCTTGATGCCGGCATTGTCACCATCGAAACAAAGGATAGGCTCGGGTGACATGCGCCAAAGAAGATCGAGCTGATCTTCGGTCAGCGCCGTCCCCAGTGGCGCAACAGCCTGGGCAAAGCCCGCCTGGGCCAGAGCAATCACATCCATATAGCCTTCGACGGCAATCACCGCCTTTGCTTGCTGCCCGCCTTGAGGCTGCGCGGCTTTTCTGGCACGCAAAGCATTGTAGAGAACCTTGCCTTTGTGGAAGAGCTCCGTCTCGTTGGAGTTCATGTATTTCGCGATTGCGTTGGGCGCCAGCGCCCGGCCGCCAAAGGCGATGATGCGGCCGCGCAAGTCCTCGATCGGGAACATGATACGATCGCGGAAGCGATCAAAGGAAACCGGCTTGTCATCACCATAGACCACGAGCCCGCAGGCCTCGATCTGCTCCTTCGTGGCACCCTTCAGGGCTAGGTGTTCTTTCAACGCATTGCGGCTCTCGGGAGCATAGCCCAAACGATAAGAATGTTGCGTCGCCGCGCTCAAGCCGCGGTCGCGCAGATAGGCACGTGCTTTCGCGCCGCCCGCCGCCTGCAATTGTTCCTCGAAGAACTTGGTCGCCATCTCCATGACATCGTAGAGCGTTGCACGCTTCGCCTCCCGTATTTCCATCTCGGCATCGCGCGCAGGCATGGGCACGCCGGCCATGTCGGCCACACGTTGCACTGCCTCCGGAAAGCTCAGTCCTTCGAGTTCCGTCAGGAAACGGAAATGATCGCCAGTAACGCCGCAGCCAAAGCAGTGATAGCGGCCCTTGCGGTCCTCACAATGGAAGCTTGGCGATTTCTCTCCATGAAACGGGCAACACGCCCAAAAATCACCCTTGGGCGCATTTGTCTTTTTCCGGTCGAAAGAAACACGCGTTCCGATCACACTGGAGATCGGTACACGCTCCCTGATCTCATCGAGGAAGGACGGCGGAAATCGCATGCTGCTCTTCGTGCTTCAAATGGACGGGTTCTAAAAGCCGGATTGTTTGACAACCTGAAGATCGCGTTTTCAGGTCTGACTCATACTGCAACAAATAGGAGCTGGGCGGAAGGGCCGCAAGGCATTCGTCCCCCGCTCATTACCGGTATCGTTCATGAGAACCGTGATTTTTGCCCAGCAGACAAGTCACAAAGTTATCCACTTAAATCTGTCATAAAACTGTTACATTTTGTCAAATGCGACACCTTTTTTCTTAGCCGGAACATATTTTTTTCTCTTTCTGAACGATATGTTATCTTAATCTGCTGCAACTAAAATGCACAAATTGCATTACCATATTGTCGAACTGATCAGGATTGTCTTCAAAGTGAACGGCTCGGAAATTTTGTTGCATCTAGCGGGCGCTGTGGCGCTCCTGTTGTGGGCAACTCGCATGGTGCGTACCGGCGTCGAGCGCGCTTATGGTGAGCGCATGCGCCAGAGCCTGCGCGGCGTCCTGCATAACCCGGTCCTCGCCGTGCTCTGGGGCTTGATGCTATCGATCGCGTTGCAGAGTTCGACGGCTGTGAGCCTTCTCGTCGGTTCCTTTGTCGGATCCGGAATTGTCAGCGGCATTGCCGGCCTAATGGCCGTGCGCGGTGCTGAAGTTGGATCGGCCCTTGTCGTCAAAATCCTGAGCTTTGATCTTACCCTGCTGGTGCCGCTCTGCCTCGTTGCCGGCACAGCCATCTTCATGTCGACAGAACGCAGCAACTGGCGTCAGGCGGGGCGTATCCTTGTCGGCATCGGCCTTTTGATACTTTCCCTCGAAATGACCGGCCAGGCGACCGAGCCGTTGCGCAACAGCGAACTGTTGCCGGTCATCGTTGGTTATCTCGATACGGATCCGGTTACGGCCTTCCTGCTTGCGGCAGTGATGACGTGGCTGTTCCATTCCAGTATCGCCGCCGTCCTGTTGCTGGTCACTTTTGCGTCCCGCGGGCTGATTCAACCGGAGCTCGGGATCGTGATGATTTTCGGCGTCAATCTTGGCTCGTCCTTCATCGCCCCAATCTTGACCCGCAATGCTGCCCCGCAGACGCGTATAGTGCCAATGGGCAATCTCCTGATGCGTGGCGCGGGTTCCGTGGTGATCCTGATCCTCTATCTGACATTCAAGCCATCGGTAGCTTTTCTTGGCGCTGCACCGGCAGACCAAGTGATCAACGGTCATATCCTCTTCAACATCCTCATCCTTGTTGCCGGTGTCCCGCTTTCCGCTCTCGTTCTCAAGGCTACCAAGGCCATCGTTACTCTCAACACTCCAGCGCAGCGACCGCCATCATTGGACCACGAGGAACTCAGCGCTCTGGACGAAACCGTTCTCGACACGCCGAGCCTGGCGCTGGCAAACGCGACACGCGAGACCGTGGCGGTTTGCGAAACGGTAGAGATCATGTTGCGGCGGATCATCGAACTGTATGAGCACGCAGAGCAGGACCGCATTGACGAATTGTCGGCTCTTGACGACAAGGTCGATCGCAAACATGCCGCTATCAAGCTTTATCTCGCCAAGCTGACAACGAGGTCGCTGACGAATTTTGAAGTCGCGCGTGCCCGGGAATTGCTCGGCGCGTGCGTCAAGCTCGAACAGGTCGGCGATATTATTGTTCGCAACATGCTGGCGCTGGTGCAGAAAAAGATGGACCGTAATCTCAAATTCACGGACGAAGGCTGGCTGGAGCTCAGCAATTTTCATGCAAAAGTGCTGAGCAATGCGCGTATGGCGTTTAACGTCCTCGTTTCACGCGATCGCGAAACGGCACACCAGCTGGTCCTGGAGAAAGATCATCTGCGCGACCTTGAAAGCCAGAGCAGCGACCGGCATTTCACCCGATTGCGCGAAGGAACCACTCGCAGTCTGGAAACAAGCTCCATTCACCTTGATACGATCCGAGATCTGAAGCAGGTTAATTCGCTGCTTGCCGCAATGGCTTATCCTGTGCTCGAAGAACAGGGCCTTCTGAACACAACACGTTTGCGTACATTGCACAGCTGATCGTTTAAAGTAGCAATGAACTAATAGTCGCGGTGGATGTGGGTGTTAGACCCGATGAATGCCCCCATGGCGCTGCCGATAAGCAGTCCGAGGAGTATATTGCCCATCATCGCACCACCGATGCCCGCACCAACAGACAACCCGGCCAGTATCCCAATAATGGTAGACCATCTTTGTTCTTTCATTATCGCCTCCATTCCTGTCAACAAAGAACGCGGATGTAGCGCGCAAGTTCCATATCCCGCGGCACTGGTATAAATTTCGACAGCGCGTACATCGAAGCCAGGCTCACAGCATCTCCTCGCCGCAGCCGGATACCATCCGGGCCAAACACGTCTATGATGTCTCGGGATTTTCGGATCACCATTATCAGCAAGGTGGTTGCACAATAGCTATGGGGACAGGTCCATGCCGAATGTAGACGAAGTAAAACAGGGCTTGTGGGGAGCCGAGCGCAAGCTGCTGCATCATTTAAGGGATGTTCGCCGGCGGGAGCGTCAAAAGAAGCCTTCCGACCGCGAGAGCGAACTTACGCGTGGACAGAAAATCGCGGACCTGGTGGCAGCAACGATGGGGTCCTGGTCGTTCATCATTATCCAGTCGACGATCTTGTTCGTCTGGATCGTGCTGAATGTTACAGCCTACGTGCGTGAATGGGATCCCTATCCATTCATACTCCTCAATCTCGCTCTGTCATTTCAGGCCGCATACGCGGCGCCGTTTATCATGATGAGCCAGAACCGCCAGCAGGACATAGATCGCAAGGAGGCGGAGAATGATTACCGCATCAACATCAAGGCAGAGCTTGAGATCGAACTGTTGCATGAAAAGATCGAACTTCTTCACCAGAAGATAGACCAGCTTCGCGAAAAGGAAGTGGTGTCACTCACCGAAGCGGTCCAGGAACTGTCAGATCCAAAACGGCCGCCAGAAAAGGCTGACTGACCCCAAGAACGAAAAAGGACCGCTGCGGGAGGAGGTGCAGCGGTCCTGATTGTAAATGTACCGCGGGAGGAGGTGCAGTACATTCGATGTTGGGGTATCTGGGAGGAGAAGAACCCAACGACCCCAGAATAGTACAGCACAAAAAAATGGCAACTTTCAATTTTGCATAATAGCTATGCAAATTGTCGCATTGACCAAATTTGCATGGCGGCTCGCAGAAGTCCGATGCTCCGACTCACGAGAGCGGCAATTCTGACGTCTGCTTTACCGTCTGACTCGGAACGTCCGTCTTGACGTTCTGCACCCCCTTGATCCGGCTCAAATGCTCTGACTGGAAGCGGCGATAGTCGTGTATATCGGCAGCTACCACACGGACCATGGCGTCGCAGTCACCAAGCATCAGATAACATTCGAGCACCTGAGGCAGCTTGGCCAC
This sequence comes from Phyllobacterium brassicacearum, assembly GCF_003010955.1. Taxonomy (GTDB): domain Bacteria; phylum Pseudomonadota; class Alphaproteobacteria; order Rhizobiales; family Rhizobiaceae; genus Phyllobacterium; species Phyllobacterium brassicacearum. The sequence continues at coordinate 14,290 of NZ_PGGO01000004.1, forward strand.
CTCGGCTGCAAAATGTTCTATCGTGTCCTCGTCCTGCGCCTTCAGCCAGATGCGCGTGAAGAATGTCAGGCCCTTGCCGATCTTCGCAGGGTTGAGCACCGCGACATAGCGGTCAATCACGCCGGCATCTTCCAAGAGTTTTACACGCCTTAGACAGGGTGACGCTGAAAGCCCCACTGCCTTGGCAAGCTCATTGTTGGGCATCCGGCCGTCGCGTTGAAGTGCCCGAAGGATGCGCCTGTCAATATCATCCAGATTCATTGGCGTATGATTCCAATATCTACCATAATTTAGATACTAAATGCCAAATATTGGCAAAAACCAAGAATATTCGCAACCAAATTGCGAACTAATTTACCTATGTTCCCATTCGACATCATCGACATCCGACAAATCGGGAGGAGGCGGCCGCAAGGCGCGCCCAGGGAAAACTATGAGCACGACGCAAACTTATCTGCCGCAACAGGCCGGCGAAAGAGCCAGTCCCGAGTTCTGGCGCGGAATTGTGTCTTGCACGCCAGTCCTGCTTGGCATCGTTCCGTATGCGCTTGTGCTCGGTGCTCAGGCGGCCGAGAAAGGACTGAGCGTCGTTGAAGTGCCGCTCATGACGGGGCTGAACTTTGCCGGCGGTTCGGAGTTCGCCGCGATACAGCTATGGACCTCTCCCCCGCACATCCTGCTCATTGTCGCCATCACCTTTCTGGTAAACAGTCGCCATCTGCTCATGGGAGCAGCCCTCGCGCCATTCCTGCCCCAGCTGCCCAAACGCAAGGCGCTGCCGGCCCTCTTCTTCATGTGCGACGAAAGTTGGGCGCTCGGCCTGGCGGATAGCAAGAAGCGCGCCTCGGCCGGCAGGTACCCGGCATTCAGCCTGCCATATTATCTGGGAGCCGCACTCCCCTTCTATCTCACGTGGGTAGTCTTCACGACCCTTGGCGCCGTATTTGGCCCGGTGCTCGGCAACGTCGAGCCCTATGGCTTCGACATGGCGTTTCCGGCTGTGTTCCTGGTGCTGCTCCGGGGCATGTGGAAAGGTATGGCCCGTGCACGCCCCTGGATCGTCAGCCTTGCCGTTGCGGCGCTGACCTACCTTCTCATTCCCGGAGCCTGGTATGTCGCCGCTGGCGCACTCTCCGGGCTCGTTTCAGCCTACATACTGTCAGGTGACACATGAGTGATACAGCAACTCTTCTCACCATCGTCCTTATGGCAAGTGCCACCTATCTCACACGCATTGGGGGCTACCTCGTGCTGCGCAATCGCACGCTCAGCCCGCGCGCGGCTGCGGTCATGGAAGCCGCACCGGGATGTGTCCTGATCTCTGTGATCGCACCGAACTTCGTTTCCGACAACCCGGCCGACCTCCTTGCTCTTGCAATCACGTTCCTCGCGGCAACGCGCCTCTCCATGCTGCCGACCGTTCTGATCGGGATCGCTTCAGCGGGTCTCCTGCGGCATCTGATCGGGTAGGGCGTACTCCCTGCTTTACTGCAAAAGCTCTTTCACGATGCTGCTCGCGCGGCTGAAATCCATCTGGCCGGCATATCTGTCCTTCAGCATGTTCATGGTTTTACCCATGTCGCGCGGGCCGGCGGCGCCGATTTCATCGATGACGCCTTTGGCAGCCTGACGTATCTCTGCTTCGGTGAGCTGCTTCGGCATGAAGTCGCGAATGATCTCGATTTCCGCACGCTCCTGTTCGGCGAGCTCAAGGCGATTGCCTTCCTCGTAGAGCTTGGCTGACTCCTCACGCTGCTTGATCATCTTAGCGAGAATCGAACTGATCTCGTCACTCGTTGCCGGATCCTTGCCCGTGCCACGATTGAGGATGTCGCGATCTTTGATGGCGGCCATAATTAGGCGCAGTGTTGGGACGCGGCCCTTGTCCTGTGCTTTGATAGCTGTGTTCAATGCCCCGGCGATTGTATCGCGCATAACTTGTTCTCCTACTTTCGCGCACCCTAATGTTGACAGCTCACAAAGACAATCATCGCGAAATGCCAATTCTGGCAAGATTCCGCGAAGAGTGCTTGTGTCGCAATTGACCGGAGGTGCAGCTTTGTTTATGGCTTCAGTCTTAGCCAGACAAATTTCTATTGTTATGCGGTGAGGATCATCCAACACCGCGTTTAGCCACGTCATATGAAACGATGAACGACATCTTTCAATGTCGGGCGGACAGCAACAGACGACACACAACGATGCCAGCCAGAGCTTAAGGAAACCGCATGACCGCCACCACAATAACAGACGTAGGTATCCAGGCAGCGGGTCCCAAGACAGCTGGTTGGACCGAATTCAAGCCGACAGCCGTGCTTGTCCTAGCAGACGGCACCGTCATCGAAGGTAAGGGCCTCGGCGCGACAGGGATCTGTGAGGCGGAGGTCTGCTTCAATACTGCGCTTACCGGCTACGAGGAAATTCTCACCGATCCATCCTATGCAGGCCAGATCGTCACATTTACTTTCCCCCACATCGGCAATGTCGGCACCAACAAGGAAGACATCGAAGACCTGACCCCGGCCAATCGTGCAGGCGCGGTTGGAGCGATTTTCAAGGCCGACATCACCGCGCCGTCAAGTTATCGCGCTGCCGAACATCTCGATCATTGGTTGAAAGCGCGCGGTGTCATTGCCTTGGCTGGTGCCGATACACGCGCTTTGACTGTTTTGATACGCGAAAAGGGCATGCCCAACGCGGTGATTGCGCACGATCCGGACGGCAAGTTCGACATTCCTGCGCTCAAAGCACGCGCCGCCGCCTGGCACGGCCTGCTCGACCTCGATCTCGCCAAAGATGTCACGTCAGGGCAGAGCTCGGTCTGGACCGAAAAGCCGTGGGTCTGGAACGAAGGGTTCGACGATCAATCAGATCCGGAATTCCACGTGGTCGCCATCGACTACGGCATCAAGCGCAATATCCTGCGTCTGATTGCGGGTCTCGGCGCTAAGGTCACCATTCTCCCGGCTTCAGCCACCGCTGCCGATGTTCTGGCCTACAAGCCGGACGGCATCTTCCTGTCCAATGGTCCTGGTGATCCGGCAGCGACCGGCAAATACGCAGTGCCGGCCATCAAAGAACTGATCAAGACCGATATTCCGGTCTTCGGGATCTGCCTCGGTCACCAGATGCTGGCACTGGCACTTGGCGGCGATACCAAGAAGATGCATCAGGGCCATCACGGCGCCAACCATCCGGTGCGCGACGATACGACAGGCAAGGTCGAGATCGTCTCGATGAATCATGGGTTTGCGGTCGACGCAGGATCCTTCCCGGACGGCGTCGAGGAAACCCATGTCTCCCTGTTCGACGGCAGCAATTGCGGGTTGCGTGTGGTTGGCCGCCCGGTGTTTTCAGTGCAGCATCACCCGGAAGCATCGCCCGGACCGCAGGACTCACATTACCTCTTCCGCCGGTTCTTCAATCTGATCCGCGAAAGGAAGGGGCTGGAGGCTCTGCCCGAACGCGATCATGCCGCCTGAGATACCGGGGAGCTTGCCGAGGCACATTCACTGCTTACGGAACGTCTTCCCCAGTGCTTGCCTTCAAAATCTCGAACCATTGCTGGCGCTCGAGCTCGATGTCGAGCGCGGCTGCCATTAAAGCCAGACGTTCGCGCTTGAGACTGCCAAGCACCGGAATTGGCCGGGCTGGATGGCGCAACAGCCAGGCAATCGCGATCGCAGCGATATCGACGACGCCGGCTGCATCTGCCGCCACCTTCAAGGCCCCACGTACCCGCCTCTCCTGCGCGCCATCACCGGTAAAGAGACTGCCGCCACCCAGTGGTGACCAGATCATCGGCGAATAGCGCAGGCGCTGCGCGTGATCGAGACTGCCATCGAACAGCGCGGCCGTGTGGATGACTGAAACTTCGATCTGGTTGGTGACCAGCGGGAAAGGCAGCCGCGACGCGAGCAGATCGAATTGTGAAGGCGTGAAATTGGAAACGCCGACGGCCCGCACCTTACCTGCCGTGACGACGCTCTCGAGTCCCCTCGCCGTTTCATCCGCATCCATGAGGGGATCAGGCCGGTGGATCAGCAACACGTCAATATAGTCGGTGTGCAAGTTTTTGAGCGAGCGGTCCACAGATGCTTCAATATGGGCGGCACTCGTATCATAGTGTTTGATACGGTTAGCCGGACGCACATCCGATTTCAGTATGATGTCACACTTGGTGATCAGTTCGATCTGCTCTCGTTTGCCGCCCCAGTGCTTCAGCCCGGCGCCAAAGACTTCTTCCACGCCATAATCACCATAAATGTCGGCATGATCGAAGCTGGTCATGCCAAGATCGATGGCACCATTAATGAGATCTGCCACGCTGGCTGCGTCAGGTTTTTCGGGCCCGCTCAGCAACCGCCAGGCACCGAGGACGAGACGGGACAGGCTCAGGCCTTCGGCATGGAGCGCGATACGTTTTTCATAGGACATCGGGATTTCACCTCAGCTCCGACAGTGATCCTGCCTGCTTAAAGCAAAGCCTCAAGAGAGAAAATAGCGCGAGTGGCGCCGACTACGAAAGTTGTATCCGCGGCTGGTTGACAGCAATCGATTCCAAGTGTACCAAATGATACACACTTTACCAATCAGTACACAGCTACAAGGAGAACAGAATTGTCCGAACAACGCCCACCTTTGCCACCATACACCCGGGAGACCGCGATACAGAAAGTGCGCTTGGCGGAAGATGGCTGGAACACCCGCAACGCCGAACGCGTATCTCTGGCCTATACGATCGATAGCTACTGGCGAAATCGATCGACATTTGTGCAGGGACGTGAGGCCATCGTCGCCTTCCTCTCCGGCAAGTGGGACAGGGAATTGGATTATCGGCTGATCAAGGAGCTTTGGGCGTTTACCGACAACCGCATCGCCGTGCGTTTCGCCTATGAATATCATGACGATTCCGGTAACTGGTTCCGGGCCTACGGCAATGAAAACTGGGAATTCGACGAGAATGGCCTGATGCGAAAGCGTTTTGCAAGTATCAATGATTTGCCAATCAATGAATCGGAACGCAAGTTCTTCTGGGACCGCTCGGGACCACGCCCGGCCGACCATCCTGGCCTCTCAGATCTGGGACTGTAATTGATGGCAAGAACAGTTGCCGAACGTTCGGATGTTATTCCAGTTCTCGCGGAGATCTTCCGCGAGAACGGTTTCGAGGGCGCCAGCCTTGCGATCATCGGCGAGAAGACCGGGCTCGGCAAAGGCAGCCTCTACCACTTCTTTCCCGGCGGGAAAGAACAGATGGCTGCCGTCGTTCTGAACGAAATCGATACTTGGTTTGAGGATCATATCTATAGTCCGCTGCGCGAAGCCGACGACCCGCGCGAGGCGATCAGCGCGATGTGCCGCGCCGTGGACGATTATTTCCGCTCCGGGCGGCGCATCTGTCTCGTCGGCGCGTTTGCTCTCGATAGCGTACGGGACCGCTTTACCGCACAGATCAGGGGCTATTTTGTCGGCTGGAGAATTGCCCTTGCCGCGGCCCTGGAAAAGGCCGGGCATGAAACCGCCAAGGCCACAGATCTCGCCGAAGAGGCGGTCATCAGCATTCAGGGCGCGCTCGTCCTCGCCCGCGCGCTCAACGATCCTTCAGTATTCGAGCGCGCAATGAGCAAAGCCGAGAAACGGCTTCTAGAGTAGCCAGCAACGGCAGCTACTCTACCCGGCTTCGTTTGGAGCCAACGCACCTGGGGCGAGAACTTCGTCTTTAGCAAGCGATGGTTTCTCGACGCGAAGAACAAAAACAATCAGGCCGATCAACACGAAAATCCCACCAAGCACGTAAGGCGCACCACTAAACTTGATCGACGCGTCAGGCGCTGTGAAGATCGCGAATATCTGGGTGAAGATCAGCGGCCCGATAACGTTGGTAATGCTGAACAGGCTCGTCATGGCTCCTTGCAACTCGCCCTGCTCCGACGCAGGAACCTTTGCCGCGGCGATACTGCGCATGGCCGGATCTGCTACACCTTCAAGACAAGTGGCAACGATAACCACATAAACCAGCCAACCCTGCCAGGCACCGGCATAACCGAAGAAACCGAGCGCAGCGAAGGTGAGGCCGATAACCGCCGTACGCCACTCGCCAAATCTCGACACGATGCGCGGCAGGACGAGCCCCATCACGATCGCGCTGCACAGACCGTAAATGCCCAGTGACATGCCGATATCGCTCTCGCTCCAGCCATAGCGATAACTGCCGACATAGGCCCACACCGCAGGATAGGACATGTGTCCAAGCGTCAGCATGAAAAAGACCAAACCAATCCACAGGATCCCCTTGTGGTTACGCATCTGCTTCAGCGCGCCAAGCGGATTGGACCGCTTCCACTCGAACTTCCGGCGGTCCTTCGCCCCAAGCGTTTCAGGTAAGAGGAAATAGGCAGCAACAAAGTTCAGAAACGAAATCAGCGCTGCACCGAAGAAGGGTACGCGTGGGCCAAATTCACCAAGAAAGCCGCCAATGATCGGTCCGAGAATAAACCCGACGCCGAATGCAATGCCAAGCAGTCCGAAATTCTTCGCCCGATTCTCGTCGGTACTGACGTCGGCAATGTAAGCCGAGGCAGTCGAGTAACTGCCGCCGCTGATGCCTGCAAGAATTCGTCCGACTAGCAGGATTCCAAAGTTCGGCGCGAGCGCACAGATGAGATTGTCGAGAGCGAAGGTTACCACGGATACCAGCAACACCGGGCGGCGACCAAAGCGATCGCTCAGATTTCCGATCAGTGGCGCAAAAACAAACTGCATTCCGGCATAAGCAAGGAGCAGCCAGCCCCCGTAAATCGCCGCCTGCCCCACGTTCGAACCGGTCAGTTGCTCTAGATATTCCGGCAGGACGGGAACGATGATCCCGATACCGATAATATCCAGAAGCAAGATAATGAAGACGAGTGTGAGGCCGCGCTTGGCCAGAATCGGGTCAATCATCGGAAAACTCGCAAATGGCGTTTATATCCGCGATTGACGCGGAAAATCATCATGTCCGGTTCGCAAGAGCGAAACAATACGTGAACATGATCAGGAAACGACCCAATTTACCACCGGAAAGTGTCTTCGACACAAATTCCTCCTGACAGTTCCTGCCAGCCTAGCGCACATAATTGGTCGGCAATGCTGTCGTTGCCTTCAATGTTTCCATCGATACCGACGCTGAGATGTCGAAAAATTCGACTTTTTCGACGAGCGTTTTGTAGATGCTGTCATAAGCTTCCACGCGTGGAAGTACGATCTTCAGGATATAGTCGATCGTGCCGGTCATGCGATGCACTTCGACGATTTCAGGAATGTCACTGATCGCTTTGCGAAACTGTTCGAGCCATTCGGCCGAGTGACGCGCTGTCCGAACAATCACGAACATCGTGGTTGGCAATCCCATCAGCGGACGATCAAGCAATACGACCCGCCGGGCGATGTATCCGTCTTCCTCAAGGCGCTGGATGCGGCGCGAACAGGCAGAAATGGATAGGCTCACCCTGTCGGCCAGATCGGAGACGGCAAGCGATGCGTTATCCTGCAGCAGATCTAGAATCTTGCGGTCGCGATCGTCGAGCATTCTGCTTCCTTAGCAAATTTCAAGCGCATATGAATAACTTTACGCCATATGTTTGCATAAAAACAAGCATGCGCAACAATCTTCGCGAACCGTTCCCGCGCGATCCGACCTATCATCCCGGTCGAGTGAACAGTCAGGGGAATTTTGCAATGCGCACCATTGGATTGATCGGCGGTATGAGCTGGGAAAGCACCGCGGTCTATTATCGCCAGATCAATGAGAACGTCCGGACACGTCTGGGTGGCCTTGCTTCAGCCAAGATCGCGATGCAGTCATTGGATTTTGCAGAAGTGGTTGCCTTGCAGAAAAGTGACCGCTGGGATGAAGCTGCTGCACTCTTGTCCGATGCGGCCCGGCGTCTTGAAAGAGCGGGCGCCGATTGCATTCTGATCTGCACCAACACGATGCATCTTGTTGCCGACGCTGTCGCAACGGCGGTCAGTGTTCCGCTCATCGACATCAGGCATGAAACCGGGCGCACTCTTGCGGCAGCGGGTAAGAAGCGCCCTTTGCTCCTTGCAACCCGCTACACGATGGAGCATGGCTTCTACGCCGACTATATGCGCGCAGAATTCAACATCGAGGTCGTCGTTCCCAATGAAATCGATCGCGCCAAGGTTCATTCGGTGATTTTCGATGAACTCTGCTGCGGCATCGTCAAGGACGACTCGCGCCAGGCGCTGGAAAAGATCATTCAGCGCGGCATGGACGCTGGCGCTGATAGCGTTATTCTTGGCTGTACTGAAATCTGCCTGTCCCTGACCGACGACAACGTCGCCCTCCCGGCATTCGACTCCACCACCATCCATTCCAACGCTGCCGTGGCGCACGCGCTGGGGATGGATTTCAAGAGCGAGCAAAACGCAGTTTGACAATCGCAAACCCTCCCCTGCGGGAGGGCAAGGATGTTAGAGCAAGTTCCCGACCAGACCAGATAGACGCCTTCTGGTCGGACTTTGCTTTAGATGGCTCCGCTGAACGTGTCGCAACTCTCCAGCTTGCCGCTGTCGAATCCGCGTTTGAACCACGTAGCGCGCTGGGCTGACGTGCCGTGGTTGAAACTTTCCGGCACGACATAGCCCTGCATCTTGCGCTGCAGAGTATCATCGCCAATCTGTTGTGCGGCGTTGAGCGCTTCTTCCAGATCGCCAGCATCAAGGATGCCCTTTTGCTTGGTGAAATGGCCCCAGATTCCGGCAAAACAGTCGGCCTGGAGTTCGACCCGAACTGACATGGCGTTTGACTCCGCCTCACCCATGTTCTGGCGCATCTGATTGAATTTCGGCAGTACACCGATCAAGTTTTGCACGTGGTGGCCAACTTCGTGCGCAAGTACATAGGCCTGGGCAAAGTCGCCAGAGGCACCAAACTTCCTGTCGAGTTCGTCATAGAAACTCAAATCAATGTAGAGCTTGCGGTCACCCGGGCAGTAGAAGGGCCCTGACGCGGCGCTCGCAAAACCGCAGGCTGACTTAACCTGCCCATCGAACAGGACCATGGTCGGTGGCGGATATTGCTGTCCTTCGGCCTGGAAAATGCCGCTCCAGACGTCTTCCGTTTCCGCAAGCACTGTTTTCACGAATTGCGTCATCTCGTCATCAGTCTTAACGGACGCATCGCCAGAGGGAGCCTGGCTCTGGCCTGGCACCAATTGCCCCCCGGTGCCGCCGGAATCGACGAGAATCTGCATCGGATCGATACTCGTGCAGAATTTCAGGAACAGGAAGATCGCGGCCAGAATGATGATACCGGTAAACCCGCCGCCGCGTGCGGTTCGTATGCCAGACCCGCCCGGAAGGCGGAAGCCGCCACCTCGACCGATTCCGCCGGGAAACCCGCCGCCTTGTCCGCGTTGATCCTCAACGTTGTCACTCTGTCTGCGGCCCTGCCAACGCATTTCCCGTCTCCTGGTCACCTATCGGTCCAATCGGCCGATATGCTGTATTTGCAGTAGTATAGTGCGATATTTGTTTCACGCACGATGCTATTTTTCAACGTGCGGCTGCAATCGATACATAATCAATTTTCGTGACTGATTAATGCAGGAGCAAAACCAAAGTTGCATTGCGATGAAAACTGCAGCGAAAAAGCGTGAAATTGCGCGTTTTTGGGGTTACGCAATGCGATTGCTTTGCCTATAAGGCAACCTTAGCCTCGCATTTGGAACTATGTGCCTGCCCGTACGGTCAAAACCGTGCGGTTTTTTGTGCAGCACGCTGTTGATAGGAACGTACCCATGCCAAAACGCACCGACATCAAATCTATTCTGATCATCGGGGCTGGACCGATCATTATCGGTCAGGCATGCGAATTCGACTACTCCGGCACGCAGGCCTGTAAGGCGCTCAAAGAAGAGGGCTATCGCGTTATCCTGGTCAACTCCAATCCGGCAACGATCATGACCGATCCGGAATTGGCTGACGCAACCTACATCGAGCCCATCACCCCGGAAGTTGTCGCCAAGATCATCGCTAAGGAACGTCCTGACGCGCTGCTGCCGACCATGGGTGGCCAGACCGCGCTGAACACCGCCCTGTCACTCCGTCGCATGGGGGTCCTCGAACGCTACAATGTCGAGATGATCGGCGCCAACGCCGAAGCGATCGACAAGGCCGAGGACCGCGCCCTCTTCCGCGAGGCAATGTCCAAGATTGGTCTCGAGACACCGAGGTCGATGCTGGCCAATGCCACCGAGGTCAAGGATCTCGACCGCAGATTGCACAAGGAACAGCGCGAGGCAGTAAAGGCCAAGTATTCGGGCGCTGAGCTCGATGCAGCTTTGGACAAGCTGGAAACGGAATGGCAGTTGGGCGAAGGTGACCGCAAGCAGCGCTATGTCGCCCATGCCCTTGGAATGGCTGGCGCAGCGCTCGACCATGTTGGCCTGCCAGCGATCATTCGCCCCTCCTTCACCATGGGCGGCACCGGTGGCGGCATTGCCTATAACCGCGCCGAATTCTACGAGATCATCGGCAGCGGCCTCGACGCTTCGCCCACGACAGAGGTTCTGATCGAGGAATCCGTTCTCGGCTGGAAAGAATATGAGATGGAAGTCGTCCGCGACAAGGCGGACAATTGCATCATCATCTGCTCGATCGAGAACGTCGACCCGATGGGCGTTCATACCGGCGACTCCATCACCGTTGCGCCTGCCCTTACCTTGACGGACAAGGAATACCAGATCATGCGCAACGCCTCGATCGCGGTGCTGCGCGAGATTGGCGTCGAGACCGGCGGCTCAAACGTGCAATTTGCGGTCAACCCCGAGAATGGACGCCTCATTGTCATCGAAATGAACCCGCGCGTATCGCGGTCCTCGGCGCTAGCATCGAAAGCAACAGGCTTCCCGATTGCCAAGGTCGCGGCAAAACTCGCTGTCGGCTACACACTCGATGAACTTGAAAACGACATTACCGGCGGTGCGACACCTGCCTCGTTCGAGCCATCCATCGACTACGTCGTCACCAAAATCCCGCGTTTCGCCTTCGAGAAATTTCCGGGCGCCGAACCGACGCTGACGACTGCGATGAAATCGGTCGGCGAAGTCATGGCCATTGGCCGTACCTTCAAGGAATCGCTGCAAAAAGCGCTGCGCGGCCTTGAAACCGGGCTTACCGGCCTTGATGAGATCGCAATTCCCGGACTTGGCGAAGGCAATGACAACAATGCCATCCGTGCCGCCATCGGCGTGCCTACACCCGATCGTCTGCGCATGGTCGGACAGGCGCTGCGTCTTGGCCTATCAGTCGAGGAAGTTCACGAAGGGTGCAAGATCGATCCATGGTTCCTGGAACAGATGGCGGAGATTATCGCTACGGAAGAGCGCGTGCGGGAGCATGGCCTGCCAAAGGACGCGCAGAACCTGCGCATGTTGAAAGGCATGGGCTTTTCCGACGCCCGCCTTGCCAGCCTCGCCAAAATCGAACCCAGCGAAGTTACCAAGCTGCGCCACAAGCTCGATGTCCACCCGGTATTCAAGCGCATCGATACCTGCGCGGCCGAGTTCGCCTCCCCGACGGCCTATATGTACTCGACCTATGAAGTGCCGTTCGCCGGAGTGCTCGCATCCGAGGCACAGGTTTCCAACCGCAAGAAGGTCGTCATCCTCGGTGGCGGTCCGAACCGCATTGGTCAGGGCATCGAGTTCGATTATTGCTGCTGCCATGCCGCCTTTGCCCTGCGCGATGCAGGGTATGAGGCCATCATGATCAACTGCAATCCGGAAACGGTCTCGACCGACTACGACACATCGGACCGGCTTTATTTCGAGCCGCTGACTGCCGAAGATGTCCTGGAAATCCTGCGCACCGAACAGACCGCCGGAACGCTGCATGGCGTTATCGTCCAATTCGGCGGCCAGACGCCGTTGAAGCTCGCCGATGCCCTTGAGAAAGCCGGCATCCCGATCCTCGGCACCTCACCCGATGCAATCGACCTCGCCGAAGATCGCGACCGTTTCCAGAAGCTCCTGATCAAACTCGACCTTGCCCAGCCGAAAAACGGCATCGCCTATTCCGTGGAACAGGCACGTACGATTGCCGGCGAACTCGGCTTCCCGCTTGTCGTTCGCCCGTCCTATGTTCTTGGTGGCCGCGCTATGCAGATCATCCACGATGAACGCGGCCTGCAGAGCTACTTGCTCGACACCGTTCCGGAACTCGTGCCGGAAGACATCAAGCAGAAATACCCGAACGACAAGACCGGTCAGATCAACACGCTGCTCGGCAAGAATCCGCTGTTGTTCGATCGCTATCTGACGGAAGCAACCGAGGTTGATGTGGACTGCCTGTGTGATGGCAAGAACACCTGGATTTCGGGCATCATGGAACACATCGAGGAAGCGGGCATCCATTCCGGCGATAGCGCGTGCTCGTTGCCCGTCCACTCCCTCTCCGTTGAAACCGTGGCCGAGCTCGAAAAACAAACCGCCGCGCTCGCAAAATCGCTTAACGTCGTCGGCCTAATGAACGTGCAGTATGCCATCAAGGACGACACGATCTACGTGCTCGAAGTCAACCCGCGCGCCTCGCGTACAGTGCCATTCGTCGCCAAGACCATTGGCACACCGATCGCCAAAGTTGCGGCACGCATCATGGCCGGGGAAACCCTGGATGGTGCACTTGCCAACTATGGCGGCAGGCCGTCAACCACCGGACGCCAGCATATCGCCGTGAAAGAGGCAGTATTTCCGTTTGCACGCTTCCCAGGCGTCGATACGCTGCTTGGACCGGAAATGCGCTCAACTGGTGAGGTCATGGGCCTCGATTATGATTACGCGCTGGCCTTCGCCAAGTCGCAGCTCGGTGCCGGTGTCGATCTCCCGCGCGATGGAACGCTCTTCGTCTCTGTGCGCGATGAGGACAAGCCGGGGATCTTGCCCTCGGTCAAACGTCTGGCCGGGCTTGGCTTCAAGATTCTTGCAACCGGCGGGACCGCGCGCTTTCTCGGTGAGAACGGTGTCGAGGCGCAGAAGATCAACAAGGTTCAGGAAGGCCGCCCGCATGTAGAGGACGCAATTCGCAACAGGCAGGTGCAGCTGGTGTTCAATACCACCGACAGCGCCAAGGCGATCTCGGATTCGAAGTCGCTGCGCCGTGCAACGCTGATGCAGAAGGTGCCCTATTACACAACGCTTTCAGGTGCCGGCGCCGTGGCGGAGGCCATTGCCGCACTGAAAGCCGGATCGCTGGAAGTTCGGCCCCTACAGGATTATTTTGTGTGATCCATTGATCGAAATACAGGTTGCCCCGGTTACCGGGGCTCCTTGTTTTGGGCAGAACTTAGACGCCCTCGAGTCCCTCGCCTTCCATACCATGTCCCGAGGGATCACTAACAAAATGCAGCACCTTGGCGAAGACATGGTCGCCTCTGTCTTCGCGTCCGATATGCACCACCGTTGACTTGCCGAGGTGATTGCGAAGAACGCCCATGACCCGGTCGTGGGCGCCAGCTTCCATCCCATCAAGCGCCTCATCAATCACCACCCAGCGCGGCTTATGCAGTTTGAGCCGAGCGAACGCCAAGGACTTCTGCTCGTCATCGCTTAGCTCCCTATCCCAGCGCGCCCGGAAATCGAGCATCGACTCAAGGCGGGTTAGCCCAAGCTCATGCAGTGCTGAGACGAGCTCCTCGTCCGAGAACCCATCCTTGCCAACCGGGTAGGACATGGCCTCGCGCAAGGTGCCCGGCGGGAAATAGGGCAGTCGCGGCATGAATATGACATTCGCGTCTGTAGGCAGACTGACGGTTCCTGCTCCCCATGGCCAAAGGCCCGCGATCGCGCGAAAAAGCAATGTGCGATCGATCCCCGGTTCGCTCGTGATCAGAACCCGCTCTCCTTCCTTCACGACCGCCTGCTTTTCCTTCAAACGGACTGTCGCCCGGGGTGCGGTGATTTTGAGCGAATCGAGCCGGATCTCATTCGATCCAGATTCCGCGAATTTGATCCGTTGGTCTACACTGTTCCTGATATCAGTCGCTTGCACAGCCTGCCGGAACGATGTGATGCGCAGAAGTGTCGCGCGCCAGTCGGCAATGGCACCAAAATTATTGACGAACCATTTCAGCGCATCATGCACTTGATTGAACGCCCCGACCGCTGCCATCAACCCGCCAAATGACAGGTTCCCGGCAAAGTACACCGGTGCGGCCACGAGAATCGGCGCAACAATGGTGATCCAGCCATAACCGGATGTGACCCAGGTGAGCTGCGTTAGCGCCGTGACCAGCAAGCGGATAGCCGCAAGGAGGCTGTCAATATCGAAGCCAATCCGGCGGTTCTCATCCGCCTCTCCACGATAGAGCGAGATCGCATCGATGTGCTCATTAACCCGCATCAGCGAAAAACGTAGCTCGGATTCCTTCTGGTAGCGATCGGCGTTGTACTTGATCAACTTCCGGCCAACGAGCCAACTCAGCCAGGACGCCGAGGCAGCGTAGAGAAAGGCAGCCCAAACCATGTAGCCGGGGATGGAGAAGCTATAACCATAGACGTTGAACACGAAACCGCTGGAGAATGTCCACAGCACGCCGACAAAACTGATCAACAGAATCGAGGCCTGCAAGAGCCCGAACCCAAGGTCCGTCGACATTTCAGACAGATGCCGGGCATCTTCGTGAAGCCGCTGGTCAGGATTGACACCAATGGGCCCGGAATTGGACAGCTTGAATGCCCGGCGGGGCTGCAGCCATTCACCGACCAGGTCCCGCGTCAGTCCTTCGCGCAGTTTCAGGCGCGTCATCTGATTGAGCCATGTCTGGGCAACGTTAAGGACCAAAAGCACCGAGGCTATCGCGAAGAAAACCATCAACTGGTCCACAAATGCCGGGAAATCTCGTCTGGACAGCGCATCGTAAAATGGAACGTTCCAGCGATTCAGCAGAACTTGGCCCGCGGAGGTCACGATAATGATGCTGAACACGCCGAGAATCATCAGAATCAGTCGGTTGCGAACCGGTGAAATCCAATAAATGTCGCCAATGACGCGTAATTGGGAGAGAAGGCTTGCTTCCACTTCGCCTGCGACGGAGGTGGCTGTGGATCGGTTTTTTTTCTGCTCCGCCATGAGTTCCCCCCGTGGACGACCGCGATTCGGCCTGTTCACTTACCATTTAATCTTAAAACACGTCGGGTTGTGCGCTGAAATTCTAGAGAGAATGTAAAGCCAAAATTTGCTCGTACAACCCGTGACAGCGAGCCTCAAGGATAACCGCAATTGAATACGGCTTGTTTTGGCGCAAATTCTGTCATATGTATCCGGCATCGATTTTATCGGTCGAGTGACTTTGCGACCTGCGTAACCCGTTGCGCTTCCTGATGAACTCCATTGCATAGGTTCGATTCCCTTGGGCCGCATATGTGCATGCTGCCTGTCTTATACATCTGAAAGGAACTTCCCATGGCTTCGGGAACAGTGAAATGGTTCAACAGCACTAAGGGCTACGGCTTCATCCAGCCTGATACTGGTGGTGCAGACGTATTCGTCCATATCTCCGCTGTTGAACGCGCAGGTCTGCGCGGTCTCAATGATGGCCAGAAGGTCAACTACGAGATCGTACAGGACCGTCGTTCGGGCAAGTCGTCTGCTGACAACCTCAGCGTTGCCGGCTGATAACCGCATACGGGAATCGTCGGATTTCTGAACGCACATGAATTTGAAAAGGCGGGATTTTATCCCGCCTTTTTTATGTTATATCAATGGATTAGGCTGCGTATAGGAATCAATCTCTAACCGGCTTCATCCACGATCTTACCCAGTTAATCCGGCAGCCAACCGATGGGAACGTGCCCCTCATCGGCCGCCACACGACTCAACCATTTCGACACTGAAGGATAGGCCGAGAGGTCATAACCGCCACGATTCGCCTCATGCGTGTAGGCATAGAGCGCAATATCCGCGACACTGATGTTGTTCCCGGTGAAGTATGGCGTTTTCTGCAACTGGCTTTCCATGACGAGCAGCGCCTTATTGCCACCTTCCAGCGTCGCTGCCAGGCGTTCCGGCGTCGCATCCTTGGCTCGCTCTGGGTAGACCAGCAAAGCACGCCTGACGGCAATATTTGGCTCATGCGTATACTGCTCAAAGAACAGCCATTGATACATCAACGCACGATCATAAGCATCTTCCGGAATAAACCGGCTTCCCTCAGCGAGGTGCAGAAGGATGGCATTCGATTCTGCCAGAAGCCGGCCATCGTCAAATTCGAGCAGCGGCACCTTGCCATTCGGGTTCTTCGCCAGGAATTCCGGTTTGCGCGTTGAACCATCGGTTGAAGAAATGGAGATGTGCTCGAATGGCAACGCCAGTTTTGCCATCAAAAGCCGTGGCTTGTAGCAGTTTCCGGAATCGATTTGCGAATAGAGTTTTGGCATCGTGCTAGTCTCCTGTGGCGGGCGAATATTCCCGCTACTTCCCTCTCTGTCCAATCATTTTGATTGAAGCGTAATGCAAGCATCGCTGATGTTTGCAGCAATCCATGCCACACCCTGCACAGAAAGTGCACGATGTGAAGACCATCACCATGCTTTTGCTTGCGATTCTCCGGCCATTGCGACATAGCAGGCCCGCAAACCGTCTACCGGTCATCAAACCCTCGTTATTGGAGAACGATACCATGGCATTCCTCGCAGACGCCCTTTCCCGCGTGAAGACTTCCGCAACGATTGCGATCACCCAGAAAGCGCGCGATCTGAAAGCCGAGGGCCGGGATGTCATATCGCTTTCCGTTGGCGAGCCGGATTTTGATACGCCCGACAATGTCAAGGAAGCTGCTATCGCCGCTATTCGCCGCGGTGAGACGAAATACACCCCTGTCGCCGGCATCCCGCAGCTGCGCGAGGCTATTGTGCGCAAGTTCAAGCGCGAGAACGAGCTCGAATACAAGTCGAACCAGGTGATCGTCGGAACCGGCGGCAAGCACGTCATTTACAATGCGTTGCTCGCGACTCTAAACCCTGGGGATGAAGTGATCTGCGTCGCTCCGTATTGGGTGAGCTACCCTGAAATGGTGGCCCTGTGCGGTGGCACACCCGTCATCGTTTCAGCCGTCCAGGAGAACGAGTTCAAGCTGCAGCCGGAGGATCTGGAAAGGGTCATTACACCTAAAACCAAATGGATCATCATGAACTCTCCCTCTAACCCATCCGGCGCTGCATACAGCTGGGACGAGATGAAGAAGCTTACCGACGTCCTCATGCGCCATCCGCATGTCTGGGTGTTGACTGACGACATGTACGAACATCTGACCTATGGCGATTTCAAGTTCGTAACACCAGCACAGGTTGAAACGAACCTTTATGATCGCACGTTGACCATGAACGGCGTGTCGAAAGCCTACGCCATGACCGGTTGGCGTATCGGCTACGCTGCCGGTCCGCTGGAACTGATCAAGGCCATGGATATGGTGCAAGGTCAGCAAACCTCGGGCACAAGCTCGATCTCGCAATGGGCGGCAGTGGAGGCCCTCGACGGCACACAGGCCCACCTGACGGTCTTTAAGAAAGCATTCGAAGCGCGCCGCGATCTCATTGTCTCGATGCTTAACCAGACCAATTTCCTGGAATGCCCCAAGCCGGAAGGAGCCTTCTACGTCTATCCGTCCTGCGCGGCAGCAATCGGCAAGACCGCCCCGTCCGGCAAGGTCATTGCAACGGACGAGGATTTTGTGAGCGAACTGCTCGCGACCGAAGCCGTCGCGGCTGTGCACGGTTCGGCATTCGGTCTTGGACCGAATTTCCGCATCTCCTATGCCACGTCCGATGCCAATCTCGAAGAAGCCGGTAAGCGCATCCAGCGCTTCTGCGCCAACCTTCGCTGAGGCCAGCGAACAGGCAAGAATTGAGGGGCCCGTTGTGGCCCTTTTATTTTTGCGCGCCTCCCAAAGCTTCACAGTATTGTGTGACTCCAGTTGTCGAAAACTGGGTACGTTCAGTCGAAAACTGCACACAAGGAATGATCATGATTGCTATCCACCGAAAGCCCGGCTGGGCGCTTTCCGAAGCCCTGGCAACACCTGAAGACGTATTCCTCAATCGGCGTGCGATCCTCAAGGCCTGGGGCTTGGGTGCGCTGGTGGTTGCGACCTCCCCTCTGTCCGGAACGGCGCATGCAGAAGCCGAGCGCAAACCCGCAGGCAACCCTGCCCTTTATCCGGCGAAGCGGAATGAAGCCTACAAGCTTGATCGCAGCCTCACACCCGAAGAGATCAATTCGAAATACAACAATTTCTACGAGTTTGGTGGCGACAAGGACATCTGGACGGAAGCACAGACACTGATTACAAACCCTTGGGACATCGAGATCGACGGGATGGTGGACGAACCCTTCACGATAGCCTTTGCGGATCTCGAAACAAAAATCCCGCTGGAGGAGCGGCTTTATCGCCATCGCTGTGTCGAGGCCTGGTCAATGACAGTACCCTGGACCGGCTTCTCCCTGGCAAAACTCGTTGAACTTGCCAAGCCAACAGCATCCGCAAAATACATTCGCTTCGAGACGTTCAATGATCCCTCGATGGCAAGCGGACAGAACGGCTTCCTCTATACCTGGCCTTACGTCGAAGGCGTGACGATGGCAGAAGCCGCCAACGACCTGGCGTTCATCGTCACCGGAGCCTACGGCAAACCCCTGCTCAACCAGTTCGGCGCGCCCATACGGCTCGCCTTGCCCTGGAAATACGGGTTCAAGTCGGTGAAATCGATCCGCAAAATCACCTTCACTGATGAGCGTCCTGTAAGCTTCTGGGAGGGATTGGCTTCGAACGAATACGGCTTCTGGGCTAACGTTAACCCGGAGGTCGCGCACCCGCGCTGGAGCCAGGCACAGGAACGCGTGCTGCATACGGGAGAAACGGTGCCGACCCTGTTGTTTAACGGTTATGGCGAACAGGTTGCGTCGATGTACAAGGAACTCGAGAGCGAACCGCTCTATCGATGATGTACCGTGAATTTACCCCTGAAAAGAAAAGAGGCCGGACAATTGCCCGGCCTTAAGTTTTGAAGGGATGCCGTTTCCGGCGAAACCTCCAGAGGGGAACACTTGCGGGCGCGCAATGGGAGGAGGAGACGCACCGGCAAGTGATGTGGATATGAGGGTTTTAGCCGTTTATCGCAACACCCATTTGTGCAACGCACCCATGCGCCGAATGCATAGCACCAGTTTCCCTTGCAATATTGGAATGATCGTCAGCGGCATGGGAAAAACGGGTAATTTTATGCTGCCGCCAGGCGCTCGGCTGGAAAGAAAAACTTTTCGCAAAACCTCTGACCGATGCGCTCAATACGACCAGGTGCGCGCTTTCGAGAAAAGGAAATCTCGAAACACGTGCAATTTGGCAGCGTTTTTGATTCCTTCCGGATAGCAGAAGAACGTATCGAATGACGGCAGTTCCATTTCAGGCAGTAGCCGGACCAGCGTTGAATCCTTCTCCACCATGTAGTCCGGCAGCACACCGAGGCCGACACCCTTCTGGATCGCCCGCTTGATCGAGAGGAGGTTGTTGATCTGCAGGACTGCCGGCCGCAAATTGCCGTCTGACCGGCCGATCACCTCCAGCCAGTTAAGATTGGTCAGGTAAGAGGGCGCGGGCTCACCAAAGCTGACAATGCGATGCGTGTCGATCTCTTCGATACTTTCGATCTTGCCATACTTGGCAATATAGGCCGGCGATGCATAGACGTGCATGTGCACGGTAAACAGCCGACGCTGAATCAGATCTGGTTGCTGCGGCTGACGCAGGCGAATAGCGCAATCCGCATGGCGCATCGTCAGATCAAGCTCCTCATTGTCGAGTAGCAATTGCAGTTGCACTTCCGGGTAAAGCTCAATGAACTCCTGCACGCGCTCGATCAGCCAGCCTGAGCCAAGTCCGACCGTTGTGGTGACGCGCAATTTTCCGGATGGCCTGTCCTTGCTCTCGGTGAGACGCGAGCGGACATTTTCGAGCTTCATCAGCACTTCATGAGCCGTGCGGTAGAGAACCTCGCCCTGCTCGGTAAGGATAAGTCCACGGGCGTGGCGGTGGAACAGCGGTACGCCAACGTCCTGCTCAAGTGCACTCACCTGGCGGGAAATAGCCGATTGCGACAAATGCAGCGTCTCAGCGGCATGGGTGAATGACCCCGCCTCCGCAGCAGCATGAAATATTCGCAGCTTGTCCCAATCAAGCGACATCGCGCAATTTCTCCCCGTTCTGACCACGCATATCGTGGTCAGCTCCAATTATTGGCTGCTATTCAGCAGCTTCGCGTACTGGTTCCTGAGCAGCAAGCCAACGTTCGGCTTCGAGAGCTGCCATGCAGCCCATCCCGGCCGCAGTGACCGCCTGACGATAAATATCGTCAGTGACATCGCCAGCAGCATAGACACCTGAGACGTCCGTTGCAGTCGAGTCTGGCGCAGTCCAGAGATAACCATTCGGCTTATGCTTGAGTTTCCCCTTAAAAAGCTCAACGGCCGGTGCATGGCCGATGGCAACGAAGACACCATCAGTAGCCAGGTCTGTCGTCTCGCCCGTCTTCACATTCTTCAGCCGCACGCCGGATACCGATGCTGGTAGCGGCGCCTTGGCTTCTGTACCGGTGATCTCATCAACGACACTGTCCCAAACGACTTTGATGTTCTCTTTTCTGAAAAGACGGTCCTGCAGGATTTTTTCCGCACGGAAGTGATCGCGACGATGCACGACCGTGACCGACTTAGCCAGATTGGCAAGGTAAAGTGCTTCTTCCACCGCAGTATTGCCGCCGCCGACCACCACAACATCTTTGTTGCGATAAAAGAAACCATCGCATGTAGCGCAGGCGGATACGCCGAAGCCCATGAACGCCTGTTCTGTCGGTATGCCGAGCCATTTTGCCTGCGCACCCGTGGCAATGATGAGGGCGTCACATGTATATTGCGTACCGCCATCACCAACGAGGCGGAACGGACGAACGGACAAATCGACCTCAGTGATGATGTCATGCACGATCTCGGCGCCAACATGCTCAGCCTGGATACGCATTTGATCCATCATCCAGGGGCCCTGAACTGTATCGGCATAGCCCGGATAATTTTCCACATCGGTCGTGATCATCAACTGCCCGCCCTGCTGCAGGCCGGCCACGATAACCGGCTTCAGGTTTGCGCGGGCCGCATAGATCGCTGCGGTGTAACCGGCGGGACCGGAACCGATGATAAGAACGGGCACATGGCGCTGTGACATAACAAGACCTTGAATTATTGTCGGTTCGAGCCACGATAGGTGGCTTAAACCGGGGTTCGCTTTCAACCGCCATAAAGTAGTGGTTCAGACCCCTTTGTTGCAAGGTCTGTGCGCAACATAGGCGCGTTAGCCACAGCTTGTACGTTTGATTGCGGATCTCCAGCGCGTTGTACCGTCTGCCGGAACAGGTTATGACGCATCAGATGTCAAAATTGCGGTCTGGGGCTCTCGTATTCTTCGTATGCATCTTCCAGTGTTGAACCTGTTTGCAACCGGCGCGGGATGTGATTACACAGCGCGGGGAATCGCCTATGGTGACCACAATTCTCTTGGGACAGGATAGAATATGCCTTTGAAGGCGGACCTCGATGCGATCGACTGGAAAATCCTGAAACAGCTGCAGGATAATGGCCGGATCACCAATGTGGAACTGGCTGAACGCGTCGGTATTTCGGCGCCGCCGTGCCTGCGCCGGGTGCGCAAGCTCGAGGAGAGCGGCGTCATTCAAGGTTATCGGGCTATTCTCAACGGCTCGATCCTGGGTCAGGATATTGTCGCCTTTTGCATGATCCGCCTGCATCGCCAATCGGATGCCGATCTGAAAAGTTTCGCAGAAAAGACGCGGGACTGGATTCTGGTTCGCCGCGCCTGGATGGTATCGGGCGAGTCGGATTTTCTGCTCCACTGCGTCGCCAGCGACCTCAGCACGTTCCAGAACTTCGTCATCGAAGAATTGACGTCGACGCCGAATGTCGATTCCGTACGCACATCGCTGACCATCCGGTCCGTCAAGAACGAACCCCTGATGGTACTCTAGAGCCGTTTGCGTGTCAGGCTGTGGAAATACAGGCTGACACGATAGCAAGGCCGCAGGATCTCCCGGCCCAGCCGCGCCAAAACGGTCTTGTTCTTGCCCTGAACCACCGTTCCGCCAAGATTGAAATCAATCTCGCGAATGGTGATCGGACGCGCTGAAAGTATGCGGATCGGGTGCAACCAGCGCATCTGGATCGTCGTATCGACGGGCCGGTCGAAACGTTCGGTTGCCGCAAGCAGCGCGGCCGCCGCATCACGTCCGACGAGTTGCATCTGCATCCCGAGGCCCGGCAATGCCGGCTCTATAAGGCTGTTTGTACCGGCCCGGGCAACTTCTGGCCCCTTCTCACCCCGCGGCCAGCGCGGAAAGCGGATATAGTCGCTTTGCTTCACGCTATCCATGGCAAGCTTCAATTGCGTGGCAAAAGCTGCATCGTCCACATCGACATCGTCCTCTATGATGAGGCCGGCATCGAGATTGCGGTTGACGATTGCTTGCCAGGCCTTGCGATGCGATAGAAAGCAGGCAACTTCTGACACACGCAGCGCAAATGGATAATGCGGGCTGTGCAGCGAGCGGCTATAGACGGCCCGCACCTCGTCATCGCTCATGTCCAGCGCGTCCAAAGCTTCGACGATCTCTGCTTTGACTGGCAAGCGCCTGATCAATCCGCGAACATGTTCTCCACGCTTCTCCGCCCGTCCAAGATGGATGATGAAAGCCGCAACCGTCACAGCTTCGATCCGCTGTCGAACATGTTCTCATAGACTTCAAGGATCTTGACGGCTTCCTTTTGCAACGGGAAGTTTTCCCGGACATGGGCAAGCGCCGATCTGCCAGCGCTTTCACACATAGCTGGATCCGCAAGGTAAGGTGCAATGGCCGCCTCGAGCGCAGCACCATCGCCGGCGGTAACGACAGTTCCGGTTCCAGCCTCGATCATCTCGGCATACGCACCGGCATCGCTCGCCACGACAGCCGTTTGTGACGCCATGGCTTCAAGCGGCGTTAGGCCAAAACCTTCATTGCGCGAAGGCGCCACATAGAGGGTCATCCTGCGATACCAGAGGCGCACATCAGGCACCTCCCCCAGGAACAGGATGCGATCCGCGAGTCCCGCTTGCGCAATTTTGTCACGGAGCGCTTGTTCAAAGCCCTTGTTTTCCGTGGTCGTGCGGCCAGTCATGACCGCTGTCCATCGCGGGTGCTGCGGCAATAGATTGATCATCGCATCAACGAAGAGATCCGTACCTTTAGAAGGCCGGATGCGTCCCGAACAGCCAACCAGAAGTTCTCCCGGAAGGCCTGAGGCCGCAAACCTGTCCTGTTCATCCTGTGGTGGATGGAACAGGTCTGTATCGACACCGTGCATAATGACCGTGTGGGGCACTTTCAGGAAACTGCCAGACTTGCCACTCGTGGCAATCACCGCGTTCATTTGCCGGATCAGCCATTTGGTGAAAGGCTTGTGATCCCGTTGCGCAGCCGAAGTGAACAACAGCTTCAATCTCATGCGCAGCACCGAGCGCATAAGAATCCCGGCAATCATCTCATTGTTGCGGCGCGCGTGCCAGATGCGAAATGGTCGGGTCCTCGGCTTGAACCAAAGAGCTGGAACCGACATCCAGCCAATACTCGGCAGTGCCGCGGGCAATCCCGGACCCATGGTGACAATATTGAGGCCATTGGCCCGCTGCAACGGAATGAGTTGAATGATCGTCGAAGTGACTCCGGAAAGCTCTCGCTTGAAATTCGGAGCGATCACTTCGACGCTGTTCACGCTATCGGCAGACACCGATTCAGACGAATCTGAAGCCGATGATTTCGTAAGACCGGGCACCACCCGGTGCATTGACCTCGATCGTCTCACCCTCGCTCTTGCCGATCAGCGCGCGCGCAATCGGCGATGAAATGGAAATGCGTCCGGCTTTCGGGTCTGCCTCCTGATCGCCAACAATCTGATAGATCCGCTTCTCTTCGGTATCCTCGTCGATCAGATGGATCGTGGCGCCAAACTTGATCTTGTCGCCTGAAAGCTTTGATATATCGATGATTTCGGCGCGAGCGGTATAATCCTCAAGCTCGCCCACGCGGCCTTCATTATGGCTCTGCGCTTCCTTGGCGGCATGATACTCGGCATTTTCCGAAAGGTCGCCATGGGCGCGCGCTTCCGAAATTGCCTGGATGATGCGCGGCCGCTCTTCCTGTTGGCGCCAGCGCAATTCTTCCTTGAGCTTATCAAACCCAGCCTGTGTCATCGGGACCTTTTCCATGCCCTCTCCTTTCGTAGTCAGTACCGAACGGCGCCTTATCGGGTAGCCGCGCGGCACAAAAAGAAAACGGTCACCGAAGCTCAAACTTCGGAACCGTTCAGTCATCCGTCCCTCAATATAGCACTGTTTCGGGCAATTTCACGAAGAAAGTGGAAAATGTCGCAACTCACGGCTTGTTCTTAGCCGGCTGGTGGAGCCGAGGCATCATTCACATCACTGTGAGACGACGGATGAGTGGATTATGCGCAAAATACGGCATGCTTTGCCGAACGACAAAAGGATAGTCATTAATGAATTCGGGATTTAGAGCCTTATCCGTCAGCGTGTTCACCACCCTGATTGCCGCTTCTTGCGTCACTGCTTCCGCGAAGGACTTCAAGACCGAAAAAGTAACTGTTTCGACGGAAACAGTTGCAGGCAGTCTCAACCATCCGTGGAGCCTTGCCTTTCTGCCGGATGGCGCCCTCCTCGTGACCGAACGGGTCGGCAACATGCGCATCATCACCAACGGCAAGGTTTCGGAACCAATCGCCAACGTACCCAAGGTCGCAGTCATGGGTCAGGGTGGATTGCTCGACGTTGCGCTCGCCCCCGACTTCCCGACAAGCGGCGGAATTTATTTCACCTATTCACAACCGGGCAAGGGGGGAGCCGGAACGGCATTGGCAAGCGCGAAACTTGTCCGCGACCAGAATGGCGCAGCACTTGAAGATGTATCCGTGCTCGTTTCGATGAACCGGAAGAGCAGGAGAGGACAGCATTTCGGCTCGCGCATCGTTGTAGCGCCCGACGGCAAGCTGTTCGTCACCATGGGTGAACGGGGCGAGCAACGGCGTGCACAGGATTTCAGGGATCATGCAGGTTCTGTGCTACGCATCAACGCGGATGGCTCCATTCCGGCAGACAATCCGTTTGCCGATGGAAAGCTGGGCCTTCCGGAGCTCTGGTCCAAGGGCCACCGTAACCCGCAAGGCGCATTTTGGGACCCCGTCACGCAATCACTGTGGACCGTAGAGCATGGCGCAATGGGTGGCGACGAGGTCAACCAGCCGCAGCCAGGAAAGAATTATGGCTGGCCAGTGATAACATATGGCAAGGATTACTCGGGCGCGAAGATTGGTAAGGGTACGGCGGCCAAAGGCTATGAGCAGCCGCTTTACTACTGGGACCCGTCGATCGCGCCTTCGGGGGCCGCAGTCTATGAGGGGGCAATGTTTCCCGAATGGAAAGGCGACCTCCTTGTCGGGTCACTCAAGTTCGAATTGCTATCGCGCCTCGACCGCGATGAAAAAGGCGTGATCACGGGCGAAGAGCGGATTTTCGACGGCGAGTTTGGGCGTATACGCGATGTTCGGGTTGCTCCTGACGGCTCAGTCTACCTCCTCACCGATGAAAGCAATGGAGAAATCATCCGCTTGAGCCGCACACCTCAGACCTGATTCAAATCCGCTTGCTGCCGTGTGTCGTAGCCATTACAGATTCGCCGCGGCGGGGACAGGGTATCCGCGGAGAATCATCATGACGCACGGCCGTGCCAATATTTTGCTGCTTGCTGCTGGAGCTATCTGGGGCCTCGGTTTTGTCGCGCAATCCAGCGCCATGAGCAGTGTTGGCCCCTTCATGTTTGTTGCCGTCCGATTCCTCTTGGCGGCTCTGACCGTCCTCCCCTTCGCAGTCCGCGAAGAAAAAAATTCCCACGAAAAGCTGACACGCTCGGACTATTACGGATTTTTCTTCATCGGCGTGCTGCTTTTTTCCGGCGCAGCACTCCAGCAAATCGGCATAATGACAACGTCGGTTACCAACTCAGGCTTCCTGACCGGGCTTTATGTCGTGATGGTGCCATTCCTGGCCGTCTTGCTGTTCTGGCAGTGGCCCCATCCTGTGGTGTGGCCCTGCGCCATGACGGCGCTTGCAGGCATTTATTTGTTATCCGGCGGTCAGCTCGATGGATTGGCGATCGGCGACTGGTTGACAGTTGCCTGCGCTGCGTTCTGGGCACTTCAGATCATTTTCGTCAATCGCATTGCAATCAAGAGCGGCAGACCGATCATGCTTGCACTCGTGCAATTTGTCGTATGCGGTGTCCTCGGCCTCATCATCGCGCTCGGGACCGAACGCACCGAAGTCTTTTCAGTGCTGGCAGCCGCACCGGAGATCCTCTTTGCTGGTATATTCTCTTCCGGAATTGCCTTCACGCTGCAGGCAGTCGGTCAACGTTTCACAACCGCACCACAAGCTGCCATCATGTTGTCTTCCGAAGCGCTCTTCGCTGCACTTTTTGGCGCCCTCATACTTGGAGAACGCATGTCGATCCAGGGGGCAGTTGGCTGCGCCCTCATCTTCGTCGCAATGATTGCAGTCGAGCTTGTTCCGGCTCTGCGCAGCCGGGCCGATGTCAGGCCTTGAAAATCAACGTTGCCCCACCGGCTATCAGGGCGAATCCCGCCACATGCTGCCAAGTGAACGATTCCTTCAGGTAAAGGACAGAGAACACGCTGAAGACAACCAGCGTGATCACTTCCTGCATGGTCTTCAGCTCCGCCGTCGAATAGACCGCGTGTCCAATACGATTTGCGGGGATCGCAAACCAGTATTCAACGAGTGCGATACCCCAACTGCCGAAGACCACTGGGGTCAAAGGTGCAGCCGGGTACTTCAGATGACCATACCAGGCGAAGGTCATGAACACGTTCGACACTATGAGCAGCAGGATGGGCATGATGGAGGGTGAAAGGAAGGTTGACATCATTGGCTCATTTGGGAGGAAAGGAGAGACTGCAGTTCCACCTAATTGCATTGCCGCATGCAATGAAATCAAGCCACAACCGCGCGCGCCGTATTTCTGACGCAGGTCTTAAGGCCAGCGCTGACCTTTCCTTTACAATTTATAACTAGTTTTAGCTGCATCAGGCAAGGGGATGTGGTGACATGAGTTTTGCGTTGTCGTCCGCTAGGCGCTTGAGGCGCATGTCAACGATCATGGTTCTGTGTTCATGCACGGCGCTCAATGCTTGCGGCATGGGCGATGTCAGACGCCCGATGGCTGACGTCGGGAGCAGCACGGACACGGCTGTAGCTGAGCAATCCCTGGCCAGTGAGGAGAACCAGCAGGTAGCAACAGAGGATACTCAGAGACTGGTTGTACCAGAGAGCGAACAGATGGCGAGCGAGGAGCTGCAGCCGCTGTCGACACCGGACGATCAGCAAATTGCGAACCAGGATACCCAGTTACCGTCCACCCCTGAACCCGATCCAGTCATCAACGAAGAAAACCAGGACGATAGCCATGGTTATCCGGGCGGCATAAGCGATCCGATAGCCCGGGGTGAAAACCTTTATGCCATGTCCAGCAGCGAGGTCGCCTGCCGGACCCAGCTGAAACGGCTTGGCGTTGTCTTCCAGGAACGCGAACCGATCAACGATGGAGGCGTATGCCGTATCGATCATCCGCTTAGAGTCAGCGGTTTCTCGAGCGGTCGGATCAAACTCAAGCCGAGCGCAACGTTGAACTGCCAGATGACGCTGGCATTTGCGCGCTGGGTCAAGGGCGATCTCTCACCTTCTACGCGACTTCGCTATCTCTCCGGGATCAACACGATTCACCAGGCGTCGAGCTATTCCTGCCGTACCATGAGCAATCAACGCGGGCGAAGCATGTCTGAACATTCCAAGGGCAACGCACTCGATATCGCGAAGATCACCCTCAACAATGGTCGCGATATTAAGGTACAGAAGCCCGGCTTCTTCGCCTTCCGCCAGCGCGGGCTGCTAAATTCCGTGCGCTCAGACGCGTGCGATTATTTCACAACTGTTCTCGGCCCTGGCTACGACAGGTTCCACCGCGATCATTTCCATTTTGACCTGATGCAGCGCCGCACCGGGCGCCGCGCCTGTCGCTGAGCAAGAACAGAACGCTTTTATAAGCATGTCATTCCGACTGAACCGGATGATCCGCTTCCGCTCGTCCCCAATATTCCAGATCATGAAAATTGATCGGCCGACTTGCATGAAGACGAAGGCGCAAGCGAACACCGTTCCGCGTTCTCCGAACGCCGTGGGAATTGACGTGGAAAGCACAAGACCCGCCAGCATCAGCACGAACAGCATGATCCGCCCCGGCAGCGTGGCCGGGTCGAGCCAGTTGTTACACCACATCGTATAGACCCAGACCCACCAGATCGCTGCGAGCATCAACGCACTTTCGGCAAGACCTTTAATGCTCAGGTCGTGCAGTAGCAGATGCGATATTTGAGTGATTGCGAAGACAAAAACGAGATCGAAGAACAATTCGACAAAGTCGACTTTCGCGCTGTTGGCTTCATCGCGCGTGCGTGAGTATGAATTGCGCCAAAAAATGCCACGTTTTTGCCCCAATTTTCGAACGCATTTTTCCAGAAATGGTATGTCTTTTATCAAAATGAGGATCGTTTGATCCTGGAATTTTACAAGAATCGTATTCGACATTACCGATAACGACACGAACTTACCATGTCTCTGTGCATGATGATTTGCAATGCCACCGAAGTTCTCATCTGAGAACATATTCCTATAACGCTACTGCCAAATGGGACTTGCCACGTGCTTTTCATATCTTCTTTAATGGGCAGAATCGCACATTACAGGAGGACAATATGCGTTTCACCGACCGCTATCCGATCATCGTCACCACTCGAAAAGAAGCGTGCCGTGACTTCTGGATCAAGCACTTGGGCTTTGTCAGCGGCTTCGACAGCACGTGGATCTCCTGGCTCACAACCGAGGACCAGTCGGCCTCCATCGCCTTTATGACACCCGACCATCCGTCCGCCCCGCCCGGCCCCGAGTCTTTCAGCGGTAAAGGCATGTGCTTCGAACTACAGGTCGACGATGCCAAGGCTGTGTTCGAAAACATCAGCGCTACCGGCCTTGAGATCGAGTATCCGTTGACTGACGAGCCTTTCGGTCAGCGCCGCTTCGGTTTCCATGATCCTTCTGGCCTGTGGATCGACATAGTCGAACAGACTGAAGCAGAAGCAGGGTTCTGGGATAAATATTTGATCGGCAGCCAGAGCTAGCCGTTAGGTCTCCGGCACGGGTGTCGGCTTGCCTTCCTTATCGAGCGCAACCATGACAAAGTCGGCATGGGTAACCAGTTCCATCAGATCCGACAGATAACGCTGTGCCCATGCCTCGACCTTCAAGACGATCGATGTGCGTCCGACATGGGCGATATGCGTGTAGATACAGAGCGTATCGCCGATCTTTACGGGCTTGGCGAAAGCCATTTCCTTGACCGCAGCTGTCACCACGCGCCCGCGTGCTCTTTCCGCTGCCCGGATGCCACAGGACAAATCCATCTGCGCCATAACCCAGCCACCGAAAATATCCCCCGCCGCATTGGCATCGGCTGGCATGGCGAGGGTGCGCAGGGTCAGTTCGCCAATCGGCTTGGTCTTTTCGGTCAATTCCGGTCTCCGTAGGTGATTGCTGGTTCGGTCAATGATGCGGTGCGCCAATAGGATTGAAAAGGGGGTATGTGCAACAACTGTCGGAAACCCGACATACCGGGTCGTTGCGCGGTTTCAGGATCGTTCCTGGCCTGGCCTAGTCTGTGTCGGTAACGAATTTCGGAGGGATCCATGAAAATCACCGATGTCAAAACCTTCGTGGTCGGCAATCCGCCACCAGCGTTTGGCGGGACCTGGTTTCTCTTCGTCAAACTTACAACAGACTCCGGTGTTGTTGGCTACGGCGAGGCCTACAATTCCACCGTCAGTCCGCAAGTGATGCGCATGGTTGTTGAAGACGTTGCGGAACGCTGGCTCGTCGGAGAAGACCCGCATCACATTGAGCGCTTCTTCCGTCGCGCCTATTCCGCCGGTTTTACCCAGCGACCGGA
The DNA here is from genome assembly GCF_003010955.1 of Phyllobacterium brassicacearum. Taxonomy (GTDB): domain Bacteria; phylum Pseudomonadota; class Alphaproteobacteria; order Rhizobiales; family Rhizobiaceae; genus Phyllobacterium; species Phyllobacterium brassicacearum. The sequence goes on from NZ_PGGO01000004.1 coordinate 44,535, forward strand.
TGTGACCATCATGGGCGCGGTATCGGCGCTTGAGATGGCCTGCTGGGACATTATCGGCAAGGAAGCAGATAAGCCCGTCTACGAGTTGCTTGGCGGCAAGGTGCACGAGAAACTCCGCAGCTACACCTACCTTTATCCCAAGCCCGAACTTGGCGAGACATCCGCCATCTACTGGAATGCCGAGGCATCGGCGGAGCGCGCCGCAGAATATGTCGCGCAAGGCTACACTGCCGTGAAGTTCGACCCCGTCGCTCCTTATACGTCGTTTGATCCACGCCAGCTTTCTCTCGAGCAACTCGACCTTGGCGAGAAATTCGTTCGCCTTGTTCGCGAGGCTGTCGGCTCCAAGGCAGATCTGCTGTTTGGCACGCATGGCCAGATGACTCCAACGAGTGCCGTCAGACTGGCAAAGCGGCTAGAACCCTATGATCCGCTTTGGCTTGAAGAGCCAGTCCCGCCAGACATGCCCGAGCACATGGGCTACGTGCAGCAACACACATCCATCCCGGTCGCTGCCGGCGAACGCCTGACGACGAAGTATGAGTTTCAACGCTTGCTGGTGAATCGGGCGGCCAATGTCCTGCAAATGAATCTTGGCCGTGTCGGCGGGATCCTCGAAGCCAAGAAGATTGCAGGTATGGCCGAAACGTTTCATGCGCAGATCGCGCCGCACCTCTATTGCGGTCCCATCGTCGGCGCCGCCAACATTCAGATCTCAACGTGCAGCCCAAATTTCCTTATTCTCGAATGCATCCAGGCCTTTAGTGGTTTTCATGCCGATATCCTGAAGAAACCGATCCGTTGGGAAGACGGCTATATCATTCCATCACCGGAACCAGGACTCGGAGTCGAGTTGAATGAAGCAGTTGCAGAAGCCAACGCTTATGACGGGCACGAACTTCACCTCAACATGGGACGCGATCCTTTGATCTTCTGAGTGCAGCTCGATGGCACAAAAAGCGCGCAAAATACAAAATTGTCGCATACAAACTTTATGCCATGAATCCGCTGTATTTCCCCGGAGAATCTGCTCATATATCAATTGCATTCCGCCCGTTTTGAAAGCCCGTTCCGTGCCTCTCCATATTGAGCTTATCGGCAGTCTCGCTGCCGTAATCACTACCTTGTGCTGGGTCCCGCAGATTATCAAGATTGTGCGGCATCGCGAGACAGCAAGCATTTCCCTAGTGATGAATGTCTCGCTCGTGCTTGGTGTCTTTCTGTGGTTCATTTATGGAATGATGATCGGTTCCTGGCCAGTGATAGCGGCGAATGGAGTGACACTGCTGCTTATCCTGACGATTTTGGGCCTAAAGCTGCGCTACGGCTGATCCCCCCGTTTGCCATTCCAGATTGAATGGATCCTGAAAATACAATTTCAAATGCGTTTCGCTGCCTTGCAGTCACCTGCATGCTGAAAAGAGATTTCATTTCAGCAAGTAGATTGCGGACTTATGGCAGCCATATTTCACATAAAATCAAAGATATACACGAACTGCGATTACGATAAGCGCTTTCTCTTTCGCGAGAAATATCAAGACATTGTTCGCGATAGGATAGGCGACTGGGTTATTTATTATCTGCCGATGCCGCGTGCCGGCAGACGCCTGACGCGCCCCGCAGGATACTTTGCTGCGGCATGTGTCGCATCAATACACGCCGCGACCGACAACCCAGGCTATCGCGAGGCCAAGCTTGAGCAGTTCTTCGAATTCCCGGAGCCGGTTCCATTCAGCATTCGGGACGTTTCATTCGGTCCTATCCTGTATTTCGAGGACAGCATGTTGGAGAGCGACGGATCAGTAAATGCGTCGCTTGCCCAACAGGAAGTCAGGGCTATCTCTGATGAGAACTTTTATCGGATTATCGAAGCGGCTTTCGGCAAAGCCGTCCTTGAAGATGAGCCGGCGCTTCCACAAGGATTCGCAGAAGATGCGCCGACAGCTTCCGAACGCACGCGAATACTGACGTCCCGTTCACTTCGGGATCGAGCGTTCAGGCATCTGGTTGGAAATGCTTACGGGATGACCTGCGCCATGACCGACATATCGATGCAGGCACCAGACGGGACATTTGAAGTTGAATGCGCACACATCATGCCGGTCGAGGCGGGAGGCCCCGATTCGGTCAGCAACGGCATCGCACTTTCCCGCTGCATTCACTGGATGTTCGATAAAGGCCTCCTCTCGATCGACGCCGATTACCGGATATTGAAATCCCGTCGCTACTTCGAACCCCAGGTCGATAAATTGTTGAATGGATCGGGACGGATTGCGCTGCCAGAAGATGACAGTCATCGTCCTCATCCAGAGTTTTTGCGCTATCATCGCGAGAGCATTTTCCGGCGTTGAAGCACGATCAACGGTGACCTCGCTCCTGACAACACTGTGTCAGTAGCCTGTCGGGAACTGTGACTTTTCGCTACCCAGGTCTTCCCATTTTATCGGACTCCTCCCATATTCAACCTATGGTTAAATCTCCTGACAAGTATAACGTCGACGGTTTCGGCGAAATGCCCCAACCCGAACTGGAAGGCGCACCGCTGTCCGGTTCGATCAGCGATTGGGCCAAGCAAATCACCGATGAAACAGCCAAATCCGCACCGAAAGCGTCCAAGCCAAGGAAGGCCGGGAGTTCGCAATCCAGTACGTCGCGAACATCGCGTGGCACGTCAATTGGTGGGTCAACCGATCCAAAAACACGCGCCGCAGCAGGGCTCAATCCTGTAGCAGGACTTGATATCGGTCTGGAAGACGCCGGTAACATCATGCCCGGTGGCGCCACCGCCACGGTTGCCGCACTTACCGCATTGATCGAGAGCGGCAATCCGCTGTTCAAGAATGGTATGGCCTGGCAGCCCCACCGGCCCGCACGGCCGGAAAAATCGGAAGGCGGCATCCAGATAAGGATGGAAACCGACTTCCAGCCTTCGGGCGACCAACCGACTGCGATCCAGGACCTCGTTTCCGGTATCAAGGACGACGACAGGACACAGGTCCTGCTTGGTGTCACTGGTTCCGGCAAGACATTTACGATGGCGAAGGTGATCGAAGCGACACAACGCCCTGCTTTGATCCTTGCTCCGAACAAGACGCTTGCTGCACAGCTCTACGGCGAATTCAAATCGTTCTTTCCGAACAATGCGGTCGAATATTTCGTTTCCTATTACGATTACTATCAACCGGAAGCCTATGTGCCGAGGTCCGACACCTATATCGAGAAGGAATCCTCGATAAACGAGCAGATTGACCGGATGCGTCACTCGGCTACCCGCTCGCTGCTTGAGCGCGACGATGTGATTATCGTCGCCTCGGTATCCTGCATTTACGGTATCGGCTCTGTCGAAACCTATACCGCCATGACCTTCGAAATGAAGATCGGCGACCGTCTCGACCAGCGGGCGCTGCTCGCGGATCTGGTGGCGCAGCAATATAAACGGCGTGAGATGGATTTCACCCGCGGTTCGTTCCGCGTGCGCGGCGACACGATCGAGCTCTTTCCTGCCCACCTTGAGGATCGAGCCTGGCGTATTTCAATGTTCGGCGACGAGATTGAGGCAATCACAGAGTTCGATCCACTCACCGGCCAGAAGACAGGCGATCTGCGCTCGGTGAAGATTTATGCGAATTCGCACTATGTGACACCGCGTCCAACGCTCAATCAGGCTGTCAAGTCGATAAAGGAGGAGTTGAAACATCGCCTTGTCGAATTGAATGCGGCGGGGCGTCTGCTCGAAGCGCAACGACTCGAACAGCGCTGTACATTCGACCTGGAGATGTTGGAAGCAACTGGCTCCTGCGCCGGCATCGAAAATTATTCGCGCTATCTGACGGGCCGCAAACCCGGAGAGCCGCCACCCACGCTGTTCGAATATATTCCTGACAATGCACTCGTTTTCATCGATGAGAGCCACGTGACGATTCCGCAAATCGGCGCCATGTACAAGGGCGACTTCCGCCGCAAGGCAACGCTGGCCGAATATGGATTCCGCCTCCCGTCCTGCATGGACAACCGCCCGTTGCGGTTTGAAGAATGGGACGCCATGCGGCCGCAGACCGTCGCTGTGTCCGCAACACCCAGCACGTGGGAGATGGAAGAGTCTGGCGGCGTTTTCGCCGAACAGGTCATTCGGCCGACAGGCCTGATCGATCCGCCCGTCGAAGTGCGCCCGGCCAAATCCCAGGTGGATGACGTCCTTGGTGAAATTCGCGAAACAACGGCAAAAGGTTACCGTACGCTTGTCACCGTTCTGACCAAGCGAATGGCGGAAGACCTGACAGAGTACTTGCATGAGCAGGGTATTCGCGTGCGCTATATGCACTCTGATATTGACACGCTGGAGCGCATCGAGATCCTGCGCGATTTGCGACTTGGCGCCTTCGATGTGCTTGTCGGCATCAATCTGCTGCGTGAAGGTCTTGATATTCCCGAGTGCGGCTTTGTTGCTATCCTGGATGCTGACAAAGAAGGCTTCCTGCGTTCGGAGACCTCGCTGATCCAGACCATTGGTCGTGCCGCGCGTAACGTCGATGGCAAGGTCATCCTTTACGCCGATCACGTCACTGGCTCTATGGAGCGGGCGATGGCGGAAACAAATCGCCGCCGCGAGAAGCAGGAAGCCTATAACACCGAGCATGGCATCACGCCGGCCAGCATCAAGAAAAACATCGGCGACATCCTCAACAGCGTCTACGAGCGTGACCACGTTCGCGCCGATATTTCCGACTTCACTGATTCCGGCGCGATGATGGGCAATAACCTGAAGGCTCATCTCGAACATCTGATGAAGCAGATGCGCGATGCCGCCGACGATCTCGACTTCGAAGTCGCTGCCCGCCTGCGCGACGAGATCAAGCGTCTGCGCGAAATGGAATTGGCGATTTCAGACGATCCAATGGCACGGGAGGTCGAGATGGAAAGTCCGGTCACTGGCCGCACCAAGGGCAGGCATAACGCCGGGCGCGCGATGCACCGTGTGGTTACCGACGAGGGCGACAAGGATTCGGCACTGTTCCGCAAACCGCACCTCGACGAAATGGGCGGAGACACGACGCGCCCTCTCGGACCCGGCGTCTTCCGCAAGAATTCGCTGGATGAGATGACTGTCGGGCGCACGGAGAAACCGGTGATCGGCAACGTCCCGGCAAAGCCGGCCTTTACCGGAACCAACCGTAACGATCATACAATCATCCGCCGCGAGCGAACGGGTGCGGGCTCCTACGAAGACGCCGGTGATGCGCGCAAGAAGCGCAGACCAGGCAAGACCGGGCGTCCAGGGAGGTAGTTGTTTTTGGCAGCCCTACTTGCTGCCAAATATCACCTGGCAGGCCCTCAGTATCTCATCGGCAAACTCCGGGTCATCGACGGCACGCCAAAACACCAGCGTGCCGACCAAGCCTGCCATCGTCGCAATCGCCTTTTCGCGCCTGGCCGCCTCCATACGCAATCGATCTGCTGCACCGCGCGTAGCCGGATTTCCATGACGGACGGCAGTAGTTAGGTACCGAGCCATTTGACAATCAGCGACTGCAACACAGTTGCGGCCACTGCTTCGTCGAGATTTCCGCGTACCATCTCCCGGGAAACCGCTTCTGCCGCACCTATGATCCCGACACATCGCAGACGAAGTTCATTGCTCGAAAGATCGGTGTAAGGTGTCAAGGTCGCGCGGTATAGGTCAATGTAACTGTCGATCAGGCTCGTCTGAAACTTTTCCATTTCCTCGTCGCCCTTGAGCGCAGCAGAAATCGCTGACCATTCCGGGCCGATGGAACGATAGCATGCCATGTAGGCTGCGCTCATGATCCGAGCCACTTCCTCAAGTTGCTTTGGTGCTCCCTTGATTGCTGCGACCAGTTCATCGACCTGCCTTTGGTCCAATCGTTCGTAAAGGGCGATTAGCAGGCCCGCACGAGTGCCAAAGTGCTCATAGGCGATCGGCTTGCTCACGCCCGCCTGCTCGGCCAGATATCCAAGGGTTAGAGCATCGGTACCCTGCTCCCGAACGATGGAAAGAGCCGTGTCTAGAAGCTGATCTCGCCTCTGCGTTTTCGGCATTTTCTTTGCTGATACGTTTGTCATCCTCGCCTTCACTCTCAAGTTGCGCGTCCGCAGAAATTTTTGATCAGTCGACTCTTGTTTTATTACCAATAGTAACTTACTAATAGTAATATGACAAACGAACAGAGGAATCAGCCTCTCGCAAGCACGTTTGTCCAGTTTAAAGAAGGAGTCGAGATTATGTCATCACCTATTACGAGGCCGGTTCTGATCATCGGCGGATCAGGCATCGTCGGTGCGAAAGCAGCACAAACGCTGCGCCAGCTTCACCCCGAATTGCCCATTGCCATCGGGGGCCGCGACCTCACCAAAGCGATGTCAGTCGCGGAACCGTTGGGAAACGCTACTGCGGTCATGATTGACCTGGGCCGGAATGATCTCGGCCAAGACGAGATCAGTTCCTACAGCGCAGTCGCGGTATTCGTGAAGGACGACACGCTCAACAGTATGAAATATGCACAAGCTCATGGCTTGCCGTATCTCAGTGTCTCTAGTGGTGTTTTTGAAGTCGGTCCGGAAATGGCCCTCGCGATCCGCAGGCCCGAGAGCGCGCCCATTCTTATGGCGAGCAACTGGCTGGCAGGCGCTGCCACCTTTCCCGCACTACAAGTTGCCCGTGACTTCCGAGCCATCGATCACATCTCAATTACCGTCGTCCTTGACGAGGAAGACATGGGCGGGCCAGCGGCATTTGCGGACTTTCAACGGTTGACGGAGTCCGCTCCAAATCCCCTGCTCCTCAAGGACGGTCGTTGGAACTGGGCTAAGGGCGAGGATGCAAAGCGGAAATTCATCGACATCGATGGCACAGAAGTTGAAGCAAATGCTTATTCGCCACTCGATGTTCTCAGTCTTTCTACTGCGACCAATGCAAGATCCATTCACTTCGATCTGGTCTATGGTGTCTCGGCGAGCCGCCGGAAGGGTGAAGCATTTTCAACGGAGATCGCCATTGAGTTGAGCGGCGAATTGTCGTCGGGCAAGCAAGCGCGCAGGCGGCTGGATATCGTTCACCCCCACGGTCAGGCACCACTGACAGCCTTGCACGTCGCACTCGGAATTGAACGCCTTCTCGGTCTTTCCGGTGGCGCTCCGGTCAAACCCGGCCTTTATCTGCCGGATCTATTAATGGATCCAGATAATGTCGTCGACCGCATGAAAGAGTTCGGTGCTCTGTTCTACCAAAAGTAACATCAAACCAGCTGTGGGTTTCTTGCCAAAAATGGCCCATGGCAGGCGCAAGTCTCCGTAAGGGGTGCTAAGGACTCTGCGCGCCGCATCGCGCGCGGAATCACTTGAGCACCTGGAGAACTGATGAAAGTCAACATCGACATGGGGGCGGCGCCTGCCGGCGCGAAGGCCATGCTCGATCTGGAAGAGCTCCTGGCAACCCGCCTGCTCGTCCAGGGCAATTCCGGCTCAGGCAAATCACATCTCTTGCGGCGCCTGCTCGAGCAAAGCGCACAATGGGTCCAACAGTGTGTCATCGATCCGGAGGGCGACTTCGTCACCCTGGCCGACAAATACGGTCACGTAGTTGTCGACGGCGCTCGCACCGAACATGAACTGACCCGCATTGCTGCGCGCATCCGCCAGCACCGCGTTTCCGTCGTGCTTGATCTCGAGGGACTGGATGTCGAACAGCAGATGCGCTGTGCCGCAGCCTTTCTTGGCGGCCTTTTCGATGCAGAGCGCGACTATTGGTACCCTATGCTCGTCGTTGTTGACGAAGCGCAACTTTTTGCACCAGCCGTGGCCGGAGAAGTGTCTGACGAGGCGCGAAAACTGTCGCTCGGGGCCATGACCAATCTGATGTGCCGTGGCCGCAAGCGCGGTCTTGCCGGTGTTATCGCCACCCAGCGGTTGGCCAAACTTGCGAAGAACGTTGCCGCTGAAGCATCCAACTTCCTGATGGGACGTACCTTTCTCGATATCGATATGGCGCGTGCTTCTGATCTGCTCGGTATGGAACGGCGTCAGGCAGAGCAGTTCCGCGACCTGGCACGCGGCCATTTCGTAGCCCTCGGCCCTGCGCTGTCCCGGCGACCATTGGCTGTAACCATCGGTCCAGCTGAAACTTCTGCCCGCTCATCAAGCCCCAAGCTCACCCCGCTACCGCAGCCCGGGGAGGATACCCACGATCTGATTTTCACACCAGCTCCGGAGGAACGCCGTGCCATTGTCCGCCGTGCGCCTCCGCCACCAGCACCGACACCGACACCGACCGTAGACATTCTCAACCAGCTCTCTCAGGCCAAGGTGATGACGCAAGTCGAAACGTCTGCGCCAACGCTTTTTCCCGAAATTGATCAGGCAGAGCGCAACAGTCTCATCGACGCGGTCATGCATGAGATGCTCACCGATCCTGATGCGTCGTTCCGTTCCGATGCCGTTCTCTACCAGGACTTTCTTGTTCGTTGCCGAATCCGCCGTGTACCAGGTGACGCGCTGGCATTACCCGACTTCCGCCGCAGGCTTGCGGTTGCTCGAGCTGGTATCGACGGCGAAACAGCCCAAAGCGAGCCCTGGCAACAGGCGCTAGAACTGTCCAAAACCCTACCTGATGACGTTCAGGGGGTGTTTTTCATCGTGGCGCAAGCCGCTGTAACCCATAGTCCCTGCCCTTCGGACGCAACTTTGGCGCGAGCCTACGGCACGCATTCGACCCGGCGCGCCCGGCGGCTGCTTACCTATTTCGAGGAGCAGGGTCTGATTGTCGTTCGCACCGATTTCACCGGCAATCGTATAGTCGCATTCCCGGATCTCGCCTGCGAAACCACTGCCGGCGACCCGAACGGTCCCGATGAAGGCGGGCAGGAGCAGTACGCCGCCGAATAGTCAGCCGATCTCTGCGAGCAAAGGCAACAGTTCTCCCAGATGCTCGATCTGCCTGAATCGCTGCTCAGCAACCGGGGCCTCGACATGCTCGAGGACCCAGGTCAATTCGTGTGGCACAAATATACCCCAGCTCCCCGCCTCAATCGCCGGAACCACATCGGATTTCAGCGAGTTGCCGATCATCATGGCTCGTTCGGCGCCGTCACCGTGGCGACTGAATACACGCTCATAGGTCGACTTATCCTTGTTGCTCACAATCTCGACGGCATCAAAGAAATCTCCGAGACCTGACTGCGCCAGCTTGCGTTCCTGATCGAACAAATCCCCCTTGGTAATGAGAACGAGCCGATACTGATCCGCCAATTGTTCCAGGGTTTCCCGGACATGCGGTAATGTTTCGACCGGATGACGCAGCATTTCGCGACCGGCGGCGAGAATCTCAGCAACAACCGAAGTTGGGAGCTGACCCTCAGTCACTTCAACCGCAGTTTCGATCAATGACAGCGTGAACCCCTTTATGCCGAAACCATAGAGGTCGAGGTTGCGTTTCTCGATCGCAAGCAATCGGTTTGACAGGTCATCGATATTAGCATGGGCCGACAGCAGATCGGCAAAATGCCTTTCAGACGCCCGGAAGAATTGTTCATTCTGCCAAAGCGTGTCGTCTGCGTCGAAGCCGAGGGTGGTGATAGAGGAAGGCATGTCAGCAGCGCCCTCTGCCAATAACTTGGTAGCCGGCACTGCGAGCCTCGCAGGCATTGCCAAACGATTGAATGGAGTCTCCCCTGCGTCCGCAGACGGGTTCGTACTGCTGCGTGCACATGCTGGGAACACTTGGCTCAGTGGGCCGATCCGGCCGGCCGCTCCAGCCACCGCCAGGTCTGTTCCCCTGATAGCTGCATTCGCCCGAGCTGATGATGCGAAAGCTCCGCGAACGTGCTTCGCAAGCATTGCCAAATGTCTGACGCACCGATCCGCGAACTCCACACACTGGAGCAAATTCTCGCGTGCAGAACTGAGGGCTATCAGAACCCGGGTAGCCGGGTCCGTTCTCTTCCACTGAGACCGTACAGCTCGCGATTATAGCTGCACCGGCGATCAGCATACCAATCTTCCGGAAATTTGTTGTCCCCGCTTGCATGACCACTCCCTTCATTCAAACGTTACGCAATCCGATCAAAAGATGGAATCAATGCGCATGAACCTCTTACCAGAATTAAGGCCGTGGTTTATGCCTGTATGCTGCGTGAAGGGGATGATAACAGGGTGACTCGGCTCAGACAGCTCGGTTTGATCGCGGCGTTTCTACTTCTGCCCTCGCTTGACGGCTGGTCAGCAGACAATCCGTCCGTTTCAACACCAGCAAAGCCGCCTACTCCAACAGTCGGCCAGATCTGCGCAGCCATAGCAACACATGCCGACGGCCATGGGGTTCCTCGCGATTTCTTCGCGAGGCTGATTTGGAAAGAAAGCCGCTTTGATGTCGCGGCGACAAGCCCAGTCGGCGCGCAGGGCATAGCCCAGTTCATGCCCGGGACCGCGAAAGAGCGAAATCTTGACGATCCTTTTGACTTCACCAAGGCCCTGCCCGCCTCGGCGGCTCTTTTGAAGGACCTGCGCAAATCCTTTGGTAATTGGGGTCTGGCAGCCGCGGCTTATAATGCCGGGCCAACAAGGGTTGCAAATTGGCTGTCGAGTGGGGGCTTCCTTCCACTGGAAACGGAAGAGTATGTCCTCGATATCACCGGGCGTTCGGCGGACGATTTTGCAGCTGGTTCTGAAATAAATGTGCGCCCACTCAATGCAAAGCTTACCTTTGATGCGGCATGCCGCCAGCTGCCGATTGTCCGTTTTGCAACGATAGCCATGGCTCAGATCAAACCCAAACCGTGGGGTATCCAGATTGCCGGTAATTTCCGCCATTCGGCGGCGGTCGGTCAACTTCATCGTTTGCGCCGCAGTTTTCCAGCAATCCTCAATGCGCATGAACCGGTAATCAGCCGTAAACGGTCTGCCATGGGACGTCGCGGTATCTACGCCGTGCGCATCGGTGCTGACAGTCGAAGCGAAGCCAATCAGATCTGTGCCCAGCTGCACAATGCCGGAGGCGCCTGCATCGTGCTGCGCAACCGATAGCCAGCAAGTTGCGATACGACGGTACTTGGAATGACACAGGCGCCTCACTACAGAGGCGCCAGACTAGAATTTTCTACCTATAAGTATCTAAGCTGCACAGCTGTTCGATATAATCGTCTAAATTGTAGAAAAACTTTTGCTTGCCAAAAAACACTTATTCTAGCAGTCTCAAAGCGTTCGGGCATTTGCGAACACTGGAAGACTGGAAGAACGGCGCGCCGGAACCGCAAGAATACCGGGTCGGGAGTAATCCCGGCAATGATCGGCTCCTTTCCTGAATTCGAGAACTGCCTGCATGACTTCCGCCGAACGTAGCTTACAGAAGGCGGCACTACCAATCCCGCAAACCCGGAGGGGGACGCGGTAAGTAAGGAAAAGGAACGAAGCATGGCACAGACCGGTACGGTCAAATTCTTCAACAGTGAAAAAGGCTTTGGCTTTATCAAGCCGGATGACGGCGCAGCGGATATTTTCGTTCATATCTCCGCAGTTCAGGCGTCCGGTCTCACAGGTCTCGCAGACAATCAGAAGGTCTCCTTCGATACCGAGCCTGACCGTCGTGGCAAGGGCCCAAAGGCCGTTAACATTTCGGTCACTGAATAATTCTGGCAGTTGAAACTGCCCAAGATCCCCGGCGTTGCCGGGGGTTTTGATTTCTGAACCAACTTGCGGCAAGGCTCAGCCCTTTCTGCCGCAGAGCGGAAGCATTTGCAAAATCTGCAGCTGTGATGCGACTACTTCACGCCATGCTCCCGCCTTGGATTCGCTGATATTCAATGTATTTATTGCGCCTCGACCGGCTGCGGAACGATTCCCGTGGGTCCCGTTCAGCTTGCATTCATGCGGGAATGGATAAAACAGGCATCACGGCTGGCGCCCCACCTCAAGTCCAGCCCAACACTACACGGCGAGGCAACAAACGCTTCACCAAGGATGCTTCAAAGGAGGCACTTATGAACAAAGGCACCAAGATTGCCATTCTTGCAACCGCCGCTCTGGCAACGGTCATGGTACCTCTTACTTCGGCATCCGCCGACGGTTGGCGCGGTGATCGCTATTATCGCCATCGTTATCACAATAATAACAGCGACGCATGGGCGGCCGGCGCAGTCGGCCTTGCGGCTGGCGCCCTACTTGGCACCGCACTTGCCCAACCCCGTGAACCGGAAGTGATTTATCGCGATTATGACGATGGATACTATCGCCGCCCGGTTCAGGTTTACCGCGAGGCGCCCCGCTACTACGGTGGTGCGCAGCCTTGGTCGCGCGAATGGTACCGTTATTGCTCTGATCGCTACCGCTCATTCAATCCGGAAACCGGCACGTTCCGTGGATATGACGGGCGTGACTATTTTTGCAATGCCAATTGATTGAACAACATAAACCGCCGGTAACCCGGCGGTTTTTTTATTCCGGTGTTAGGAACGGGTTGGTGCGACGTTCTTCGCCGAAACGCCCCCCGGGACCGTGGCCACAAATGAATCCAATATCATCCCCGAGCGGTAAAAGCTTCGTCTTTATGGAGTTGATCAGCGTGGCATGATCTCCCCCCGGCAGATCTGTTCGCCCGACAGATCCATTGAACAAGACATCCCCCACATGGGCGAATTTTGCGGCCCGATTGAAATAGACAACGTGTCCCGGTGCATGCCCCGGACAATGCAGCACTTCAAAGATATGCGATCCGAACGATACCTGATCACCGTCGTTCAACCACCGATCCGGCGCGCAATTGCGTACCTTGCCGGTGATGCCATACTGCATGGCCTTCGCCTCGATACTATCCAACAGAAAGCGGTCGGCCTCATGCGGTCCAATGATTTCGACGTCAAGTGCGTCTTTCATATCCATGGCGCCGGCCGCGTGGTCGATATGGCCATGCGTAATCCAGATTGCTTCGATGACAATGCCATTTGACTTGATGGCGTTCAGAACCTGATCATTATCACCACCGGGATCGATGAGAACTCCATGCTTGTCATCGCTGTCAAAGAGGATTGTGCAATTCTGCTGAAAGGCCGTGACGGGAATAATACCGGCCTGCAATTGTCCCATGTTACGCTCGTCCTAATTGCTTCAGATTTGTTCAACCTACGTTAGTGCAAGGGACACCCAAATGAAAAGGGCGGCCACAGGACCGCCCTCTGAAAATTGCTTTCCTCTGAGTCTCAGGTCTTGGCCATGGAATTCTTGATCGCGCCGACGATGGCCGTGAGGATGAGGCCACCTACACCGCCGCCAGCAACCTGGCCAATGATCGAGCCAAGGTCCAGCCCGGATGATGCAGCAGCGTTCGCTACCATCTCGGCACCACCAGCGCCGAGGAATTGCGTCAGATATCCGCCTATAAGTCCGCCAATACCGCCGGCAACAGTATTGCCCGTCGTGCCAAGGCTCAGATTCTTGAGAAGACCGCCGACAATATTACCGCCGACACCACCTGAGATAAGCTGGATAATAATAGGAAGAAGCGCTTCCATGATTGACACCCCGTCAACGTTTCGAGCCAGACTCATGCCTGACAAACGTCATGATGACTAAGTTTTAAGCAATGTCAAACAGCTTGATACCTCTATTGTGAGGTATCAAACACTATTTTTGATTCAACTTTCGGCTATTCGGCCGCTGCTTTCTTTGGCATTACTTCTGCAGCATAATCATTCATCAGATTGATGGCGATTTCACCGACTGTGAAGCGATGGGGTCCTATCTCGGAAACCGGTGTAACTTCGGCAGCCGTACCGGTCAGGAAGCATTGTTCGAAACTATCCAGTTCTTCCGGCATGATCGCACGCTCGACAACTTCATAGCCACGGCGCTTAGCCAGATCAATCACTGTCCGTCGTGTAATGCCGTCAAGGAAGCAATCGGGCGTCGGCGTGTGAATGACCCCGTCCTTGACGAAGAACACATTTGCACCCGTTGCTTCAGCGACCTGTCCTCGCCAATCGAGCATCAGTGCATCTGCATAGCCCTTGGCTTCAGCCGCATGCTTGGAGATCGTGCAAATCATATAGAGACCAGCTGCTTTTGATTTGGACGGTGCTGTTCTTGGATCGGGGCGGCGATATTCTGCAAGATCGAGCCGAATTCCCTTAAGCTTTTGCGCCGGATCGAAATAACTTGGCCATTGCCATATGGCGATCGCGACGTTGATTTTGTTGGCCTGGGCCGAAACACCCATCGATTCACTGCCCCGCCAGGCGATCGGACGAACGTAAGCATTCTGAAACCCCTGCTTGGCCAGAAGCTTGCGACACGCGTCATTCAATTCTTCAACGGTAAAAGGAATTTTGAATCCCAGGATCTTCGCCGATTCATGCAGTCGTTCCGTGTGCTCATTGAGCTTGAATATCTCGCCACCATAGGCTCGTTCGCCTTCAAAAACTGAGCTTGCATAATGCAAGCCATGGGTCAGCACATGAACCTTAGCATCCGCCCAGCGAACGAATTCGCCGTTCATCCAGATGTAACCTTCAAGCTGATCAAATGGATCGGATGCCATGTTTTCCTCCAGGCGTTTGATTCCTGATAATTTGCGGGTTTTTAGGATTGCGCCAACTGGTCCCGGTTGCCAATTGGTGTACCATCGCCCACGGCACCAATAGGCGTTTCAATAAGGAAAATGTCCTAGAAACACGTATTGGCTTTTCGTTTAATTCAAAAATGTGGCCAACAGCTTGCCAAAAATTATCAGCAGTCTAAAATTAAGTCAACAAGACTGACATAATTTTCACCAAGAGCGGGAATCCTGCATGAAATCTTATACACCTAATCGGCATATCGAGACAGCCCTGACGAAAAATGATGCCAGTGAATTGGACATCATCGAGCTGTTCTTCTTCGCCTATCGCGACTTCACAGCCGATCCAGATCTCATTTTGGAGAAGCTGACCTTCGGTCGTGCCCATCATCGAGTTCTTTACTTTATCAACCGCAAACCCGGCATGACTGTCGCGGAGTTGCTCGATGTTTTGCAGATTACGAAGCAAAGCCTGGCACGGGTGCTTAAGCAGTTGATCGATACGGGTCACGTTGTCCAGATTCCCGGCCCCCGTGATCGGCGGCAACGGGAACTTTACCCGACACTGAAAGGCCGGGAATTGGCGCTCGAACTCGCGGCACCGCAATCACGCCGCATTACAAGTGCATTGGAGCAAATTGGTCTTTCCGATCGAACGGTAATAGAGCACTTCCTCAAGGCGATGGTGAACCCGGGACAGTGGCAACAGATCGACAGTCTGCCAAAGGCAGGGTAGAAACGCACTGGAACCTGCGGGGAGCAGACGGCACCAAGGCCATAGAAGAAAAGGAACAAAATTGGTGAGCGACGAAACTACGCTTTCAGACGATGCACCCCACCTGCTGATTGTCGACGATGACACCCGAATTCGAAATCTACTGTCTCAATACCTAACGGGCAGCGGCTTTCGCATTACGGTGGCCGCCAACGCGGATGAGGCCCGGCGTAAGCTGGCCGGGATTGATTACGATCTTCTGATCCTGGACGTTATGATGCCGGGCGAGAGCGGTGTTGCGCTAACGCAGTCGCTGCGCCAGGAGAAAAACGTCCCTATCCTCATGCTGACGGCCTTGTCGGAGACTGATAGCCGCATTGCGGGCCTGGAAGCTGGCGCCGATGATTATTTGCCCAAACCCTTCGACCCGCGTGAGTTGATCCTGCGCATCAACAATATCCTGCGCCGTGGCGCCCCTGCGGCGCAGGCCAAGATCGAGCAGATTGTCTTCGGGCCCTACACGTTCGTCATTGCCAAGCGCGAACTCAAACGGTCAGGGGAAATGATCCGCCTGACGGATCGTGAACAGGACATCATGGCGATCTTCGCGGCACGGGCTGGTGAAACCGTACCCCGCCATGAGCTGACCGGACAAGAGGGCGACGTGGGTGAACGAACTATTGACGTCCAGATCAACCGGCTCCGGCGCAAGATCGAAAACGACCCCGCCAACCCGGTTTGGTTGCAGACGGTGCGCGGCGTCGGCTATAAATTGAGCGTGGAGTAGCCACCCTCTCTCAATGTACTCAATGCGTAAGCGGACACTGACGAAATGGCACCGACCGACACCGCAAAACGCGCATTGGCAGTCAGAAAGCGCCACTGGCGGCGTAAGCGAAGCACCCTTCTTGGTCCATGGCGGAAGTTCACACGATGGCTTGCGCACTGGATGCCTAAGAGGCTTTACGCCCGATCATTGATCATCATCATCGCGCCAATGGTGCTTCTTCAATCCGTCATTGCTTTTGTCTTCATGGAGCGACATTGGCAAACGGTTACGCAGCGGCTGTCGACCGCTGTGGTACGCGATATCGCTGGCATCATTGACTTGATGGATGCCTTTCCACAGGATCAGGGCTATGAAAATCTGATCCGGATTTCCAGAGAGAGATTGGCGCTCAACATTTCGATCCTTCCGGCAGATCCCCTGCCCGCACCGGGACCGAAACCATTCTTTTCCATTCTCGATGGTATCCTGAGCGAAGAGATCACCAAACAGATCAACCGCCCCTTCTGGATCGACACGATTGGTGATTCCGACTTGGTTGAAATCCGCATCCAACTTGAAGACAGGGTGTTGCGTGTGTTCGCCCGCCGCAGTCAGGCCTATGCATCCAACACGTTGATTTTCCTCGTCTGGATGGCCGGATCGGCACTGGTCCTTTTGGCCATCGCGATCCTTTTCCTGCGAAACCAGATAAAGCCGATCCAGCAACTGGCAACCGCCGCTGACAGTTTCGGCAAAGGCCGGGCGCCGCCACCGGACTTCAAGCCTCGCGGAGCCGAAGAAGTTCGCAGAGCGGGCGCCGCTTTCATCGTCATGCGAGAGCGCATCGAGCGGCAGATTGAACAGCGCACGACCATGCTGAGCGGTGTCAGTCACGATTTGCGCACCATCCTCACACGCTTCAAACTCCAGCTCGCCCTCGTCGGCAACAAGGTCGATACCGAGGCGATGGAGCAGGACATTGAGGATATGCAGTCGATGCTGGAAGGCTATCTCGCCTTCGCCCGCAGTGAAGCCGAAGAAGAAACGGGCACGTTTAATCTGGAGCGGTTCTTTGCGAAGCTCAAAGAGGAAGGTGCACTTCTGGAACGTGGGTTTATATCAAGCATTCGGGGGGAACCAGAGATCCATGTCCGGCCCAACGCCTTTTCGCGCCTCATATCCAATCTCGTATCGAATTCCTTTCGCTACGCGAAAAACGTCTCCGTCGCTGCCGAACACCGGGAGGGCTGGCTGACAATCACCATCGATGATGATGGACCGGGCATACCCAAAGAAATGCGCGATGAGGTGTTCAAGCCATTTTTCCGATTGGACGAAGCCCGCAACCAAGACGCGGGCGGAACGGGACTTGGACTCGCAATTGCACTCGATATCGCTCGTAGCCATGGCGGCGATATCACACTGGATGAAAGCCCGACCGGCGGTCTGCGGGCCGTTGTAAGAATTCCGGCTTGAACTCGGTACCGTAGCCAGGTCTAGAACAACTTCCCGCCATTTGGCACGGGTTTACTGATGGCTGCCAGGACGACCGCCCCCTCATCATCCGGAAATCCAAGTGTCAGGACCTCTGACATGAATGGCCCGATCTGGCGCGGTGCGAAGTTCACGACAGCCATGACCTGGCGACCTTTCAACTCTTCCAGAGCGTAGTGCTTGGTGATTTGTGCAGATGATTTCTTGATGCCGATTTCCGGTCCAAAGTCGATTTTCAGTTTGAAGGCAGGCTTTCGCGCTTCAGGAAAAGTCTCGGCTTCGACGATAGTGCCGACACGGATATCCACTTTCTCGAAATCATCGAAACTGATGGCCATTGTCAAAACCGCTGATTGGATCCTGTCACTTCGGCTGGGTCAGGCTGAACCTACCGTTTCAAAAAGTATGCTGTCCAATGATTCCCGGGCGCTCGAGCCTGACCAGACAACGAACTGAAATGCCTGGAAGTAAGTCTCGCAGGCATCGAGGGCACTGGAGAGCAACACTTCAACCTGCTTGCTCGTCGGTTCGGCTCCACCTGATAGCAGTAGCGACTGGCGATACATGACTGCCCCCTCCTGCCGCCAAAGGTCGAAATGCCCCATCAGAAGCTGTTCGTTGATCAGGGAGAGCAAGCGCATGACTTCGTTGACCCGCGGTTCGCTGACGGCGATATCGAAGGCACATGCCAAATGCAGTGCCTCGAAATCCTCCATCCATGAAAACGAGATCTGGTAGTCGGTCCAGTTTCCCTCGACAGTGATGGCAATCTCATCTTCCCCGGTGCGCTCAAAGGCCCATTCATTTGTATGGGCCACATGCTCGATCACATCGACCGGATGCAAATCACGCGCAATTTCTATTTCCAGAAGGCTCATCGCCACTACCTGCTAAATCGAATCTCATATGACGCTGCGGGAGCACAGCGCACCCACCCGAAGAACACCAAACACTTGAAAACCCACCGGGAGGAAGAACGCACCAACCGGATCGTGGTTACAAAACCCTGTAAACCACGGCACGACCCTTGAAACGAATCATGCTGTAATTTCAGTGTATTGATGCTGAGTCCGAGCGCCAGCCCCCTTTTTATGGAATGGCGAGAATGGATGTGGACAGACGCTGCCAAAAAGATTCACGACCTGCCTTTAACTGACTCTAAGACAACGATTTTCGGCAGTTTCCACCTGTTGATAATTCTTAAGATTTATGTTGGGGAAAATGAAATTTGGCTTCGATAAGCGGACGAATACCCGAGAGAAACTGTCGGCAGGAGTGAGGGTCCCGATCACCGAGCATCCGAAATGCAAAAACCCACCGACTCGCCACTGCCGATGGGTCCGCATCATCCGATGACTATTGAGATCATTCCTTCTTGGTGCGACCAGCAGCCGGGCCAGACTTCGCAGGTTTGCCTGCCTCATCCTTTTGGCCGACAAGCGCCTCCAGGGCCTCGATCCGAGCCAGCAGCGCCGTGTTTTCCGCTCGCGCCCGGATTGCCATTTCCCGCACGGCTTCAAAATCTTCACGCTGCACAACGTCCATGGTGTTCAGCAATCGTTCTGCCTGGCCGCGGAACGCAGTTTCGACTTCGCGGCGCACTCCCTGCGCTGCTCCTGCAGCATCGGTCACGAGCTTTGCCAGTTCATCAAGAACGCGATTCGATGATCCGTTGGTCATGGCGAATACCTCCTGTGCTGCACCGTGCGCTTCTTGGCGCACAGAGGACGCAGTAGCACCTTAATTGGCGCAGTTTCACAATCAAATAATCGCCGCACGAGGCGAATGCAAGCAAGTTGGACATTGGACCGGTCGCGCACAAATGTTACCGGAGACGCAACTTGACGCTCTGCGTGCCCTCGCGCATGGTCCCGCCAACATTCGATCCTAATCTGGAGTGTCTTTGTGAGCGAATTCCTTCTTCCGACCTTTGCTGCGATCGCGTTTCCGGATATCGATCCCGTTATTTTTTCTATTGGCCCGCTCTCGGTCCATTGGTATGGTTTGGGCTATGTTGCCGGTATTCTTTTTGCCTGGTGGTACGCCAAGAAACTGATAAGCAAGCCCCGGCTGTGGGCGAACAATACTCCCCCTATGAAACCTGCTGATCTCGACGATTTCGTGCTATGGGCAGCCCTTGGAGTCGTCCTTGGCGGACGCATTGGCTACATTCTGTTTTACGACTTCGCCCGTTATATCGCCCATCCCCTCGATATTTTCAAAGTGTGGGAAGGCGGCATGTCATTCCATGGCGGTTTCCTTGGCACCGCCCTGGCCATGATCCTCTTCGCGAGGTCGCATAGGATCAACGTATACAGCATGTTTGATACCATCGCAGCGGGTGCGCCGGTCGGCCTTGGTCTTGTCCGGGTGGCCAATTTCATTAACAGCGAGCTTTGGGGACGACCAACCGATGTTCCGTGGGGTATGATCTTTCCAACAGGCGGCCCCTTTGTACGCCACCCCAGCCAGCTTTATGAGGCCGCTCTTGAAGGTATCGTTCTTTTCACAGTCCTGGCGATTCTGATCTTTTTCGGCCGCAAGTTGAAAAGTCCGCGCTTTATCAGTGGAGCCTTTGTCACGCTCTATGGCCTTTCACGAATCTTCGTCGAATTTTTCCGCGAACCGGACTCGCAGCTCGGCTATCTTTATGGCGACTGGCTGACAATGGGGATGGTTCTTTCGATTCCCATGGTGCTTTTGGGACTTGGCTTCGTGATGTCAGCTCGTAACCCTGAGGTCGCCACAGGACGATGAACCTGAAGCAACGCATAATACGCCAGATCGAGACAACAGGCCCTATCAGCGTTGCTGAGTATATGGCGATGTGCCTCTTCGACCGCGATGCTGGCTATTACACGACGCGCGAACCCTTCGGCAAGGACGGCGATTTCGTCACTGCCCCCGAAGTCAGCCAGATGTTTGGAGAACTCGTTGGCGTGTGGTGCGTCAACGCATGGCAGGCGCTCGGCGCTCCAGATCGATTCATTCTTTGCGAAATGGGTCCTGGACGCGGCACGCTCATGAAAGACCTCATCCGTGCGACGAGCAAGCTTGCTCCGGGTTTCATCGCCGCCGCCAAAATCCATATGGTGGAGATCAGCGAGCGGCTGACGGAAATTCAACAGACAACGCTTGACGTGCACAGGCATGCGATAGAATGGAACAAGCAGTTTTCTGATATTGGATCTGGCCCACTCGTTTTCGTCGCAAATGAACTTTTCGACGCCATCCCAACGCGGCAATATGTGAAGATAAACAACGGCTTTGTCGAACGCATGCTTGCATTCGACACAGAGAAGAACCTTGTTTTTGTCGGCGGGTCTGGTCCGATCGACCAAACACTGCTCCCGCCAGCCAGCGATATCGCCCCTCAAGGCAGCATCTTCGAAATATCACCTGCTCGCAGCGCTCTGATGCAGGAGATCGCGGGACGTATCCATGAAAACAGGGGTGCAGCCCTCCTTTTCGACTACGGCCACCTGCAGCAGGGTTTTGGCGATACGCTGCAAGCATTGAGCAGACATACTTCCGTTGACGTGCTGCACATTCCCGGCTCTGCTGATCTAACAACCCATGTTGACTTCTACAGCCTCGCCCAAGCTGCTCGCGCAGAAGGCTGCAAGACCAGCGCAACGACGCAGGGCGAATTTCTGGTTGCGATGGGTTTGCTGGATCGCGCCGGAGCACTCGGTCAGGACAAGTCAGGCGCCATACAAGATCAGATCCATGCCGATGTGGAACGGCTTGCCGGACCTGATCAGATGGGTACGCTGTTCAAGGCACTCTGTGTGACCGACCCCGCCACCCACATCTTTCCCTTCGAAGCGAAATGAATTTCAGGCGATTGACTTCAATCGATTGCTCAACCACCATCCGCAGCCTTGAAAGGCATCCGGTATGATCAATTCCAACAAACCAGTACCATTGCGTTCCTCCCTGTTGGGTTCCCCCGAAACGAATCAGATCGCACACGGCTTCTTCACGCGCCAAGGCGGCGTATCGAACGGAATCTATCGTGGATTGAACGTCGGTAGCGGTTCGAACGACAATCAGGATCATGTCAAGGAGAACCGCCGCCGCGTGGCGGAATCACTTGGCGTACCGCTATCGCACCTTGTTACCGTTCATCAGGTGCACTCGCCTGATGTGGTCACTGTCACGGCCCCGTTTGTCGGCGGGAGACCTGACGCCGACGCCATGGTAACGGCAACACCAGGCATTGTGATTGGTGCCCTATCCGCTGATTGCGGTCCGATTCTGTTTGCTGACAATGAGGCAAAAGTTGTTGGAGCCGCCCATGCCGGATGGAAAGGTGCCATTGGTGGTGTGCTTGAAAACACAATTGAAGCAATGATAGCCCTTGGTGCACGGCGAGATCGCATCCACGCGGCCCTTGGTCCGACAATCGGTCCCGACAACTACGAAGTAGGCGGTGAATTTTACGATCAATTCGTCGGCGCCGATCCTGCCTACAAGAGATTCTTCCGCGACTCGGTCAAGGATGGCCACAAGATGTTCGATTTATGGGCATTCATAATCACACGGCTCAACCAGGCCGGAGTGAATGCCTCATCACTTGAACAATGCACCTATGCCGATGAGGATCAGTTTTTCTCCTATCGTCGGACGACCCACCGCAAGGAACCGGACTACGGCCGCCAGATCTCGGCGATCACCATCATGGAGTAACAGTATGGCCCTTCATTTCGAACCGGAAGAATTTGCCGCGCGCCGCGACCGCCTGCTGATTGTGATGGCCGAACAGAAGCTGGATGCAGTTCTTCTGTTTGCACAGGAGAGCATGTACTGGCTGACAGGCTACGATACTTTCGGTTTCTGTTTCTTCCAGTGTCTCGTCGTCAAGGCCGATGGCAGCAATGTTCTGATGACTCGCTCCGCCGACCTGCGGCAAGCGCGTCAGACGTCGAACATCGAGAATATCATCGTCTGGGCCGATCGTGATAACGCCAATCCTGCGGCAGACTTGCGCGAGCTTTTGAACGACCTCGATTTGCTTGGCTGTCGTATCGGCATTGAGTACCAGACTCACGGGTTAACCGCTGCCAACGGCCGGAAGCTGGACGAACAACTCACGGCGTTCGGTCAGCTCGTTGATATTTCTGGCGTCGTTGACAGATTGCGCGTTCTGAAGAGCCCTGCGGAGATCATTTATTGCCGGAAGGCCGCGGAGTTGAGTGACGAAGCGTTCAGTGCAGGTTTGAAGCTGATCAAGGCGGGTGCCGACGAAGGCGCTGTTCTTGCCGCCATGCAGTCCGCGATCTTTGCTGGCGGCGGCGATTACCCCGCCAACGAATTCATCATTGGGTCCGGAGAAGATGCCCTTCTCTGCCGCTACAAGTCTGGCCGTCGCAAGTTGACCAAGAACGATCAATTGACGCTCGAATGGGCGGGCGTCTATCGACACTATCACGCCCCCATGATGCGCACCGTCTTGACTGGAAAGGCATCGAGACGTCATCAGGAGCTCCACGAGGCAGCACATGAGGCGCTTCACGAGGTTGAAGCGGCGATGACACCGGCATCTACATTCGGCGATGTGTTCGAAGCTCACTCCAAGGTGATGGAAGCCCATGATTTGACCCGCCACCGTCTCAATGCGTGCGGATATTCCGTCGGGGCACGTTTTACACCGTCTTGGATGGATATGCCGATGTTTTACGCCGGCAACCCTGAACGGATACAGCCCGATATGACGCTGTTTGCCCATATGATCATCATGGATTCTGACACCGGCACTGCCATGACTTTGGGTCGCACCTACCTCACAACGAACGGCGAAGCAGAGCCGCTTTCCCGCCAACCTCTTGACTTGATCGTAAAATAAAACTTTTGTCTGCTTTTCTTAAGCGGGCTAACAGGTGGCTCATGACGGGGTTTGACTGAAGATGAAGTCGCGTAACTCATTGACATGTGCAGTCGCATTGTTGACGGCGCTGGCGCTATCGGCGTGCAACAGCTCGGAAGCCCCGATGGGCGTCGCCAAATCTGATCTACAGAGTAGTCAGGCTGGCACCCCAGCGACTCCCGGCACAGCCACAACCCCTGGAACACCATCCACGGCAACGGGGGCGCCGGCAGTTGCTGCGCCAGGCAGCCCGACCACGGCTCAGACAGACGGTGGCACCGCGTCCGGAACGAACCAGGCAACTACACCAACCGCACCCGGCACGCCACGCACGGCAAAGTTGCGGTTCGCACCTATTGTTGGAGCACCCATTGCGGCCGCAACGCCACTGTCGCAGCGGCTGTCCACACTCGCCAAGGAAAAGGGCATCACACTCGGCACGGCCGCCGATACGGACAACACCCACATCATGAAGGGATACTTTTCCGCCCTGCCCGACGGCAATCAGACAACGATCATTTATGTCTGGGATGTGCTCGATCCCGCGGGCACACGACTTCATCGTATTCAAGGCCAGGAAAAGGTACCTGGCGGCGGTACAGATCCATGGCGCGCCGTTCCGCCCAAGGTCATGGAAGGGATCGCAGATAAGGCGATACAAGGCTACTTGGTATGGGTATCAGGCGCCAAGACGTGACATATTTACGCGTTTTATGCGATATTGCGGTTGAAATGTGCATGAATCTTGCTTGCCCGCTTGCAATGTGCGTCAAGGGCAGTAAAAGGCCCGCCATATCCTTTACTTAACTGACGCTCTGAAAAAGACGTGAGGAAAATACGGCATGAAACTCTTCGCGGGCAATTCCAATCGTGTTCTTGCCGAATCGGTCGCCAAATATCTCAACATCCCGCTCGGAAAGGCCAGTGTTCGGCGATTTGCTGACCAGGAGATCTTTGTCGAGATTCAGGAGAATGTCCGCGGCGAAGACGTCTTTGTGATGCAGTCGACGTCATTTCCGGCAAATGATCATTTGATGGAACTGCTCATCATGATCGATGCGTTCCGCAGGTCTTCAGCAAAACGCATCACGGCCGTCCTTCCCTATTTCGGCTATGCCCGCCAAGACCGCAAACCCGGTCCCCGCACGCCGATCTCTGCAAAACTCGTCGCCAACCTGATCACGGAAGCCGGTGCAAATCGCGTCCTGACTCTCGACCTGCACGCGGGCCAAATTCAGGGGTTCTTCGACATCCCTACCGACAACCTTTATGCAGTTCCCGTCATCGCTCGTGATGTCCGTGCGCACTATGGAACGTCGAATGTCATGGTCGTTTCGCCTGACGTCGGCGGTGTCGTGCGCGCCCGGTCATTGGCAAAGCGAATCGATGCCCAGCTCGCCATCGTCGACAAGCGTCGCGATCGTCCGGGCGAGTCGGAAGTTATGAACGTCATCGGTGATGTTCGTGGCAAGGACTGCCTGCTGTTCGACGACATCGTCGATTCCGGCGGCACACTATGCAACGCGGCCGAGGCGCTTCTCGCGAAGGGCGCTACGAGCGTGACTGCCTATATCACGCACGGGGTTCTCTCCGGTGGTGCTGTCACACGCATCACCAGCTCCAAGCTGAAGGAGCTCGTAATCACTGACTCCATCCAGCCGACGCCTGCAATCGAAGCTGCGCACAATATCCGCGTGCTGTCGATTTCCGACCTGATTGGTGAAGCAGTTTCACGCACCGCATCAGAAGAGTCCGTCTCCAGTCTGTTCGACTAATAATGTGCGGCCATGTGCCGAGCACTGCCGGTACTTGGTCAAGCAACTTGCACAACAGCAGTCTTTCCGTTATAGAGCCGCCATCCGCGTAGACACCCTTGGAGGCAACGCGGAATGGGGCGGTCGCATTGGGCCGCTTCATGTTTTTTGGACAGCCACCCATTGGCAGCAAAGAACACTCCAGATTTGAACCTCGAAAGGAAATGCCATGAGCGAAGCATACGAGCTCAAGGCCGAGGCGCGCGAACGGGTCGGTAAGGGGTCCGCCCGGGAAATTCGCCGCAACGGTAAAGTGCCAGCAGTCATCTATGGTGACAAGCAGGCGCCAATCTCGATTACCCTCGATTACAAGACGCTGTACTACAAGATTCACGGCGGCGGTTTCAAGACGACGATTGCCAACATCCTCCTGGACGGCAAGTCGATTCAGGTCCTGCCAAAGGACTTCCAGCTTGATCCGATCAGCGACAAGCCAGTACACGTCGACTTTCTGCGCGTATCGGCCAAGTCGGTCGTCAACGTGCATGTGCCAATCCATTTCCACAATGAAGACGCATCGCCAGGCATCAAGCGCGGCGGCGTTCTCAACATCGTTCGTCACGATGTTGAGCTTCATGCGCCAGCAAATGCCATTCCGGATGCGATCGACGTTGATCTGACCGGATTGCAGATCGGTGACTCGATCCACATTTCCGCCGTTACCCTGCCAAAGGGCGTAACGACGGTCATTCAGGATCGCGATTTCACGATCGCCACCATTGCGGGCCACGCTGCTGAAGTCGCAGAAACCACTGAAGCTGTTGCGGAAACCACTGAAACCGAAGAAACAGAAGGCGAGTAATCGTCTCTCTGACTATTGGGAGCTAGGCGCGTGCTGCTTATCGCAGGTCTTGGCAATCCAGGCTCCCAATATGCTGCAAACCGGCACAATATCGGTTTTATGGCGGCGGATGAGATACACCGCCGCCATGATTTTTCTCCCTGGACCAAGAAGTTCCAGGCGCTCGTCGCCGATGGCATGATTGACGGCGAAAAGACTATCCTGATCAAACCTCAGACCTTCATGAACCTGTCAGGCCAAGCCGTTGGCGAAGCGATGCGCTTCTACAAACTCGACTTGAGTGACCTTGTCGTCATCTATGACGAACTGGACCTGCCTTCAGGCAAGGTGCGTGTGAAGACGGGTGGTGGCTCAGGCGGTCATAATGGCATCAAGTCTATTGACGCCCATTGTGGCAAGGACTACCGGCGCGTTCGCCTCGGCATTGGCCATCCCGGCATCAAGGAAATGGTTTCGAACCACGTACTTGGTAATTTTGCCAAAGCAGATCATGAGTGGTTAGAGCCACTCCTCGAAGCGATTGCAGCCAATGCCGGGCTGCTCCACAAAAAAGACGATGCCGGTTTTATGAACCGCGTTGCATTGGCTGTTGGCAAGGAAGCACGCGGAACCGCGGAAAAGGTGGTTGCAAAACCGGCTGCTCAAAGCCATATCCGCCAGGCTCGCATACAAAAGCCAACCGTCGCCGTACCAAAATCCGGCCCCATGGCCGACATGCTGAACAAACTATTCGGCAAGAAAGAATAAGGATCGCTCATTATGGGTTTCAAATGCGGCATTGTTGGCTTGCCAAATGTTGGTAAATCAACGCTCTTCAACGCGCTGACCAAGACGGCCGCCGCCCAGGCCGCAAACTACCCCTTCTGCACCATCGAGCCGAACACCGGCGAAGTGGCAGTACCTGATTCCCGTCTGCAGGCGATTGCCAAAATCGGCAAATCGGCAAACATCGTGCCAACCCGCATCAGCTTTGTCGATATCGCCGGCCTCGTGCGCGGTGCCTCGAAGGGGGAAGGTCTTGGCAATCAGTTTCTCGCCAATATTCGCGAAGTTGATGCGGTAGTACACGTGCTCCGCTGTTTCGAGGACGACGATATCACCCACGTTGAAGGCCGTATCGATCCTGTCTCCGACGCCGAAACCGTCGAAACCGAGTTGATGCTATCCGATCTCGAAAGCCTTGAGCGCCGCATTGTACAGTTCCGCAAGCGCGCCAGCAGCAAGGACAAGGAAGCTCTTACCGTATTGCCCGTTATGGAACAGGCTCTCGCTCTATTGCAGGACGGCAAGCCGGTTCGGTTCATGCTGAACGGCATTGCCGCCGAAGATCTTCTGATCCTCCAGAGCCTCAATCTCTTGACGTCCAAACCGGTGCTTTATGTCTGCAATGTTGCCGAGAGCGATGCGGCAACCGGCAATGAATATACCGAGGAAGTCGAAGAGATGGCGACCAAGCAGGGCGCCGAAACTGTGACCATCTCCGCTGCTATCGAAGCGGAAGTGGCACAGTTGCCGGACGAGGAAGCCAAGGAATATCTGGAAGCCATGAACCTCGACGAGCCGGGTCTCGACCGGTTGATCCGCGCCGGCTACAAGCTGCTCCACCTGATTACCTATTTCACCGTTGGTCCTAAGGAAGCTCGCGCCTGGACCGTCGAGCGTGGTTCCAAGGCGCCGCAAGCCGCCGGTGTCATCCACACGGATTTCGAGCGGGGCTTCATCCGCGCTCAGACGATTGCCTATAGTGACTATGTCACACTTGGCGGCGAAGTACCTGCCAAGGAAGCCGGAAAGGCCCGCGACGAAGGCAAGGAATACGTCGTGCAGGATGGCGACATCATGCTTTTCAGATTCAATACGTAACACTCTGGCTGAACATGAGCTCACACCTTCCCCGCTATGCCTATGAGGACTTTACTGTCGGCAGCGAGTGGTCGCTGGGGTCCAAACTTGTAACTGCCGAGGAGATCATCGATTTCGCCGGCCAGTTCGATGCACAGCCATTCCATCTTGACGAGGCCGCTGGCAAATCAAGCATACTCGGCGGTCTCGCGGCGTCGGGTTGGCACACGGTTTCCATGTTCATGCGCATGTTCTGCGATGCTTATTTGCTAGACTCCACATCACAAGGAGCCCCTGGTGTCGATTACGTCAGATGGAAGCGTCCCGTCCTTGCCGGTGATACCCTGACTGGTAAGACGACTATCCTGGACCAGCGGACGTCGCGGTCGAAACCATCGCTCGGCTTCATCAAAATGCATCATGACGTCTTCAATCAAGATGGCCTGTTGGTTTGCGAATTGGAGCACACTGCCATGTTTTCGCTACGGGAGCCGGTGGAGTCATGAGCGGCGGGATCGAACAGTATATTGGTATCGAGCAGGATCTCGGCACGCACACATTCTCAGCCGAAGAGATTATCGCCTTCGCCACGAAGTATGATCCACAGCGCTTTCATGTTGACCCTGAAGCAGCAAGAAAGAGCAACTTCGGCGCGCTATGCGCCTCTGGTTGGCATACGACCGCCGTCTGGATGCGCCTGAATGTCGACGATACAAAATCTCAAGTCCAGAAGGCAATCGCGCGAGGCGAGAAGCCCCCGCAATTTGGACCGTCACCTGGCTTCGAAAATCTGAAATGGCTAAAGCCGGTCTATGCGGGGGACACGATCCGCTTCACGCGTACACTCAAACGCATTCGCGCACTTCAATCGCGCCAAGGCTGGTCCATGATGCAAATGTCGTCGGCCGCTTACAATCAGAATGGCGATAAAGTTCTGGAGTTCGACAGCGCTGCCCTGATCGCCTTGCCCGACTAGCTAGTGGCCCTCATAGGCAATCAGCGTACGCACATTGACGCCGAGCGCTTCCAGCTTCTTTCTGCCGCCAAGGTCCGGCAAATCGATCATGAAGCAGGCGCTGACAATGTCCGCGCCCATCTGGTGCAGCAGCTTCACTGCGGCCTCTGCCGTCCCGCCAGTGGCAATCAGGTCGTCGACTAGAATGACCTTGTCACCGGGCGCAATCGCATCACGGTGCATCTCCATCTCGTCCACACCATACTCCAGACTGTAAGCAACACGAACGGTATCGTGCGGCAGCTTGCCCTTCTTGCGTATTGGCACAAACCCGGATGAAAGCTGGTGTGCCATGGCGCCGCCGATGATAAAGCCGCGCGCCTCGATGCCAGCGACCTTGTCCACTTTGCCACCCGCGAAAGGGTGAACCAGTTCGTCTACAGCACGACGAAACGCACGCGCGTTGCCAAGGAGAGTCGTGATATCGCGGAACATCACGCCCGGTTTGGGATAATCGGGAATATTGCGAATGGCATCGATCAACGTCTGCTTCAGGGTGGATTCCATCTCGTCGCTCCTTCGTGCCGGATGCCGGGTCACGCAATCTAGCGTCCCTGCAGCGCAAAAGAAAAGGGCGCCCGGCGCCCCTCTCAAATTTCAGAATCTTTCTGGAGATCAATGCTCGACGTCAGCCCAAATCCGGCGCTTGGCTATGTATACCAAACCAGCGAAAACGATAAGGAAGATCATTACACGGAACCCGGTCTTCTTGCGGTCTTCCAGATGCGGCTCGGCAGCCCACATAAGGAAGGCCGAAATGTCCTTCGAGTACTGGTCCAGAGTCTGGGGAGAACCATCATCATAGGTCACTTGGCCATCCTGCAATGGCTGCGCCATCGCAAGTGACTTCGCGGCAATAAAATACGGGTTGTAGTGCGTTCCCTCAGGAATCTGCATGCCTTCCGGGGGCGTCTGGCCGAAACCGGTCAACAGCGCATGGATGTAATCCGGGCCGCCTTCCTGGTACTGCGTGAAGATATCGGCAACGAAAAGCGGGAAGCCGCGCTCTACCGCACGCGCCTTGGCTATCAGCGAAAAGTCCGGTGGCACAGCTCCGCCGTTGGCGGCCGCCGCAGCCTGCGCGTTTGGATAGGGTGATGGGAAATGATCGGCAGGAATGGCCTTGCGGTTGACAATTTCGCCATCCGCATTGGGCGCATCCGGCACTTCATATTCTGCGGCAAATGCCTTCACCTGCGCTTCCGTGTAACCAAGCTCTTCAAGCGAGCGAAAGGCAACCAGACTCATGGAATGGCAGGCCGAGCACACCTCTTTGTATATTTTGAGGCCGCGCTGCAGCTGCTGCTTGTCGTAGTGGCCGAAAGGACCTGCAAAGGTCCAGTCCAGTTCAGCTGGTTTCTCGATCGGGAAGTGCGTTGGCTCAGCAGCATTATGGCCTGCCTCTTCAGCGGCATAAGCGCCGCCGAGTGCCAACATTGTTCCAAGACCGGCGGCTGCGAGACCGAGGAGGATTTTTTTCATGGGGAAGTCCTTTGAGCCCTTCACGTTTCTCAGCCTTTGGTTTCGGGAGCCGCAGCAACGCCTACCGGCTGGCCGCCACTCTTGTTTTTGGCAAGCACGGCCTCTGTGATCGAGTTTGGCAAACGCCGCGGAGTTTCGATCAGGCCGAGCAACGGCATCAGAACGATGAAGAAGCCGAAATAATAAGCCGTGCCTAGCTGCGAGAAGATAACGTAGAGACCTTCGGCCGGACGAGATCCGAGCCAGCCAAGCATGATGGCGTTGGCGACAAACAGCCAGAAGAACAGCTTGTACCAGGGGCGATAAACTGCCGAGCGCACCTTTGATGTGTCCAGCCAAGGCACGATAAACAATACCGCGATGGAGCCGAACATGGTCAGAACGCCGCCGAGCTTAGAATTGATCGGCCCAATATTGAAGGTGATTGCGCGCAGCATTGCGTAAAATGGCAGGAAATACCATTCGGGAACGATGTGGGCAGGCGTCTTCAGCGAGTCCGCTTGGATATAGTTATCCGGATGGCCCATGAAGTTCGGCAGGTAGAACACAAAATAAGCGAAGAGGATGAAGAATAGGCAGAGGGCAAAAGCATCCTTCACGGTGGCGTAAGGAGTGAACGCGACTGTATCCGTCTTTGATTTCACCTCGATACCGGTCGGATTCGTCTGGCCAGTGACGTGCAATGCCCAGACGTGAAGGATAACAACGCCGGCAATCATGAAGGGCAGCAAGTAGTGCAGCGAGAAGAAGCGGTTCAGTGTGGGATTGTCGACGGCAAAGCCACCAAGAAGCAGCTGCTGGATCGGATCACCGATGATCGGGAATGCCGTAAAGAAACCGGTGATAACCGTCGCGCCCCAGAAAGACATCTGACCCCATGGCAGAACGTAGCCCATGAAGGCAGTCGCCATCATCAGAAGCAGGATGATTACCCCGAGGATCCACAGAAGTTCGCGTGGGGCCTTGTATGAACCATAGTAGAGACCGCGGAAGATGTGCACATAAACCGCAAGGAAGAACATCGATGCGCCGTTGGCGTGCAGGTAACGCAGCAGCCAGCCCGAGTTCACATCGCGCATGATCTTTTCAACGGAGTTGAAAGCCAGGCCAGTATCGACAGCGTAGTGCATTGCGAGCACCACACCCGTCAATATCTGCGAGACCAGCATGATCGCCAGGATGCCACCGAAGGCGTACGCATAATTGAGATTACGCGGAACCGGATATGCAACGAATGAATCATACATCAACCGCGGCAACGGCAGTCGCGCGTCAATCCATTTTTCGATTCCAGTGTTCGGCGTATAGGATGAATGTCCACCGCTCATGTCGTATCTCCCCGTGGAACCTTAGCCGATCTTGATGACGGTGTCGGAAATGAATGAAAGTGGCGGGATAGGCAGATTTTCTGGCGCAGGTCCCTTACGGATACGTCCCGCTGTGTCGTAGTGCGAGCCATGGCATGGGCAGAACCAGCCACCAAAATCACCTTGTTGACCAAGCGGAATACAACCGAGATGGGTGCACACGCCAACCATCACTAGCCAGTTTTCCTTGTCCTTGGATGCAGTCCGATCAGCATCGGTTGCCTGAGCATCGGTTGGCAAATTGGCGTTGCGTGCGACAGGGTCCTTGAGCTGGCTGAGCTCAACCGCCTTGGCTTCTTCGACTTCTTTGTCGGTACGATTGCGAATGAAAATCGGCTTGCCGCGCCATTTGACCGTCAGAGACATACCCGGCTGAACCGCCGAAACATCAACTTCGATCGACGAGACTGCCAGCGTAGATGCGTCCGGTCTCATCTGATCGATGAAGGGCCAAGCAAAAGCCCCTGCTCCGACCACACCGGCCATACCTGTCGCAATATAGAGGAAGTCACGCCGTGTCGGCTCGGTCGTATCGTGTGCGCTCACGGGGCCTGTTCCTTTCCGAATAACAACGCAGCGGGAGAGTCCACTATGTCAGCATAATAGAAGACGGGCCCAAGAAATGGACCTTGCGGAATCCCCAGCATATTGCGTGGTTTCTAAGCATCTCGCTTGAGCTTGTCCAGCCTGACGGCGCCACAAGGGCAGGATGTCGCAGGGATAAGCCGTTGCATCACTCGTGTCCGATAAATCCACCCGACTGCCGGGCCCAGAGGCCGGCATAGATGCCGTTCGAAGTTATGAGCTCGTCATGCGTCCCGCTTTCCACAATCTGCCCTTTATCCAGCACCACCAACCGGTCAAGGGCCGCGATGGTTGACAGTCGATGTGCAATAGCGATGACGGTTTTGCCGCGCATCAGGCGGTAGAGACTGTCCTGAATCGCGGCCTCGACCTCCGAATCGAGCGCCGACGTCGCCTCGTCCAGAATCAGGATCGGAGCGTCCTTCAGCATGACTCTGGCTATGGCGATCCGTTGACGCTGCCCCCCGGAAAGTTTGACGCCGCGCTCGCCCACATGCGCGTCGAGACCGCGTCGGCCTTTTGGATCGCTCAGAGTATCAATGAAGAGATCGGCCTGCGCATTCATGACCGCCTGCCGCATCAATTCGTCCGAGGCGTCAGGCCGCCCATAGAGAATATTGTCCCGCACCGAACGGTGAAGCAGCGACGTATCCTGGGTTACCATACCAATATGTGCACGCAGCGAATCTTGCGTCACCTTTGAAATGTC
Organism: Phyllobacterium brassicacearum; assembly: GCF_003010955.1. GTDB lineage: Bacteria > Pseudomonadota > Alphaproteobacteria > Rhizobiales > Rhizobiaceae > Phyllobacterium > Phyllobacterium brassicacearum. The sequence goes on from NZ_PGGO01000004.1 coordinate 77,555, forward strand.
CTGCCCGTCTACGAGGATACGTCCGCTTTCGAGATCGTAGAACCTGAGCAGCAAATTGACGAGCGTTGACTTGCCTGCACCTGAACGCCCGACAATCCCGATCTTTTCGCCCGGACTGATAACGAGCGAAAAATCTTCGATGACGTTTCGGGAGTTGTCGTAATGAAAACGCACATTCTCAAATTTGATCGCACCGCGCGTAACGCTCAGCGCTGAGGCGCCAGGCCGATCAACCACTGTGACGGGCCGTGCCAGGAGTTCCATGGAGTTTTGGATCGTGCCGAAATTGCGCAACAGGCCATTGAGATTGGCCATCATGCGCGTGAGGAGCATGCTCAAACGGAGCACGAGACCGAGCGTAAAAGCCACTTCGCCGGAGGAGATCTCCCCGGTCAGCCAAAGGTCGATGGAAAGGGCCGCAACGGCGCAGATCATGACGCCGCTTGTTGCCGCCAGCGAAATGCGGATGCCGCTCAGACCGCGAGTGAGGGACATGATTGCAGCAAGCCAGCGGTCCATACCCCGGCGCATATAGGCATCGTCGCGCTGTGTCGTACCGAACAGCTTCAGTGTCTGGATATTGCTGTATCCGTCGACGAGACGCCCCATGACGAGAGAACTTGTTTCTGCCGTTTCCTTTGCAGCACGCCGGACCCGCGGCAGGAAATAGCGTGCGGTGAATCCAAAAACGACCAGCCAGATTCCGACTACCGAAGCAAGCCGCCAGTCCAGCCTTCCGATCAGGAACAAGGTCGTCGCACAATAAACCAGACTGAACCACACGGCCTGGAGCAACGTCACCATGAAGTCGCCGAGCGCCTGACCTGCCGCCCAGACCTTTGTAACAATGCGCCCGGCAAAATCATTCTGGAAGAATGACAGGCTCTGGCGATAGACGACGCTGTGTGCCTGCCAGCGTACAAGATTGTTGAAACCCGGAACGATGGCCTGTTCTTCCACCAGCGCTGCCAGCGACAACACAATCGTGCGTCCGATGAATACAGCCAGAAGCATAAGGAGAAGTGCTATACCATGTCTGTCAATGAGACCCTGCCAACCTTCCGCACGGTCAGTTGATGCCAGAATGTCTATGACTTTGCCGACAAACCAGAACAGTCCTGCCTCAAACAACGCGATCAGACCGCCGCACACCAGCATGGCAAGGAACACATATTTTTCCTGCCGAACGTAAAACCACATGAAGGCCAGGGACTGGTTCGGGACCCGATCTGCCGGTGAATTGGCATAGGGATCGATCCAGCTTTCGAACAGGCGGAAAAGGCGTGTCATTCAATCCACATCAATGTTCGAGGCGCCGTCATGTTTGCCTTTCGCCTCTTCAGCTAGCCGTTCGAGGATTCGCATCGCTTCATCGGCGCGATCGACGGGGACAAACAGGTGATCGTGGTAAAATGCCGATACCGGGTTCACACCAATCCCAGCAGCCGCGAGGCGGGCCGAAATGGCAGCTAGAAAGCCCACAGCTTCGAGCGAAGAGTGAACTTCAAGCGTGATCATGCGAGACGGAAATGTTCCCGCAAGATCGGCGCGACTGGCTTCAGATTCGTCCAGAATCAACGTGAGCCCCTCTGCTTCATGGAACGTCATCACAACATTCAGTCCAGATGGAACGATGCGTGCTGCTGGCAAGGTGGCAAACACATAGATTCCGTCATGCAGCCACGGTTGCATGGTCGCCAGAAGTTTCTTCAAGTCGGTTTCACCGGGCATTCAGTCGTCCTCCGTCGGAAAGTCTTCGAATTGCCGAATGATAAAAAGTCACCTGACTTTCACGCCGATGCGAAACGCATCAACGGCCAGCGAAACACCTTCGAGCGAGTCCCGCCAGCCGTCAAATTAAACTTGAGTAAGTTACGTCACTCGGCTGCTTCCTGATCATCAAGACCAAGGAAACCACCCGATTGTCTGGCCCAAAGCCCGGCATAAATGCCGTTGGCCGCAATCAGCTCTTCGTGACTTCCACTCTCGACGATCCGTCCTTTGTCCATCACTACCAAGCGATCAAGAGCTGCGATTGTCGAAAGCCGATGTGCGATTGCGATCACCGTTTTGCCCTGCATAAGACGATAGAGATTGTCCTGGATTGCGGCTTCCACTTCAGAATCAAGTGCTGAGGTCGCTTCGTCCATGATCAGGATTGGTGCATCCTTCAACATGACACGGGCAATCGCTACCCGTTGACGTTGCCCACCAGAAAGTTTGACGCCCCGCTCCCCGACATGCGCATCAAAACCGCGCCTCCCTTTCGGATCGGTCGCGGACTCGATGAAGCCATCGGCCTGCGCATTCTTGACGGCCTGCAGCATCAGGTCATCCGGCGCGTCGGGCCTGCCGTAAAGAATATTGTCCCGGATCGAGCGATGCAGGAGCGACGTATCCTGCGTCACCATACCTATGTGGGCACGCAGCGAATCCTGCGTGACCTTCGAGATATCCTGCCCATCGATCAGAATCCGGCCACTTTCAAGGTCGTAGAATCGCAAGAGAAGGTTGACCAGCGTGGACTTGCCAGCGCCCGATCGCCCGACGAGGCCAATTTTTTCGCCCGGACGAATATCCAGCGACAAGCGATCGATGATGCCTGCCCCCTTGCCATAATGAAAACCGATGGCATCGAATGTAATTGCGCCGGCACTGACCTTCAAATCGCGTGCATTTGGCGCATCCTGCACGAGGCGAGGCAACGAAATGGATGTAATGCCATCCTCGACTGTTCCGATATTTTCGAACAAGGCCGACATTTCCCACATGATCCATTGCGACATGCCGTTGAGGCGGAGAACGAGACCGATCCCGACCGCCACCGCACCGACCGAAATGGCGGAGCCGAGCCAAAGCCAGATCGCGATTCCGCCGACGGCGAGGAGCAACAGGCAATTGATGGCATAGAGGCCAACATGAAATCCCGTCACCATGCGCATCTGCGTATAGGCCGTGCCGAGGAAATCCTGCATCCCTTCGCGGGCATAGCTCTCCTCGCGCTTGGAATGTGAGAACAGCTTGACCGTTGCGATATTGGTGTAACTGTCGACAATTCGGCCGGTCATTGAGGAGCGCGCATCCGCCTGTTTCTCGGAAACTCTGCGTAAGCGCGGAATGAAATAGCGCATCAGGCCGACATAAGTGACGAGCCAAACCAGGAAAGGCATCATCAGCCGCCAGTCCGCCGAGGCGGCGATGATCAATGTGCCGCTGAAATAGACGATGACGTAGTTGAGCACGTCCAGAAGCTTCATGACCGTTTCACGCACGGCAAGCGACGTCTGCATCAGCTTGGTGGAAATGCGGCCTGCGAACTCATCCTGAAAAAAGGTCATGGACTGACGCAGAAGATAACGATGAACCATCCAGCGGATCCGCATCGGATAATTGCCAAGCAACGTTTGATGGATAACCAGCGAATCGATCATCACAATGCCGGGCATTACAATGAGTACAACGCCGGCAATCAGCGCGAGCTTCCACCCTTCATCGGCAAGAAAAGTCTCTCGAGTATGGTTCGAAAGCCAATCCACAATATTGCCGAGGAACGCATACATCGACACTTCCAGGACAGCGATAAGTGATGTGCAGACCGCCATGACGGCGATCCATGGCCAGACGCCCCTCGTGTAGTGCAGGCAGAACGCCACCAATGTCTTGGGCGGCTCTCCCGGCTCGGCGGATGGAAATGGTTCGAGCCTCTCTTCAAACCAGCGAAACATCATCAGACCTCATGGGGAATATCTTGATCACACGCATAGACCGAAAACCGGATTGCAGAAGTTTCGTTAAGACAAACATGGGTAAGACCTGCAAACGTGAGAACGAACGATTGCGGCTTGTGTCAGGGAATCGGAGAAAGCTACGCGAGAAGAATAGACACAGAACCGCGAACGGCACCGGAGATCATCCGGTTTGGAAGAGGTCGGGTAAATTCTGGCATCGACACCTCCAAAGTTAGCGTTGCGGTATGTCCCCTATAGCGATTATGAACGCAAAAGGCGAGAGCCCTATCTCAAGCGCAACGGTTCCATGGCGAAGTGTTGCGGACGGAGCACGTTCATTGACCGACTCACGACCAGACCTGCGCATCGCGCTCTACCAGCCGGACATTCCTGGCAACACAGGTACGATTCTGCGCATGGCCGCCTGTTTCGGTATTGGCGTTGACGTCATAGAACCCGCGGGCTTTGACCTTTCAGACCGCGCTTTGAAACGTGCCGGGATGGACTATCTGGAAAAGGCAGTGCTGACGCGCCATGCGGACTGGAAGCAATTTCAGGAATGGCGGCTTCGGGAAAAGCACCGCCTGCTTCTGTTTTCGACAAAGGCGGCCGTGCCATATACGCAGTTCGCATTCCGAAAAGGCGACATACTGCTGCTCGGACGCGAATCGGCGGGTACACCCGATGATGTGCATCGTGCAGCCGATGCACGATTGATCATCCCGATGGTTCCGGGGGCACGCTCCTTGAATCTGGCGCTCTCCGCGGCAATCGCCGCGGGAGAAGCCTTGCGGCAATTATCACTGCCTGAATGAACCGCCGGTCAACAGCGACCGGCGGTGTTTTTTTCACCTTATTGATCGCATTAGTCGATCTGAGCGGCCTTACCGCCTTCCCACTTGTAGAAAACGAAGGCCGGCGTGGTCAGATCGCCGGTGCTCGAATAGGTGAGGTCACCGACGACTGTCGGGATCGCTTCACCAGACTTGATCTTCGCGGCCACTTCTGTGGGCTCAGACGAGCCGGCTTTTTCAATGCCAGCTGCAATCACCTGCAGAGCAGCATAGGCGTTGAGCGTGAAAGCCTCTGCTGGAATGTTCTTGGCCTGCAGCGCTTCCACGACCTTGGCGGCCGCTGGATTCTTTGTCGGATCCGCACTGTTGGTGAACAGTGTTCCGGCAGCTGCGTCACCACCAATCGCCCAATATTCGGTATTGGACAAACCATCTGGACCGATAATTTGCGCCTTGATACCCTGGTCGCTCAGCTGGCGAGCGATCAGACCGCCCTCCGCATGATAACCGCCGAAGTAGATCACGTCTGCTTTTTCGGATTTCAGGCGCGTGACGAGCGCGCTGTAGTCTTTCTCGCCGGCATTGATGCCCTCGAACACGACTTCAGTGACACCACCCTTGTTGAGTACAGCCTTCAGTCCGTTGCCAATACCGGTGCCATAGGGCGTCTTGTCGTAAACAATGGCAACACGCTTGTCCTTGAAATTGTCGAGGATGTACTTGCCGGCGACGTCGGCCTGCTGGTCATCGCGTCCGCAGGTGCGGAAGACGGTTTCAAGACCGCGTGTCGTCAGGTCAGGCGTGGTTGCTGTCGGCGTGACCATAACGATGCCGTTCTCTGCCAGAACATCCGAAGCCGGCATGGCAACACCTGAGGTGACCGGACCGACCACGAACTTGATGCCTTCGCCAACCACCTGGTTCGCAACTGAAACGCCCTGCTTCGGCTCGCCTGCGTCGTCAAAAATCTTCGTAACGATTTTTTCGCCCTTGATGCCGCCCGCAGCGTTAATCGCTTCCGCTGCGCTTTCAACGCCGTTTTTCACCTGCAAACCATAGGCCGCGACCGGGCCTGTGACCGGTGCGATAATCCCGACCGTGATGTCGGCTTTGGCGAATGACGTCATCGCCATGACAGCGGCCAACGCGACGCCCGATATCAATGATAAGCGCATAGTTTCCTCCTTGATTTTTCTTGTGCGTCCGGTCGATTCTCCGGTGCTGGCAAAGTTCTACTGGCTTTGAATAAGCCTGTCAGCAACGATTGATCGAAATTCTGCGTGAACCTTAGAAAATCTGACAGATCTCCAAAAATTGCGGACATTTTTGACCATATCGATCAATTTTTTGAAGAAAACCATCAATTTTATTGTTGAATCTTCGATTTCTATATTTTTAGTCTGCATTCGGCAGCCGGCGCATCGTGAATTCGATGATATCACCGGGCCGTTCATACCAGCTTTCGATCTCGGTCCAATACGCAGCTTTCGGGTATTGTTCGAACCACTCGCGGGCCTTTTCCCTTGCGGCCAGTCGGGGCAATCTGAAACTTTCGCGGACAAATGCGCCACGCTGTTGGTTGGTGCCCTCGCGGCTTTCCTTCAATCTCTTGCGCAAGCCATCAAGCGGCGGCTTGGGAAACTGCGACCGGGGCGCTTTGGAGACCATCTCGTATCCCTCACTCAACCCTACACCGGTAGAGATTAGGGAGTGTTCAGACGGAAAACGAGTCATTTTTTGTGCATTTAGCAATTGAGTAAACAACCCTTCCTTTTGGGTTTCAGCTGATGTGATACTGTCGCGTCAAAAAGGATTCTTTGCCATGGACCGCCCTGATATTCCCGCCATCCTTCCAGAAGCGCTTGAAGACAAGAAAGTTGCAGCGACCGCCTGGTTCGCGGAGCTGCGTGACAAGATTTGCGCAGCTTTTGAACAGTTGGAGGACGAGCTGGATGGACCGCTCTCGGATCGCACGCCCGGTCGTTTCAAGCAGACACCGTGGCGACGTGATGAAGGTAGGGGCGGCGGCGGCATCATGTCCATCATGCATGGGCGTGTTTTCGAGAAGGTCGGCGTTCATATCTCGACCGTACATGGCGAATTCAGCCAGGAATTTCGTAAACAGATACCGGGCGCCGACGAGGATCCGCGGTTCTGGGCATCTGGCATTTCATTGATCGCCCATCCGCAAAGTCCTTTTGTTCCGGCAGTACACATGAACACGCGTATGGTGGTTACGACACGGCAGTGGTTTGGAGGCGGCGCCGACCTGACACCTGTACTGGAACGCAAACGAACTCAGGAGGACTCCGATACGGTGGCGTTTCACAAGGCAATGAAGTTCGTCTGCGACAAGCATTCTGCCGTCGCCAATCACGAAAAATTCAAGGCTTGGTGCGACGAATATTTCTATCTTCCCCACCGCAAGGAGCCGCGCGGGACTGGCGGCATCTTCTATGATTGGTTGCATTCCTCAGAAGAGATTGGCGGATGGGATGCCGATTTCAATTTTACGCGCGATGTTGGCCGGGCCTTCTCCGTTGTCTATCCTTATCTGGTGCGGCAGAACTTCAACCAGGACTGGACCGACGCCGATCGCCAGGAACAACTCGTTCGACGCGGCCGCTATGTCGAATTCAATCTGCTCTACGATCGCGGCACGATCTTCGGTTTGAAAACCGGGGGCAACGTCGATTCAATCCTTTCGTCCATGCCGCCAACGGTTAAATGGCCCTAATCCAGGTTTTTAGGGATCAAATCTCCGCCTCAATGCGTTATGATGTTTCGCAGCGCGGTTAATGCCGCGCCTGATCGATGGAGCGCGTCAGGCAAATGTTTGCGGGCTCACAACAGGGAGAGAAAGCCATGAAAGAACTTCATTGCATTGTTCCCGGTTGCCAGTGGCATACGCGTCACGACACCGAAGCTGAGATTATCCGCCGCGCCACCGAGCACCTTCGCGAAACGCACGGTGAGACCGTTATTCGCGAGCATATGCTCGAAACGATCAAGGCGAATATTCAACCTGAGAAAGGCCGGGCCGCCTGATCAAGCTCTCCCCGGGTAATCGGGAATTCTTGCAACCAAATCATCGCGGTTGAGGGTGAAACCGGACTCGATCCATTCGTCCTCGAGCGCGCGGTACACTTGCCCGATCGCAGGTCCTTGATCGAGCCCGGCGGCAACAATGTCACCGCCGGATAACGGGAATTTCGGCTTCTCGTACCTCTCCAAAAAAGTCAGTAGTTTTGACAGATGCCCAGCACGCATCATTGCCGCATTGTCATTCACCGCGTCTGCACGAGCGGAGGCTAGGGCGAGGCTAAGGCGGTCACGCATGCCTTGTTCGCTGCTCCGGTAGAGCTTCTTCGCAAATCCTGCTTCCGAAATTTCCGGTTGCGGGGGCAGTGTGGTTGTCCAGGCATTGAGCCTATCACGCTCGCTGTTTGACAGTTTCAGCCGCGAAGCGAGTTCAGCAACGCGTTCGACATTCGGCGGGATCATGCTTGCGAGGCGCAAGAGCGGATCGGCATCCCAGTGGAGGTCCTGCTCGGTTGTCACCAAACCGTGGATCGCGTCGATGCCCCATTTTTCGCTTTCTGGCAAAACTGCCGTCAGCACGCCCGCCTGTCGCATCCACAAGAGTGCACGTGAGGGATCCGGGGCAGCCAGAAGTTTCTTCAATTCGGACCAGACCCGCTCTGCCGATAGCCGGGCAAGACCATCCTTTAATCGAGCGCAGGCCTTCAATCCTTCGCTTTCCGGGCGACCTTTTCCATACCAGGCAAAAAATCGGAAAAACCTCAAAATCCGCAGATAATCCTCCCGGATGCGCTGTTCCGGGTCACCGATGAAACGCAACGTGCGGCTTTCAATGTCAGCAAGTCCCCCGACGAGATCGATTATCGTCCCATCAGCCTCTACATACAGGGCGTTGATTGTGAAATCGCGTCGCTCTGCGTCCACGCGCCATTCACGACCAAAGGCCACCTCGGCATGACGGCCATCGGTTTCGACATCTGCCCGCAGAGTCGTGACTTCATAGGGCTGTTCGTTTGCTATGACGGTCACGGTACCGTGTTCGATGCCGGTTGGCACAACCTTGAACCCGGCCTCTTCTGCGCGTCGCGAGGTTTCGTTCGGCAAACAGGTTGTCGCGATATCGAGGTCGCCGACCCGCTGGCCTAGCAGCGTGTTCCGCACAGCGCCGCCGACGACGCGCGCGCCCTCTCCTCCACTGGAAAGCACTGCTAGCAGTTTCTGCAGGGATGAATCCTTGAGCCATGGGGCATTGTCGGCGATGGACGCAAGTGTGCTCAAGCATAGAGCCTTTCATAAAGCGTGCGGATAATTCCGGCGGTGACTCCCCAGATGAAGCGATCACCAAATGGCATCGTATAATAGAACCGTTCCTTGTCCTGCCATATCCGACTTTCGCGGCGATGATTGGCAGGATTCATCAGGAACGATAATGGAACCTCGAAAACGTCGGCGACTTCATCCGGGTTCGGCGCCAGTTCAAAGGGCGGATGCACCAAACCAAGGACTGGCGTTATCGAATATCCGGTCGTTGTCAAATAGCGTGGCAGGCGGCCAATGAGTTCCACGTGCCGTCCCTCAAGCCCGATTTCCTCATGTGTCTCGCGTAATGCCGCTTTCTCGGGCTCATAATCGTCTTCTGGATCGATCGCTCCTCCTGGAAAAGCCACTTGACCAGAATGCTTGCGCATATTGGCCGTGCGGATTGTAAGGATTACGCTCGCTTCATCGCCGCGATCAACGATCGGGACCAGCACAGCCGCATCTCGCAACGGATTTGCAGCAATCATGGCATCCAGATCTGGATTGAGCAGATGGTCGCCATGGTCCTCACCCAACGTTTCATTGCCCTTGATCGCAACGCGACGGGCGAAAGCCCGGGCGGAGAAGCCCGCTTCAAGGGTTCCAGGCGGAGATGGGATCATAGGCTTTGCTTTTCCAGTTCGCTTGCCGGCATAATTGGGAAGATTTTGCCTCTCGATCGGACAGCGAACATGTTTTCACCATTAACGGCAATGTCTTCTCCGCAACTAACCAATTCGTACATGACCGGGCGAGCAAGGAGCGCTTCGAGCCGCCCCCGAACGAGAACGTACGGCTTCAGGCCGCCGTTAGCCTCATCGACGACAAAACGCAGGGGATTGTCGGCGCTGGCCTCAATAACATCGCCAACATTCGTGCGAAAGGTCATAATCTGGCTGTTGCCCTCACCGGACACGTTGAGTTCGACGGCAAGAAAAGGTGCATCCTCAACTCGTATACCTACCTTCTCAACGGGCGTTACGAGATAGGTCTTTCCATCACTGTCCTTGCGCAAAACCGTCGAGAACAGGCGCACAAGCGGCTGCCTTCCGATAGGTGTCCCCATGTAGAACCAAGTCCCGTCAGCTCTGATTTCGATGTCAAGATCGCCGCAAAAGTCGGGGTTCCATTTGTCGACGGGTGGTAGCTCTTTGCCTTGAGCGGCTGCGCGCGAGATTAGCGCCTCAAGTCCACCTGGGCTTTGCAAAGCACCTTCCCTGATCGCCATAGCCTGTCCTTTTTTCTGTATACGTCACGAAATAGTCAACGTTGGACCGCTTGTCTGCATGTCATAGTGATTTAGATTCATTTAAGAAAGACTCTGAGCAGATACCAGCGGCGAGGTAAGCCCATGACCCTGATTAAACCTGAGGTACAATCCGATCCCAAGGCTATGATCGCCGAGGCGGAAAGAGCACTGGCCGACATTGCGAAGATAAAAGCAGGAATCGGCACTGTCATCTTTGGTCAGGAAAGTGTCATCGAGCGAACACTCGTGGCGTTGCTTGCAGGCGGACATGCGCTTCTGGTTGGTGTTCCGGGTCTCGCCAAGACGAAGCTGGTAGAAACTTTGGGAACGGTACTTGGGCTCGACGAGCGCCGCATCCAGTTCACGCCAGATCTGATGCCATCCGATATCCTCGGTTCCGAAGTCATGGAGCAGGACGACAATGGCAAGCGTTACTTCCGCTATGTCAAAGGTCCAGTCTTTGCCCAGTTGTTGATGGCTGACGAAATCAACCGCGCATCACCGCGCACGCAATCAGCGCTGTTGCAGGCAATGCAGGAATATCATGTAACAATCGCTGGCGAACGCCATGATCTGCCCCAGCCGTTCCACGTCCTGGCGACACAGAACCCGCTGGAGCAGGAAGGCACTTATCCGCTGCCTGAGGCACAGCTCGACCGGTTTCTGATGCAGATCGATATTCTCTATCCCGAGCTTGAAGCAGAACGGCGCGTTCTCCTTGAAACCACCGGTATCTCCGAAGCCACGGCGGAAACGATTATCGATGCGGAGCGGCTTCGGGACATGCAACAGCTGATCCGGCGCATGCCTGTGCCCGAGGGTGTAGTCGACGCCATTCTCACGCTTGTGCGTTCCGCACGTCCCGGCGCTGACAATGAGATTGCGAAGAAATTCATATCTTGGGGTCCGGGACCGCGCGCCAGCCAGGCTTTGATGCTCTGCTCCAGAGCCCGAGCACTTTATGACGGACGCCTCGCTCCTTCAGTGGACGATGTAAAAGCGCTTGCCGAACCAGTATTGCAGCATCGCATGGCGCTGACATTTGCTGCACGCGCCGATGGCATGAACGTTCGTGATGTCATAGCCAACCTGACCAAGGCTGCTCTGTAATGGCAGCAATCGGCGCGCAGGTTCGACGGACCGAGACAGGTGACGCGTTGGCGCGAGCCCGCCAGCGTGCAGCCCTTCTGCCTGATCTTCTCGTCGAGGCGCGTCGTATTCTCAACACCGTCAACACCGGCTGGCATGGCCGACGCAAGAGCGGCGTGGGCGAGAGTTTCTGGCAGTTTCGCCCTTATACGGAGGGTGAAGCCGTTTCGCGCATTGACTGGCGCAGATCTGCCCGCGATGATCGAACCTATATCCGTGATCAGGAATGGGAAGCCGCCCATACGGTCTGGCTGTGGGCCGACCCTTCGCCATCGATGCTGTACAAGTCAGAACAGGCGCACGTATCGAAAGAGTCGCGCGCCCTGGTGCTCGTTCTCGCATTGGCCGAGCTTTTGTCACGCAGCGGTGAGCGTATTGGCTTTCCCGGCATTACCGACCCTTCGTCGGCCCGAAATGGCGCTGAGCGCCTGGCAACCCTGCTCTCGCACACCTCCAGCCTGCCCGCCAAACCCGACCTCAGCAAAGTGCGCCGGTTTTCTGACGTGGTTATCGTCAGCGATTTCCTCGATCCTGTCGAAGAGACGCTCGCCGTCCTGCAAAAGCTTGCCCATGACGGCGCTCGTGCCCATCTGATAGAAGTGTACGATCCAGCCGAAGAAGAATTTCCCTATAGGCGCCGGACGGAATTCATTGATCCGGAGAACGGGACCTCTCTGACCTTCGGTCGTGCCCAAGACTATGCCGAAGATTACAGGCGCCTTTTCTTTGCCCGCCGCGACACGTTGAGTGCTTTTTGCAAACGAATTGGTTGGAGCTACACCACTAACCGTACTGACCGGCTGGCTTCCGATGCTCTGGTATCGGTTCACATGAACATGACTGCCAGTATCGGATATCAGGGAGGAACCACATGAGTGCCCTCCCGCTCGCCTTTGGTGCGCCTGCAATCCTTCTGAGTTTGATCATTCTTCCGCTCATTTGGTGGCTTTTGCGGGTGACACCGCCACGGCCAATCAGAGAGGTGTTTCCTCCGCTGAAAATCCTGGCGCAGCTGCTGAAGAAGGAAGAGACACCGAACAAGAGCCCGTGGTGGCTGACTTTGTTGCGTCTGCTGCTCGCAGCTTTGGTGATACTGGCCCTGTCCGAACCTGTCTGGAATCCGCGGCCAGAAACGCTGACAGGCAAAGAGCCTGTCGCGATCGTGCTCGATAATGGCTGGTCGTCGAACGAGGAATGGAACGCGCGCAAGGAAACCGCCGAACGGCTGATTGCTGACGCCGCGCAATCAGGGGCACTCATTTATATTCTCGGCACCGCTGAAAAAGCCAATGCAGACATAGGCCCGTTCGAGGCCAACGCCGCACTGGAGCGGTTACGGGCATTGACGGTACGGCCAATTCCAGTTGATCGCCAAGCAGCTTTTGCGCGATTGAGAACAGCACTTGCAAACATTTCCGGAACGCGAATTGCCTATTTGAACGACGGTGTCGACACGCCGCAATCGGCCGAGGCACTGAAATCGCTGGAAGGCACAGGTATCGCGTCCATGATCTGGTATGAGCCGTCGATTTCGTCGCTTGTAGCGATACGCCAAGCCGTGAACAATGCGAATGGCCTGACCGTCCGCGCGGTGCGCCCAGTCAATGATCGTGGCCAAAGCGGCGTCACCATTGGGGCTTTCGACGAGAAGGGCCGCCGAATCGCCGAAACTGGACTGGTGTTTACTGCCGGCGAGGCGACCGCCGAGGCAGTTATCAGCGCCCCTTATGAACTGCGTAACGATTTTCACACCCTGCGTGTCGACGGGACTGCTCAGGCGGGCGGAACCTATCTGATCGACGACAACAACAAACGGCGGCGCGTTGCACTCCTTTCCGGTTCGGAAGCAGACATCTCACAGCCGTTGCTTTCGCCGCTCTATTACATTTCGCGGGCCCTTGAACCTTTTGCTGATCTCTTGCGCCCACGCAATGCGGAATTGGTGCGGGCAGTGCCGGAGTTGCTCGAGCAGAAGCCGTCGGTTGTTATCATGGCCGACATCGGCAAGCTTCCCGCCGAGACAGAGCAGATATTGTCAGACTGGATCAACAAGGGTGGCACGCTGGTCCGTTTTGCCGGACCACGTCTGGCGGGTAACAGCGAACTTGATCCGCTCTTGCCCGTAACGCTGCGCAGGGGTGAGCGATCGTTGGGCGGGACATTGTCTTGGAAGGAGTCGCAGCCCGTCGCCGCTTTTCCGGAAAATGGACCTTTCGGAGGCTTGCCAACTCCCCAGGATGTGACGGTGACACGACAGGTGCTGGCTGAGCCATCCGCCGATCTTTACGACAAAAGTTGGGCCAACCTGGCCGATGGTACTCCGCTGGTAACCGGGGAGGCGCGCCAGCGTGGCCAGCTTGTGCTGTTTCATGTAACACCCGAAGCCACCTGGTCGAACCTCCCGATCAGCGGCAGTTTTGTCGACATGTTGCATCGTATCATTTCGTTGTCCAACAGTTCCGGACCGACATCAAACGACACCCGCGAAAGCGGCTCAGCCGTCCTGCCTCCCTATCTTACATTGAGTGCCGAAGGCACGCTCGTACCGCCAAATGGAGATACCAAACCATTGCTCATCAGAAGCGGCACAAGCCCAGAGGTAAGCTTTGATAATCCGCCCGGCTTCTATGGTGTCGAAGATGCCATGATGGCGTTCAACCTCTTCAAGCCAGACGGCGAAATCAAACCGTTGATACGACCAGACCTGACAATACCAGTCATGACAGCCCGTTACGCGGTCGATGAGTCCGTGCCACTTCGCGGGCCGCTCTTTGCCCTCGCATCATTGCTCCTTGCCCTGGATGCCATCGCCATCCTGTGGCTTGGTGGTCATTTGCGCCGGCGCTTTCGCCCGACAGCAACCGCAGCTTCTCTGGTCATCCTCACGCTGGCAGCTATTGCCGGATTCGGTCCCTCACCCGCCCTCGCACAACAAAATGACAGCAAACCCGGTGACCAATTCGTCCTCGAAGCGGTCAATGCCACCCATCTCGCCTATGTTATTACTGGCGACCGGGCGGTCGACGACGTCAGCAAGGCGGGCCTTTCGGGCCTATCCCGGGCCCTCACCGACAGCACTGCACTGGAGCCAGGTGAACCTATCGGCGTCAATCCGGCGACAGACGAACTGGCCTTCTTTCCCCTGATCTATTGGCCGATCGATGCCGCGGCCAGAATGCCGTCTCCGGAAGCCATTGCCAAGATCGATGCCTATATGCAGCAGGGCGGAACCGTTCTTTTCGATACGCGCGATCAGGATGCAGCGGCTATCAATTTTGAGAACTCCACAACGCCTGCCAATCAACGATTGAGGGATATTCTCGCCGGACTTAACATACCGCCGCTCGAACCGGTCCCGAGCGATCATGTCCTGACCAAATCTTTCTACATATTGCAGGATTTCCCCGGCCGATACCGTGGTAGCCCGCTCTGGGTGCAAGCTTCGCTTTCGACCGAAACTCGCGCGGACAGACCAGTGCGTGCCGGCGATGGTGTCACTCCAATCATGATCACCGGCAATGACCTTGCCGGTGCATGGGCCATAAATGCCGACGGGTCACCCATTCTGCCGACGATACCGAATGATCCTATGCAGCGTACCTATGCCTACCGCACTGGCATCAACATCGTCATGTATATGCTGACGGGCAACTACAAGTCAGATCAGGTGCATGTGCCCGACATTCTCGAGCGGTTGGGGAATTAGAGCCATGTATTTGTCCCTGGATTTTCAGCCCCTCGTTTCAAGCACGCTTCTTGCGTTGCTGCTGGTGCCGTTGGTCCTCCTGACTTTAGCTGGGATTTACTTTCGCCAGCGCGGTAGCTTGATCCGGCTGTTGGCCGTCCTGGCCTTCGCGATGGCGCTGTTCAATCCGATCGTTGTCAATGAGGAACGCGAGCCGCTGAAAAGCGTCGTGGCCGTCATAGCCGACCGCAGCCAAAGCCAGGACATTGGCAATCGCTCCGCCGATACGGATGCGGCACTCAAGGAGGTGCAGACCACCCTCGCCCGTTTACCGCAATTCGAAGTTCGGACAGTCGAGACCGGCCGCGTCAGCGAAAACGATGACGCAACATCGACCCGTCTGTTCCAGGCGCTGAACGGAGCGTTTCGCGACGTGCCGCCTGCCCGCATCGGTGGTGCCATCATGATAACGGACGGTCAGATCCATGATATTCCCGCCAATCCAACCGGCCTTGGCTTCAATGCACCCGTCCATGGTTTGATAACCGGAACACCCGGTGAAATCGATCGCCGGATTCAATTTGTCCGCGCACCTCGCTTCGGACTGACCGGCAAGCCCCAGCAAATGACATACAAGGTTACGGGTGCTGGCGAGCCGCAAGGTGGCCGAGCCCATGTGCGCGTGCGCGTCAACGGCAACGAGGTCAACAGCGAAGACGCCATTGTCGGCGAGGAGATGCCCTTGGAGGTGACGCTGCCGCGTGCAGGTGTCAATATCGTCGAAATCGTCGTGGATTCAGTCCCGGACGAACTCACCGAAGTCAACAACCGGGCTGTTGCCATGGTGGATGGTATTCGCGAGAATCTGCGCGTCCTGCTTGTGTCGGGCGAGCCACATAATGGCGAACGCACATGGCGCAACCTTCTCAAATCCGACGCATCGGTCGACCTTGTCCACTTCACCATTTTACGACCACCCGAGAAACAGGACTCTACGCCGATTAACGAGCTTTCGCTCATTGCCTTCCCAACGCGGGAGCTCTTTGTCGACAAGATCGAAGAGTTTGATCTCATCATTTTTGATCGCTATCAGCACCGCGACGTGCTGCCGCTGCTCTATTATGACTACATTAATGACTATGTTCAGAAGGGTGGCGCACTCCTGATTGCTGCCGGTCCCGAATTTGCAGGCAACATGTCGATTGCCAACACGCCGCTCCTGTCCGTTCTTCCTGCAACACCGACAGGCAATATCGACGAGACAGCTTTCTACCCGCGCCTGAGCGACCAAGGCAAACGTCATCCGGTAACGCGCGGACTTGAAGGCAGCGCACAGGAGCCGCCAAACTGGAGCCGTTGGTTCCGCGTCATTGACGTAAATCCACCCGAGGGCAATGTTGTCATGAATGCCGACGACAGGCCGCTTCTGGTACTAAACCGCATGGGCGAAGGTCGTGTCGGTATGTTCCTCTCGGATCAGGGCTGGCTCTGGGCACGCGGATTTGAAGGTGGTGGCCCGCATGCGGCTCTTTACAGGCGTATCGCCCATTGGTTGATGAAAGAACCCGAACTGGAAGAGGAGGCGCTGACTGCAACAGGCAGCGGTCGCAACCTTGAGATCCAGCGCCAGACCATGAAGAAGACCGCTGACCCTGCGAGCATCATCACGCCGTCGGGGAAAACACTGTCGGTTCCTCTGACAGAGACAGAACCCGGTATATTCACGGCCGCGCTGCCAACCGACGAAATCGGCCTCTACCAGGTAGCCAACGGCGATTTGACAACACTTGCACACGTTGGACCGGTAGACGCGCCGGAATTTGCAGACAATGTCTCCACCACAGCAAAGCTCGATCCGCTTGCTCGGGAAACCGGTGGTGGTACCCGCCGCCTCCGTGCCGATGCCGATCAGAGCACCATCGAGGTTCCGAATATCGTTGCCTCCCGTGGCATTGCGAGCGCCAGCGGAGACAACTGGATCGGGCTAAGACCCACCAACGAAACGGTCCTCAAGAGCGTAGACCGCCTCCCGTTGTTCTCAGGTTTTCTCGGCCTCGCGGTAATGATCCTCGTACTGGGCAGCATGTGGTACCGCGAAGGTAAATAGGTCTAGATCCCGCCAGAGTCCGCGTGACGTACCTTTCCCTGTACATTCTGCAGGGAGCGGGGCGTGAGTTCACAGGCCAGAAACCGTGCCGGATCCACGGGCGCAGGCATCTCGATCTGATGCCCCGAAATCTGACGGAAACCAAAGGGGGCGTAATATGGCTCGTCACCCACCAGGATGACCAGACTGTGTCCGGCCAGGCGAGCAGCTTCCATGCTAGTACGCATGAGTGCTGCGCCAATGCCCTGATTCTTCCAGGCAGGACGAACTGCCAAAGGTCCGAGAAGCATGGCCGGAGTGAATCCAATCAGAATCGGCGTCAGCCGGACCGAAGCGATCACATGCTCGCCATTCAGGGCGACAAAAGAAAGCTTAGGGTCGTGCGGACCGCCCTCGCGAATCCGATAAGCGGCCCGGGTAAAGCGCCCTGGCCCAAAAGCCTCTTTGTTGATGTCTTCTATGGCATCATCGTGCACCGGCTCTTCCGGCGCGTAGGTCAGGACATGGGTCAGCATGCTGGGTATCTTTTCGAAGGAGTAGACAATCGCCAAAGGTTTCACATGTCGCCGTTGGCCAATACAGGAACGTCCGCCGCTGCTTGAGCGCCGGTAAGGGGTTTCATCGTCGGATGAACAGAATTCCTGCCACTAAATGTCTCCTTTTGTGCTCGCCTAACATCAAACCAGCAGGACGTAAAACAAAAAATCGCCTTCTGCGCGAAAAAGTGACGCCCTGTTTACATCCCTGCAGCTGGTGGCATGGATATTAAGGCGTGCTGACGGGCCAGTGAAACGAACAGCCAATCGCTTCTATGCGATTTCCTACCACGTCAGCGGCACTTCCACGCCATCCAATATCTCGGCGAGCCGACGCCGGGTGGACGGTGTGGTATCCTCTGGCAAGGCATCGAGTTTGAAGAACCCGGCTTCGGCGATCTCGCGAGTGGGCGCGAACGGGGTGGTCTGCCGGAAAGACCGGCAGATGTAGAGCGCCACGTGGTCACGCCTGGAGGCATGGGCGTTGTGATAGATAGCGAAAAGCTCCGGCCGTCTGGTCAGTTCGATGTTGCCCTCTTCCATCAGTTCCTTGGCAAGGGTCTGCTCTATCGTGTGTCCTGTCTCCACTCCGCCACCTGGAAATTGCCATCCGGGAACGTAGGTATGGCGAATGAGAAATACCGACCGTGTTGCATCATCAATCACAACGCCACGTGCTCCGAGCGTCATTGGACGATGAAACAGGAAATAGGTGTGAAACAGGCGGTGACGCCATTTTGAGCGTTGCTTGACCATTCATCCGACCTTGAGTGGAACCCTGACGCTGTGCGACGGTTGTGTCACTGGATTTCGCTTCCATACTCTCATAAAGCTGAAATGATGTTCCGTCTCGCCCACATCTCTGACATTCATCTATCGCCGCTTCCAGCGCTCACTTTGCGTGAGTTGGTTTCCAAGCGCATCACCGGTTACATCAACTGGCGTTCAAACCGCAAAGGCTCGATGACAGGCGGCACATTGGACACTCTCATTGCCGATATGCTGGCCCAGGAGCCCGATCATATTGCAGTGACGGGTGATCTGGTCAATCTCGCTCTCGACGAGGAACTCGAAACCGCTCAACGCTGGCTGAAAACGCTTGGCGATCCTGCAAATGTTTCAGTTGTCCCTGGTAACCACGATGCCTATGTGCCGGGCGCATTGAAAAAGACACGTCGGTTCTGGGAACCATGGATGCGCGGCGATCGTGAAGCCGCTGCAAACATCCCAGTCGAGTTTCCGTACCTGCGGGTACGAGGCGATGTAGCGCTGGTCGGCGTTTCCTCTGCGCGTGCCACGGCGCCTTTCATGGCGACCGGTGACATTCGAGACCGCCAGGCGCGCAAACTGGGGGAAATTCTAGATGAGACCGGCAAGCTTGGGCTCTTCAGAGTTATCATGATCCACCATCCGCCTGTGCGAGGCGCGGCTCCCTCCCACAAGCGCCTCCTCGGCATCGGTCTGTTTCAGCGAACCGTTCGGGAGCACGGTGCTGAACTTGTGCTCCATGGCCACACGCATCTGGCAACGCGCTACGAGATTAACGGTCCGGACTGGAAGATTCCGGTCATATGCGTACCCTCAGCGAGCCAGAGTTTTGGCGGAAATCACAAACCGCCTGCGGCTTTCAATCTGTTCTCGATCGCTAGAACGAACGCAGGCTGGTCTTGCCAGATGGTCGAAAGGGGAATTGTCGACGACCAGATGACTGTCCGAACCATTCGCGAGCACGACTTAACCGTGGGTGCAATCTTCAATCCGGCTTTATGAAGGGTGCAAGGCGATCCCAAAACAGTAGCAGCAGAGCGCCGGCGCCGGCCGATGCACCAATCAGAAACCAGAACGTTGCCGTGACGAACGCACTCAAGCGCGTTCGTTTGGGAGCGCCATAGACCAGACCTCGAGCTGACGAATCCGCATCATTAGAAGGTTCTGCCGGAAGCAAACTGACCCTTTGTCCTTCCATCAATCGTTGACGCTCAACGATGCGCTCGGCGATATAGTTTGTAACTGCGTCCGCTATCGGTCTTACTTCAGTCGACTCTGCGACAACGACCCGTCCAAGCCTCGTGTCCCGGACAAACCGGTACGTGCGCCGATCGCGCCCCATCATCACATGCGACGTGGCATCGATCCACAGTCGTGGCTGCCCGCCTTTGGAGACAGCGAAATCCCATTGAAGATCATCGATTGGTACGTCCTCAAAAACAGGGCGCAAGTCATCGGCAAGGATTTCTATCCGCGCAAGATCGGCCTCCTTTGCATCCATGGCGATGTCGCCCCGATCGGCAGCACTAACTTGCGCGCCGCGAATCGCGTCGGCAAGTTTTAGCCTGTCATCGGGGGTCTTCTCTCGCATGAAAGCTTCCACCATCCAGTCCGCACGGGTGTGGTCAGGTCGATCCTGTTTTTGAATTTGCACCTTAGACATCATTAACGATCCGGCCTGCCAATGCACCTTAAACTTGTCCGAATTCGGCCTATCCTTTGGCTTAAGCAAGGATGTATCTCCGAATTTACTACTCTTCCGAATGATGATGGAGAGGCCCCGAAGGGCCTTTCATTAACTGCCGATAATCCGGTTCGCCGCCGAGACAATTCCCTCGAGCGAGGCGGTCACTATGTTCTTGTTGATGCCCGCCCCGAAGATCCTTCCAGCCGGATGCTCGATTTCCATGTAGCTGATGGCAGCTGCGTCGGACCCGTGCTGCAGTGAATGTTCCGAGTAGTTCACAACCGACAATCTCATACCGAGATAATGCGACAATGCATCGATGAAACCATCGACAGGTCCGGTGCCCCGGCCCTCGATCCGCTTGGTTTCGCCGTGGTCGGTAATTTCAGCGGAAAGGATCCGCATCCCTTTGTGCTCAGTATCCGGATAGGTGTGGTGATCGACAAATTTCAACCGGGCATTGGGTTGTTCGACATAAAGCTCCTGGAAGCGCTCATAGATGCGCTTGGAGGGCATCTCCTTGCCTTCTTCGTCGGTGATCTGTTGGATATCCTCGCGGAATTCAACCTGCATGCCGCGCGGCAGGTTCAATCCATAATCGGCCTGGAGAATATAAGCGATGCCGCCCTTGCCCGACTGCGAATTGATGCGAATGATCGCTTCATAGCTGCGTCCAACGTCCTGCGGATCGATTGGCAGATAAGGTACTTCCCAGAGCGTCTTGTTTGCCTGCTTGATCGCTCTCATGCCCTTGTTGATCGCGTCCTGATGCGAACCGGAGAAAGCCGTGTAAACCAGCTCGCCGACATAAGGATGCCTCTCCGGGATCACCAGTTGATTGGAATACTCGTAGACATCCTTCATCCGGTTGATGTCGGAGCAGTCGATTTCAGGATCGATGCCCTGCGTGAACATATTGAGAGCCAGTGTGACGATATCGACATTGCCCGTGCGCTCGCCATTGCCGAACAAGGTGCCCTCGACGCGGTCCGCACCAGCCATCAGGCCGAGCTCAGTCGCTGCAATACCCGTTCCGCGGTCATTGTGCGGATGCAGGGAGATGATTAGGTTTTTACGATTGTCGAGCTGCCGGCACATCCACTCGATACGATCCGCATAGATATTCGGCGTCGACATCTCCACTGTGGAAGGCAGGTTGATGATCAGCTTATTGTCTGGAGTCGGCTTCACGATCTCGGTCACCGCGTTGCAGATTTCCAATGCAACTTCGAGTTCAGTACCCGTGAAACTCTCCGGTGAATACTCGAACCGGTAGCCGCCACCAGCCTTGGCTGCCATGTCGGTGATCATCTTGGCCGCATCGGTCGCGATGGACTTGACCCCGTGCACGTCCTTGTTGAACACAACACGGCGCTGCAGTTCGCTGGTCGAGTTATAGAAATGAACGATCGGCTTGTGAGCGCCTTCCAAGGACTCGAAAGTGCGGGTGATCAACTCGGGCCGACACTGCACCAGCACCTGCAGCGAAACGTCGGGTGAGGAATTGCCTTCTTCCACGCACCAGCGAGCGAAATCGAAATCCGTCTGGGAGGCCGAAGGAAATCCAATTTCTATTTCCTTGAAACCCATGTCGAGCAACAGCGCAAACATACGCACTTTGCGGTCGTGCCCCATTGGATCGATGAGTGCTTGATTTCCATCGCGCAAATCGACCGAACACCAGATCGGTGCCTTTTCGATGCGCTTGGACGGCCACTGCCGGTCCTTGAGTTCAACGAAAGGATAGGGCTCATATTTCTTGGCTGCGCTGGGCATGCCCGCATTTTGTCGAGGGGCGATCATATCGGTCATTTGCTTCTCGTTTCCGGCCGGATGCGGACAGTTCTCGCGCAATCTCGGCACTTTCTCAAGCGTTACATTGATCTTGCAAAGGGATAAGGAGCGATAGCCTCGCGGCGGTTTCGACCGCCGGACGCTCCTCTCAACGAGCCCGGCGGTCGCCGATAAGGTCGAGGAGAAGCGGGAGGAGGAACGCGCAATTCGTCAGGCCCGCAGAGGCGGACGAAGCGAAGGTCTGGTGGGCCGGGCGCGTTTTCATAGGTCAGACAAATAAACGACTGTCTGAGCCGATGCAAGTAGATTGGCTTCGAAGTTGCTCAGTTCTTTTTGAGCTCGGCGGTCGCACCGGACAGCCATTCGCTGACGACTTTCACATCGTCTTTGCCAAGACCGTGATCCGACTTGATGGAACGCGCTTCTACGCGAGCGCCATGCGAGCGCAGCAAATCCTCCAGGGCGGGCGCATAGGGTGCATAAAGCTGGTCGGAAGCGCCGGAAACTGTCAGCACGCGCGCGTTGGCGAGGTTAGCTTCCGAAATGCCGGTCAAGACTGGCATCGAACGCAGGAGCACAGCCTGTTTCACCAAATCCGGATACAGCATCATGACTGCATTGACCAGGTTCGCACCATTGGAATAACCGAGGAAGGTCGTGCGGTTTGAATCGATCTTGTATTCCCGTGTGACCTGTTTCAGGAATTCGGCAAACGCCTTTGCTTCGGAGCGAATGTCTTTCTGGTCAAAACTGACGGGAGTGAGCCGGCGGTACCAGCGATTCGAGCCGTCTTGGACCACTCGCCCGCGTACGGCAAGAAGCAACGCGTTGGGTGCAATCTTCGATCCGAAAGAGACAAGACTGGTCTCGTCCTGGCCAGAACCATGCAACAGCACCATCGTATCGCCATTTGGTGCTTCCGGGCGATAGATGCGGTACTTGAATGCCAAATTCTCGTGGAGCGATCCTTCGCCTTGGGGAAGAATGTCGCCTTTGATCGCCTTCTTCAAAATGTTTGCACTGCCTGTTGCAACGATATTGATGGGCACAACCTTCACCGGCTGCTGCGAAACTGCCTTGTTCTGCGGAGAACAGGCGTCTGCCTTGTCATTTTTATCAACATCGGGAATAGGGTCAACCGTATCGGATAAAACCTCCGCCTTAGCGGTCTGTAGCTTGTCGCAATCGGCGATGCTGCGGCCGCTTGCAGGAGGCGCCACGGCAAAGAGAGACATACCCGCAATCAGTGCATAAAAGTACAGTTTACCCATAAGTTAATCCTGGCAGTTTTAGAGCAAAGGATATTCAGATAGAATCAGTTCTGTTTCTCGGATGGCGAGACAATCCCCTTGACCTTGTCCACGAATTTCCTCCGGCAGAATGGTTCTATCTGGATATCCTTTGCTCTAAGGTTAACTAAGCTTGTAAACAGCCGCGGTTACCCGCTCGGCGCTGCCATGCGTATTGGCGCTCGATCCTCAATTTCGGGAACTGATGCGTACCGCCAAATTTACTGTCCCCTGACGTACGCCCCCGGCGTCGCATCAATGATGGAGAATTGCATTGCTGGGTGAGATGTGCCCCCGCGCTGCATCTATGTCAACATAATTGTAACGAAATCATGACCGACTGAAACAATCCGTTACAGAATGTTGCAAGTCTGCATCGAGCGAGCCTTCGAAGAAATTACGCAATCAGGCCCTTGAGCTTCACATGTTGCAGCAGCATGACCGTCTTGGCGTCGACAATGCGATGCTCCTCGACCATGACCAAGGCCTCGTCCAGTGTCATTTCCAGAACTTCGATGTCTTCGCCCTCGCCCGCATGACCGCCCCCATCTGAAATGCGGTCGGCCGCATCATAAGCGGCAATGAAAAATACAAGGCGCTCGGTGACGCTGCCTGGACTCATGAATACGTCGAAGACTCGCTCGATGTGCTGCAAACGATAACCGAGTTCTTCCTCGGTCTCCTTGCGCGCAGTCGTTTCCGCATCGTTGTCATCCAGCAGACCAGCGCAAGCCTCAATCAGCATGGGATCATGCCCCGTGACATGGGCCGGCAGACGGAATTGCCGGGTGAGCAGCACCGTTCCACGGGTTGGATCATAAGGCAGAACCACGGCACCATTGCCGCGATCATAGATCTCGCGCGTATGAGGCTCGGTCTGCCCGTCGCGCCGCACGAAATCATAGCTGTATTTTTTCAGAGTCCCCCAATTGTCGGAGAGGAGCTCTACTGATTTCATACGGACAGGACTGTCGCTCATACGGGAAACTCCAGCAAAGTTGAAAGCTACGCGAAAGGTACAGCGACCGTGCCAAGCGGCAATTTCGCTTCGTCCTCCGGTTCGACATGGATAACCACACTGGCATCGGGAATCTGTTGCATCAGCGCGTTTTCGATGCGGTCACAAATGATATGCGCGTCGCCAACGCTCATATTTGCTTCGACCACAAGATGAAACTCGATGAAGGTCATGCGACCGGCAATGCGGGTTTTGAGGTCATGCACTTCCAGCGCGCCACCGGCATTGGCAGAAATGACGTCGCGAATGCGCATCGTTTCTTCGGTTGCGACACCGACATCCATCAGCCCCTGCACCGAGCTGCCGATGACATTCCAGCCTTGCCATAGAATGTTCAGCGCTACGATAAAGGCAAGGAGCGGATCCAGGAAGGTCCAGCCGGTTGCTATGGCACCGACCAAACCAGCGAACACGCCGACCGATGTCACAACATCGGTCATGATGTGTTTGCCATCGGCTTGCATGGCCGGAGATCGGTGCTTTCGTCCGCGATTGATGAGCAACGATGCCCAGAACGCATTGATTATTGTTGCCCCGCCATTGATCGCGAGACCGAGCCATGGCTGGTCAAGCGTCCTCGGTGTTGCCCAGGCAAGCCAGACCTCACGCAGGATCAGGAGCGCGGCCACTACAATCAGCACGCCCTCGAGCACCGCAGAGAAATACTCCGCCTTGTGGTGGCCGAAAGGGTGGTTTTGGTCCGCCGGCTTGTAGCTGACGCGGATCGCCCACCAGGCAGCCATTGCCGCTACCACATTGACGATAGACTCCAGAGCATCGGAGTAGAGCGCGACGGAACCGGTGAGATAGTATGCGCCATACTTCATAGCGAGCACGGTCAGTCCGATGAATATCGACCAGAACGCCAGACGCTGAACCGTCGTACTCTCACTCATACTAGGCCGCTCGCTCCTTCGCACGTCGCGGCAGATGCGCCACGACATTCTCGATCATGCGCATACCAGCATTGTGGCCAAGTGTCATGATCGATTCCGGATGGAACTGCACCGCCGCGATTGGTTCGCTCTTGTGCTCGAAAGCCATGATGACACCATCTTCGGTTTCTGCGGTAACGACAAATTCGTCCGGCAAGCGAACGGGATCAGCGAAGATCGAATGATAACGACCAACCGTCACTTCCTTCGGCAGTCCGGAAAAGATCTTACCTTGCTTGGTGACCCGGATACGCGAAGGTTTGCCATGCATCGGCACATGAAGCTGGCGGAGCGTTCCACCATAAGCCTCAGTCAGCGCCTGCAAACCAAGGCAGACGCCGAAGATCGGCAAATCCCGTTTCCGCGCCTTCTTGATTGTCGCTTTGCAGTCAAAATCCTCCGGTGTGCCCGGTCCGGGCGAAAGCACGACGAGATCCGGTTTGATCCGGTCAAAGATTTCATCCGGCACAGGCGTTCGAACCGTGCTCACAGTCGCCCCGGTCTGACGGAAATAGTTCGCAAGCGTGTGAACAAAGGAATCTTCATGATCAACGAGAAGGATCGACAGCCCCTCCCCGACACGTGCCACAGCCCGCTCTTCTGGAAGGACGTTGCTCTTGTGCGCCTCCCGAACCGCTGCGATCATCGCCGAAGCCTTCAGCTCTGTTTCAGCCTCTTCCTCTTCGGGCACCGAGTCATAAAGCAGAGTAGCACCGGCGCGAACCTGCGCGATGCCGTCCTTGATGCGGATCGTGCGCAGCGTCAGCCCGGTATTCATGTCTCCATTGAAGTTGACCATGCCAATCGCACCGCCGTACCACGCGCGCGGGCTCCGCTCGTTCTCTTCGATAAAGCGCATGGCCCAAAGCTTCGGCGCACCAGTAACCGTCACGGCCCAGGCATGTGAGAGGAACCCATCGAATGCATCCATGTCTTCACGTAAACGCCCCTCGATATGATCGACCGTATGGATCAGGCGTGAATACATTTCAATCTGGCGGCGGCCAATCACGCGGACTGATCCTGGTTCACAGACACGGCTCTTGTCGTTGCGGTCGACATCCGAGCACATGGTGAGCTCGGATTCGTCCTTTTTCGAGTTCAACAGCTTGATGATCTGCTCGCTATCGGCGATCGCATCCTCGCCGCGCTTGATGGTGCCAGAAATAGGGCATGTCTCGATGCGCCGGCCAACCACACGAACGAACATCTCCGGAGAAGCTCCAACCAGATATTCATTGTTGCCGAGATTGATGTAGAACGAGTACGGCGACGGATTGATGGCCTTCAAGCGGCGCGAAATGACGGATGGGCTGGTTTCGCATCGCTCATAGAACGTTTGACCAGGCACGACTTCAAAGAGATCACCGCGCTTGAAACTGTCTTTCGCCTTCTTCACCAACTCCGCATAGTCGCCCGGATGATGATCGCCGCGACCCGGGATCACATCCGTCGGTTTGAACGGTTCCGCAGCCGTATCCCGTGGCAGACCCTCCGTCGAGGCGCCATCAAATGCATATTCGTAGCGATCGAGCCACGCCTTGGCAGCATGGTGGTCGACGACGAGGATTTCGTCGGGCAGGTAGAGCACAATGTCACGCTGGTCGTCCGGGCGCTTCAGCTTGTACTCGATAGGGTCGAACTGGAACGCGAGATCATAGCCAAACGCGCCGTATAGACCGAGATTGGCATCGTCTTCAGTAAAAAACAGCGCGACTATCGCGCGCAGGACAGTGAATACGGATGGAACGCGAGAGCGCTCTTCTTCCGTGAAGTGACGGGATGGTAATGCGATTTCAAGCTCCAGCCTGGTCACGCCTGCGGAGAGCAGGGACACTTCTTCAAGCGCCGCAATGGCTTGTCTAATGGGTGCGAGCAGAATTTCGCCACGCTTGTTGAGCGCCTCGATCGTCATGTGGCGGCCGTTGGAAGTGATGACCACGGGTGGGTCGACAATGGCCGTGTCCCATCGCGTATAGCGGCCCGGATACTCGTAGTTGGACGAGAACACCGCGCCGCGCCGCTCGTCCAGGGCATCGACATAGCTGTCAATCGCACTGGCATAAGCCGTTGCAATTCGTGACCGGGAGATCGTGACACCGCCCGCAGTGTCGAATATCTCGACGTCGCCCTCAATTCTATGCATCCTGATCTCCACTCTGTTGCATCTGGCCTTGGGGGCTTCTGGCGGTCAAACAAAAAGGCCGCCCGGAAAACCCGTTGCGGCCCTGTTCCCTTTTCACAAACATGCAAAAGGCTGCCTGGCCGCTATCAGCGAGCCCACCACCAGCCATTTGCAAGAATGCGCGTGTTCATGGCGGTGATTGTTAGCTGCATGCAGCGCCGCTTGCAACAGCAAAAATATGCCTGGATTTGACAATGCCGCAAAATGAACCAGCCTGTCACAAAATAGAAACCTGTTCGATATAGTTGACGTTGTATTTCGAATATCCAATTTCAAATGAGTACTTTTCCTATGACCTTACGTCTAATAACAATGATGATCCTATCAATCTCTCTGACCAATACTGCCTACGCACAAACAAATGGCGACAAAACGATGATATCGCCTGATGCATGGCTATATCCTCTCAACGAAATATCTCAGGTCGCCTGCCACAATTGCTTTGAGCACCGATTTACGACGGCCAAGGGGTCATTCAGTACAGTATTGAATGACATCAAAACTCTGGAGATCGATTTTTGGGATCAGAAGACGCTGTTCCTGGGTGGGCAGCCGAAAGCTTGGTATGTACGGCACGACGCCAATTTCCTTGGATTTTTCAATTCCGGCAATGACAATAGTTGTTCTGGCGATGGGAACGGCACGAATGATTTGCGTGCATGCCTCAAAGACGTCAAGCGCTGGAGTGACGATCACTCCGATCATTTTCCGATCATCATTATGCTCGATAAAAAGCAGTCTTGGTCACACGTTCAAGGCAGCGATAGAAAGCCGGCGAATCTTGATGATCTGGTAAGAGATGCTTTCAAAGAGGCGCTCTTCGCTCCGAAGGACCTGTTTGCATTCGCTGAGCCGGAAAAGCCTTTGGACAAAGATGGCGACACTCTGCAGGCGCGAGTCAAAGTCAAAGGCTGGCCCAGGCCCAGCGACTTGAAGGGGCGCATCTTGGTAGTGTTGAACGGCAGTGATGTGCTCAATGTGGGATTGAGTGTAGCGAGCCAAATCTTGAACATCCTGGTCAAAACGTCATTCAAGGTCGATGATTGCGTTATGAACCAATACCTTGATGAGCAAGGCTTAAACGCGGCCATGTTTGTTGCACCAAACCTGAGCACAGAGGCAGAGGTCAACGGAAAATCCGGTTGTATAAGTGCCAAGAACGCAAAGTTTGTTGTCATGAACAATATGGACGCTAGTCATAAACATTTGTCGGGGAAGGCTTATAATGAAAAACACCTCACCCGAGTTTGGGGCAATGATCACGAGGCCTTTTCCGCGCAGGTTGCCAGCAAGACAGGTTTAGCAACTTACGACAGATATCTCGCACAGAAGAAAGCCTCCTATCGAATAGTCCATATCCCGCCAGAGACACCTGTTTCAGAATAAACCCTCGATCAAGCCATCACCATTCAGATGGATACGCTCGGCCGATGGCGACTTTGGCAGGCCAGGCATGGTCATGATCTCACCGCAGATTGCCACGATGAAACCGGCACCGGCGGAGAGACGGACTTCCCTCACATGGACGACATGATTGACCGGCGCACCTCGCAGATGCGGGTTTGTCGAGAATGAATATTGGGTCTTTGCCATGCAGACAGGGAGGTTGCCATACCCGGCGTCCTCCCATTGCCGCAATTGTTCGCGTACGCTTGCGTCGGCGTCCGCCTCAGCGCCGCGATAGATGCGCTTGACGATCGTCTCGATCTTGTCGAACAGTGACAACTCGTCTTCGTAGAGCGGCGAAAACTGCGCTGCGCCGCTTTCGGCAAGGGCGACGACTTTGTGCGCCAGATCTTCTATCCCGGCAGAGCCTTGCGCCCAGTGCTTACACAGGATCGCCTCGGCGCCATGGGCCGTAACGAACGCCTTCACCGTCGCAATTTCGGCTTCCGTATCCGCCGTGAAATGGTTGATGGCGACAACCACCGGCAC
Organism: Phyllobacterium brassicacearum; assembly: GCF_003010955.1. GTDB lineage: Bacteria > Pseudomonadota > Alphaproteobacteria > Rhizobiales > Rhizobiaceae > Phyllobacterium > Phyllobacterium brassicacearum. The sequence continues at coordinate 106,755 of NZ_PGGO01000004.1, forward strand.
GCCGAACTGCCGGACATTCTCCATGTGGCGGCCGAGATTGGCGCAGCCCGCCTTGATGGCGGCAATGTTTTCTTTACCCAAATCTTCCTTGGCAACACCACCATGCATCTTCATCGCGCGGACTGTGGCAACTATGACAGCTGCGGCCGGTTTCAGCCCCGCCTTGCGGCATTTGATATCGAAAAACTTTTCTGCCCCAAGATCTGCGCCGAAGCCTGCCTCCGTCACGACATAGTCGGCAAGTTTCAGCGCCGTTGTCGTGGCGACCACCGAATTGCAACCATGGGCGATATTGGCAAACGGCCCGCCATGGACGAAAGCCGGGTTGTTCTCCAGCGTCTGCACGAGATTCGGCTGCATTGCGTCCTTGAGCAGCACCGCCATCGCCTTGTCTGCCTTGAGGTCGCGGGCATAGACGGGCGTCTTGTTGAAGCGATAGCCAATGATGATTTCACCCAGCCGCTGTTCCAGATCGTTCAGGTCAGTGGCAAGGCAGAGAATCGCCATTACCTCCGAGGCAACGGTTATGTCGAAGCCCGATTCTCGCGGAAACCCGTTGGCAATCCCGCCCAGCGACGATGCGATGTCACGCAAGGCGCGGTCGTTCATGTCCATGACCCGACGCCAGGTAATGCGGCGCGTGTCGAGATTGAGTTCGTTGCCCCAATAGACATGATTATCGATCATCGCCGCGAGCAGATTATGCGCCGCAGTCACGGCGTGGAAGTCGCCGGTGAAATGCAGGTTGATGTCTTCCATCGGGATGACCTGCGCATAACCACCGCCCGCAGCTCCCCCCTTTGTCCCGAAACAGGGACCGAGCGACGCCTCGCGGATACAGACAATGGCCTTCTTGCCGATGCGATTGAGCCCATCGCCAAGCCCGACCGTTGTGGTGGTCTTGCCTTCGCCGGCCGGCGTCGGACTCACGGCCGTGACCAGAATGAGCTTGCCATCCCTCGCGTCACGCTTCGAACGGATGAATTCCGCCGAAAGCTTGGCCTTGTCATATCCATAGGGCGCAAGATGTTCGGGTGGAATGCCAATCTTTGCGCCGATCTCGAGTACAGGCTTTTTCGCCGCTGAGCGTGCAATCTCAATATCGGATTTGACGATAGCCATCGGCAGTCCCCCCATATCGGAAGTACGTCAAATAGCATTCTCGAAGCGAATTGGGGATAGCCCGAACTGACTATCCCCAATTGTACGCCGGAAGTTCTCCGTTTTCCTATTCGCCCATGGCAATCAGGCTCGCATTGCCACCGGCGGCTGCGGTATTAACTGAAACCACCTGCTCCAGTGCGAAGCGCGAGAGGTACGCGGGTCCGCCTGCTTTTGGCCCGGTTCCCGAAAGACCCGATCCACCGAACGGCTGAGTGCCAACAACCGCACCGATTGTGTTGCGGTTAACATAGACATTGCCGATATCGAGCCGGTCGATAACCTTGGTCACCGTCGCTTCGATGCGCGTATGAAGCCCGAACGTCAGGCCGTAACCTGTCGAGGCAATCTGATCGAGCACCTTGTCGAGGTCCTTGGCCTTCCAGCGCACCACATGCAGCACGGGACCAAAGACTTCGCGCTCCAGCGCTTCCGGGCGGTCGAGCTCGACGATATGCGGCGCAAAGAACAGACCGTCCTTCGGGGCGTCACCGGCATAGCGCACCTTCTGGCTCTTGCGCATCGCCGCAATGTGGTTTGACAGCATCTCGCGCTGTGCCTCATCGATGATCGGCCCAACATCTGTCGAGGGTAGCGAAGGATCGCCAACCGTCAGCTCCATGGCGGCGCCTTCGATCATTTCGAGCATGTTGTCGGCGATGTCCTCCTGCAGGTAAAGGATGCGAAGTGCCGAGCAGCGCTGGCCAGCAGAACGGAATGCCGACATCACGACATCATCTGCCACCTGTTCGGACAGCGCCGTCGCATCGACGATCATGGCATTGAGGCCGCCCGTTTCTGCAATCAACGGGACGATCGGGCCCTTCTTGGCAGCTAGTGTTCGGTTGATAGCCCAGGCCGTGTCGGTCGAACCCGTGAAGGCGACACCGGCAATCTCGGGATGAGAAGTCAGCGCCGCACCAACTGAACCGTCACCTGGCAAATAGAGCACTGCGTTCTTCGGCACACCGGCCTCGTGCAAAGTGCGAATGGCTTCATAGGCAATCAGCGGCGTTTGTTCCGCGGGTTTGGCAACCACGGTGTTACCAGCGGCCAACGCCGCCGTTACCTGACCGAGGAAAATCGCCAGCGGGAAATTCCACGGGCTGATGCACACAAAAGCACCCCGGCCGCGATGCCGCAGCTTGTTGTCTTCACCCGTTGGCCCCGGCATGACTTTGTCGGTGCCGAATTGCCGCCGTGCCTCAGCCGCATAGTAACGGCAGAAATCGACCGCTTCGCGAATTTCGGCAATCCCGTCATCGATCGTCTTGCCTGCCTCGCGCGACAGAAGATCGAGAAGTTGATCGCGCTTGCCTTCAAGGAGGTCCGCCGCCTTCTCCAGAGCCTTGGCTCGCATTTCCACAGATAGACGCGACCACGACGCGAAACCTTTGCGGGCAATGCCCACTGCCTTTGCAGCCTCATCGGCAGTCGCAAACACGACGGTGCCAACTGTCGATCCGTTGACGGGCGAGATCACCTTCTGGGGTTTACCGGATGTCTTGGCGCCGTCAATCAGCGCAACCGCGTCGACGCTGCGCGAAGCCTTGACGATGCCGCTCAGCAATCCGGCAAGCTCCTTCCGATCGCCAAGTTCGACGCCGGCGGAATTGGCACGTTTACCGTAGAGCTTTGCTGGTAGCGGAATATTTGGATGCCTGTAGCCCTTACCATCGTTCAGTTTCTCGCTCGGCCGGATCAACAGGTCGGCAATAGGCACGTCATTGTCACCCACGACCGAAACAAAAGAAGAGTTTTTTTTTT
>NZ_PGGO01000009.1 GCF_003010955.1 Phyllobacterium brassicacearum
CGCCAACTTCCCGAGCGCTCCGCTCGCCCTTCTGATAAAACGCCACAACAGAAAGCTTAAAAGCAACGCTGTGTTTGGACATGCAAAACCCCCGAAGGTTGATGTCCAACTTTCGGGGGTCAGATCACTCGGCCGGGGGCTTTTGCTTTGCAGCGGTTGACAAGGTGCCGAGAAACCTTGATTGCACATCAAGTCGCACACGACATTCTAGTAGGACAAAAAATTGAGCGAAGCGCAGGACAAGGCAAACAGACTGATCGAGAAAGGCAGATTGCTTTTTGCGCAGGGCTGGGTATTCATCCGCGGCGTTCCCGCCATGAAGTTCTTGCCTCCCGAAGGGCCGCTTGAAATCGCTTTCGCCGGGCGATCCAATGTCGGAAAATCCTCATTGATCAACGCCATCATCGGACAGAAGGGCCTGGCACGTACGTCGAACACGCCCGGACGGACACAGGAGCTCAACTACTTTGTTCCCGATGGTCATTCAGGCGAAAACGGCGATCTGCCGCCGCTCGCGATCGTGGATATGCCCGGATACGGTTTTGCCGAGGCGCCAAAGGAACAGGTCGATGCCTGGACCCGACTGGTGTTCGATTATCTGCGCGGGCGGACGACCCTGAAGCGCGTATACGTGCTGATCGATGCCCGTCACGGTGTGAAAAAGAACGACGCCGAAGTGCTGGATCTGCTCGATCGCGCTGCCGTTTCCTACCAGATAGTCCTTACCAAGATAGACAAGATCAAGGCTGCCGGCATTCCGCGCCTAATGGAAGAAACGGCCCAGGCCATCAAGAAACGCGCCGCCGCCTATCCGCAGATCCTTGCGACGTCGTCGGAAAAAGGGGCCGGGCTGGACGAGTTGCGCGCTGCTGTCGCGCTGCTCCTCGAGGAATAACATCCCCGGCATAAAAAAGGCCCCGTATGATCCGGGGTTTCGATGGATCACACGGGGCAAGTGCGCAGATGCCCGTCTGCGCAATCAGGCAAGTTGTCTACATCTTTGGCAGCAGAACCCTGTCTATGACATGGATGACACCGTTCGACTGCTTGACATCGGCAATCGTCACGTTGGCAACGGTGCCGTTCTCATCGGTGAGAGTGAGCTTCTTGCCCTTGTACTTGGCGGTCCAGACGCAGCCGCCAACGGTTTTGACCGGGTGAGCCCCTTCGTCATCATCAACCATCTTCATGATGGCCTTGGACGACGCGTCTGCCCCAACCACATGACAAGTCAGTATCTTCGTCAATTTGTCCTTGTTTTCTGGCTTGAGCAGGGATTCGACGGTTCCCTTCGGAAGGACGGCAAATGCTTCATTCGTTGGCGCGAAAACCGTGAAAGGACCTTTTCCTTCGAGGGTCTCGACAAGGCCGGCAGCCTTGACGGCGGCAACCAGCGTCGTGTGATCCTTTGAGTTCACGGCATTCTCAATAATGTTCTTGTTTTCATACATCGGAGCGCCGCCCACATTGGGGTTCTTGGCGAGCGCTGCACCGGCAATGAGGACGGTTGAAAGCGCGATCAGGCGAAGTGATTTGTTTAACATCTCTATCTCCACTGTTTGGTTCCCCTCGGTTGAGGTCAGTGGAGATACGGCAGGCCGCAGACTTAAGTTTCAGCTAGGCTGATTTTTTATTTTGGATGGAGCTGCTCTAGATACCGCGGACCGTTCCGGCGGCGACCACAGCTCCTGTCGGAGCTCCGCTCGGCGAGCCGCCAATGGGCTCGACTGAAATGGCCAGCGTCGTTCCGTCACGCAGTTTCGCGGCAACGGGCTGTGGCAGGTCAAACGCGGTCACTTGCGGCGACTTTAACAAACCGAGTGAGACCGGCGCCTCGTTGCCGGCGATCAACCATAATTCGAGGGAACGGTCCTGCGGTATGTCACCGGCAACGACCGTGATTTTCAGTTTTCTCGTCTGATCGTCGAAGATCGCCATGGTGCGGACAGGACTTCCATCTGCGGCCATGGAAGCAATCAGTTGTGGTGCGGGCTCCGTGGTTGGGAATTCGATCAGATCGCGGCCAAAACCAATGACGGCGAGCGCGAGAGCGGCAAAGGCGAGGCCGCGCCAGAAGATGACGCTGCCCCATAGCGGGATACCTGCCTGCGTCTCTTCCGTTCCGAACAGTCGGTGGTCGATCCGGCTTTTCAGGTAGTGCGGAGCTGATGCCTCCGCGAAATGTTCGTTGAGCGGGTCGAAATGGTGCTGCCATCGTGCGACCAGTTGGGCAAAGGGCTTGTCGGTTTCGATACGGCGCGCAACCGCGCGCCGCTCCTCGGCAGGGAGCACGCCCAACACATATTCAGCGGCGATGAGATCATCGCCTTCCGGGATTGTGTCTTCGGGTGGTATCGAGCTCATCCCTCCAGGCATTCCTTCAGTTTCATCAGGCTGCGGCGCAGCCACGTCCTCATCGTATTCAAAGGCACCTTGTACCGGCTGGCCAGGGCCTCATAACTGTCGCCGTTCAGATAAGCGGCACGGACCGCTTCGGCCCGCGCCGCTTCCAACTGGTCGAGGCAGTCGTAGATGCGCTGCGCCTCGCCCTTTGCCACGGCGGACTGTTCCGGATTGGGCGACGGCTCAACAACGTCCGCAGCCTGGTCCAGTTCGGCCGCGACCAGCTTGCGCGCGCGCAGCACATCGATGCAATGATTGCGGGCAATGGCAACCAGCCAAGAAATCGGACTGGTATCTGCGACGGCAAATCGGTCTGCCTTGTTCCATATCTTGACGTAGATGTCCTGCAGCGCGTCCTCTGCTTCCGTACGGTTACCCAAGACACGCAAACAGACGCCAAATAGTTTCGCGCTCGTCGAGGCATAAAGCGCGTCGAAAGCCGCCCGGTCCCGTAGCGAGACTCGCGAGATGAGCTCCGATATGCCTTCAGGCGTCATACAAATGGCGTTTCCAGCTTATTCATTGAGTAATTTAAATCTGGCGACTGGTTGTACTGTCAATGGCGGATGACAAAAACCTATCCGAAGTGCCTAAATCATATTTGCCCGAAACCGTCTTTAGCGTTAGAGCGAGATAAGATCATATGGAAGCGTTCTGCCGGAGGGAATTTGGTACAAGGTCAAGGGGGTTGGCGAGGCCGATGTGTGTGCATCGGACGAAGCCAAACCCCGAAGAATTTGAAACAAATTCACCCGGCCCTTTGGGTTTCCGTCTGGCGGACACCCACTTTGTCAGGCGGCTTCGTCCGATGGAACCACATCGGCCTTGCCACCTTCCTTGTGGAATGTCTCGCCATCCGGGAAACGGAACAGCTTCAATATGAACTTATCTCGCTCTAAGTACCCCCGTCCTTCCCAAGCCGGAGCCTGCGCATCCATGTCCTCCACATCTGACATCGACCAAACCGCCGAAATCCAGGCAAGCCTTCTCTCTGCCGCTCTGCCTTACATGCAGCGTTATGAAAACAAGACGGTTGTCGTCAAGTATGGCGGCCATGCCATGGGCGATGCAACGCTGGGCAAGGCGTTCGCCCGCGATATCGCGCTGCTGAAGCAGTCCGGTATCAATCCAATCGTAGTCCATGGCGGTGGGCCGCAGATCGCGTCAATGCTCGCACGCATGGGTATTGAATCGAAGTTTGAAGGCGGCCTGCGCGTTACCGACGCCAAGACGCTTGAAATCGTCGAGATGGTTCTTGCAGGTTCAATCAACAAGGAGATCGTTGCCCTCATCAATGCCGAAGGCGAATGGGCGATCGGCCTCTGCGGCAAGGACGGCAATATGGTCTTCGCCGAGAAGGCGAAGAAAACTGTCATCGATCCTGATTCAAACATCGAGAAAATCGTTGACCTCGGTTTCGTCGGCGAGCCCGTGGAAATCGATCGCACACTTCTCGATCTTCTCGCGCGGTCCGAGATGATCCCGGTCATAGCACCGGTCGCACCCGGGCGCGACGGCCATACTTACAATATCAATGCCGACACCTTTGCTGGGGCCATCGCCGGTGCGCTTGCGGCTTCACGCCTTCTGTTCCTGACTGACGTGCCGGGCGTCCTCGATAAGAACAAGGAACTGATCAAGGAGCTGTCCGTCAGCCAGGCTCGCGCGCTGATCAAGGATGGCACGATATCGGGCGGGATGATCCCCAAAGTGGAGACCTGCATCGACGCGATCAATCGCGGCGTCGAAGGTGTGGTCATTCTCAATGGCAAGACGCCGCACTCGGTCCTCCTCGAACTCTTCACCGAGCGTGGCGCCGGCACACTTCTCGTACCTTGATTACCTTTTGAGGTGGTCAAGTGGGATTTTCCCCGGCCCCTTGATATTTTGCAGCACGAGCTGGGTGTGCACATCCCGCACACCCTTCAGCCGCATCAGCCGCTGCATGACGAAGTGGTTGAGATCGTCCACCGTTGGCACCATGACGTGCAGCAGGAAGTCATGCTCACCCGTCATAGTCCAGCAGGACGAGACCTCATCCATGCGCTGAATTTCAGCGATGAAACGTTCAGGCGAGTCATCGCTATGAGTGTTGAGGCGGACCTGCACGAACACTTCGACCATCAGGCCTATCGCCCGTCTATCGATGTTTGCTGCAAAGCCTTTGATCACGCCGCTTTCCTGCAGGTGTTCGAACCGCCGCGCGCAGGGGGTTGCTGAAAGGCCGATCATCTGTGCAAGGTCCGTTACCGCAACGCGGCCATTGCCTTGCAGGATCTGCAGCATCTTGATCTCAAAATCGCTCAATTGAGTTGATGTCACTCCACAATCTCCTGATTGGAGGGTAATTCACCTGAAACTATGCGCTGCTGAGCTGATTAGGTCAAATTCTCTCATTCCCTCGTTTTATCCTGTGGCAAAGATCATGGATTGGAGGAGTATCCTATGACTATCAGCGTTGAAGCCTACGCCCGCGAATGTGCCGAGCAGGGATTGCGTGGCAACTACGCCGTTTGCCAGCCGGATTTTACCGTCGAACAGAAATATGACTATTCGGATGAGGACCAGGAAGTGTGGCGCACGCTTTGCGACCGCCAGACGAAATTGACGTCGAAGCTCGCGCATCACTCCTATCTCGATGGTGTGGACGCACTTGGTCTTTTGGATCGCATTCCGGATTTTCATGAGGTCAGCGAGCGGTTGCGCAAACTGACCGGATGGGAGATCGTCGCGGTACCGGGGCTGATTCCGAACGAGCCGTTCTTCGACCACCTTGCCAATCGGCGTTTTCCGGTGACGAACTGGTTGCGAAGCAAGAAAGAGCTCGATTACATCGTCGAACCTGACATGTTCCATGACTTCTTTGGCCATGTGCCCATATTGAGCCAACCGGTCTTTGCCGATTTCATGCAGCTCTACGGCGAGAAGGGCGGCGCCGCGTCACGCATGGGCGGCGAGCAACTGGCCGCCAGGCTCTACTGGTACACCGCGGAATTCGGGCTGATGCGGGAAGAGGGTGCGCCGCTCAAGGCATTCGGAGCGGGCCTTATGTCGTCATTCAGCGAACTGCAGTTTGCTGTAACAAGCCCCGACGCCCATCACGTACCGTTCGATCTCGAAACCGTGATGCACACGAACTATGAAATCGACAAGTTCCAGCGAGCCTATTTTGTCTTGCCGTCATTTGCCGCGCTGAAAGATTCATTCGAGAAGGCCGACATGGCGAAACTGATCGAGCGCTGGAAGGATGTGGAACCTCTGGATCCGGCAACGGTGTAATGCCAATCATGCAATCGGCGGTCGTTGTCCGGTTGCAACCGGTTCATGCTGCATTCTGCATTTTGGACTGAATGCACACGCAGTTGCGGCCGTTGCGCTTTGCCTCGTAGAGCCGGCGGTCCGCGATCTGGAAGTAATCGGCTATGGTGCCTTTTGATACGCCAACGACGCCGCCAATGCTGACGCTGAGCGGTACGCGTTCATTTTCGGGCGTCCGGTATTCGATGCGGTTGACTTCCATGCGAATAGTCTCGGCTATGGATTTAACCTGGCTCTCGTCGTCGGTCGCGAGATAAACGGCGAATTCCTCACCGCCAATCCGCCCGATGCTGTCATCCGGCCTGATACAATTATTGATGCATTGCCCGATTGCCATCAGGGCACCATCCCCATTGTAATGCCCATGCATATCGTTGATTTTCTTGAAATGATCGGCATCGATGATGAGCAGTGAACCCATTTGGTGCTGGCGGGCGCCTTCCATATAGTTGAAAAACGCCTCGCGGTTGAGCAAGCCTGTCATGCTGTCGCGTGACGATTTCTCGAATAGTTTGGCGTTGGTGATCTCGAGTTCCTGCATGACCCGGTTGAGCGTTTCGAGCGTTAGCCGCAGTTTCTCCGATTGCCGGAAGACCAGGAACGAGATCGCAGGAGAAATCACGAGAGGGCAAACGGTGGCAATGAGGTAACCCCTCGGGTCGTGCATGTCGTTAGCGGACATCATGATTCCGGTGATCAACAGGGAGCACGCCACTGAAATCACCATGACCATCGCGCATTTGAGGAGAATTCTATTCATGAACTTGCGACCCGAAGCACTTCTCGCTCCTACGACGAATTAATGAAGCGCCTGTTAGTGAAAAAATTAAAAACGGTCGTAGTTCAGACTTTTTTCGTCTATTGATTCGGGAGTGAAACAGAATGCCTTGTGTCTGTTTCGGCTTTTCGTAAAACGGCGGAACCTTGCTCGCGTATGACAAATAAACCGGATCCCTTGAATTTTGCCCATGTGACCGATTGGGTGTTCGACCTCGACAATACCCTTTATCCGCATCATTCCAATCTGTTTTCCCAGATCGATGTGAAAATGACGGGGTATGTGGCCGACCTCCTGAAACTGTCCCACACGGACGCGCGCGAGCTTCAGAAGCGGTTCTATAAGGACTATGGCACGACCCTGAAAGGGCTGATGGATCGCTACGATATCGATCCGGATGATTTTCTGCAGAAGGTCCACGACATCGACTATTCGTGGCTCGTGCCGAATCCTTCCCTGGCGACTGCCATCAAACAACTACCTGGGCGCAAGTTCATCTTCACCAATGGTGATCGCGGCCACGCCGAACGCGCGGCCCGCCAGCTCGGCGTCCTCGATCAGTTCGACGATATTTTTGATATCCGGGCTGCGGAACTAACGCCAAAACCCGCTCGCGAGACGTATGACCGGTTTCTCAGTCTGCACAAGATCGAAGCGGGCAGCTGTGTCATGTTTGAGGATCTGGCACGCAATCTCATCGAGCCCAAGGCCCTCGGAATGACGACCGTCTTAATCGTTCCGCACAATTTTGAACCGACATTCTCAGAAATATGGGAGCGTGATCCCGGCAACACCGATCATGTTGATTATGTTACCGATGATCTCACCTCGTTCCTCAACTCGATTCTGCCAATGAGCGCACGAGAGACCGTCTGACCCGGTCTCTTCTACTCAAGATCGTAAAAGGTTCGAATGACTTCCCAGGCTTCGTCGGCCTTGTCGACGAAGGTGATCAGTTTGAGATCTGACGGCGAGATGACGCCCTGCTCGGCGAGGAAATCGAAATCAACGGCCTTTTCCCAGAATGACTTGCCGAACAGCAGGAACGGAATGCGTTCCATTCGGCCCGTCTGTATGAGCGTGAGAGCCTCGAACGTCTCGTCCATCGTGCCGAAGCCGCCAGGGAAGATTGCCATGGCCTTGGCTCGCATGAGGAAGTGCATCTTGCGGATGGCGAAATAGTGGAAATTGAAGCAAAGCTCCGGCGTGACATAGGCATTGGGCGCCTGTTCATGCGGCAGAACAATGTTGAGGCCGATCGTCGGCGCCCCAACGTCGGCTGCTCCGCGGTTGCCTGCTTCCATCACGCCCGGACCGCCGCCAGTGACGACGACGAATTCGCGATTATAGGTTGTCGACGAATAGGTGGAGCATAGTTGGGCGAATTTGCGCGCCTCGGCGTAATAATGTGAACTGGCCTCGAGGTTCTTCTTCTGCGTCGCGTTTTTTGCTGCCCAGGCAGCGCCGCCTGGCTCGGGAATACGCGCTCCGCCAAACAGAACCACGGTAGAACGGATACCGCGTTCGGCGAGCGCCATTTCCGGTTTGAGCAATTCCAGTTGAAGCCGCACTGCGCGCAACTCGCGGCGCGTCATGAATTCCGGATCCGCGAAAGCGAGGCGATAGGTGTCTGATTGGGTTTGCCTCGTTTCAGGAGCGGTTTCGACGCGGCGCACCGCTTCGGAGGAGTGCGAGAACGGGGTCCAGCTATTTTTTTCATCAGTATTCAATTGTTGTACTCCTTCTGCGGACGCTCATGACGCTTACAGACATAAAATTCCATTCACCATCCAACATGGTAGCCCCGAGATTGACCCTCTCACAGACTTATCTTACTAGGCCATTGTTCTTAACCGCCCGTGTAATGGAGTGACCAGCAAATGTCCAAGCCCGATCTGACCAGTCTCGAAAAGACGATCGACAAGGCCTTCGATGAGCGCGATGCGATCAGCACCGAAACGCGTGGCGAAGTTCGTGAGGCCGTCGAAACATCGCTGCTGCTGCTTGATAGTGGACAGGTGCGTGTTGCCGAGAAACAGGCAGATGGCGCATGGACAACCAACCAATGGCTGAAAAAGGCCGTGCTCCTGTCCTTCCGGCTCAACCCCATGGGCATAATCGAGGGCGGACCCGGCGGTGCGCCCTGGTGGGACAAGGTACCGTCGAAGTTCGATGGCTGGGGCGCAACCGAGTTCGCCAAAGCAGGAATTCGCACGGTTCCAAATGCGATCGTCCGCCGTTCTGCCTATATTGCTCCGGGCGTCATTCTGATGCCATCCTTCGTCAATCTCGGCGCCTATGTCGACGAAGGGACAATGGTCGACACATGGGCTGGCGTTGGTTCTTGTGCGCAGATCGGCAAACATGTCCACTTGTCGGGAGGTGTCGGCATTGGTGGCGTGCTTGAGCCGATGCAGGCTGGCCCGACCATCATTGAAGATAACTGCTTCATTGGCGCGCGCTCGGAAGTGGTCGAAGGCTGCATCGTCCGCGAAGGCGCGGTCCTTGGCATGGGCGTCTTCATCGGCAAGTCGACCAAGATTATCGATCGTGCAACGGGCGAGATTTTCTACGGCGAAGTGCCGCCCTATTCGGTCGTCGTTGCCGGTACTCTGCCAGGAAAACCACTCCCGAATGGCGAGCCAGGGCCTGGGCTTTATTGTGCGGTGATCGTCAAGCGCGTCGATGAAAAGACCCGTTCCAAGACATCCATCAACGAATTGTTGCGCGATTAGGGCACATCACGGCGGGAGGGGCGAACCCTCCTCTGCCTTGGCATCGCGGATTTCAGCGACCGAATGCGGCCGGAGCGGCTTGCCCTCCGCCCGCTTGACACAGGAAACGACGTTACGGGTAAGTGGAACAGGGATAGCTTTCTCGTCAGCCAAATGAACAATAACACCCTGAAGATAGTCGATCTCGGTCGGGCGGCCGCGCGACAGATCTTCCCACATGGATGAACGGGCGCGAGGATCGATATTGATCATCTTTTTCGCAGCAATGCGGAAAAGGAAATCTGGCAGCCGCAGCACCCATGGAACAAGTGCAGGGGAGACGCCCTGTATCTTCGAGGGCACGATGGCATGTGCATTCAACACTTTCAGACCTTCGCTCATCTGATCCGCGAGGAGACGCCGCCAATTCCGGTCGGCTAGTTGAGTGGCCAGCGGTAGGCCGGAGAGGGCATTAAGCGCATTGTTGAGGTTCATCAGTAGTTTACCCCACAATACACTTTGCATGTCCGGATGGTGGTGAACGTTGAGCCCTGGTGCCGAAAGATCATCGGCCAGGTCGCCCGATCGGTCGTCAACAAGAATGGTGCCGTCGGTGGTGCGGCGAACGGTGAAAGGCACGGCGTCCGGCTCGGACTGAACGACATTGAATGGCACCATACCGGGGACTACGGTAAAACCGGACGGCAGGTTCCGGCGCAAGACCCGGGCATTGTCGACGCCGTTTTGCAGGCTGACTATGGCGGACGTTGAGGGCGCATGCTTTGCGACCAGCTTGGCCATTTCTTCAGTTGCGCCGCTCTTGACGGCAATCACAATGATCTCTGCCTGCGCGAATGCGACCGCTGGATCGACTGCAAGGGTCAATTGCTCTGGTCGAACGAGCGTTTCCGTTCCGTTTAGATCAATGATCTTGAGGCCATGCTGCAGAAGCAGCGATTCGATGCGTGGTCGCACCAGAAAGATAACGTCCTTGCCCGCTGATGCCAGACAACCGCCGACATAACAACCGATCGAGCCGGCGCCAGCGATGACGATCCGGGTTTCGTTTGCAAGCATGGTGCTGTCCCTGATTGATACGCCGACGGCATTTAAACAGATGCCGCCAACACGATCCAGTGTGCCGAACCCTACGTTCCTCGGATCAAACGGCGAACTCGCTGGAACGTCGCGTTCGAGTAGCACACTGGCACATTATAACCCTGAAGAGTGTCCTTTCGATCCCGAAGTTCGTGAGAGCTCACTTGATGGGGGCGAACTTCGGGATCGGGACACTAGTTGCGTGACAGCATCATGCTTTTCCATTATCGCTTTTTGGCATGACATCCTCGATCGATCCCGTACAAAATCTCGCCCAGCTCATTGCGTGCCCGTCGATAACGCCAGCGGAAGGCGGTGCATTATCTGCTCTCCAGGCCATGCTCGCTCCACTTGGCTTTTCCGTCGAACGGCCGGTCTTCAGCGAGGCCGGCACACCCGATGTGGAGAACCTATATGCGCGCCGTTCCGGCAATGGGCCGCACCTCATGTTTGCCGGCCATACGGATGTCGTGCCGGTCGGTGATGAGGGCGCATGGACCGTTCCACCGTTTTCAGCCGAGATCCGCAATGGCGAAATGTATGGCCGCGGCGCCGTTGACATGAAAGGCGGCATTGCCTGTTTCGTCGCTGCCGTGGCTCGTCATCTTGAGAAGAACGGTGCCCTCAAGGGTTCGGTTTCTTTTGTCATCACCGGTGACGAAGAGGGACCATCTATCAATGGCACAGGCAAGTTGCTGGAATGGGCCAAAGCAAGGGGCGAAAAATGGGACGCCGCCATCGTCGGTGAGCCGACGAACCCGGACAAGCTCGGTGATATGATCAAGATCGGCAGGCGCGGCTCCCTGTCGGGAACAGTCGTCGTGCATGGCGTGCAAGGTCATGCCGCCTATCCACACCTCGCCGACAATCCCGTACGTGGTCTCGTGACGCTGGTGGACAGCCTGCTCTACCCCGTGTTTGACGAAGGGACGAAGGATTTTCAGCCGACCAATCTCGAAGTGACCACGATCGATGTCGGGAATCCCGCCGTCAACGTTATCCCCGCCACTGCCACCGCTACGTTCAACGTCCGCTTCAACGATACGTGGACAGGCGAAACGCTGATGGCGGAGATTCATAACCGTCTTGATCAGGCATCACGCCGACACAAGCTGCGCCCCGGTAAGAGCGAGCCGGTGAATTACGACCTCAACTGGCGTAACCGCGTGAGCCATGTCTTCCTGACCCATGAGGAAAAGCTGATCGGCACCCTGAGTTCGTCCATCGAGAAGGTCACAGGTAACCGGCCACAGCTTTCGACTTCGGGTGGGACGTCCGATGCCCGCTTCATCAAGGATTATTGCCCGGTCGTCGAGTTTGGTCTTGTCGGCAAGACGATGCATATGGTTGATGAACGCGTAGCCCTTGCCGATCTCGAAACGCTGACGCAAGTTTATGAGCGGTTCATCTCGGATTTTTTTTCGCAAAAAACATGAGTGATCATGCCGGATTTTGACGAGATTCAGCGGTATTTGTGGGGCGCTTGGCGGATGATGAATGGTCATCCAGACGGGCTGGATCTTCTCGATTTTTCCGAGGACGGTTTCTGGCAATCGTTCCACGCCATTACGATTTCGCTGCCGCCACTCATTCTCGGATGGATCATCTTCGCCAATGACATGATCGCGCTCCGCCCCGAAACCGGCAATCGCTTTTCCATCATGGGCCGGGTGGCATTTGTAGATCTCGCTTCATGGGTCCTGCCATTGGTCGTCCTGGCACTCAGCGCCCGGCAGCTCGGCATTGCCAAGCGTTTCAGCCCCTATGTCGTCGCCAGCAACTGGGGCACCGCCATCGGAGCCTGGCTCATGGTGCCTGCCACGCTGGCGCGCGTCCTCTTGCCTGGCTGGCCAATCTTGGCCACGGGCTTCGGCCTCGCACTTTACGGCGTTATTTTGTTTCTGACGTACCGGCTGACGCATGTCGCTCTGAAGAAGTCGCATGCCTATACGGCGGTATTCTTCGTCGCGCTTGTTGCCGGCTCGCTGTTCGTGATGATCCTGCTTCAGGCCGTACTTGGTATTTCCCTGCCCGAACAGGCGGTGATCGGATAATCCACGCCAATGAGATACAACCCGTAGGGCGGTGCTACAGGTCCGCAGGCCTTCCGGTCGCGTGCTTCCAGAGCTGCGCTGACATCGTCCGCATGCCAGCGGCCGCAACCAACTTCATTGAGCGTTCCGGCAAAGGAGCGGATCTGGTTGTGTAGGAACGATCGGGCGGAGGCGCGGATTTCAATGATTTCGCCACTGCGTGCAACGCTCAGGTGATCGAGCGTCTTCACCGGGCTTTTGGACTGGCATTGGGTAGCCCGGAAGGTAGTAAAATCATGCGTCCCGATGAGCCGCTGCGCTGCATCGTGCATGGCTTCAGCGTCGAGCGGCTTCTTCACCCACCATGCGCGATGTGCTTCGAGCGGGGCAGGCGGCCGGCGATTGACGATGCGGTAGAGATAATGCCGGCCCATCGCCGAAAATCGAGCATCGAAACGTTCGCCGACAAGTTCGACATTGATGATCCCGACCGTTTCGCCAGCGATCACCAGATGCGCATTCAGTGCCTCGCGAACCTTCGAACTGCTCCAGTTCTTGGTCAGGTCGACATGGGCAACCTGCGCGGTTGCGTGAACGCCTGAATCCGTGCGGCCAGCGGCGCCTAGGGAGATTGTGTCGCCGCAGAACTTGAAGATGGCCTGCTCTATGGCTGCCTGGACAGTGTGGCCGTTTTCCTGCCGCTGCCAGCCTGCATAAGGCGTGCCGTCATATTCGACTGTGAGCTTGTAACGGGGCACTACAAGGCTCCAAAGGCGGGAGCATAGATCAGCGTCCCCGATGAAGGTGCGTCGCCAAAGGCAACGGCCTGCAGATACTCGCCTTGATACTCACTAAAGAAGCCCGATGCCCGCTGATGCTCATAGCCAAAGCGTCCATAATACTCGGGCTCCCCGAGGACGACGGAAAGCGTTTCGCCAGCACTTGCGAGGTGCTCATGCGCACTTCGCACCAGTTCACTTCCGATACCCTGTTCCTGGTGATCGGGCGAAACTGCGAGAGGCGCCAGCGCAACAGCATCGGAATCCTCTGTCGCGGTCACTTTCAACCGCGAAAACAGGATATGCCCGACGATTGTTTCGTGTTTCAGGGCGACCAATTCGAGCACCACATCATTGTCCTGTCGCAGGCGGTCCACGAGGTCAGCTTCGTCGGCCCCTTGAAAAGCCGCTTTCAGGATGTCGGAAATGGCCGGGCAATCCTCGGGGCTGGCTGCACGGATCGTGATGCCTTTCATGGCAGCCGCGTCCCTTGCGCGATCTTGGCGCCGCGCTGAAACTCTTGTCCGTCCATGACCTTGCCGCCCGCGCGCTGCAGCGAGCGCAGGCGCACCGCCCCTTCGCCGCAGGCAATGCGCAAATCATCGTCGAGAACCGTGCCAGGATCACCAACGCCGGTTGCCAGGATCGAGCGCAGCAGCTTCACCCGTTCGAGGTTGTCGCCAATCTCCATCTCGCACCAGGTCCCGGGAAAGGGAGCGAGCCCGCGAATACGGTTGTGCACATCGATCGCCGGCTGTGTCCAGTCGATCCGGGTCTCTGCCTTGGTGATTTTCGAAGCGTAGGTGACGCCCTCTTCAGATTGCGGGGTCAGGCTCAGGCTGTCGCGCTCCAGCGCCGCCATGGCACGGACCATGAGATCGGCACCCGCCATGGAGAGATGATCATGCAGTTCGCCTGCGGTCATATCGGCGGTGATCTTCACTTTCTCGGCCATAGCGACCGGACCGGTGTCGAGACCTTCGTCCATCTTCATGATCATTATGCCGGTCTCGAGATCGCCGGCCATGATTGCCCGCTGGATCGGCGCTGCACCCCGCCAGCGCGGCAACAGGGAAGCGTGGCCGTTGTAGCAGCCCAGTCGCGTTCCCTCCAAAATTGCGTGCGGCAGGATCAGCCCATAGGCAACGACGACCGCAACATCTGCCTGAAGATCGCGGAATGCCTGTTGTTCATCCTCGCTTTTCAGGCTTTTGGGCGTTCGTACTTCGATGCCGAACTGCTCTGCGTTGCGCTGTACGGGCGAAGGTGTGAGTTCCAGACCGCGACGACCCGCTGGACGTGGCGGTTGGCTATAAACGGCGACGATCTCATGGCCCTGACCGATCAAGGCGTTGAGGATGGGAACCGAGAAATCCGGCGTCCCCATGAAGACGATGCGCAAGCTCATCGGTCTAAACCGCCAGTTTGCTCGGTGGACGATCCTTGGCGAGCTTCTTGAACTTCTTGACGACCATCTCGCGTTTTAATCGCGAAATATGATCGATGAACAGAACGCCGTTGAGATGATCGATCTCATGCTGTAGGCACGTGGCGAGAAGCCCATCCGCCGGAACGTCATGGCTCCTGCCGTCAAGGTCGAGATAGGAGACCCGCACTTCCGCCGGACGTTCCACTTCCGCATAATAGTCGGGGATGGACAGGCAACCCTCCTCGTAAACATTGCGCTCGGTGCTGGACGACAATATCTGCGGGTTGATGAAAACCTGCGGTGCGTTGGGCTCGTCTTCCTTGGAAAGATCGATGACCAGCATCCGCAACGGCTCGCCTACCTGAATTGCGGCAAGGCCGATGCCCGGAGCGTCGTACATGGTATCCAGCATATCAGCGGCGAATTTGCGCAAATCGGCGTCAAAGCGCTCCACAGGTTTTGAGACCTGACGCAACAGTGGATCGGGAAGGATGACAAGCGGTTTGATAGACATGAGCATCACCTAATATCTCGGCTTACAACCGTCAATCCGATGTAAAAGCCAATTGTAAAAATGTTCTTGTTTTGATCTCACATTTGCTATCCGAATCGGTTAGTCTTATTGCTATGGAAACATCAATTTCACTCGATCAAACACTATTTCAGCTCGGTGCCAGTTCGATATCGCTGGGCGCGACGCTCTTCGCAGCGGCGGTAATAGCAGCGCTTATCATTCTTTTCGCCAGTATCGCGGTGTGGCGCTCGGCGCGCATGCGGCTCGTTGCTGAAATACAGGCAGAAGACCGGGCACGCGATGCCGAAGTGCGGATGGGTGAAATCCTGAAGAGCCAGGCGGAGATGCAGGGCCGCATGCAGACCATGGCAGAGCTGTTTGGTTCGCGGCAGGCCGAGCTCAATCAGTCGATCCGGGAGCGGCTTGACGGCATGACGAGCCGCATCGGTCAGACGATGACCGAACAGACGCAGTCGACCCACGAAAATCTCGCCAAACTGCAGGAGCGGCTGGCCGTCATTGATACGGCACAGAACAATATTCAGGCCCTTGCAGGGCAGGTGGTGCAACTGCAGGCGATCCTTGCCAACAAGCAGACGCGCGGTGCCTTTGGTCAGGCGCGTATGGAGGCCATTATCGCCGACGGCCTGCCGCAGGGCGCTTACGAATTTCAGGCGACGCTCTCCAACGGCAGCCGTCCGGACTGCGTGGTTCGCATGCCGAATGGCGCGCCCAATCTCGTCATCGATGCGAAATTCCCACTAGAAGCATGGAATGCCATTCGCGATTCCGAAGGTCCCGAGGCCAAGAAAATAGCGCTCGCACAATTTCGCCGCGATGTGGAAGTGCATATTCGCGACGTTGCCGAGAAATACCTGATCAATGGCGAAACCCAGGACACGGCGTTTCTCTTTGTGCCTTCGGAGTCGATCTTCGCGGAGATCCATGAGAATTTTGAAGGTTTGGTGCAGAAGGCGCATCGTGCCCGCATTGTGATCGTTTCGCCATCGCTGCTTATGCTTTCCATTCAAGTCATTCAGGCGGTCCTCAAGGATGTGCGCATGCGTGAACAGGCTCATCTCATCCAGGGCGAAGTCATCCGGCTGATGGAAGATGTGGGCCGCCTCGATGACCGTGTCCGCCGCCTGCAGACGCATTTCGGCCAGGCAAACAAGGACATTGACGACATTCTCGTCTCGTCAAGCAAGGTGACGAAGCGCGGCCAGAAGATCGAAGCGCTGGAATTTGCCGAGCCGGGCGGAGAAGTGGTCAAAGATCTTGATGCAAGCCGCTCCGCCGCGTCGGCGACGGGTCAATTGCGCTTGCGTGTTGTCGACGGCGAGGATTAACAGTCGGCGATAGTGCGAACCTGCGGCAGGAAATGGTCGGAATGGCGCTAGCCGTATCGCCTGTCTTGCGCTAACCCTGCCTCAAATAGTGCAGGACATCATGGCTCAATCGACAACTGAACAGGCAATCTTCCTCGGCATCGATACCGGCGGTACCTACACCGATGCAGTGCTCTGGTCGGAACAACGGGGCGTCATTGCCAAGGCGAAGGCACTGACCACGCGTCACGACCTCAGTGTCGGCATCTCGGGAGCAGTTGGGCGCATTCTTGCCGAAGCATCGGTCCTTCCGGCCGATATAAGGCTCGTTTCAATGTCGACGACGCTCGCCACCAACGCCCTGGTTGAAGGACAAGGCGGGCGCATCGGGCTCGTCATGGTCGGCTTCTCACGGGGCGATCTCGAAAAGGCTGATCTTGGGACTGCGCTTGGATCTGATCCTGCTGTGTTCCTTCCCGGCGGACACGACGTCTACGGCCGGGCGCAACCATTCGATATGGCTGCCTTGACGGACGCCTTGCCCTCCCTGCGGCAGGAAGTGACCGGTTTTGCGGTCTGCGCCTATTTTGCCGTGAGAAACCCGGAACATGAAATCGCCATACGCGATCTGATCCGCAAGGAAACAGGGCTTCCCGTTACCTGCAGCCATGAATTGTCTGCCAAACTCAATGGTCCGCGTCGCGCCTTGACGACGGTCCTCAACGCCCGCCTTATCGCCATGATTGACCGGCTGGTGGCCGCAACCGAAACATTCCTCGATCGGCGCGGCATCCATGCACCGCTCATGGTCGTGCGCGGTGATGGCGCGCTGGTTTCTGCTGCCTTTGCCAGACATCGTCCGATCGAGACCATCCTTTCGGGGCCTGCGGCCAGCCTTGTTGGCGCGCGCCACATGACCGGCCTCGATAATGCAATCGTTTCGGATATCGGCGGCACGACGACCGATGTCGCGGTTCTGGACAAGGGCAGGCCGCGGCTCGACCCCAATGGAGCAACTGTGGGCGGATTTCGTACCATGGTGGAAGCAGTGGCCATGCGCACCTTTGGTCTGGGCGGCGATTCGGAAGTGTCACTTGACGACAATGCCATGGCTCCACGCATCAAGCTCGGACCGCGGCGGCTGGTGCCGTTGTCCCTGCTTGCAGCAAATCATGGGTCAATCGTCGTCGATCACCTGGTGCGACAGGTCAAGGCTGCCAATGCCGGGCGCCTTGATGGGCGGTTTGCCCTCCTTACCGGCGTTCCGGCGCAGATGGCCTCTGGACTAAGCAAAGGTGAAGCAGAACTCTACGAACGCATCACCACCGAGCCGCAGCCGCTTGACCGGCTATTGAATTCGGTGTCGCAGGCCGCAACGATAAACCGGCTGGTCGCGCGCGGGCTCGTTCATCTTTCAGGTTTCACGCCTTCGGACGCGTGCCACGTGCTTGGACTGCAGGACAACTGGAACGTGGAAGCAGCGCGTTACGGCGCTATTCTCTACGCACGGCGCAAGGACGGTGCCGGGCGCCCGCTTTGCGATACGCCGGAGGAGGTTTCGCATCGCACCTATGACGCTTTGATCCGCCGCTCGTCCGAAGTGGTTCTCGAAACGGCGTTCGCCGAAGATGGCCTCGAAGGCCAGGAGACAGTAGCAAGCCCGCTTATACAGCGCGCGCTTTCGCGCGAAACAGGGATTGCCGGCGCCAAGCTGGATATCGACCGGCCAGTCATAGGGCTGGGCGCATCGGCGCCGGTCTATTATCCAGCGGTTGGCGAGATGCTGGGCACTCGATGCATTGTCCCTGTCGATACGGATGTCGCCAACGCGCTGGGCGCCGTTGTCGGACAGGTGCGCGTTTCTGTGGAGGCGCATATCAGCCAACCGGTTGAGGGACTATACCGCGTCATGGCCGGTGAGGTGGTCAAGGACTTCCAGATGGAGGAAGAGGCGATCGCTTTCACCGAGGCGACGCTGCGGCATCAGGTCGAACAGCTGGCGCTGGAGGCCGGAACCGACGAAGCCCAGATAAATATCTCCAAGGATATCAGTGCTGCGACCGTCGAAGATCAACGTAAATTCATCGAAGCAGTTCTGATTGCCACTGCTACGGGCAGACCGCGCATTGCGCATTGAGCCATTCTTTCCGCCAAGGCAAAAATCCTGTTCACTATTGATGAATTGACGGGGAATGCTCGAGTGTGTTCAAGGATAGGATGACGGAAATCTTGAAGGAACGGATCATGAGCGAACGCATCGAAATCAATGGTTTGAAGGTAGAGAAAGAGCTCTATGACTTCGTGGTCAATGAGGCCATGCCAGGGACCGGTCTCGATGCAGCGCAATTCTGGTCTGGCTTTGCACAGATCGTAAGTGATCTGGCGCTCAGAAATCGCGAATTGCTGAGGAAGCGTGATGCCTTTCAGGAAAAGCTCGACACCTTCTATAAGGAAAAGCGCAACTCCGGATACAGCCCGGAAGAATACGAAGCTTTCCTCAAGGAGATCGGCTACCTGTTGCCGGAAGGCGATGCGTTTTCTGTTTCTACGAGCAACGTTGATCCGGAAATTGCCGTAACCGCTGGCCCGCAGCTCGTCGTTCCCGTCATGAATGCCCGTTATGCTTTGAATGCAGCCAATGCGCGCTGGGGCTCGCTCTATGATGCCTTGTATGGCACGGACGCCATTCCCGAAGAAGGTGGAGCCGAAAAAGGCAAGGCGTTCAATCCTGTGCGGGGTGCGAAAGTCATCGCCTGGGCCAAGGCGTTTCTCGATGAAAGCGCGCCGCTTGATGGCGTGAGCTGGGCGGACGTTTCGGACCTGAGCATCGACAACGAGAAGCTTGCCGTCCATGCCAACGGCAAATCGGTTTCGTTGAAGGACGAAGGCCAATTTGCGGGTTATCGGGGCGGGACCAAGGCGCCGACCGCAATCCTTTTGGTCAAGAACGGCCTGCATGTCGAGATTGTCATCAATGCCGACCATCCGATTGGCAAGACTGATCCCGCCCACATCGCCGATGTCCTACTGGAATCTGCATTGACGACCATCCAGGATTGCGAGGATTCTGTTGCTGCCGTTGATGCGGAAGACAAGGTCATCGTCTATCGCAACTGGCTCGGCCTGATGAATGGCGATCTCGAAGACACGTTCGAGAAGGGTGGCAAAACCATCACGCGCAAGCTCAATGCCGACCGGGAATATACCGGCAAGGACGGCAGACCGCTGACGGTACCTGGACGCTCTCTGATGCTGGTGCGCAATGTCGGTCACTTGATGACCAATCCGGCGATACTGGACAAGGAAAACAATGAGGTTCCGGAAGGCATCATGGATGCGGCGATCACAGCGCTGGCCTCGCTCCATGACATCGGGTCAAATGGCCGCCGCATGAATTCCCGTGCGGGATCCATGTATGTCGTAAAGCCGAAGATGCATGGCCCGGAAGAGGTTGCCTTTGCCTCCGAGCTTTTTGGTCGCGTTGAGGCTCTGCTCAACATGCAACCGAACACCATAAAGATGGGCATCATGGACGAGGAACGCCGCACCACGGTAAACCTCAAGGAAGCGATCCGTGCGGCCAAGGAGCGGGTGGTGTTCATCAATACCGGCTTCCTCGATCGCACCGGCGACGAAATCCACACCTCCATGGAAGCGGGCCCGATGATCCGCAAGGGCGACATGAAGCAGGCCTCGTGGATTGGCGCATACGAAAACTGGAATGTCGATATCGGGCTTGAGTGCGGACTTTCCGGTCATGCCCAGATAGGCAAGGGCATGTGGGCGATGCCCGATCTCATGGCGGCTATGCTTGAGCAGAAGATCGCCCATCCCAAGGCTGGCGCGAACA
This sequence comes from Phyllobacterium brassicacearum, assembly GCF_003010955.1. Lineage (GTDB taxonomy): Bacteria > Pseudomonadota > Alphaproteobacteria > Rhizobiales > Rhizobiaceae > Phyllobacterium > Phyllobacterium brassicacearum. The sequence goes on from NZ_PGGO01000009.1 coordinate 20,245, forward strand.
CTGCCTGGGTACCGTCACCCACTGCCGCGACATTGCACGCAACGCATTATCACAAGGTGAATGTCGCCGAGGTTCAGGCAGGATTGAGGTCCCGCGCCAGGGCGAAGCTCAGCGATATATTGTCAGTGCCCATCGCCTCACGGCCCAATTGGACGCCGGAAGACATCCAGCGCGAGCTGGACAACAATGCCCAAGGCATTCTCGGTTACGTCGTGCGCTGGGTCGATCAGGGCGTCGGCTGCTCCAAGGTGCCGGACATCAACAATGTCGGCCTGATGGAAGACCGTGCTACCTTGCGTATTTCAGCCCAGCACATCGCCAACTGGCTGCACCATGGGGTCGCCACCGAGGCACAGGTGCTTGAAACGTTGAAACGCATGGCGGCGGTCGTTGACAAGCAAAATGCTAGCGATCCGCTTTATCGGCCGATGGCAGCGGATTTCGACGGCTCCATCGCCTTCCAGGCCGCTTGCGATCTCGTGTTCAAGGGTCGCGAACAGCCGAACGGCTATACCGAGCCGGTTCTGCACCGGCGCCGGCTGGAGCTCAAGTCCAAGCAGGCTTCCGCCTAGATAGCACGACAAATGGCCTGCTTCCGCCCCGCCAGCTGTCTCGCCCTCATCTTTCTGATGAGTGCGAGACTGGCCGTCGCGGAGGAGGCGCCACCGATCATCGAGATTGTCGATTGGGGGCTGACCAGCGCCAAGGAAGTCGGATCTGAAGTATCGCCCGACACGCCTACGGGATTGAACCGGCTCGTCGAAGGCCCAATCGATGTGACACGTACCACGAAAATTCATGCATGCATCGGCACCAGTTTCGGCATTCTCTATAGAATGTCGGCCGTAGATGATGTCGGTGTCCTTCCCATTACGGTCGTGGTGCTGCATCCGAAAATCAGCACGCCGGATGGCCGGTTAATGGAACAGAGCAGTTGGCCCGATACCGCGGTTTCCCAGCGTCGTTACGCAGGTTGGGTGTTCGAGGAGAGTTTCGAACTTGTCTCGGGCTCATGGACGATTTCGCTACGGGACATGTCAGGCAAGGAACTGAATTCGAAGAGTTTCAGCGTGATCGCTGGAAACTGCCCGATTTCTTAAGCTGGCGATTCTGCTAAGTTGACCCATCGACAGCTGGCGAAGGACATTAAGTCGAATGAGCCGCGTGATAAGGTTTGCCTGGTTTGCCGTGTCTCTCGTCATTGCTCTTGCGTCCAGTGCCAGTCTGGCTGCCGCCGGTTCCGAGCTTTATCGGGTCTCCGCCGTCGTTTCCGGACAAGGCGAAGTAAACAGGGCCATAGGGCTGGCGCAATGTCTGGAAGACGTTCTAGTGAAGGTTTCAGGGGATCCACGCCTCATCGGAGATCGAAACGTTGCCGAATTCAAGCAGAGGGCTGGCACTTTCGTCGCCCGGTTTGAATATCGGGATCGAATGTCGGGCATCCCGATACACGATGAGCAGGGATCCTATGACCGCCCTCATGATCTCAGTGTTGAATTCGATGCGGTGAAGATTAATGCGATATTGCGATCGGTTGGACGCCAGCCCTGGCCGTCGCCGAGACCCAATGTCGTTGTATTTCTCGCTGTGAACGGCAGGAAGGCAAAGTTCGCGCTGACGAGCGATGGCGGCCACGACCCCGATATGCGCAATTCGCTTGCGGCCGCAGCGACGCGGGTAGGGCTGCCTATGACATTGCCGACAAGCGAGCAGCTGGCAAGGCGAGGCCTGAATGCGGAAGTTTTGCCGGGAGTTGATGTTCGCGATCTCGAAGCGCAAGGCGGCGTTAAAGACATCGCATTGGCGGGGACTCTGACTTGGAGCGACGAGGCGCTGGGCTGGATCGCAAGCTGGCGGATGGTATCAAATGAGAAAGATTATCGATGGCAGATTCGAGGGGTTGGCTTCGATGACGCATTTCGCAACGGCATGCGGGGCGCAGCGCAGGTTCTTTCCGGCCACGGCGCGCCGCAATAGATTGACCGCAATGATGCGACGCACTTGTTTGCTGGCTGATTCTTGTTTAGGCGATGGCGCATGAAACTGCTTGCGCTCGACACGGCTGCCAATCTCTGTTCCGTCGCCATTCTCGGTGTCGAAACGGGGACTCTGTTGGCTAAGGTCAGCGAGGATATCGGCAAGGGACACGCCGAGCGCCTAATGGCGGTGATTGAAGAGGCACTGGAACAGAGCAAGATTGCTATCGCGGATATTGGCAAGATCGCTGTCAGTGTTGGGCCGGGCTCGTTCACCGGCGTTCGTGTTGGTGTTTCGACTGCCCGCGGTTTTGCGCTCGCCCTGAAGTGCCCGGTCGTCGGTGTCAGCACGCTTCAGGCGCTGGCCTACGACGCTGCAAAACGAATTCCCGGCAAAGCGATCCTTTCGATCATCGATGCCCGCCGCGATGAACTCTATGCGCAATTCTTCAATGAAGATGGATCAGCGGAATCGGAACCCATGGTGACGACGCTGCCTCTGATTCTGGCACAATTGGCGGAGCGGGGTCATATTTATGTGCTTGCTGGATCCGGTGCCCATCTCGTCAACGAAAAGCTTGGTCAGCCCCTCGACGTCGCGGTATCAACGGCTACCGGAAGCATTGAGGCCGTTGCGCGGCTTGGGGCGATCCAGGTGGCAGATGATGCGCCGAGGCCGCTCTATTTGCGCGGACTAGATGTCAAACCGCAACAGGGCTTCGTGTTGAAGCGGAAGGTCGTTGAATGATCGGCTTTCCCTTCGACAATATGCGGTCACGCAGCTTTGTTATCGAGCCTGTTGTTCGGACCGATGCGGCCCAGCTTGCCGCGCTTCACGCGCTAACCTTCCGCCAACACTGGAGCGATGACGAATTTCACGCATTGCTTGTCGAAGACAATGTATTTGGATTCATCGCTCGGGAGGAAGGAAATCCCAAGGCAATGGCAGGTGGCTTCATCGTCGCGAGGCTCGTTCTCGACGAGGCGGAAATCCTGACGATCGCTGTGGCCCCCCCGGCGCAGCGCAGGGGACTCGGACACGCCTTGATGGATGCAACGCTACGCCACCTGCACAATGTGCGAGCCAGCATGCTCTTTCTGGAAGTGGACGAACTCAACGCTCCGGCCCTGGCGCTTTATCGCAGACTCGGCTTCAAGCAGGTCGGGAAACGGCCCGGCTACTATGAAACGGCCGCGGGGCGTTCGACCGCCTTTACTATGCGCCGCGACCTCAAGGCATGTCGCTGATATGATGTCGTGGCTGCGTTTCATAGTCATGGCGATGGCGTTTGCCCTCACGATTCTTGTCCTTGTGCCGCTGCAATATGTCTTCCTTAAAACGGGTTGGGGGCCGCGTACGACCACGCCAATTCTTTTCCACCGGACCGTCAGCCGGCTGCTTGGCTTTCGCATCCATGTGCATGGGGAAATGGCCAAGCAGCGACCGCTCTTGCTTACAGCCAACCACACGTCCTGGACCGACATCGTAATCCTCGGGTCTTTGCGAGAGATGGCGTTCATTGCCAAGGCGGAAGTGGCGACGTGGCCGCTGTTTGGCATGCTCGCCAAGCTGCAGCGCACGGTGTTTATCGAGCGCGAAAAACGTGGCAAAACGCATCATCAGGCCAGCGTCATCGCAACGCGCCTGGCGGCCGGCGACGCCATGGTGCTTTTTGCCGAGGGTACAACATCCGACGGCAATCGTGTGCTGCCCTTCAAGACGTCGCTCTTTGGAGCTGCGCAGGTGGCAATTCGCGAAACCGATGTGGAAACTGTGACCGTGCAACCCGTTGCGATCGCTTATACGCGGGTTCACGGCATGCCGATGGGCCGCGCGCACCGGCCGCTTGTCGCCTGGCCGGGCGACGTGCCGTTAGGGCCAAGCCTGATCGGGCTTCTAAAGGACGGTGCTGTCGACGTTGACGTATGGTTCGGTGAACCTGTCGTCATAGACGGCAAGAGCGACCGCAAGTCTTTGGCGCGGACAATGGAAGAACGGGTGCGCGCAATGGTTCGGACCTCGCTGATGGGACGTGATCTCGCCAGCCCGCAAGGAGAAAGCGGCGATGACCCTATTCTCAACGGCGCCAAAAACCGTTAGAAGCCTGGCCATGGACGATATCAGCATTAATAACCAGCCGGATGAAGCCTCCGGCCCACTGACGCATTCGCCTGCGCATGCCAATACGCGCAAGGTCTATGTGAAGACCTATGGCTGCCAGATGAATGTCTATGACAGCCAGCGTATGGCCGATAGTCTTGCGGCTGAAGGTTATAGTACAACCGATACGGCAGACGATGCCGATCTCGTGTTGATCAATACCTGTCATATACGTGAGAAGGCTTCAGAGAAGCTCTATTCGGCGCTCGGCCGTTTGCGCAAGATGAAGGACGTCCGTGCGAAGGAGGGCCGCGAGCTGACTGTCGGCGTTGCAGGGTGCGTCGCCCAGGCGGAAGGCGACGAGATTACGCGCCGTGCTCCAGTCGTCGACCTCGTTGTTGGCCCGCAAACCTATCACCGCTTGCCGCAAGCGCTTGCCCGCGTACGCCAGGGCGAACGTGTCGTTGAGACGGAATATGCGATCGAGGACAAGTTCGAGCATCTGCCCGCACCCGGCAAGGAGCAAACGAGGAGCCGAGGCGTAACGGCATTTTTGACAGTACAGGAGGGTTGCGACAAATTCTGCACCTTCTGTGTCGTGCCCTATACACGTGGTTCCGAGGTTTCGCGACCGGTCGCTCAAATCGTGAGGGAAGCCGAGAAGCTGGCCGATGCGGGTGTGCGCGAACTCACTTTGCTTGGTCAGAACGTCAATGCCTGGCATGGCGAAGCTGCCGAAGGGCGCGAGTGGGGTCTGGGCGAGCTGCTGTACCGCCTGGCGGAAATTCCCGGCATCGCCCGTTTGCGTTATGTGACGAGCCATCCGCGGGATATGGATGACACGCTGATCAACGCACATCGTGATCTCGATATGTTGATGCCCTATCTGCACCTGCCGGTTCAGTCGGGCTCAGACCGCATACTCAAGGCGATGAACCGCAAGCACACCGCCGCGGATTATTTGCGTTTGATCGAACGTATTCGCGGCGCTCGCTCGGATATAGCATTGTCAGGTGACTTCATCGTCGGCTTTCCAGGCGAGACCGACGAAGACTTCGAAGCAACAATGCAGGTCGTTCGGGACGTGACCTATGCCGCCGCCTACTCGTTCAAGTACTCTCCACGACCCGGCACTCCTGGTGCCGACATGGACGGCCATGTGGCGGAAGCGGTCAAGGATGACAGGCTGCAGCGTCTGCAGGCTTTGCTTAGCGAACAGCAATATGCGTTCCAGCGCAGCCTCATCGGGAAATCGATGGATGTACTGATTGAAAAAGCTGGGCGAGTGTCAGGGCAGATGGTCGGGCGATCTCCCTGGTTACAACCTGTAATTATAGATGTACACGGCGGTCGAATCGGCGACATTATCAATGTGCGAATCATCGACACCGGGACCAACAGTTTGATTGGCGTTCGTGAGATGAACTCGGCGAGCAATGGGACTATATAGAGGCTGAACACTTTTTTAGGAGAGCCGTTTGAACGCCACCGAAAAGCTGAAACCCGTTCCCTCCGGAGCCTCGGATCTGGCGCATATCGTACTGACTTTTGACAATAACCGCTTGGCGAGTGCGCTATTCGGTCAGTTCGATGAAAATCTTGCCCGTATTGAGCAGAAACTGGGTGTCGACGTTCGCTCGAAGGGTAACCAGCTTGCCATTCGTGGAGAACCTGTTGCGACAGAACAGGCGCGCAGGGCTCTCGATCAACTCTACGAACAATTGCAGAAGGGCCATGATATCTCCGCGTCCGATGTCGATGGTGCGTTGCGCATGGCGATTGCCGCTGATGACCAATTGACGCTCCCCACGATGGAAAACAAGAGCAAGATGGCCGCTGCCCAGATAACAACCCGCAAGAAGACGATCTTTGCCCGCACGCCGACTCAGGACGCCTATATGCGGGCGCTTGATCGTTCGGAGCTCGTGTTCGGCGTAGGACCGGCCGGGACCGGCAAAACCTATCTGGCAGTAGCTCACGCGGCGATGCTTCTGGAGCGGGGTCTTGTGGATCGGATCATCCTTTCACGCCCGGCGGTCGAGGCTGGCGAGCGCCTCGGCTTCCTCCCGGGGGACATGAAGGAGAAGGTCGATCCGTACCTGCGTCCGCTCTATGATGCGCTCTATGACATGATGCCTGCCGACAAGGTGGAACGCGCTATTGCTGCGGGCGTCATTGAAATTGCCCCGCTTGCATTCATGCGCGGTCGTACGCTGGCCCATTCGGCGATCATTCTCGATGAGGCGCAGAATACAACAGCAATGCAGATGAAAATGTTCCTGACACGACTTGGTGAAAACGGACGCATGATCATCACCGGAGATCCAAGCCAGATCGATTTGCCCCCCGGACAGAAATCAGGGCTTGTTGAAGCGCTTCGTATCCTTGATGGCGTCAGCGGTATCGTTACAGTCCGGTTCACGGACGTCGACGTGGTCCGCCATCCACTCGTCGCGGCAATCGTCCGGGCCTATGACAAGGAAGGCGCCAAGTCCTGAACGGCTTGGCGATACGAACTTGATCAACATCGACGTTCTTGTAGAGACGGACGGTTGGGCCGAGGAAACGGCGCTACATGATCTGTCGACACGTGCTATTGCCGCCGCCTGGCAAGAACTGCATGAAGGAGAGCAACCCGAAAGTGAACTCAGCCTCGTCTTCACCGATGATGCCGCGATCAGGGAACTCAACAATGACTGGCGCGACAAGGACAAGCCGACCAATGTCCTGTCATTTCCCGCCTTCAACCTGAAGCCTGGCCAGAAACCGGGCCCCATGCTTGGCGACATTGTCATTGCGCGGGAAACCGTAGCGCGCGAGGCATTGGATGAGCAAAAGCCCTTCGATGATCATTTGACCCATCTTGTTGTCCATGGATTTTTGCATCTTCTCGGCTATGATCATCTGACAGACGCCGAAGCCGAGGAGATGGAGGGCTTGGAGCGCAAAATTCTGGCGCGTATTGCAATTCCGGACCCATATGCGCTATCCGTCATTGACGATCAATCCGATTGAGGACCATGTCTGACACGTCGCACCAGAACGATCCTGCCGCGCCCCCCAAGGGGATAGCGGGGCAGGAGAGTGATGCCGAAGGGCAAAGTATCACCAGAGCGCCCGGCCCCGAAAAGCGCTCGCTTCTTTCCGCAATTTTTCCATTCCTGCGTGCTCGTCCAGGGACCTCCCTGCGAGAGGACCTCGACGCCGCCCTGGCGGAAGGTCGTCATGGGGACACGGCGTTTTCGCCGGAAGAACGCGCCATGCTGCACAACATCCTGCGTCTTCGCGAGCTACGGGTCGAGGACGTCATGATTCCGCGTGCCGATATTGAGGCAGTGGAATTCACCACTACCCTCGGCGACCTGCTTGAGATGTTCGAGAAATCGGGCCACTCACGAATGCCGGTTTTTGCCGAGACCCTTGATGATCCCCGTGGCATGGTGCACATCCGTGATGTGGTCAATCACATCACCAAGATATCCCGCGTCAAAGCTTCCCGCAGATCTGCCCGCACCCCCAAGGCGCCCGTTGCAGCGAAATTTAACCTCGCAAATGTCGATCTTACCAAGACGATCGCAGAACTGAGCTTGATGCGGCCGGTGTTATTCGTGCCGCCATCAATGCTTGCCAATGATCTCATGGGACGCATGCAGGCGCAGCGGATCCAGATTGCGCTGGTAATCGATGAGTACGGCGGAACCGACGGCCTGGTCTCGCTGGAAGATATTGTCGAAATGGTTGTCGGTAACATCGAAGATGAACACGACGACGATGAAGTCATGATCATCGAGGAGCCGGAAGGTGTGTTCATAGCCGACGCCCGCGCCGATCTTGATGAGGTTTCGGACAAGATTGGCGCTGGGTTCGTCGTTGGCGAGCATGGTGAGGATGTCGATACGGTCGGCGGATTGATCTTCTCGATTCTTGGCCGCATCCCTGTGCGCGGCGAAATGGTGCAAGCGGTGCCGGGTTACGAGTTTCATGTGCTGGAAGCAGATCCGCGCCGTATCCGCAAGGTGCGGATCGTTCCATTGCGCCATGCTGAACGCCGCCCGCGCACGGCACGACAAGGCATGGCCGAGGAGCCGGCGGAAACGGACGAATGATTGGCACAAGTCTCACCGTTTAAGACTGAGCAAAAATCAGAAAAGGTGGGGCATGGCATGATCCAGCGTCTGGCCGGGAAGATTATTCTTTTGTCGGGTTGGCGCCGGGCCGGCCTGGCCTTCCTCATGGGGGCGCTGGCAAGTTTCGCGCTCCCTCCCTATGATTTTTTTGCCGTTTGCTTTGTCTCGTTCCCGGTACTCGTCTGGTTGATTGACGGCGCCGTAGACAATGCGGGCCTCGGACCAATTCGCCGATTACTGCCTGCAGCTGCAATCGGCTGGTGGTTCGGTTTCGGTTACTTTGTCTTTGGCCTCTGGTGGATCGGTAACGCTCTGCTCGTTGATGCCGATAATTTCGCCTGGGCGATACCTTTTGCCATCCTAGGCCTCCCTGCGTTCCTCGCATTTTTCTATGCCCTGGCGACCATGCTTGCTCGCCTGCTCTGGAGCGACGGGCTTGGCCGTGTTCTGGCTCTCGCCTTTGGTTTCGGAATCGCCGAGTGGCTGCGTTCCTTTATCCTCACGGGCTTTCCATGGAACGCTATTGGCTACGCTGCCATGCCTGTGCCCGTTCTGATGCAGTCATCTGTCATAGCCGGATTGCTGGCCATGAACGCGTTGGCTGTGATTGTCTTTGCCATGCCCGCCTTGCTCGTGGATCGCCGCGATCTTAAGACAGGGTTGATCCTTGTTCTACTGCTGGCTTCTGCCCATGTCGGTTACGGTGTCTACCGGCTTAATACGGCCGTGGTCGAAGCAAAGGGGCCGCAGGTCCGCATCGTGCAGCCGTCGATCCCGCAAGACCTCAAGTGGGAGGCCAATGCGCGCCGGGGTATCTTCGACAAGTATCTCGCCATGACGAGCGAGGCTACGAAGGACGGCAAACCCAAGCCCCAGGTCATAATCTGGCCGGAAACCTCAGTTCCCTACATCCTGACGAAGGCGCCAGAAGCGCTGAAGAGCATTGCTGACGTCCTCGAGGACGGGCAGGTTTTGCTTGCAGGTGCCATTCGCGTGGAAGAGCCCGGCGGCAGTGGGGATCCGCTCTATTACAATTCAATATTTGCGATCGATAGCAACGGTGAAATTACAGGTGCGGCGGACAAGGTCCATCTGGTTCCGTTCGGTGAGTATTTGCCGCTTGAAAGACTGTTGCGACGATTTGGTGTCAATGAAGTCGTTGAGATGCCGGGCGGATTTACCGCCGCAACAACTAGGCGCTCCCTCCCGGTCATCGATGCGTTCAACGTACTGCCGCTAATTTGTTACGAGGCCATTTTCCCAGCCGAGATGAGTTATCAAGGTGCGCCTTCCGACGCCATCGTCAACGTAACCAATGATGCCTGGTATGGCGACACGCCCGGTCCTTACCAGCATTTCCGCCAGGCGCAGCTACGCGCGGTCGAGCAGGGACTGCCTTTGGTGCGCGCGGCCAATAATGGCCTTTCCGGTGTCATCGATCCTTACGGCCGAATCATCGATGCACTTGCTCTCGACGCTGTTGGGGTAGTCGATGCGACGCTTCCCGGGAAGGTACAGCTACCTTTGGGCGAGGTCGCCCGTCACTATCAATTCTGGGTTGTAATTGGCCTCATCGTGATTGCATCGTTGGCGTATTTTTTGCGCCGAAGAGCGAGGGTTGGTTGACATTTCAGGTGTTGACCTATCGAATAATGCTATATTTGGCCCGTTGATATATTGGTGATAAAATTCATTTTCAGCCCCATTTCATACGAATGAGATTTTCATGTCTGATAATAAAAAGAGACCTAATCCAGTAGACGTGCACGTCGGAGCGCGGATACGATTGCGACGCAACATGATCGGTTTGAGCCAGGAGAAACTTGGTGAAAGCCTTGGAATTACTTTTCAGCAAATCCAGAAATACGAAAAAGGCATGAATCGTGTCGGTGCCAGCCGACTGCAGGCCATTGGCAATATCCTCAATGTGCCGGTTACCTTTTTCTTTGACGATATGCCCGGCCAATCCGATAAGCCAAAAGGATTTGATGAAGAGAGCGAAACCACCTATGTCGTGGGCTTTCTCAACAGCTCCGAGGGTATTCAGCTCGCCCGCGCATTCGCAAAGATCACAGATGCGAAGATCAGGCGGAAAATTCTCGATCTCATTCGCACACTGGGGGACGAGGAAGAATAATCGGCTGATGTGCCCGGCATTGCGATGGGCGCCCCCCCGATTTTGGAAAAAAATTCTCAAAGTCCCGATTGTTTGAAAATGAAAGCAATTGACTGATCCTCTCGTCCTTGGCAAAGACTACGCAGCTCCGCCTGGGCTTTGCCGGGCGGGAGTTCGTTTGCTTTCAAGAGGGGTTCCCCGTGACACGCAGTTCATATCTTTTTACCAGTGAGTCTGTATCGGAAGGTCATCCAGACAAGGTCTGTGACCGCATCTCCGATGAAATCGTTGACATGATCTACAAAGAGGCAAAGAAGACGGGCGTTGATCCGTGGACTGTGCGTATCGCATGTGAAACTCTGGCAACCACCAACCGTGTCGTCATCGCGGGTGAAGTGCGCGTGCCTGACACACTGTTGAAGAAAGACAAGAACGGTGTGGTTGTGAAGGATGCCAAGGGCCATCCGATCATCAATCCCTCGCGCTTCCGTGCGGCCGCGCGCCGTGCCATCCGCGATATCGGATACGAGCAGGACGGCTTCAACTGGAAGACAGCAAAGATTGACGTGCTGTTGCATCCGCAGTCTGCTGACATTGCACAGGGCGTCGACAACGCTGCCGACCGTCAGGGTGAAGAAGGTGCCGGCGACCAGGGCATCATGTTCGGATACGCGTGCCGCGAGACGCCGGATCTCATGCCGGCTCCGATCTACTACTCCCATAAAATTCTGGAACTTCTGGCAGGTGCCCGCCACAAGGGCGAGGGCGATGCCGGCAAGCTCGGGCCGGACGCCAAGAGCCAGGTTACAGTGCGCTACGTGGACGGTGTTGCAGCCGAAGCCACGCAGATCGTGCTTTCGACGCAGCATATGGATGCGAGCTGGGATTCGAAGAAAGTTCGCAACGTTGTCGAGCCGTACATCCGAGAAGCGCTCGGTAATCTGAAGATTGCCGATGACTGCGTTTGGTACATCAATCCGACCGGCAAGTTCGTGATCGGCGGCCCCGACGGCGACGCCGGTCTTACCGGCCGCAAGATCATCGTGGATACATATGGCGGTGCTGCTCCCCATGGCGGCGGTGCATTCTCCGGCAAGGACACGACCAAGGTCGATCGTTCCGCCGCCTACGCCGCACGCTACCTGGCGAAGAATGTGGTTGCAGCCGGTTTTGCCGACCGCTGCACAATCCAGCTTTCTTATGCGATTGGCGTCGCCCAGCCGCTGTCGGTTTACGTTGATCTGCACGGAACCGGAAGCGTGAAAGAGGACGCGGTTGAAGCTGCCCTCCGTAAAGTCATGGACCTTTCGCCTTCAGGCATCCGCAAGCATCTGGACCTCAACAAGCCGATCTACGCCAAGACGTCCGCCTATGGCCATTTTGGCCGCAAGCCCGGCCGTGACGGCTCCTTCTCCTGGGAGAAGACCGATCTGGCAAAGCAGTTGAAGACCGCTCTGGCCGCGTAAGCGGCCCGGGCGTTTATGCCGATGAATGAGCCAAGGCGCGAGCGTTCGACGGAAGCATTCTTCGGCAGACGGAGTGGAAAGACGCTGCGTCCCATGCAGCGTTCTATTCGTGACGAACTATTGCCGCTGCTAAAGCTTGATCTGACCAAACCCGCACCTTCCGACCTCCGCACTCTGTTTTCTGCGGAGGTCGAGGCGGTGCGGATGGAGATCGGCTTTGGCGGCGGCGAACATTTGCTGCATGAAGCGGCGCGTTGCCCGACGTCAGGCTTTATCGGCATCGAACCTTTCATCAACAGCATGGCGAAACTGGTTGTCGATCTGCACGACAATCCCCTGCAGAACATCCGCCTCTACGACGATGACGCGACGCAGGTCCTTGACTGGTTGCCGAAGGCATCGCTGAACGGCATCGACCTGTTTTATCCGGATCCCTGGCCGAAAAAGAAGCATTGGAAGCGCCGATTTGTCAGCCAGAAAAATCTCGACCGCTTTGCCCGGGTTCTGAAGCCCGGGAGCATCTTCCGGTTTGCCTCGGATATCGACACCTATGTGAACTGGACGCTGCAGCACTGCCGCATTCACGATGAATTCGATTGGCAAGTGGCGACTGCCGCCGACTGGCATACGCCCTATGAAGCATGGCCCGGAACGCGTTACGAACAGAAGGCGCATCGCGAAGGCCGGACAGGCGCCTATCTGACGTTTCTGCGCCGTTAGCGCTTCGCACTCATTTCACGTGACAGCTTCCTGACAGTTTTCTAGTATCATTTTAATGGTGAGGAGACCGCTGGGAGGCTGTCAATTATTCTGTCGTCACGCAATGGATTTGTCTTGTTACGAATTCATACTTCCGTTCGTCGGCATCTTCCCGCTTCTTCCGTGACCTAACAAAAACCAATGGCTGACGGCCATAATGGGAGGATTTCCAGAAATGCGTAAGATGTTGCTAGCTTTTGTTGCCGCCGGGGCAATGGTTCTCTCCAGCCAGGCTTTTGCCGCGGACTACAAGATCATGGCTCCTGCGGCGCCTGGCGGTGGCTGGGATCAGACAGCCCGCACGCTCCAGACCGCCCTTCAGGACGAAAAGATCTCGGGCAGTGTCCAGGTTGTCAACGTACCTGGCGCTGGTGGGACGATTGGCCTCGCGCAGTTTGCCAACTCTGCCAAAGGTGATCCATCACAGCTCATCGTCGGCGGTTATGTCATGGTCGGCGCTATTCTGACCAACGCGTCTCCTGTCACGCTGGATCAGGTCACGCCAATTGCGCGCTTGACCGGCGAATACGAAGCACTGGTCGTTCCTGCTGCATCGCCAATCAAGACGATGGCCGATCTCGTTGAGAAGTTGAAGGCTGATCCCGGCGCTGTGTCGTGGGGTGGTGGCTCGGCAGGCGGTACGGACCACATTACAGCTGGTCTGATCGCAAAAGCAGCCGGTGTCGATCCAACGAAGGTCAACTACATTGCCTTCTCCGGTGGTGGTGAAGCGCTGGCCGCCATCCTTGGTGGTCAGGTCACGGTCGGCATTTCCGGGTACGGCGAATTCGAATCACAGATCAAGGCCGGTGCGCTGCGCATCATCGGTATTTCCAGCGATGCCAAGGTACCAGGCATTGATGCACCGACCTTCAAGGAAGGCGGCGTTGATGTTTCGATCCAGAACTGGCGCATGCTCGCCGCTGCTCCCGGCATCACGCCGGAACAGGAAGCTGCAATCGGTGCCGACGTTGAGAAGCTGGTGAAGTCAAAGAGCTGGCAGGACCAGCTGAAGGCCAAGGGCTGGGCCGACACCTATCTCGCTGGCGACGCTTTCAAGGCACAGCTGGCAAAGGACACTGAAGCAACTTCTGCAATCCTGAAAGATATTGGCCTCGTAAAATGACGCAAGAGTCACCGAGTCCCGAAGCGCGCCGCCCTGATCGGGCGGCGCTGGTCATCGCCGCAGTTATTGCGATCCTGGCCGCTGTGATCGTTTACAGTACGGCAACGGCCCAGGGCGGAAGCGCGACCAGAATCGGTCCATCGGCATTTCCCTATGCCATTGCTGGGTGTCTGTTCGTTCTATCGATCTGGACTGCTTTCGAAGCGGTGCGTGGAGACTTCCCCGAGCGCGAGACGCAGGAAATTCAGCCTGTCATCTGGATCATAGGCGGCCTGGCTGCGCAGATGCTGCTTCTGCACATTACTGGCTTTGCAATAGCGACAGGATTGCTGTTCGCTGCAACCGCGCGGGCATTCGGCAAGGGGCCGCTGTGGATGACAATCCCGATCGGCATCGTTCTTTCATTCATCGTCTGGGTCATTTTCGCCAAGGGGTTGCAGTTGACGCTCCCGGCAGGCCCCCTTGAACGCCTCATTTAACGACAGGTCGGGCAATGGATAGTTTCACATTATTGGCAAATGGCTTTGCGGTCGCAATGCAGCCGCTCAATCTGCTTTATGCCTTGGTTGGCGTCACCCTAGGCACGGCCGTTGGCGTCCTTCCGGGCATTGGACCTGCGCTGACGGTCGCATTGCTGCTCCCTGTCACATATAAGCTGGATCCTGCAGGATCGCTCATTATGTTCGCGGGCATCTATTACGGCGGCATGTATGGCGGGTCGACGACGTCGATCCTGCTGAATACGCCCGGCGAGAGCTCGTCGATTGTCACCGCTCTGGAAGGAAACAAGATGGCGCGAGCCGGGCGAGGTGGTCCTGCGCTTGCGACAGCGGCCATCGGGTCTTTCGTTGCCGGTTTGATCGCAACCATGGCGCTTGCGCTGATCGCGCCGACGATCGTTAAATTCGCTCTGTCGTTCGGCCCTGCGGAATATTTCGCATTGATGATTCTCGCCTTCATGACCGTTTCCGCGGCGTTCGGCGATTCCACCCTCCGCGGACTGACGGCGCTGTTCATCGGGCTAGCGCTCGGTCTTGTCGGTATCGATCTGCAAACCGGACAGGCCCGGCTCGCTTTTGGCATTCCGGATTTGCTTGATGGTGTGGAAGTCACGACGCTTGCGGTCGCGCTCTTTGCGATCGGTGAAAGTTTGAGCGTTGCAGCTTCGCATCGTTACGGCCAAGAAAAGATCGAGGCGGTCAAAGGCTCAGTCTGGATGAACCGGGAAGATTGGTCGCGCTCATGGAAGCCTTGGCTGCGCGGAACGTTCATCGGTTTCCCGATAGGTGCAATGCCCGCTGGTGGCGCCGAAATTGGCACCTTCCTGTCCTATTCGGTTGAGAAGCAACTGGCAAAGAAGCCGGAAGAATTTGGTAAAGGCGCTATTGAGGGTGTTGCAGGACCTGAGGCCGCCAACAATGCGTCGGCCGCCGGCACACTCGTCCCGTTGCTGACGCTGGGTCTGCCGACCAGTGCGACCGCCGCTATCATGCTTGCGGGCTTCCAGCAGTTTGGCCTTCAACCAGGCCCGTTGTTGTTTGCCAACAATCCGCAAATCGTCTGGGGTTTGATCGCCAGCCTGCTCGTTGCCAATTTCATGCTGCTGGTACTGAATCTGCCGCTCGTTGGCCTATGGGTGCGGCTGTTGTCGATCCCGCGACATTGGCTCTATGCCGGGATTCTGGTCTTTGCCACGCTCGGGACCATTGGCGCCAATCCGTCCACGTTCGAGCTTGGGATGCTGCTGGCGTTCGGCATACTAGGCTATGTCCTGCGCCGCTTCGGGTACCCGATCGCGCCGGTCGTCGTTGGTTTGATTCTGGGGCCGATGGCGGAGCAACAGCTGCGCAGGGCGCTGGCGATCAGCCAGGGCGATCCCACAGTACTCGTTCATTCACCCATTGCGGTGATTCTGCTGATACTGGCAGTATGCGCCGTTGTTGTGCCGCTCATTATGAGGGCGCGCGGCAAGGGCAAGATTCTGGCAGCACTGGCAGCCAGCGAAGACTGAACGTTGTCAGTCAATCGTCCACCGGAAGGAATTAGTTCCGGTGGATAGAGTTGAACTGAGCCGGGTCGATGCCGAGAGCGCGGAGATCCGAAGCTACCGGCTGATGGCCGATGCGCGTTGCCGATGCTACGGCAACGGCGCTGCCGAACACGTTGAAAAACCGGCCAATCTTGGAGGAAATGTGTCTCTTTGTCATTTTTCTATCCTTTCGCACTGATGTTGCGATGCAGCATAGATAGGAGACGTGACCCAGTAAGTTTAGCTCTGATAGTGCAGGGCAGCCATGCGAAAATGCATGCCGGAATGTTCAATTCGGAAGAGCAGGGCAGAAATTCTTCTCTTAGCTTGAAAACAGCCTGCCGTTTCGGTATATAGAAGTCATATTCTTGGTCGATAGAACAGGAGTGGGTCCAGACCGGTCCCGCTCTTTTTTGTTTCTTAAGGCCGAAACAGGGAAAAAATTTGCGTGACAGACGGCGCTGAAACAGAGCACGGAACTACCTCCGCCACGGAGCTCGAAGAACGGATCATCACTGAAACAGGTGTCGATGCCCGCGTGGCCGGCATTATTGAGCCCGTATTGGAATCGATTGGTTTCCGACTGGTCCGGGTTCGTCTTTCTGGCCTAAACGGACTGACTTTGCAGATCATGACCGAGCGCAACGATGGCACAATGACTGTCGAGGATTGTGAGCTGGTGAGCCGGACGCTGTCGCCGGTGCTTGATGTCGAGGATCCGATCGAC
Organism: Phyllobacterium brassicacearum; assembly: GCF_003010955.1. Classification (GTDB taxonomy): domain Bacteria; phylum Pseudomonadota; class Alphaproteobacteria; order Rhizobiales; family Rhizobiaceae; genus Phyllobacterium; species Phyllobacterium brassicacearum. The sequence goes on from NZ_PGGO01000009.1 coordinate 36,672, forward strand.
CGTCACTACCATCTGGAAGTCTCGTCGCCCGGTATCGATCGTCCGCTGGTTCGCAAATCGGATTTCGCTACCTGGCAAGGCCACATCGTCAAGATCGATACGTCTGCCGTCCTAGAAGGGCGAAAGAAGTTTCGCGGCCGCATCGCCAGTGTTTCTGCCGACGCCGTTACGGTCGAAAGCGACCAGGCAAGCTATGGCGACAAACCCGTCGTAGAAGTTCCCTTCGAGATGATCTCGGACGCGCGTCTTATTTTGACGGATGATCTCATCCGCGATGCGTTGCGCCGCGACAAGGATTTGCGCGAAGGCCGGATACCCGAAGACGGTGCGGGCTCGGCAGACGAGGCAGGCGCCTCTCAGGAAAAAACAGATCAGGATTGATATTTCATACGCCCGCAGGAGAAGCGGGGCGGTGAACCCAAGGAGAAGAACATGGCAGTCAGTGCAAACAGGCTAGAACTTCTGCAGATCGCTGATGCGGTCGCACGCGAGAAGTCGATTGACCGCGAGATCGTTATTGCGGCGATGGCCGATGCCATTCAGAAGGCCGCACGCTCGCGTTATGGGCAGGAAACCAATATCCGTGCCGATATCAACGCCAAGACCGGTGAGATCAAGCTTCAGCGCCTGCTTGAGGTGGTCGAAGATGTAGAGGATCCGGTTACCCAGATCAGCATGGAAGCGGCGCGCGACCGCAATCCCGATGCGCAGCCCGGCGATTTCCTCGCCGACCAGCTGCCGCCGATGGATTTCGGCCGAATCGCTGCCCAGTCCGCCAAGCAGGTCATCGTGCAGAAGGTGCGCGAAGCGGAGCGCGACCGTCAGTATGACGAATACAAGGATCGGGTCGGTGAGATCATCAACGGCAGCGTCAAGCGCGTCGAATATGGCAATGTGATCGTCGATCTCGGCCGTGGCGAAGCCATTGTCCGCCGCGACGAGCTGATCCCGCGCGAAACCTTCCGCTACGGTGATCGCGTCCGTGCGTATGTCTACGACGTGCGCCGCGAACAGCGTGGCCCGCAGATTTTCCTGAGCCGTACGCATCCACAGTTCATGGCAAAGCTCTTCACGATGGAAGTGCCGGAAATTTATGACGGCATCATCGAGATCAAGTCGGTTGCGCGCGATCCGGGCTCTCGCGCCAAGATTGCCGTTATTTCGCGCGACTCGTCGATTGACCCCGTCGGCGCTTGTGTCGGTATGCGCGGTTCGCGCGTACAGGCGGTTGTCGGTGAGCTTCAAGGTGAAAAGATCGACATCATTCCATGGTCGCCGGAACCGGCTTCGTTCATTGTGAATGCGCTGCAGCCGGCCGAAGTTGCCAAGGTTGTTCTCGACGAAGACGCTGAACGTATTGAAGTTGTGGTCCCGGATGACCAACTATCACTTGCGATCGGTCGTCGCGGCCAGAATGTCCGTCTGGCTTCGCAGTTGACCGGCTGGGATATCGACATCCTCACCGAGCAGGAAGAATCCGAACGTCGCCAGAAGGAATTCGTCGAACGCTCGAACCTGTTCATGGAAGCACTCGATGTCGATGAGATGGTCGGTCAGGTTCTCGCCTCGGAAGGTTTCGCCAGCGTCGAGGAAATCGCCTACGTGGATAGCGATGATATTTCGTCGATCGATGGTTTCGATGAGGAAACCGCGACCGAAATCCAGCAGCGTGCTCAGGAATATTTGGGTCGTATCGAGGAAGAACGGGACGCCCGCCGCAAGGAACTTGGTGTTTCCGATGAACTCCGCGACCTGCCAGGCATGACGAACGCAATCCTCGTTGCTGTCGGTGAAGATGGCGTCAAAACCGTCGAAGATTTCGCCGGATATGCAGTGGATGAATTGACCGGCTGGCGCGAACGCAAGGATGGTGAGACAATCAACTATCCCGGCATCCTGTCGCAGTTTGATGTCAGCCGCGCTGACGCAGAGCAGATGGTTCTTGCAGCTCGCCTCAAGGTCGGATGGATCACGGAAGACGATCTTGCCGCCGAAGAGCCTGAAGCAGAAGTCGATCAGGAGGTCGCTGGCTAACAGCGGACGTTGAGCGTGGAACCGGAAATGAACGACAGGACGTGCATTGTCACGCGGACAAGCGGTTCTGTCGATGACATGATCCGGTTCGTCGCCGGCCCGGACGGAACGGTTGTGCCGGATTTCAAGCGCAATCTCCCTGGCCGCGGCTGTTGGGTGAAAGCCCAGAGACGCCATGTGGATGAAGCGGTCAAGCGAAAGCTCTTTCCGCGCGCCTTGAAAAACAGCGTCACTGTTCCTGATAATTTCGGGCTGACAGTGGACCAGATGCTGGCAAAATCGGCGCTTGGCAGTTTTGGGTTGGCGCGCAAGGCCGGTGTTGTGGTAACAGGGGCCGCAAAAGTGGACGCTGCCATCCGCAACGGTACTGCCGCTCTGGTCCTTCATGCGTTTGAAGCGGCAGAAGACGGTGTACGAAAACTTGACCAGGCCCGCCGTTCGGTTGTTTATGCGGGCGGACCGGAAATACCCGCCCTTTCATTGTTCGAAAGCAGTGAAATGGATTTGGCATTGGGTGGGGTAAATGTGATACATGCTGCCGTACTCAAGGGAACGGCAGCTGCCGGGTTCGTCAAGCGAGCCTGGCTGCTACAGCATTTTCGCGATGGCCGTGACGATCAGGCCGACGCTAAAGCGGCAGCTGCCGCGAAGGAAACGGAAACGGAATGAGCGATACAAAATCGACAGACGACAAGACGCTTGGCGTCAACAAGAAAACCCTGACCCTGAAGCGGCCCGGTGTTGAGCAGAGCACGGTGCGCCAGAATTTCAGCCACGGGCGTACGAAGTCTGTTGTCGTTGAAACCAAGAAGCGCAAGTTTAGCCTTCCGGATCACAAACCGGAGGTCGCGCCTCCCGCTGCGCCCGCTCCGGCTCCCGCGCAAGTGGCGGCGCCTGCGCCAACGGCTCCGGTACGCCCGGCACCGCAGCCTGCTGCAACGCAGGTAAGCCCTGCCGCAGCACCCCGTCCGGCAGCAACATCCGCAACTGCGCCAGCTGCACAGCCAAGCGCGCGCCCTGCGGCACCGGCCCAGCAGCAGCGTCCTGCACAGCAGCCCTATCGCCCGGCCGGCCAGCGTCCGAATGATCGTTCCGGCATGGTCCTGAATACACTGTCGACCGCCGAACTCGAAGCACGCCGCAAGGCGCTCGAGGGCTCAAAGGCCCGTGACGCCGAGGACCGCGCCAAGGCCGCTGTTGAAGCAGTGCGCCGTGCGGAAGAAGAAGCGCTGCGCGCGAAGGAGCGTGAAGAGTCCGCCCGCCGTCAGGCCGAGGAAGAAGAGCGCATTCGCAAGGAAGCCGAGGCGAAACTGCGTGCGGAAGAAGAGTCCCGCAAGCGCCAGCCCGAATTGAAGACAGCCGACGACGCGGCCGCATTGAAGGCACCGGTCCGCAAGCCAAACCTGGCGGAAGAAGACGAGGATCGTCGTGGTCCTGTCGGAGCACGTCGTGGTAGCAGTGCAGCACCAGCCAAGCCGGAAGTTCGCGCACCCAAGGTCGTCAAGGGCGAGGATGAACGCCGCCGTGGCAAGCTGACATTGGGCTCGGCGCTCAATGATGAAGGCCGCAGCCGTTCGCTTTCGGCCATGCGTCGCCGCCAGGAGAAGTTCAAGCGCGGTATGCAGCAGGAAAGCCGCGAGAAAATCGCTCGTGAAGTCATTCTGCCCGAAACGATCACCATACAGGAGCTCGCTCAGCGTATGGCCGAGCGTTCGGTCGACGTCATCAAGTTCCTGATGAAGGAAGGCCAGATGATGAAGCCCGGCGATCTTATCGACGCCGATACGGCTCAGCTCATCGCGGAAGAATTCGGCCACACGGTGCGCCGGGTCGCGGAGTCCGACGTTGAAGAGGGTATTTTCAACGTGCAGGACGATGAGACTGCGTTCGAATCGCGTCCGCCGGTCGTTACCATCATGGGTCACGTCGATCATGGCAAGACTTCGCTGCTCGACGCCATCCGCCAGGCCAATGTCGTTTCCGGCGAGGCTGGTGGTATCACCCAGCATATCGGTGCCTATCAGGTCGAACAGAACGGCCAGAAGATCACCTTCATTGATACGCCTGGCCACGCTGCCTTTACGGCTATGCGTGCCCGCGGCGCGCAGGCAACGGATATCGCCATTCTCGTTGTCGCGGCGGATGACAGTGTCATGCCGCAGACAATCGAATCGATCAACCATGCGAAGGCGGCAGGCGTTCCGATCATCGTAGCCATCAACAAGATCGACAAGCCTTCCGCTGACGCGCAGAAGGTGCGCAACGGTCTTCTGCAGCACGAAGTCTTCGTGGAATCGATGGGCGGTGAAACGCTCGATGTTGAAGTTTCGGCGAAGACCGGTGTTGGCCTCGACAAACTGCTTGAAGCCATCCTGCTGCAGGCTGAAATTCTCGACCTGAAGGCTGATCCGACGCGTACGGCCGAAGGTGTCGTCATCGAAGCCAAGCTGGAGCGTGGTCGCGGTTCTGTTGCCACTGTACTGGTTCAGAAGGGCACGTTGCATCCAGGCGACATCATCGTCGCTGGCAGCGAATGGGGCCGTGTCCGTGCCCTGGTCAATGACCGCGGTGAGAACATGAAGGAAGCTGGACCGGCGACGCCGGTTGAGGTTCTGGGTCTCCAGGGGCCGCCGCAGGCCGGCGATCGCTTCGCTGTGGTCGAAAACGAAGCAAAGGCGCGCGAGATTTCCGAGTATCGCACGCGTCTTGCTCGTGAAAAGGCAGTGGCCAAGCAGGCCGGTTCGCGTGGCTCGCTCGAGCAGATGATGAGCCAGCTGCAGGTAACAGGCCTGAAGGAATTCCCGCTGCTCATCAAGGGTGACGTGCAGGGTTCGATCGAAGCCATTGCGGGCGCGCTCGATAAGCTCGGTACCGACGAAGTGCGTGCACGCATCATCCATTCGGGTGCTGGCGGCATCACCGAGAGCGATATCGCGCTTGCTGAAGCTTCCAATGCTGCGATCATCGGGTTCAACGTTCGTGCCAACAAGCAGGCGCGTGACCTTGCCGAGCGTGAAGGCATCGAAATCCGCTACTACAACATCATCTACGATCTCGTGGACGATGTGAAAGCAGCCATGTCGGGCCTTCTGTCGCCGGAACGCCGCGAAACCTTCCTTGGCAATGCGGAGATTCTGGAAGTCTTCAATATCACCAAGGTCGGCAAAGTCGCCGGTTGCCGGGTTACGGAAGGCAAGGTCGAGCGCGGTGCGGGCGTACGCCTTATCCGTGACAACGTTGTCATCCACGAAGGCAAGCTCAAGACGCTCAAGCGCTTCAAGGACGAAGTCTCGGAAGTGCCGGCTGGCCAGGAATGCGGTATGGCGTTCGAGAACTACGACGATATTCGCGCAGGCGATACGATCGAAGCTTTCCGCGTCGAGCATGTGACCCGCACGCTCTAAGCAGCTGCGTCTCAATCTTTAATGGCAGATCGCCGGGTTAAACCGGCGATCTCTCTTATATTTGGATATGACAATAATGGCTCGTTTTGCTTCCACCGGCCCCACCCAACGCCAGTTGCGCGTCAGCGAGCAGGTGCGTCACGCGGTATCCCAGGTGCTTCAGCGCGGAGATGTTCGCGATGATACGCTGGAAAACGCTGTCATTGCCATTTCGGAAGTGCGCATGTCGCCAGACCTGAAGATTGCCACCTGTTTTGTTTCGCCGATCGGAGCAACCGACAGCGACGGCGTTATCGGTGCCCTGAACAAGAATTCAAAATTCATTCGCGGCCGCGCCGCCACCTATCTCAAGCAGATGAAATATATGCCGGAATTCCGTTTCCGCATCGATACGAGCTTCGACAATTATGCCAAGATCGATGCACTCCTGCGCAAGCCGGAAGTCACGCGCGATCTTGCCGATGACGACGAAGATGATGGCGGCGACCCGAATCCGGGTGATGTTCCCGGCCACGACGGTAATGACTGATGGCAAGGCAGCGGAAGAGAAAGGGCCGCCCGGTCTCGGGTTGGCTGATTTTTGACAAGCCGAAGGGCATGGGGTCGACGGAAGCCGTTTCCAAGATCAAGTGGCTGTTCAAGGCGGAAAAAGCAGGCCATGCCGGTACGCTTGATCCTCTGGCTTCGGGCATGCTGCCGATTGCACTCGGCGAAGCGACCAAGACTGTTCCCTACGTTATGGATGGAACCAAGATTTATCGCTTCACTGTCACCTGGGGTGCTGAACGCACAACCGACGATCTTGAAGGCGAGGTGACCGTCATCTCTGACAACCGCCCGGATGAGGCCGCAATCAGGGCGTTGCTGCCGAAATATACCGGCGTCATTGCGCAGATCCCTCCCAAATTCTCGGCAATCAAGATCGCTGGCGAACGCGCCTATGATCTGGCGCGCGGGGGTGAAGAGATCGAAATACCCGCCCGGGAAGTCGAGATCGACCGTTTGGACCTGATCGAATGCACCGATGCTTCGACCGCAACCTTTGAAGTCGAATGCGGCAAGGGCACCTACGTGCGCTCTCTCGCTCGCGATATGGGACGCGATCTTGGCTGTTACGGTCACATTTCCGATCTGCGCCGTATTGAGGTTGCCCCCTTCGACGAGTCCGATTTTGTGACGCTCGCGGAGCTAGAAGCGGTGCATCCGCCAGTTCCAACTGAGGAGACAAGCGATGATCGCTCCTATGAGCGGCTGGCCGAACGCTTCTCGGTTATGGACGCTTTCCTGATCGATACGGGTGCTGCGCTCGAGAGCCTTCCGCAGGTGCCGGTCTCCGATGACCAGGCCCATCGCATTCGCATGGGCAACCCGGTGATCCTGCGCGGACGCGACGCTCCTGTCGAAGCGGACGAAGCCTGTGTGACAAGCAAGGGCAAGCTCCTGGCGATCGGTTTCATCGAGCAAGGTCAGTTCAAGCCAAAGCGAGTGTTTACGGCGTAGAACGGCCTGAATCATTTGCGGCTGGTAATTTGTCACATTTTCGACTATACGGCCCGCAGCGACAAGCTTTTGCTATCGCTTTAACCGGCCCCCGCTGGACGACATCCCGGCCGTGGGCATCCTGTTTTCCTCTTCAAAAGAAAGGATATACGATGTCGATAACCGCTGAACGCAAGCAGGCAGTGATCTCTGAATATGCAACCAAGCCAGGCGATACCGGTTCTCCGGAAGTCCAGGTTGCCGTTCTGACAGAGCGTATTGTCAACCTGACCGAGCACTTCAAGGACCACAAGAAGGACAATCATTCCCGTCGTGGTCTTCTCAAGCTCGTCTCGACGCGCCGCAGCCTTCTTGACTATCTCAAGAAAGTTGACCAGGGCCGCTACCAGACGCTGATCGAAAAGCTCGGCCTGCGCCGCTAACAGATTGGACCGGCGGATGCGTTATCCACGCTCCGCCGGTTTATTTCATCTCCATAGGAGGCGGTCATTTCGAATGAAATGACAGGGAAACTTCGATGGGGATGAGTACTACCATGAGGCAGATCATGGGGCAGGATTGCAGGCAACTCGGGAGGGCGAGTTGCACGTTGTCTTGCCCGTGATTGGTCTAAACGAAACGGGAGAGATGCTGCTATCCAAAGGGATGCGCGTTTTTTCCCATTGAAGGACAAGACATGTTTAATCAACACAAAGTTGAAATCGAATGGGGCGGACGTCCGCTCATTCTCGAAACCGGCAAGATCGCCCGTCAGGCTGACGGTGCCGTTCTCGCCACCTACGGCGAGACCGTTGTGCTTGCTACCGTCGTTTCCGCCAAGGAACCGAAGCCGGGTCAGGACTTTTTCCCGCTGACCGTCAACTACCAGGAAAAGACCTATGCCGCCGGCAAAATTCCAGGTGGCTATTTCAAGCGCGAAGGTCGCCCGAGCGAAAACGAAACATTGGTTTCGCGCCTGATCGACCGCCCGATTCGCCCGCTCTTCGCTGACGGCTACAAGAACGACACCCAGGTTGTCATCACGGTCATCCAGCATGATCTCGAAAACAATCCCGATATCGTTTCGATGATTGGCGCTTCGGCTGCCCTGACGCTCTCCGGCGTTCCTTTCATGGGCCCGATTGGCGGCGCTCGCGTCGGTTATATCGGCGGTGATTACAAGCTCAACCCAACCATCGACGAAATGGTTGAATCGAGCCTCGACCTCGTTGTCGCCGGTACAGGCGATGCCGTTCTCATGGTTGAATCGGAAGCCAAGGAATTGGCCGAAGACGTCATGCTCGGCGCCGTCATGTTCGGCCACAAGGGCTTCCAGCCGGTTCTCGAGGCGATCATCAAGCTCGCCGAGGTTGCTGCCAAGGAGCCACGCGACTTCGCTACAGACGATCTTTCGGCGGTCGAAGCAGCCGTTCTTAAGGTTGCCGAAGCTGATTTGCGCGAAGCCTACAAGATCACCGACAAGCAGCAGCGTTACGCTGCCGTCGATGCTGCCAAGGCCAAGGTCAAGGCGCATTTCTTCCCGGAAGGTGTTGAAGAGCCTGAGTTTTCCGCTGAAGAAGTCGCTACCGTATTCAAGTCGGTTCAGGCGAAGATCGTTCGCTGGAACATTCTCGACACCGGCAGCCGTATCGATGGCCGTGATCTGAAGACGGTTCGTCCGATCGTTTCGGAAGTCGGTCTCCTGCCGCGCACCCATGGTTCTGCCCTGTTCACCCGCGGTGAAACACAGGCCATCGTGGTTGCCACGCTCGGAACCGGCGAAGACGAACAGTATGTCGACTCGCTGACCGGCATGTACAAAGAAACCTTCATGCTTCACTACAATTTCCCGCCCTATTCGGTCGGTGAAACAGGACGCATGGGTTCTCCTGGCCGCCGCGAAATCGGTCACGGCAAGCTCGCTTGGCGCGCCATCCACCCGGTTCTGCCTGCCAAGGAACAGTTCCCTTACACGCTCCGTACGGTCTCCGAGATCACCGAATCCAATGGTTCGTCCTCGATGGCCACCGTTTGCGGCACGTCGCTGGCACTGATGGATGCCGGTGTTCCGTTGCTCCGTCCGGTTGCCGGTATCGCCATGGGCCTGATCCTCGAAGGCGAAAAGTTCGCTGTTCTCTCCGACATCCTCGGTGACGAAGATCATCTCGGCGACATGGATTTCAAGGTGGCTGGTACTGATGGCGGTATTACCGCGCTGCAGATGGACATCAAGATCGACGGCATCACCGAAGAGATCATGAAGGTCGCTCTGGCTCAGGCCAAGGACGGCCGTCTGCACATCCTCGGCGAAATGGCGAAGGCCATTACCGAAGGCCGTTCGGAACTTGGCGAATTTGCACCACGCATCGAAGTCATGAACATTCCGACCGACAAGATCCGTGACGTCATCGGTTCTGGCGGCAAGGTCATTCGCGAAATCGTTGAAAAGACGGGTGCGAAGATCAACATAGAGGACGATGGCACGGTCAAGATCGCTTCTTCCTCGGCCAAGGAAATCGAAGCCGCACGCAAGTGGATCCACTCCATTGTTGCCGAGCCGGAAGTCGGCGAGATCTACGAAGGCACGGTCGTCAAGACCGCAGACTTCGGCGCATTCGTCAATTTCTTCGGCCCACGCGATGGTCTCGTCCATATCTCGCAGCTCGCTTCGGAGCGCGTTGCCAAGACCTCCGACGTGGTCAAGGAAGGCCAGAAGGTCTGGGTCAAGCTGATGGGCTTCGACGAACGCGGCAAGGTTCGCCTATCGATGAAAGTCGTCAATCAGGAAACCGGCAAGGAAATCGTTCAGGAAAAGAAGCCGGCCGAAGAAGACGCAGAGTAAACTTCTGACCTCTAGATGATCGAAGCGCGCCCGGATTCTTGTCTGGGCGCGCTTTTTCTTGATTAAGCGGAATAAAAGACGGACATCATCATGACCAACGGCGCGCTCAAGACGCTTTTCCTGCCCTTTGACCAAGAGATACTTGCCGTGCCGAGCGCAAGCGAGAGATGGCTGTTTCTTGGGGCTGAGGCGGATCGCGAGATCTCCGATGGTTGGCGCGGCGTCCTGACCTGTCTGCAGCCGTTCAAGCCTGACTACCTTGCATTGCAGAAGGCGGGTTTCAATGCCATCCCGCGGTTGCAGGGTAATGAACGTTTCGACGGGGCGTTGATCCTGATCGGCAAGCATCGTGGCCGCAACGAAGCCTGGCTGGCGCTGGCGCTCAGCCACGTCAATCCCGGTGGGAGAATTGTGGTTTCCGGAGACAAGAAACTTGGCGTTGATAGCTTCCGCAAGACCGTTGAAGGACTGGCGCCGGTCATCGACAGGCTGTCGAAACACCACGCCGTCGCCTTCTGGTTCGATCGGTCGGAACAACTGAATAGTGATAAAATTCAAGCGCTTATGGCGGCGCCAACGAGGCTAGAGAACCGGTTTACGACCGGGCCGGGCATGTTCTCGCACACCGCCATCGACAAGGGCTCGGCCATGCTGGTCAAGCATTTTGAAGGGCGGATCAGCGGTCACGTGGCCGACTTCGGTGCAGGCTGGGGCTATCTCGCTGCGCAGGTGCTGAACTACCCGGACAAGCTCAAGTCATTGGCGCTCTACGAGGCTGATTTCGAGGCGCTGGAAGCGGCCAGACTGAACGTCGCCGGGAGCCCGGACGTGCCGGTTTCCTTCCACTGGTTCGATGTTAATAGTGAAGCAATTTCAGAGATTTATGACACAATCGTCATGAACCCACCATTCCATGCCGGGCGCAGCGCTGACCCGACGATGGGGCAGGGGTTCATCGCGGCTGCAGCCAAACGCCTGAAGCCGGGCGGCAAGCTGTTGCTCGTCGCCAATCGGCAAATGCCCTATGAGGCCGACCTCAAGGCACTCTTCAAATCGGTGCAGCCGCTGGAAGACGATGCCGGCTACAAGATCATCGAAGCGAAGAAGTAATCTCAACTAGGCACAACCATTTCTCCACTCCAGGTGGAGAATTTTCGCCAAATCTTGTTTCGTTTTCGCGGTTTCTTGTCCCATTCTGGGACGACTGCGTACGAATCTTGCTCAGGTTCTGCAGAGGGGCGTTCGGGAATTATTCCTTGCCGTCGTCCGACTTCTTCAGCTCTTCCAAAGTCGGCATTGACACGATGTTGTACCCGGAGTCCACATAGTGGATCTCGCCGGTAACGCCGCTCGAAAGGTTCGACAACAGGTAGAGTGCGGAGCGGCCGACGTCCTCGATATCGACAGTCCGGCGCAAAGGAGCATTGCGCTTCTGGTAGGAGAACATGGCGCGGGCATCGCCAATACCGGCACCAGCCAGGGTGCGCACAGGACCCGCAGAAATTGCATTGACGCGAATGCCTTCCGGACCGTAATCGGCCGCAAGATAACGCACCATGGCCTCGAGCGCCGCCTTGGCCACACCCATCACATTGTAGTTGGGCATGACCCGTGTCGACCCGCCATAGGTCAGCGTCAGGATCGAACCGCCTTCCGGCATCAGCTTGGAGGCGCGCTGCGCAATCTCGGTGAAGGAATAGGCGGAGATCACCATGGTCCTTGAGAAATTGTCACGCGTCGTCACGTCCGCATAGCGGCCCTTGAGCTGCGACTTGTCAGAAAATCCGATGGCGTGGACCACGAAGTCGATGGTGCCCCATTGCTGTTCCAGCGTTTCGAACACGGCATCGACGCTGGCGATATCTTCGACGTCGCAAGGCAACAGCAGTTTCGAGCCAAGCTGCTCGGCCAGTGGTGCGACGCGCTTGCCAAATGCCTCGCCCTGATAGGTAAAGGCAAGTTCGGCACCGTTCTCGGCCAGTTCCTTGGCGATTCCCCAGGCAATCGAATGGCTGTTCGCGACCCCCATGATGAGGCCGCGCTTGCCCTTCATCAATTCACCCATGTCTTCCCCTCAATCTTCGTAACGCTGGTAGACCAGCGATGCATTCGTGCCGCCAAATCCGAAGGAGTTGGTCAGGACTCTATTCAGTTTCACGTTGTCGATCCGCTTGCGCGCAATCGGCATATCCCCGAACGCTGGATCGAGCTCCTCGATATTGGCACTTTCAGCGATGAAATCATTGTTCATCATCAGGAGCGAATAGATCGATTCATGCACGCCCGTAGCACCCTGCGAATGGCCCGTCAGTGATTTGGTCGCGGAGATAGGCGGGCATTGGTTGCCCGAGCCAAAAACTTCGCGGATGGCCTCGATTTCCTTGAGGTCGCCCACTGGAGTGGAGGTCGCATGCGGATTGATGTAATCGATCGAACCCTTGACGTTGGCGATCGCCATGCGCATGCAACGCGCCGCGCCTTCGCCGCTTGGCGCGACCATATCGGCTCCGTCGGAGGTGACGCCGTATCCGACGAGTTCACCATAGATCTTGGCGCCGCGCGCCTTGGCATGTTCCAGCTCTTCAAGAACCAGGACGCCGGCCCCGCCAGAGATGACGAAACCATCGCGGTTCTTGTCATAGGCACGCGAAGCCACGGACGGCGTGTCATTGAATTTGGAGGACATCGCGCCCATGCCGTCAAACAGCACCGACAGGGTCCAGTCGAGGTCCTCGCAGCCTCCGGCGAACATCATGTCCTGTTTGCCGTACTGAATCATCTCATAGGCATTACCGACGCAATGGTTCGACGTGGCGCAAGCCGAGGAGATCGAATAATTCACACCCTTGATCTTGAACCACGTGGCAAGCGTTGCCGAAGCTGTCGAAGACATGGCCTTCGGCACGGCAAAGGGGCCAACCTTCTTGCTGGACCCGGACTCGATGGTCTTTTCGGCCGATTCGAAGATGGTGCGGGTGGATGAACCGCCCGATCCCATGATAATGCCGGTACGTTCGTTGGAAATCAGATCCGCTTCGAGGCCAGCATCAGCAATGGCCTGATCCATGGCAACATGGTTCCAGGCGGTGCCGCCACCATGGAAGCGCATGGCGCGGCGATCGACCAGTGTCGAGGGGTCAAGCGTCGGAGCGCCATGGACCTGGCTGCGAAAACCATGCTTCGCATACTCTTCGGCAAAGACAATTCCCGATTTCGCCGTGCGCAGGGATTCAAGCACCTCTTGCACATTATTGCCGATAGAGGACACGATACCCATGCCCGTCACAACCACTCGCCGCATTGCGATCTCCTTGAAGGGTTTGCGTCGCCTGAAAACTCAGGCAGCGCTTTCCTTGAACAGGCCGACCCGCAGGTCAGTTGCTTTATAGATAGTCTCGCCGTCGGCCTTTAACCAGCCGTCCGCAATGCCGAGGACCAACCTGCCGCGCATCACGCGCTTGAAGTCGATGCCGTACTCAACAAGTTTTGTCTTGGGCGTGACCATGCCAGTGAACTTCACTTCGCCGGTGGAAAGGGCGCGGCCTTTTCCGGGTTCGCCCAGCCAGCCGAGATAGAAGCCTGTCAATTGCCACATGGCATCGAGGCCAAGGCAACCGGGCATAACAGGGTCGCCGATGAAATGGCAAGGGAAGAACCACAGGTCAGGCTTGATGTCGAACTCGGCGCGGATATAGCCCTTGCCATTCTCGCCGCCTGTCTCAGAAATCTCCGTGATGCGGTCAAACATCAGCATGGGTGGTGCCGGCAATTGGGCGTTGCCCTGACCGAACATCTCTCCGCGGGCACAGGTCAGCAGCTCTTCATACCCGTAGCTTGATTTCTGTTCTGGCATTCTTTCTCCCATCGATTACTTCAAAGCTTGCACTTGAGACCAGACGCTCCGGCGCGGGCGGACCCAATCACAGTGTGTTTCCGCCCGAAAACGGTGTCTAGAGCAAACCAGAGCCAAATGGAACCCTTGGCTCACCATGCCTCCCGCGAATTTCCCATAACAAGCGATTTCAAGAATGCTGCGCTTTTCACCGATTTGCGAGCGATCATATTGATGTGTCCTGACCCTAGACTAATGGCCTATTTTCTGCCTATTGATCGATTCCGCAAGACGGCATATATCAATCATGTAACACGATAGACAATCTGTCTCTCGTGTGACTTTTGATATCAGTTAACGGAGTGGCAGACGGGCCATGCATATTTCTTATGAGATAGATGCCGACGTATCCTTGCAGGAGCGCTTGCGCTTTGCAGGATTGCGGCCGACCCGTCAACGTGTTGCGCTTGCCAGCCTGATCTTTTCCAGAGGTGACAGGCACCTTTCTGCCGAGGAACTGCACGAAGAGGCACAGGGCGCCAATGTGCCGGTCTCACTGGCCACCGTCTATAACACGCTGCATCAGTTCACCCAGGCGGGGATGCTGCGCATTCTCGCCGTCGAAGGGGCGAAGACCTATTTCGACACCAATGTTTCCGATCATCATCACTTTTTCGTGGAGGGCGCGAATGAAGTGATCGATATCCCCGATGGCTCTGCCATGGTCGGTGCGTTGCCACCGGTGCCGGAAGGCATGGAAATCGTCAACGTCGATATTATCATTCGCCTGCGCAAGAAGCGCGGCTGATTCAAGCTAAACAATCTTACATGCCCGGGATGATGGGCGACGACGGCGTCGGCGGTTGGGTCGTGGATTCATTTAAGCGAAGCCAGAGCCCGGATGGCCGCTACTTGATGAAGGCGAGGAAGTTGGCGGCGTGTTTCCCATAACGCGTTGCAATGTCGGCTTTGCAGCAAAATGTGGTCATCCGATCCGCGAGGCAACGAGCGCCGCTCGCTGCCGACTTCTATTGTGGCTACGCGAGCCAGGGCATCGCGACGGCACCACTGGCCACCACGATTCCCAGGGCTATCAAGGCAATACCTATCGCAGCCCCTGCGCGTCGGCCCTGTGGGAGCATCTTCTCGACAAAGACGACCAGCGTGAGCAGAAGCATCCAGGCCAGGCTCATTATTCCTGTGGCGACCAACACGGCGAACAGCGCCCAGCAGCAGCCGAAGCAATAGGCGCCGTGCTTTAGTCCCATTACCAGTGCTCCGAGCCGTCCATCGCGCCAATGCTGCGCTATGAAGGCGAAAGGCGAGCGGCAATGCCTGAGGCAAACCCGCTTGATCGGCGCGAATTGATAAAGTCCGGCCGCCGCGACCGTCGTCCCGAGCGCGAGCGGTGCCCATTGGATACGTTGAGCCGGCGCGAGACTCGTTGCCAGTTCGCTGCCGATCTGGACGAGGACATAGACAACAATCCCTGCTCCAGCCCAGATGAGGATATAACCGGCCACGAAGATCCACGTTGAAACGGCCACTTCCCGTTCACGCCGGGCCTGAGCCGAGGCAAACATGAAGATCATCGACGCGGCGGCAGGAAGCATCATTGCAGCCATCATGACGGTCCAGACCGCAACGAAGATGACTGCACTCTCGAACGACCATCCAGTGGCTGCGATACCGCCCATGGCCATACCACCCATGCCCTCGGCGGCCATTCCCCCGCTCACCGCAATACCCATTGGAATGCTCATATTGACGGCCTGGTAGATGGTCAGCAACCACGCCGCCCCGGTCAGTACGACGAGAGAAATCAGCAGGCTCAGTGGCACATGTTCCCATCGAGCCATCGGCCACACGACGCCTCGAAGGGCGGGCAAGAGTCGCGTCCTGGCGCTACGCGGCATCGGGACCTGTCCAGTCGAACGGGATGTGCTTGCTCGACCGGCTTTCGCCGGTCCAACTGAAGCCAAACCCGTCCGTCCGAACTTCGAGGGAACGGCCCCACGTAGCAACCTGGCCGGGGCCAACCTCTGATCCCGGCGGATTGATCATCTGTACGCGTTTGCCTGGTGGCGTCGTCGGCCCGGTCAGTGCTTCTGCGCGCCCGACAACTCGACCTGGGATCTCAGCCCGCCAAGAGGCGAGATCACCAGCAACTTCAAATGTGATGGGGACATATTCGATGCCGCGCATTTCTCCGATCAAGGCGGCGAAGGCTGCCGGCCAGCCGCCAGCCTGTCCCCCGAAGATAATCTGCAAGGCCTCCCGCTGCTGCTCGTCTGCCCTGTCATCGATGAAAAGGCCCATTCTGACCTTGGCCTCACCGGCCCAAACGTTGCCTTCGAACGCGGCAAGCGCCAGCAGATTGAATTCGTCGAGCCGGACCTCGCCGAAATGACCCTCTCGGACATGCCAGGCGAGCAGACCGTGGCATGCGTTGTTAGTCGGTGCCTGAGCAAATTCGCAAGGGCATGGAATATCGCAACTGCATATGTCGAACCAATCGCCGACAAGACGCCATTCAGGGACGGTGTTCATGGCTCTATCTCCGTGAACCAGCGGCGCTAGTCTACTGCATGGGGGGTTCCGACTCCAGTGCGTTTGCAGGGACGACCCGCCCGAAAAGGACCGACGTCGGGCCGAAAGTTCGGATGCTCCCCTTAGAAATTCAGCCAGGTCTACAATGACGGCTATCGGACCCGAAGGTAACGGTCGGTTGAGGCGATCCGAAGGTCTCGATTGGACGCGTGCCATCGGGCCCTAATCGTCGAACTTCTCGTCCGGATAGGCGCCCCAGATGTCCGGTTGGCGAATCCAGCCGCTGGCGCCGCTGAACGACACGCGGCAGAAACTGCCATTGCAGGCCTTCAGCGTTCCGAGCACGCCTGGCTCAACTTTTGCCACGATACCGGATTTGTCATCGGCGCTGCGATAGACGTTCAGCATGGTGCCGTCCTTGTCGCGCTGCCAGGGGGCAGTCATCGCCGTGCGCTTGCCCGAAAGCAGTGACTGATAGACCCAGCCCTCCGTGCCCTCCGAATCGCGAATGCGCCGCCAATTGTCATATTCCTGGATGATCTCGACCGGCAGTCCGGATTTCAGGAAGAGCCAGGTGACGGCATAATCGCGGCCCGGCCCGACGCGCAGATTAACGCGGCCCGGCTTGAGGCTGACGAAACGCGGCAGGGGCAAGCCGCTCGGCCCGACCTGCGCTGCGGCCTCGGCTAATCCCAGGACCGGCAAGCTGAGCGGGATGGTCAAAGCGAAGGCTGCCGCGACGGTGCCTGCGTTTAGAAAAGAGCGAATATTTCCAAGGTTCAACAAGATCAGTCCTTCATCGTCCTTAGCCTGCATCAGCCGATTTTGCGGCAGAATGGCGAACGATCCCTATTTTTCTTTGTCTTTGACGCGCCGCCTTGATAGACAAGTGGAGGAGCGTAAAGAGCAATTGCAGTTTGCAATGACTTGGTTAAAGAGGTCTCAATGCGTCGCGAATTGGGAGGGGAATATTGGTGAGCAAGAAGCCTCTGGTCGTCATCACCCGCAAACTGCCGGACCCTATCGAGACGCGCATGCGCGAATTGTTCGAAGCGCGGCTGAATGTCGATGACCGGCGCCTGTCCAAGGCGGAACTGATCGAGGCTGTCAAGCAAGCCCATGTTCTCGTGCCGACCATCACCGATCATGTCAGCGAGGAGATCATCAATGCGGCTGGTCCCAACCTCAAGCTGATCGCCAATTTCGGCAATGGCACGGACAATATCGATGTGGTTGCCGCCGCAAAACGCGGCATCACTGTCACGAACACGCCAAATGTTCTGACCGAGGACACGGCCGACATGACCATGGCGCTGATGCTGGCTGCGCCGCGCCGCCTGGTCGAGGGCGCATCCATCCTGCTCGACGACGGCAAATGGGAGGGCTGGGGTCCGACCTGGATGCTCGGCCGCCGCATCTGGGGCAAGCGCCTCGGCATTGTCGGCATGGGCCGCATCGGCACCGCCGTCGCGCGCAGGGCCAAGGCTTTCGGCCTGTCGATCCATTATCACAACCGCAAGCCGGTGAACCCCAAGACGGAAGAGGAGCTGGAGGCAACCTATTGGGAAAGCCTCGACCAGATGCTGGCGCGCATGGACATCATTTCGGTCAATTGTCCCTCGACGCCCGCAACGTTCCATCTGCTTTCTGCCCGGCGCCTCGCCCTGATGCAGCCGACGGCCTTCATCGTCAACACGGCGCGCGGCCAGATCATCGACGAGCATGCGCTGATCGAGCAGTTGGAACGTGGAAAATTGTCCGGCGCGGCGCTTGATGTGTTCGAACACGAGCCGGCAGTCAATTCCAAGCTGCGCAAGCTCGCCAAGCACGGCAAGGTGGTCATCCTGCCGCATATGGGGTCGGCGACGCTCGAAGGGCGTATCGACATGGGCGAGAAGGTGATCATCAACATCCGCACCTTCATCGACGGGCATCGGCCGCCGGATCGGGTGCTGCCGCGAGACTGGTGAGAATCCACCCTGACGGGCAAATGCCCATTATCTCTCCCCTTGCGGGAGAGAAAGCGATTTCAGCATCTTGGCCCTTGCCAAGTGCTAGAAATCGCCAGTGAGGGGATTTGCTTCACCCATACCCCCTCTCTTGGATTTTCTAAGAATTTAGCAAAGGGGCTAAATTCAAGAAAATCCTTTCTCCACCGCAAGGGGGGAGATAAGAACGGAGCCGTCACAGCCAATCGCCAATTCATGTCCGGCAAAGCCCGCAAATTCTCCGCGATCCAATCTCAACGCCATCGGCACCGGATGGCCCATTTCCTGCGCAACGATGAGCCCGAGCAACAGGATCGCGTCGGGCTCGTGCAGGATGATCGCAGCGGGTGCGAGACCTGCGGTGACGAGCTCCAGCAGCACGGCGGCGGCCGACGAGGAGCCGATGGTACCGGGCAGACACAGAACCTTGCCGCTGATCGACAGGCCGTGCTGCGGGTGGCGCACATCGGCAATGCGCCCGCTCTTCGGATTGACACCGCCCCAGAAGCTGATCGGCGCGGTGAGAACCAGCGCAGGCGCTTCTGCTGGCTCACCGGCAACGAGGATCTCCGCCTTCATGCCGCAGCCTCGAACACGGGACGGCCGAGCACCGCGCTTTCCACGCATTCGGCCATGGAGCCATAGATGACGCCATAGCCGGTATTGCCCGGCGCATAATGGGCGAACTTGCCGGAATTGGTCATGAGCACGGCGTCCGCGATATCCGGCAGGATCGGCGTGACGACGACGCAGGTATCGGCGACGACGATGACGCCGCTCTCCTCCAGACGCTGGCGTCCGCCGTCACGCTCCAGCTCGGTGAGCGCGTGGCGGCCGGTGCAGGCATAGAGCGGGACCTTGAGCTTGCGCCCGGCGATCAGAGCTTCCAGCCGTTCGAACTCGGCAATCGAGAGATGCGGGCTGCCGATGGCGACGGCGGCGATACGGTCCATACTCATCGCGGTGGAGAGGCGGCGGCGCGAATCCGCGATCATCTCCGCTGTGACTTTAATCACCGCCTGTGGCGGCTGATGATGCAGGGCGGCGGCAACGTCCGGCGCTTCCGGCGTAACGCCGGCCACATGGAACAGCCCGACTGCGCCCGCAGAGGCGGAGGCCGCGCCGAAAGCTTTCAGCGCATCCTCGCTGGGGTGGGCGGTAATGCCTGCAACCACGCCGACCGCATCGCCGAGTTCGCGGCCGTAGAGGCTGCCGAGGATCGGCCATGCGACTTCTGAGCCGAGGAATGCCGGATCGAGCCCGGACACGTCGAACACCACGGTGGCGCGGCGGTTCTCCGGATGATGGAAACCGTAATACGGGGCAAAGCCGGCAATGGCGCAGGCGATGTCAAGGAAATCGCCATAGCGATTGGTGCGCGCGCCGAGCACGGAATTGCAGAACACCACGGCATTGCTCTCGCCCCAGGCGACATCGCTGCCGAGCGCCGGGCGATGGCCGGCCTGATAGGGCGCACAGGTCCAACTTGGCTCGCAGCCGAGCTCGCGATAGGCGTCCATCATCCGCCGCGCCATGGCGCGCTCGTGCGAAGGCAGGCGGTTCTTCGAGCAGCCAGTGAGGTCCAGCGAGCCGACATTGAGCGTCGCCCGCACTGCAACCTTCGCGCCGCCCTCGACCAGCTTTTCGGCAAAGTGCGTGCCGGAATCGCCATGGTACAGCGCGCCGTCAATATGCGCCGAAGCAATGGGGATCAGCGAAGGCGCGCCCATCAGCCGCGCGGTGGCGGCGACGATGCGCATGGCCATGGCGGCGCCTTCCCCGCGCGCGCCATCGGCAATCGCCTGCTGCTGCGCGGAAAGCTCGAGCGCCATGGCGTCAGGCCTTGCGGGCTTTGTATTTGATAGTTTCGAAGCGCGAGGTCAGCGCATCATAAAGCAAGAGCCGCCCGATCAGGGGTTCGCCAATGCCGGTGATGAGCTTGATGACCTCGGTCGCCTGCAGCGTGCCGATGACACCCGGCAGGACGCCCAGCACCCCGGCCTCGGCGCAGGCCGGAAGCAGGCCGGGCGGCGGCGGATTGGGGAAGAGGTCGCGATAGGACGGGTTCGGCTCGCTGGCCGCATTCGCCGCGTAAGGGATCAGCGTCGTCACCGAGCCGTCGAAGCGCCCCAGCGCCGCCGAGACCAGCGGCCGCTTCTCTTCAAGGCAGGTATCGGCCAGCAGATAGCGCGTATCGAAATTGTCGGAGCCATCGACGACGATGTCATAGCGGCGCACGAGTTCGGCGACGTTGTCCGGCGCGATGCGCGTCTCGTGCGCCTCAACGGTCACATGCGGGTTGATGGCCGCAATGGCGCGCGCCGCGCTTTCCACCTTGGCCGAGCCGACGAGCTCGGTCGAATGGATGATCTGCCGCTGCAGGTTCGACAGCGACACCCGGTCATCATCGATGATGCCGAGCGTGCCGACGCCGGACGCGGCGAGATATTGCAGCACCGGCGCACCGAGCCCGCCGGCGCCGACGACGAGCACGCGGGCGCGCTTCAGCTTCTGCTGGCCGGGCCCGCCCACCTCGCCAAGGATGATATGGCGGGCATAGCGCTCGATTTCGGATGGGGTGAGGGCGGTTGATTGCGGATCAGTCATGACGACACACTAGGATATGATGAGCCCATAGGAAACAACGCCGCTGCTTATCTCCAGCAAGGGGAAAGATTACTGGCCGAACATATGCACTACGTCAAGAATTTCAGCCCGCCAATGCCCGAGACAATGAGGCCGATGCAGACGAGGCGGATCACTGTCGCGGGTTCTGCGAAGAGATACATGCCGAGCAGCGCCGTGCCGACCGTGCCGATGCCGGTCCACACCGCATAGGCGCTGCCGACCGGCAGTTCCCGGAGCGCGAGGCCGAGCAGCATGACGCTGATCACCATGCTGACGGCGGTGAGAACGGAGGGGGTGATGCGGGTAAAGCCGTCGGTGTATTTGAGCCCGATGGCCCAGCCGATTTCAAAGAGACCCGCAAGAATGAGTATTGTCCAGGCCATGACGACCATCCTTCATTATCTGATCGGGCCGTCCCGGATTGTCTGGAAACGCTTGGGAAGCGTGGAGGTCGTCCTCCGCTGAGTTATTTAGGGTCGACCGGCGGAATTGGCAAGACAGCGAAGAGATGAGTAATTTTGGTGTTTAAGTTCAAGGGGAGTGAAAGGGGGAAACCAATGCGTGAAGCAGCAATATCGCAGAACGCTGCTGGTATAAATGAAGCCCCCGACACCGGAGGCTCTACCTCATTCCCATTCCCGCCATTTGGCCGAGCGCGGCCACGCAGCGTTCGCCGTAAAGAGCGACTACTTGCGGTTTCCGCCGCCGCCCGGATTGCTGTCATCCTGCTTGCCGGGATCGTTGCCATGGCCGTTGTCATTATGTTCACGGTCACCGCGGCCACCGGCGCTCGTGGACCCTGCGTCACTGCTATCCGTACTGCCTGGAGTACTGCCTCCGGGATTGCTGCCGCCGCTGCTTGCGCTGGTGTCGCCGCCAGTGCCACCGCTCCCTGTGCCACCTGCATCGGGGGCTCCGCCGGGATTGCCGCTCGTACTGTTGCCACCGCTGGTGCGGCCGCCGCCGGAGGTCGCGCTGCCGCTGGTTTCACTGCGCGCGACTGTGTCGCCGCTGGTGCTTTCGCTGCGCTGGCTCGTGCTGATGCTGGCCGAAGCATTGATCCCCTCGTCGCGCATGCTGGCTCCTGTCCCGATGTTCAGGCCACCGCCGCCCTCGAGACCTTTTGGTTGCGCGTACTGGCTTGGTTGCGCGTACCGGCCGCTAACTATCCCCGTGGATGCTGACAGAGATACATACTTTACAATCGCACCGGTGCTCCGAGGGGGGCACATTGCCTTTTGCTGGCGAGCAAGGACAAGCCTGCTGTTCAAGGCGTAGCAGCACGTCTCCATGTTGGCTTTTGTCAACTGCCGGCATTGAGCGGCACTCGCAAAAAGCGCCCGCTTTGACTTGGCTTGAACCGGTTCAACCTGCGCGAAAAATGCAGCCGCACCAACGGCAAGGACCATCGATGCTGCAAAGCGGCTTGATTGGGCCAAAGCGCGTAACGTCGTTGACATGCGACCTCCATCTTCGATTTCGATGGGGTCACTTTGCCACTGCAGCGATTTGCCAACGTTCGGCTGCGCGTGAAGAATGCGGTTAATCCGACGGCGGTCCCGTTAAATCTGCGTTAAATCGAACGCTGGACGTGATATTCTGGCCTCTGATCTCGCGAAACCGGAGCTATGTCATGCGTATTCGGTTGTTGGGCGGCCTTGAACTGATCTCTCCGCTCGGCGAGCCGGTCCGCTTCGCCACGCGAAAGACGGCACTGTTGTTTGCCGCTCTCGCACTTGCCGGACAAAGGGGCGTGAGGCGGGAGGCGCTGTGCGAGGCCTTTTGGCCGGGCAGGGGCGAGGCACAGGCTCGAAACAGCCTGCGCCAGGCGCTGGTCGCCATCCGGCGCTCGTTCCCGTGAGGAAATGGCGCAGCCATTCGCATCGAAGCCGACCTTGAAACTGCCGCGCTGGCCGTCGATCCCGCAGGCGGAGACATCTGGCTCTTTGACCAGATGATCCAGCGGGGAGAGCCCGGCAGCCTGGCCTCGGCAGCCGATCTCTACCAGGGCGACCTGCTTGATGGCCTTACAATGCCGGAACAACTGGACCAGTGGTTCGCGCCGTACCGGAGCGCTTACCGGCGAAAAGCCCTGGAGCTCGTAGACCGGCTCAGCCGCACATACCCAGCTGTTGGAACCACCGAGGAGCTTGCCTGTGAACGCCTGGCCGAACGCCTCGTGGCATCGGATCCCACGGCAGAGGAAGCCCACCGCGCCCTGATCAGGCTCTATCTCAATCGGGGGAAAGCCAATGCGGCGCTTCGCCAATTCCGGTCATTCAGGGATGCCTTGCAGCGGGAACTTGGTGTCGAGCCGCTGATTGCCGAACACCGCGAAAACGGGGAGCGGCCGGCCAATCCGACACCTCCTCCGGCCGTGGAAGCGCCACCCGCTGCCGTGCAGCGTGACACGGACCACCCGTCGGTCGTCGTCCTGCCGTTCGAAAATCTCAGCGGCCCAGGAGATGAGTATTTTGTCGACGGTGTTGTAGAGGAAATAACGGCAATGCTGTCGCGCGTTCGCAGTTTCTTTGTGATCGCGCGGCAATCCGCGTTCGCCTACAAGGGCCGCCGCGTGGACGTGCGCGAGATCGGCAAGGAGTTCGGCGTCAGCTATGCGGTCGAGGGAACGGTCCGCCGTGCGGCGGACCGTGTGCGCATTTTTGTCCAGCTGGCGGACACCGGCACACGGACGCAGCTCTGGTCCGAGCGTTTTGATCGAGCCGCTTCCGACATCTTCGAACTCGAAGACGAGATTGCGGCGCGGGTGGCAGGCGCCGTCCGCCCGGCCTTGCTCCATGCCGAGATCGAAGCAGCCAGACGCAAGCCGCCCGACAGCCTGAGAGCCTATGAGCTCGTGCTAACCGCATTGCCGAAGATCTGGAGCGCGACAGCCGAGGGAAACCGGCAAGCCATCGCACTGCTCAGGGAGGCCATCGCCATCGATCCGGACTTCGGGCGCGCGCATGCGCTGCTCGGCTGGTGCCACGCCCAGGACATCGACTGGCTCTGGTCGTCCGATCCGGAAGCGGATCGGGAACTCACACTCGCCGCTATCTCCGCCGCATCGCGGCTAGGGGTGAGCAATGACCCGATGGCTTTGACCGCGCAGGCGGCGGCGGTCCTCCAGTGCCTTGCTGATCCGGATCGGGCAGCGGCATATGTGGAAGAGGCGCTGTGGCTCGACCCGAACAACGCCTGGGCCTGGGGCGGCGCCGGCTGGATTGCCGTCCATCGCGACCGGCCTGAAACGGCCCGGGAAAATTTCGAACGGGCGCTCACGCTGAGCCCGCTCGATCCGCTCGAATACAACTTCAGGATGGGCATTGCATGGGCCACCGCGCTGGAGGGCGATTATGCGCTGGCGGCCAAACTGACGCAGCGTGTGCTGGACAAGAACCCGCGCGTAACATGGGCATTGTTCGAGCTTGTGGCCTATTCGGCGCTGGCTGGGGATCTGGTGACTGCGCGTGACGCAGTTGGAAAGCTGCGGGCGGCAGATCCCAATGTTTCCATCTCGGTGATGAGGAGCACCATTCCGAGGCGCCACGTATCGCGATTGTTCGATGTGCTGGTGGAGGGATACAAACTCGCCGGCTTGCTGGAGGAATAGGCCGGCCACGTCAGAAGTACGAGACGGGTGCTCTCATGGGCGCAACGTTACCTGCACGATCTAGCTGTCGAGCTTACCAATCGCACAATATGGGTCACATTCCTTGGAGGCGCGAACTATTCGGCTTCCTGTTGCGGCAGTTCCTGCTTCACTGATTGGGAATCAGCCGGAACGGGTGTCGGAATGGGTGTCTGGTCTTTCGACACACTTGCCGTTGTCATCTCTTTGTCAACGGAGGCGGTATGTCCGGCACAATCGGCCGAGGCGGCCGACACCGTAAAACCGAAAGCAGCGGCAAGCACGAGGATTGTTCTCATCGTCCAACTCCTAAGCTTTTGTGATGCGCAGTCAGCTTAACCGCTAATCCCATTCCGGCAAAATCACAGTTTTGTTGGTCGGTCGGGCCCGGGTTCGCTGTGCAAACCTTCGTTCACCTGAGGGCGGTCAAATGCATGTCGGGCTTGATGGCCTCCAAAGTTAACGGTGAAGCCGAACTTAGCCCACTGAACGGATGTCTCGCGCCACGTCGCTCATATCATTGTTGAGCTGGTGATCCCTGCGTTCCAACGTACGGACCACGGCGTGCGGTATGGCTTTCGCATAGAGATGAACATGGGCTGTGGGCACCTCGGCGTCACCGGTGCCATGATAGAGATAGACGGGAACGCCGGGCGCGAGGCGTTCCGAGAAGTCCTTGAAATCATCGAAATCGTCACTCGGCCATCCGCCTTCACCTATGAAGGGTGCAGCGATGACAAATAGCCCGCCGACTCTGAGTTCCAGCGGCTGTTCGGCAAGCACGTGGATCAAAATGGTGCCGCCGAAGGAGTGGGCCACGAGGATGGCCCCATCCTCCAGAGAGTCGAATTCTTCCAATAGCGCAGTCTTCCAGGCTGGGTAGGAAGGGTCGTCCTCGCCGGGCATTCGCGGATAGCGGATAGCATAGCCTTCGCCGAGTTCGCGCTCGAGGCTCGCCACGAGCTTGCTGTCCCAGCTATCGTGGGTACCTTCGCCTGCGCCTTGAACGAAGAGGATCTGCTTGGCCATCGCGCCATGTTAATCGACAGACACAGGCGGGCGCAAGGCTGGGCTGAGCCCGCCTCCGCACGCTGAATGCGTGTCCGTTCTGCGGTCAGTGCAATGGAACCCATAGCGGGCTCTTCCATGCCTTCAGGTCATCGAGAAAGACCAGCAGTTTCGCCGGCAGATAGCGGCGCGTCGGGTAGACGGCGTGCACGAAGATCTCGGGCGATGACCAGTCCGGCAGCAAGCGGATGAGTTCGCCCCGTTTTATCTGTTCATCGCAATAGGTCGACGGCAAAAGACCGATCCCGTGGCCGCGATAGGTAAACGCGGCGATCGACTGGAAATCCCGGCTTGATAGCGGCCCTGACACATGCAGCTTGAGGGATTTGCGTCCGTTGACCAGATGCCATTCCGCCTCGTTATTACGGCCGTTGAGCAAGATGCACTGGTGGTTCTTCAAGTCCTCCGGTTTCTCCACGGGCGGCCGGCTGTCGAGATAGTCCGGTGTCGCGACGACATAGCGGACGCTCTTGCCGATTCTTTGCGTGACGATCGTCGAATCGCGCAGCTCTCCGAAGCGAATGCCGACGTCGACATTCTCTGCAATCAGATCGACGAAGAGGTTTGTGATGAAGAGATCGACCTCGATGCGCGGGTGTCTTTTCAGGAATGCCGAGAGAAAATCATAAAATGGTTCCTGCCCCATGAGCACAGGCACCGAGATTTTCAGGATGCCCTCCGGCTGTTTCTGTGTTTGGGTCAGAACCTGCTCGGCATCAAACAAGTGGCTGAGAGGTTCGCTGCACTGGTTGTAGTAGGCACGCCCCTGCATCGTCAGCGTCAGTTTGCGGGTCGTGCGCTGGATCAAGGTGACGCCGAGCTGGTCTTCGAGCGCGGAGACTTTGCGGCTAACGGTCGATACCGGCATCCCGAGTGAGCGAGCGGCGCGGCTGAAGCTCTCGAACTGCGCAACCTTCACGAAAACTGCGATATCGTTCAAATCCGTCATAGACATATTTTTGCATAAATGGAAAATAGATTCCAGATATTTCCATCTAATCACGCAATAGAGCCTCAGCCATATTCATCGGCAACAAGCGCAATTGCTGCGCTAGCAACCGATGGAGATTAAAATGCCAACACCTAAAACTGTCATCGTCACGGGAGCCTCCCAGGGTATCGGGGCAGGCATCGTCAACGCCTTCGCCGAGCGCGGCTACAATGTCGTCGCGACGTCCCGCCAGGTAACCTCGTCAGATGCCTTCCGGGCTTCCAATCAGATCGCTGTCGTCGACGGCGATATCGGTGATCCCGAAACAGCAAGGCGGGTCGCAGAGACCGCAATCAGCCGGTTCGGCTCGATCGATGCCCTCGTCAACAACGCCGGCATCTTCTACACCAAGCCGTTCATCGACTATACGATGGACGACTTCAGGAAGCTGTCCTCGACCAATCTCGAGGGCTTCATCCACCTGACCCAGCGGGCCGTAAAGCAGATGCTGGCGCAGAAATCCGGCGGCAGCATCGTCAGCATCACCACGCCATTGATCGATCATCCGATCGCCGGCCTCTCCGCCTCGGTCCCCATGATGACCAAGGGCGGGATCGACGCAATCTCCAAGAACATCGCGATGGAATATGCAAGCGATGGTATCCGGGTCAACACGGTCGCTCCCGGCGTGGTCGACACGCCTTTGCACAAGGACAACCCCAAGGATTTCCTGCGGAGCTTGTCACCCATGGGGACCATTTCCGATGTCCAGGATATCGTCGACGCGGTCGTCTATCTGACCGAAGCACGAAATGTAACCGGGGAGGTGCTGAACGTCGACGGCGGCGCACATCTGGGCAAATGGTAAACCGTACGAAAGCATTGGCAGCCGCTGCAGAACAGCGGCTGCAGGAGCTGGGCATTACGCTTCCACCACCACCAACCCCGTTTGGCGCTTACGTGGAAGCCGTGACGATCGGCAACCTCGTCTTCTTCAGCGGGATGTTGCCTGTCATCGACCGCAAGCCCCAGTTCATCGGACGCGTTGGGGGTGAACTCACCGTCGAGGAAGGCCGCAAGGCCGCGGAAGTCGCCACGCTGAGTGCACTGTCGGCAGTGAGAGCCCATCTCGGCTCACTCGACAAGGTTAAGGCTGTCGCCAAGCTTGGCGTCTACATAGCGACCGAGGGTGATTTCAGAGATCATCCGAAAGTCGCGGACGGAGCGTCCGAGTTGCTGCTCCAGGTCTTCGGAGAGGAAAAGCTCTCCGGCCGGGTGGTGCTTGGTGTCGCAAGCCTGCCCCTTGGACTGCCGATCGAGATTGAACTCGTCGTCGAAGTCGGGGCCTGAACGCGGGCTCCCATGATGCCTCAACCTTTTCGTCCTGCCCGGGCCCGACCGCGGAAGCGGACCCTCAAGTCGATCAAGACAATTCCTTCTCCCGCATCAATCAATTGGTAACCAAGTTTCTCCATGCTCGATGCCAGCCAGAAAGTCGCAACGGGTTGAGATTCCCTTGTCGTGCCTCAGTTTTGCCACGGCGATAGTGGCTTTGCGCTGGCTGGCGTGTGGGTCGAGCAGGTGGGTACGGGTTTTCATGGCGTTTGCAGTCAAGACGGGCGTCGAGCCATCGGATAAAATTGGCCGTCGTCCGGGCCGCCGGGTCGTCTCCGCCGCGCTGACTGCCGGTCTTGGCGCCGTCACATCCCTCGGCGTTATCGCCACCGTGATGGTCATGCACGGCGCCTTCCTGTCCCGCGCCGCCGACGGCGTTCCCACTACCCAAGGTCTCTTGCAAAAGCCCTCTACAGGCAGCCTCATCGCACTTGTCTCCGCGCATGAAATCGCGCCGGAGAAGCCGAAATATCCACGCGTGCCGGAACTGACACCCACACCCTGGCAGGCCGCTGACATGGAGGAAGGGGCGGTCATCGGACCGTCGGGCGATATCAGCTTCATGTCCTCGCCAAAGCCCAGGATCGTGGCGCAGGCACCTCTGGCTGCCGAAGTGTTTGGCGCCCGCGCGTCGGGCATTGAACTGTTGGCCGAAGAGGATTTCAGCGCGCGCTTGGCCGGCCTCGATACGATGCAGGTCGCGTCTGTCCAGACCTACACTACTTTCGACACTGAATCTGAGGTTACGGGGCCATCCGTCGCGGCCGCCATCGCTGCGCTGGAAAACGCGCCGCCGCCGGTCGGCATGTCGCCGCAAGGGCCGTTCAGCCTCGTGCTGGACGAGGCCGACCCTTCATTGGGCGATGAAGACTCTCCGGAAGTCCCGCTGCCGGGGATGCGGCCAAGCCGCCCGGCTCTGAAGGGCGTCGCTCCCCAGGCGCTCGCCTATGCGCCGCAGGACAATGATCTGCGCGATATCGCGCCGACCTACGAACCGCCTGCACCCCGGCTCGCCGGCCGGAGCCGGACCGCTTTCTACAGCATCGAGGCGAAGACGGTCTATCTCCCGAACGGCGAGAAGCTGGAAGCGCATTCGGGCCTCGGGCCGATGCGCGACAAAGTCCGCTACGTCCACAAGAAGATGCGCGGCGCGACGCCACCTCACACCTACAAGCTCACCATGCGCGAGAAGCGGTTCCACGGCGTCGAGGCGATCCGGCTCAATCCGGTCGAGCCGGGCAAGATCTTCGGCCGCGACGGACTTCTGGCGCATACCTACATGCTCGGGCCGCGCGGCGATTCCAATGGCTGCGTGTCGATCAAGGATTACCGCCGCTTCCTCGCCGCCTTCAAGCGGGGTGAGATCACGCAGCTCGTCGTGGTCGCCCGCATGCCGTCATCGACGCTTTTCGCCTCCAGATAGCCCTTACGGCTTGGGCAAGGCCTTATCGGCACGGCATTTGGCCAGCGGCAGCGCCTTGCCGGAAATCACCTTGGTGATGCGCTTGTCCTTGGCGCTGGTCTCGACCGAAAGACAGCCGCAACTATAGCCATGGCCGGCGCCACGGCTCGTGTCGACGAATTGCTTCGGGTCGGTTTGAGGAATGTTGTCGACCCCAGCCGCATCTGGGCCTACCGCCTGACCCTGCGAGGTGATCGTCCAGGTGGCATCCTTGTCGATGAGCCAGAGATTGCCGGGCGTCGGGTTCTCGATCCAGCCGCAGCGCATTTCGCCCGATGGTGCTGCCGCTCTTAAATTGGCGGTAGACTGGATCGTCGCAACCTTTATGTCGACGTTCTTGCAGGTATTGTCGCGGCAAACGCCATCGATCCAAATCTCGCCGTCACCGAACATGATGCCTTTCCAGTTGACGAAAAGGTCATCCAGTTTCTGGCTGACCACCGCATTGGTGATCTCCTTGGTCATGATCGCATCATAGTGCTGAACGAACTGCCGCGCCGAGGTGATTGTCGTTGTCTTGCCGTTGATCTCGACGCCGATCGGATAGCGCACCGCGGCGGCGACCGCGGCCGTATCATGTGCCTTCACGGCGTTCTGGAAATTGCTGATCATCGCAAGATAGTTATCATGGCTGCCGAACATGCTGTCGAGCGTGTCCCGGAGCGCCTTACCCTGAGCAAATGACGATCCGGCGGAAAGGGCGATTGCCATGGCGGCAGCGACAAGAAGGGGGACTGTTCTGGTGAACATGGGGCTTCCTCTGCGGCTGTGGGTGGTCAATGTCCAGATATGGAACGACGACGTCTTGGCAACACTAGGTGAAGCTCGGCATGCCATCAACCCTGAATTGTAACGGATTTCGAGCCTGCAACCGGGCAACGTGGTTGCAGGCCAGCGGCTATCAATGGGCCTGGACCCTAGATGAGATCGTCGCGTAATTTCTCCTGGTCTGGCCGATCTGGCCAGTAACCGTCGTCTTCGCTGACGTCCCGCTTTCTCTGTGGCTGTGGCTTTTCGTCTGAAGGGTCTTTTTGGGGTCGCTCACGAACATCACGTGCATAATCTCTCTTAAATGAATTTGTTAAAATCGCTACGTCTTCAAAAATCTTAGTCAGGATAGAGAAACCAAACGGGATTGGAAAGAGGAATCCCAGGGAGGCGAGACCGTCCTGCCGGTCCCGCCTTCCTCGCCCCCGATCAGAAGATGGCGTTGACCGAATGGCCGAGCGCCATCGCCCCGGCATAACGCGCCTGCGGGCCCTGCTGCAGCGGATGGAAGCGGGCACCCTGTACATCGCGGAAACGCTGTTCCAGCCCGTTGCTGCGGTAGAAGCCGGCGCCGCCGGCGAGCTCCAGTGCGAGTTCCACCGTCTTGATCGCATTATCGGCAACGAGGGAGCGGCCGATCATGACCTCGTTGACGGTTTCGGCAGAAGGCGCATTGCGCTCGGTGATCCTGACCATCCATTGATGCGCCAGCTGCGCAGCGCGCAGTGACGTATCCATGCGGCCAGCGAGGTTGAAGCTATGCTCGTTGGGCTTCTTCTTCTTGGCAAGATGAATGGCGATGTCGCGGGCGCTTTCGGCGACGCCGAGATAGACCGCATAGATCAGCGGGAAGGCTGTCGTCGCGATGATCTGGAACACCGGATGCCATTCGCCGGCCTTGCGCGAGAAGGCAACGCCTGCGTCCGGCACGAAGAATTCTTCGAGCACGACATCGTTGGAACCCGTACCGCGCATGCCGAGCGCTCTCCACGTATCGACGATCTTGACGCCACCGGCCTTCATCGACGCGCCGAAGTGGATGACATTCTCGGAGCCGTCATCGGCGCGGCAAATGGCGCCGGTCATCAAAAGGTCGCCGGCATTGGCACCGGATGTGAAGACCTTGCGTGCCGAGATGCGGTAGCCGCCCTCGACCTTTTCGGCAATGCCGGAGCCGCCGATCCAGTCGGAGCCGCCGCTTGAGAGCAGGATGAGCTTTTCCGCGGCAACGCGCTTCAAAAGCGGTTCGACCGCCGCCACCTTCTGGTGACGCCAGCGCCATGCGGGGATCGCGACCTGATGGGTGTGCATGGAAAAGGCGAGCGCCGTCGACGAGCAGGCATGCGCCATGACGCGCAGCATCTCGGCAAGCTCGGCGACTTCCGCGCCCCCGCCGCCAAGCTCGCGTGGTACGCCGGCCTCGACGAGGCCCGATTCCTTGAGCAGCTTGTAGTTCTCGGCGACGAAGGTATCGCTCGCGTCGAACTCGGCCGCTCGTGCGGCAAAGGTTGGTGTCAGTGTCTGGGCAATCTCGACCGCATTGCCGGGTGGTGCGTCATCTGCATCGATTGGTGATTTATGTGCCAGAGTGTTCATATTCTCCTCCTTTGGGCCATTACTGACCGCGGGAAAGAATCCTCCCATGCGAGGCTCCTGTCCAGTACTCGATCTGTACTACCCCGTAGGCGTTAGCGGGCTTTTGCGGTATCCTCCTCCTTTGGGATGGTGGGACATATGGAAACGCGCGGAGGATATGGCCAGTTCTGCCCGGTGGCGATGGCTTCGGAAATATTGTGCTCGCGATGGACGACACTGGTGGTTCGCGAGCTCCTGCTCGGCACGACCCGTTTCAACGATCTGCGCCGCGGCGTGCCGCGCATGTCGCCCGCGCTGCTGTCGAAACGCTTGAAGGAACTCGAGCGGGCAGGGGTCGTCGTGGCGGTGCCCAACGCCAGCGGCATCACCGAATATCATCTGACGCCGGCCGGCGAGGATTTGCGCCCGATCGTGCTCGGCATCGGTTCGTGGGGGCAGCGCTGGGTTGAATCGCAGCTGACTCTACGCAATCTCGATCCCTCGCTTCTGATGTGGGATATGCGGCGCAATCTCAATCCGCAACCGCTGCCGCCGCGGCGCTGCACGATACAGTTTCTGTACCCGGAACTGCCCGAGGCAAAACAGAACTGGTGGCTGGTTGTCGATGGAACCTCGGTGGATCTCTGCGGCTTCGACCCGGGATACGATATCGACCTGCTGGTGACGAGTTCGCTGAGGAGCATGACGGCGATCTGGATGGGGCATACGATCGTTCGCCGCGAAGTCGAGGCGGGCAATCTCGAATTCGACGGCGACCCGAACATAGCAAGCGCCATGCAACAGTGGCTCGGCCTGAGCACCTTCGCAGCCGAAAAACGCAGGGTATCCTAGGCATAAAGGAGGCTCCGATGGCATCCGCGCATGAGCCAACGTT
Organism: Phyllobacterium brassicacearum; assembly: GCF_003010955.1. GTDB lineage: Bacteria > Pseudomonadota > Alphaproteobacteria > Rhizobiales > Rhizobiaceae > Phyllobacterium > Phyllobacterium brassicacearum. Next base: position 69,154 of record NZ_PGGO01000009.1, read on the forward strand.
CAAGGACCTCGAACAACAGGGTTGGATCGCCAAAGCGTCCGGATACGCGGCCTGGCTGGGTGAGATCACAAGAGGTGCTGCCGATCCGCTGCTTGATGCAACGCGTGTGACCCGCGGAACGCGCCTGCTCGACGTTGCCAGTGGCCCGGGCTACGGCGCCGCGCGGGCGACGGCGCGGGGCGCCAAGGCCATCGGCGTCGACTTCGCCCCGGCCATGGTGGAACATGCACGGCGGCAGTTTCCCGATACGGAATATCGCGAAGGTGATGCAGAGAACCTCAACTTCGGGGATAGCCGCTTCGATGCGGTGACCTGTGCCTTCGGGCTGTTGCACATGGCCGATCCCGACCGGGCGATCGCCGAAGCCGCCCGCGTGCTGGCTGTTGGCGGACACTATGCTTTTACCGTGTGGGCGACGCCTGACCGCCACCAGTTCTTCGAGCTGGTTCTCGGCGCAATCAAGGCACATGGCACTCTCGACGTGCCTCTGCCGCCCGCGCCCTCACTCTTCCGCTTCAGCGACGCAGAAGAGTGCCGCAGGGCCCTGACGCAAGCCGGCTTCGAAAGCATCACAGTGACGGAGATCCCGCTCGTCTGGCGCTGTGCAAGCCCGCAGGACGCAGTCGATGTGATCTACACGAGCACCGTTCGCACGGCCATGCTGCTTGAGCGCCAGACACCAGAAGCGCGCGAAAGCATTCACCGGGCCATTATCGAGGGAACGGTAAAATTCGAACAGGATGGCGGATACGCCATGGATTTCCCGGCAGTACTCGTCGCTGCGCACAAGGCATGACCAGGCAGCTCACTCGGCGGTCGTCGTCCTACCGTACCGTTGGGTGAGAGCATGCATAAGCTGACAGGCAGCGACGAGCGTCGCCCGTCGGCTCCATTCGTGATTTTACGGCCTGATGTGACCGTGACTGTCAGCCGAGCGAGTTGATGATCTCGCGATAGGCGGCCTCCGGGAACGCCTTGAGCGTGCGGGTGCGCACGTTGCCTTTCATGGCGAGGGTAAGGGCGAATCGCGCCATCACCGCATCGTCTGAGGCTTCCCCAATCACCACCATGTCATACTCGCCCATGGTCAGGTAGAATTCCTTGAAGGAACCGCCCATTTCGGCAAGCAGCTTTCTAGCTGCATCGAGCCGTGATGGCGACTCGCGTACGGTTTTTACGCCTTGATCGGTCCAGTTAATGAGCATCACGTAAGTGGTCATGGCACACCTCCCGCGCGGCACGGCCCGCGCCGGTGGCCGCGAATGTCTCGCTCCCCGTTGCGGAAAATTATACGCCCGTTGTGCGAGGCGAACAATGCGCACGGGTATAACCAAATGGTTGTAGGAGCGGAGGTGCCTCTACCTTTCCACAAACGCGCGGAGCCGCGACAGCGCATCATCCCATTGCCGTGAGACGCTATCGAGATAGGCGCGAACTTCCTCAATCGTATCGGGCTTGAAGGCGAACTGGCTTTCACGGCCGACTTTGGTGCTGATGACAAGCCCGGCCTCTTCGAGGATATGCAGATGCTTGGTGATCGCCTGTCTTGTGAGGTGACTGTCGACCGACAGGCCGGCAATCGAGCGCGTCTGCCCGTCGCTGAGTTTCTCAATCAGCGACAGGCGCGTGTGATCACCGAGCGCCGCAAACACATGGGCGGCGAACTGCGGCGCAGTTTCGTGGGCAGTGTTATTGCTCGACATGTGTCTTGATATTCTTGACCTGTTCTTCCCAGCCACCTTCGTTCATGCGCATGGCTTCCGGCATGCGGTGCTTTGGCACCGCATCGAAACCGGATTCGGTAACCGTCAGGCGTGTGCCGGTCGATGTTGGCTCCAGCCGGAACTCAACAAGCGTCGGCGTTTCGCCGGAGTAATCGACGTTGGGGTCGATGGCATAGGGGTGCCACGTGATCGAAAACAGGCGCGGCGGCTCGATCTGCTTGATCGTCGCCTCCCATTTGAGGTGCTCATAGCCGGGATACGTGATGTGGCCGGTCGAGACTTCGCCCGCCACGAATGGACCGTCCAGTTTTACCCGGAACCACTCGCCGAACTCCTTGTAATCCGTTAGCGCCCGCCAGACGCGTTCGACAGGGGCGTTGATCTCGATGCTTTTCTCGATACGATCAGTCATAAGTGCAACCTCCTGGTTGCCTTTATCATGGCAGTGGAGGAGAGAAAGAGCAACCAAAAAGTTGCGCTTTTGTTTGACGAGCGGGTTTATAGGGCCTTGACGGAGTATTTTCGCAGCAACGGCAGGCCCATGATCGCCGCCCCGCTCAATAGGGCACCCATCAGGAATGTGGCTTGCGCCCCTTGCTGATCCCACAACGCGCCAGCGGCCAGATTACCTACAAGCGCCAGAATGCCTGTGGTCAAACTGAAAACACCGAAAGCGGTGCCGCGCAAATGGGAAGGCGCAGTATCGGCTATGAGTGTGGCAAGGATCCCTTGCGAAAAGCCCATATGCAGCCCCCACAATACGATGCCCAGAATAAGGAACGGGATAGTCGCGGTATAGGCGAGGACGAGATCTCCCGCCAAAAGAAACAACAGGCTGATGCCGAGCATAACGTTGCGGCCGATACGGTTGCGATCGCAGGAGAAGGAAGGCTTCGCTGAAGCGCGCGATCGCCAAAATCGACGAAACGAGAATAACGACCCAGTTCGCGCGATTGAGCAGGACGGCATCCTTCAGATTCAGCGCGGCCCCTTTCTTTCGTGCTGCGGGGACGTCCGGTTCCTTGACGCAGGCCACGAGCAGACCAACAGCCAGAAAGGCGGGAATAACTGCAATCCAGAAAATCGTTGAGAAACTGCCGCCGGTCCACAGCATCAGGCCGATGGCCGCAATCGGTCCAACAAAGCCGCCCACGGTATCGAGAGATTTGCGCAGTCCGAAGCTCGCGCCGCGGATCTCGGCAGGGGTGATATCAGCGATCAGCGCATCCCTGGGTGCGGCCCTGATTCCCTTGCCAACACGGTCAAGAAATTTTGCACCGACAATCCAAAAAAGGGAATCGGCCAGCGGAAACAGCGGCTTTGATATCGCCGCGAGCCCATAGCCGAGCGCTGCGAGGAATTTTCGATTGCCGAACCAATCAGAAAGGAAGCCTGACGACAGCCTGGTCACCATGGCGACGGCGATGGAAAACCCTTCGACAAAGCCGACGGTCACGGCCGAAGCGCCAAGTCCCGCGACGAGATAAAGCGGCAGGAGGGTCTGCACGATCTCCGAAGAAACATCCATCAGCAGGCTGACAAAACCGAGGACCCAGACTTGGCGGGGGATCGCTCCTGATATTCTGGGCGGAATGGCTTCGATTGTCATTGCGGCTCCAATCCGAGCATGGACGATAACGCAGACCTGCGAGTGTTCTTAAGCTCGGTCGCAGGCATCGCCACTCTGCTAGCTGTTCGCGCGTTTTCAAACAACGTAAAATTGACTAAACCACTCCAGAAATGTATCTGCACACCATTCATAGCGTCTACGATTTTTCAGAAGTGGTTTGGGCATTGCAATGGTCCCATTTTTTGTCGAACGCCTCTCCGCCGGCGGTAACCTGTCCGCCCTGATTTTTCCTGACCGGGCCGCTATCACATATGAGCAGCTGGCCGCGCGCGTTGCGCGCCAGGCGTCAGGATTTGGCACGGAAAAGCGCCTGATCGCCATTGATGCCAGCCTTTCAGAACACGCGATTATTGCTTATCTGGCGGCGCTTGCTGGCGGGCACGCGATCGCTTTGCTGCCCCCATGCGATAGAGGTGTTGCAGCCCGCTTCGAGGACAAGTTCAGGCCCCACATCTATTTCCGCCAATTTGAAAATCGGTGGCGCGCCGACGAGACAGCGCAACCGTCGCCTGAAATCCTGCACCCCGATCTTGCACTGCTGCTGTCGACCTCTGGCAGCACCGGCGAGGGCAAATATGTGCGGCTCTCCAGTACAAATCTCGCAGCCAATGCGGCCTCGATTGCGGAATACCTGCACCTCGATAGCGATGACCGGGGAGCGCTCATCCTGCCGCTGCACTATTCATACGGGCTTTCGGTTCTCAATTCTCACCTGGCTGTGCATGCCAGTCTCTTCGTGCCAGGCAAATCGATCCTCGACCCCGGCTTTGTCGAAGACCTGCGCGATAATCGCTGCACAAGCATTCCCGGCGTCCCCTATTCCTTCGAACTTTTGGAAAAGGTAGGCTTCCGCGAAAAGCGCCTGCCGCACCTGCGGATGGTGACGGTAGCAGGCGGGCGGCTGTCCGCCGATCTCGTCCGCCTCTACAGCGATCATCTTGCGCGGGACGGCGCAGAATTTTTCGTCATGTATGGGCAGACTGAGGCCACAGCGCGCATCGCCTTTGTCCCGCCGCACCTGCTCGATGACAATCCGGATAGCATCGGGATCGCAATTCCCAACGGAGAGCTGGGTCTCGCCGACGAAGATGGACGGGAGATCCGGGACGCCGACACACCCGGTGAGCTGGTCTATCGCGGCCCCAACGTCATGATGGGCTATGCTGCAAGCCGCGCCGATTTACACAGGGGACCGGATCTGGCTGAACTAAAGACGGGAGACCTGGCGGTTCGCAACAAAGACGGGCTCTATCGTATCGTTGGCCGCCGCAGCAGAATGTCGAAGATCGCAGGCTTGCGCGTCGGTCATGATGCGCTCGAGCAGGCATTGGCATTGAAGGGTATCCAGGCGGCCGTTTTCGGCGACGATCACGCCATTTTCGCCGTTTATACTTCGGCGCATGCGGAAGATGCCGTACGCAAGACATTGATTGAAGCGAGCGGTTTGACGGCCATGCATGTTGCCGTTAGCCGGCAAGACAAGCTGCCGCGTCTCGCGTCCGGAAAAATCGATTATCAGCAGCTCAAGGCGGGTTATGAGGACGGCCGCTTCCGTAGAACTGAAAATGTCAGGGAAGCATTCAGGGAGGCGTTCTTTCCGCAGAGCACTGCCGATCAGGATACCTTCGTTTCACTGGGCGGTGACTCGCTGCGCTATGTGCGGCTGTCATTGAACCTTGAGCGCATCCTCAACCATCTCCCCGAGAACTGGGAGAACAGGCCGATCGCGGAGCTCGCCACCATGCAACAGGCGAAGACCCGGATGCAGAGCCTTGGCACCGATCTGGTGATACGGACCCTGGCAATCCTGCTTGTCGTCATCCAGCACGCCACGCTTTGGCCCGCGCCGGGGGGCGCTGCCGCGATGGTGATGCTCATCGGCTACAGCCTCGCGCGCTTCCAGAGCAACAATCTGTTCTCCGGCCACATCACGAGAGTCTTCCGGCCCGTGACGTCGGTACTTGTGCCTTATTATCTGATCATCGCGCTTTATGGGCTCGTCTGGGGTAAGGTGCCGTGGGGATCGGTATTTCTCGTCGGGAATTTCGGCCTTGCCGATCCGGCTGAGCGAACCATGCTGCCATTTCTGTACTGGTTCGTCGAAGCCTATGTCCAGATGGTGATAATCTGGGCCGGGTTGTTTGCCATTCCGGCCCTGCGCAAGGCTGGCGCAAAAAATCCATTCTTCTTTGGGCTATCAATTCTTGTAACGGCAATGACGCTTCGTTTCGTCGGACCGGTGATCTGGCCGCTCGGCAACCGGGAGGTTTTTACTGTGCCGTGGATTCTTTACCTCACCGTTTTCGGCTGGCTTGCGTATTATGCCGACAGTGTTTCGAGGAAGATACTGGTGCTTGCTGTCGGAGCGGTCATCTTTCCGCTGGTTGCCTATTACGGCGGAAACTGGGTCGGTTCCTGGGTGAAATATATGCTGCAGTTTGCCTTTCTTGGGGCGCTGCTGTTTGTCCCGCGCATGCCAATGCCACGGTGGGTCGCGGGCATCGTGCTCCCGATTTCAGCCGCAAGCTATTACATCTACCTGTTCCACAGGTTCGTCCCGGAACTGGTTTTGGCTCTGGAAGCGAAATTGCCCTGGTCTGTGTTCGCCGCCGCGTCGATCATCGGCGGCATCGCCGTCGGATTGCTTGCCCGTGAGCTGCTGAAGAACCTGCCACATTGGACGACGCTCGTCAGATTGCCCATGGCAGTCTGGAGAAAGGCGGCGGCATTCCCGGCCGCCGGCTTGAATCGGCGAGCCGTCTGACGTTCGATTTTTTCGGTCGATAAGGCGCCAGCGCCTGAATCAATACTCCATGCCTTGGCCGGGCATGGCAGGGGCACTCTTCTTCGGAATTTCGGCAACCATGGCTTCGGTCGTCACCAGTAGTCCGGCGATGGAGGCGGCGCCTTGAAGCGCGGTGCGGACCACTTTTGCCGGATCTATGACGCCCATGTCGAAGAGGTCCCCGTACTCCCCTGTCTGGGCATTCCAGCCGATCGAAAAATTGTCGTTCTCGCGCAACTTGCCCACGATGAGCGATCCTTCGGCGCCGGCATTCTCTGCGATCTGGCGGATTGGCGCCTCGATGGCGCGCCTCACGATGTCGATGCCGACGCGCTGGTCGGGATTGGACCCCTGAAGGCCGGTGAGCACTTTGGCGGCCCGCAACAGCGCCACGCCGCCGCCCGGCAGGATACCCTCTTCGACCGCGGCGCGGGTGGCGTGCAACGCATCGTCGACGCGATCCTTTCGTTCCCGGACTTCAACTTCGGTGGAACCGCCGACCCGGATGACTGCAACGCCGCCGGCAAGTTTGGCTAGCCGCTCCTGCAGCTTCTCGCGATCGTAATCGGATGTCGTGTCCTCGATCTGCGCCTTGATCTGCGCAACCCTTCCGTCGATCTCCGTCTTGGCACCGGCGCCGTCGACAATCGTGGTGCTTTCCTTGTCGATCAAAACCTTCTTGGCCCGGCCGAGCATGTCGAGCGTTACGTTTTCAAGCTTGATCCCCAGATCCTCGCTGATGGCGGTGCCGCTGGTGAGGATGGCGATATCCTCAAGCATGGCCTTGCGGCGGTCGCCAAATCCCGGAGCTTTGACGGCAACGACTTTCAACCCGCCGCGCAGCTTGTTGACAACCAGAGTGGCTAATGCCTCGCCCTCGACATCTTCGGCGATAATGAGCAGCGGCTTGCCGGACTGGATGGCTGCTTCAAGGATAGGAAGCAGCGCCTGCAGGTTTGATAGCTTTTTTTCATGGATGAGAATGTACGGGTCTTCAAAGTCAACCAGCATCTTCTCCTGATTGGTGACGAAGTAGGGCGAGAGATAGCCCCGGTCGAACTGCATGCCCTCGACGATTTCGAGCTCGGTATCGGCCGTCTTGGCTTCCTCGACGGTGATGACGCCCTCATGCCCGACCTTGCCCATGGCGTCCGCGAGATATTGGCCGATCTCCGTATCGCCATTGGCGGAAATCGTCGCGACCTGGGCGATTTCGGAATTGTTCGATATCTTGCGAGCGTTGCGCTTCAGCTCCTCGACGACCGCAATAACCGCGAGATCAATGCCACGCTTGAGGTCCATCGGGTTCATGCCGGCCGCCTCGGCCTTGGCGCCTTCGCGCACGATCGCCTGGGCGAGGACTGTCGCGGTCGTCGTGCCATCGCCTGCCGTGTCGCTGGTTCTCGACGCGACTTCGCGCAGCATCTGGGCGCCCATGTTCTCGAACTTGTTCTCAAGTTCGATCTCCTTGGCGACCGTAACGCCATCTTTTGTGATGCGCGGCGCACCGAAGGATTTGTCGATGACGACGTTGCGGCCTTTGGGGCCGAGGGTCACCTTGACCGCATCGGCCAGGATGTCGACGCCCTGCAGCATGAGATCGCGCGCATCCGCGCTGAATTTTACGTCCTTTGCAGCCATAGTCTTAACTCCTCTTTTCAGGAAGAATCGTATTTTCCCCTTGAAAACACAATAGAATCTGGCAAGATTCGGTGTAACGCATGAGTTGATCCATAGGGATAATATTCATGACCAGCAGAGCATTCGAACTGCAATTGAGGGGATACGGGCTGACGACAGCGGAAATACATTATCGTCTCCCCGACCACCCCAGTTTTCTCCAGCTATACATATGGCAGGAGTACGATCTTGCTCCGACTTTTCCGGAATTGAAAGGGTTTCTTGATTTCTGGTGCAAGGACATCGAAGGACCGTTGCATTCGGTTCGCATCGTTCACCAACGCCTGATCGAGCCGCGCGAGTGGCGGGCTGTTGACGGCATTATATCCATTCACTGAGACCTGTTGATCACTTAAGCCCTGAAGAGCCGTACCGGACTTGTTTTCTCGCGTCGGACCAGCCCCTTCGCCTCCAGATCGAGCTGGACCGTCTTGGCCCACCAGCCGGCCCTTGCGCCCCCCGGATAGAGGTCCTGGGGCAATTCGCGAGATAGACGCGCACTGATTTCAGCGAGCGTCAGGCCAGGCGACTTGCCCGGCAGCACCTTGAGGTAGGCTTTTTTCATCGCGTCATACATGGCCCGGTCGACTGGTCTGGATTTACCGGGATGGTTGACGTTTTCGACGGCAATCTTGTCCTGCTGTTCCATGTTGGCTGCTCCTTGTGCCCTAGGATTTGTCCGAGGACGAAACAGCCGTATCCGATCCTACACATCTGTGGGCCGGGGCGCTTTTACGGGCGCTTTGGAATGTTCAGACCGCGCTGAACCGCCGGACGTGCGAGACCGCGCTCCAACCATTCGGGGACGCGTTTCAGGCGATCGAACTCAACCAGATCGCCCGCGCCATAAAAGCCGACCAGGTTGCGCACCCAACCCAGCATCGAAATGTCGGCGATCGTATATTCGTCGCCCATGATCCATTGCCGGCCGTCGAGCCGCGTCTCGATGACGCCAAGCAGACGTTTCGATTCATTCTGGTAACGCTCGAGCGGGCGCTTGTCCTCGATTTCGCGACCGGCGAACTTATGGAAGTAGCCGACCTGCCCGAACATCGGTCCGATCCCGGCCATCTGGAAAAACACCCACTGGATGGTTTCATAGCGACCGGCTGCGTCGGCGGGAATAAGCTTGCCGGTCTTCTCGGCCAGGTAAAGCAGGATTGCGCCGGATTCAAACAGGCCGAGCGGTTTGCCGCCCGGACCGTCGGGATCGATGATCGCTGGAATCTTCCCATTGGGGTTGAGCGACAGAAACTCGGGTGTCCAGCTTTCGTTCTTGCCGATATCTACAGCATGCGGCTCATAGGGCAGGCCGATCTCTTCCAGCGCAATCGAAACCTTGACGCCGTTCGGCGTCGGGAAGGAATAGAGCTGCAGGCGATCGAGATGCCTTGCTGGCCACCGGGTGGAGATGGCGAAGGCGGACAGAACTGACATGGGAACTCCTACTCACAGGTAGCCTGATTCTGCCCGGAACGTTAGCATGGCGACAATGAGGCTTCCATCTTCGAGCGACGGTGCGACCTGCTTTCCGAAGGCAGTTCCGCTTTGTTGCCCCCATACTCGACGTGGCCCCGCAGGGACTAAGGTTTGCGTGCAGTAACGATCAAGGCCGGCATTTCAAATGCGATCGTGCCATCCGGCGCAACAAATCCCTGGAGCGCTCGCTCGGACTCCTTTGAGAGCTGTTCGAACTGCGCATCGTCTAGCAAGCCTCCAAGCGTCCACGCACACGCCCTTTCGGTGGAGACCAGCGATGCGATAGACTCAAAACGAACAACGCCCGCATGCTGATAAACTTCCGCATCCGCAATGCCGGCGTTGCTGCAGATCGACATTAACAGCTTCGGGTCACCAAGTACGAAAGGGGCACGGAAGGCGTCGGCGATGGAATCCCCAAAGAGGTGCTCGAGCAAGGCGGCGAACGCCGCATATCCCGGCGAATTCTCCAGCGAGTCGCAGACTGCAATGGCGAGGCGTCCACCAGGTCGGAGGACGCGAAACATTTCCCGCATGGCAGCGGACCGGTCGTTGAAGAACATCATGCCGAACTGGCTGACCACCGCATCGAAGCTGTCATCCGCAAAGGGCAGCACTTCCGCCATGCCATCGTGCCAGTCGATCGTAGTGCTCTTGCGCCGGGCCACGGCCAACATCTCGGGCGTGGCGTCGAGGGCGGCAACGGCCCCGCTGGGGCCAACCCTTTCCGCTGCGGCAAGCGCTAACACGCCGGTGCCGCAGGCCACGTCAAGGATGGTGTTGCCCGGAACGACACGTGCCGCATCGAGCACGATCGGTGCCCATTGCTGGAACAATGCCGGTACGAAGAGTTCGTCATACGTGTCCGCGGGTGTTCGCTTATAGTCGGGCATAAGCAAGGCTCCTCTTTTGCCGGGCCTCAGAGCGGCAGGCGCCCGCACAACCGGAAAAACATATGCGAGGTCACCATTGTGTCAGGCCGCAACAGGTAAAGTTCGAGCGCCGATAGATCCTCCTCCAGTTCGGCGCGGCGGATGAAACCGCCATCGACCAGCTTGCCACTGACGTTGTTGATGAAATCACGCAGGATCGTCCGCCTGTCGTGGCCGGGCGGATAGACATGGACGACGGCATCGGTACGGATGTCCGTGACACCGGCCTCGCGAAACAGGCGGTGCGTGCGCCGTCCGATGAAGAGATCAATGCCCTGCGCGGTCGAGTAGGCGATATAGGCATCGAGAAGACGGGACCATGCGGGCAAAGGCGGATCGCAGATGTGGGCGAGAAAATCCGCCTCGAAACTGGCGATCCAGCCCCCGGGACGCACCAGCGACACCATCTCCCGGACGATAAGCTCGGGCTTCGGCACATTGACAAGCACAAGACGCATGTGGGCGCCGTCAAACGACGCCCGGGGCAGGCCGGTGTCGTAGGCGTCGCCTTCGCGCACCTCAACTTGCTGCAACCCATGATCGGCGACGAAGCGGCGCGCCAACTCGACGAAGTGTGGACTTCGCTCGATGCCGAGTACGGATCCGGTGGGACCGACACGCTTGCCGAGAAGGTGCAAGACGCCGCCCGGGCCGCAGCCGAGGTCGACGACGCGCTCACCCTGGCTGATCCCGATTTTGTCGAGTTGCGCGTCGGAATCCGGCGCGAGATTGGCAATCTGACGCTTGAGCCGCAATTCTTCGGCTTCGGCACGTCCAAGCAGGTAGGCATCCGGCTGTGTCATGGCTGGTTTCCTCAGCGTGCACACATATCAATGACATTGCGTTTGTTAGAGCTTTAGAGAATGCGCCCAGCCATTCGCCCGGTCAACACATGCCGGAATGCGAGATGCTACCGGCTGAATGGAATCAGAGCGCGGATGCGTGGGTCGCGCAGGTAAAGCCCGCCCCAGATCATCAGGCCCAGATAGACACCGAACAGGGTGTGGCTGAACAGCGGGTTTCCGATACGCACATGCGTGGCGATTGCGCCACCGAGATAACCGGTCAAGAGAATTGCACCCAGGACCGCTGTGCGCGGATAGGCATAGAGCAGTGTGCAAACCAGTGTGAGAACGCCGAGGAAGCGAGCGAAACTGGCAGTGCCCGGATATCCGAGTTGGGCTGTCGTTTCCGTGACCACGTCCAGCGGCACAAGTTTTATGCCGCCGTCGAAGACCAGAAACAGGATGACGAGGCTGCTGAGAACGCGGCCAGCCCAGACTGACTTGTTTGAAACGGCTGGTGTGCCTTGTATGGTGAGTTCCATGACTATGTCCTTCCAATGGTTCGATGCGTTTGTTTGAAGACTGTCATAAGGACGATTGGAAGATGACTGTGCCGACAGTACCGCCAGATTATTTTTGTCATGACCGCAAAACGGCCAAATAAAAAGGGGGCCAGCTGGCTCCCTCTTTGTCTCGCCTCATGGAGGCGTGACGATCATGCCCGTAAAGACATAGGCCTGAAGCATCACCAGGACACCCACCATACAGGCCAGGATGATCGAATGCTTGAAGACGAAGCGCAGGATCGTGCCTTCGTCGAATGCTTGAAGACGAAGCGCAGGATCGTGCCTTCGTGGCCGTACCAGTTGGTCGCCGTCGAGGCGACGACGATCGACTGTGCATCGATCATCTTGCCCATGACGCCGCCGGAGGAGTTTGCTGCGCCCATAAGGATCGGCGACAGGCCGAGCTGTTCCGAGGTGATCTTCTGCAGGTTGCCGAAGAGGACGTTCGAAGCCGTATCGGATCCGGTAAGGGCCACGCCAAGCCAGCCGAGCAACGTACCAAAGAACGGATAAAGCACGCCTGTCGCGGCAAAGGCGAGACCGAGCGTCGCGTCGATGCCCGAAAGCCGTGTGAGCGTGCCGATCGCCAGCATGGCCGAGATGGTGATCAGCGAATAGGCGCAGAGCTTGATCGTCCGGCCATAGGTCTTGATCAGTTCGAGCGGCGTTTACCCCATGATGAAGCCGGAGATGATGGCCGCAATCAGCATGCCGGATCCGGTATAGGACAGCCATGTGAAGGCAAAGACGGCCTTTTCTGGGGTTGGCGTGGCTGCAATGGGCGCGACCTTGGCAATCATGTTGTTGAGGCCGGGAACCTCATAGCTGAGCGTTGCCCAAGGATTGACGAGGCCCTTGAACCAGTCCGTCCCCCACAGCAGCAGGACCGCGCAGACGATGATCCACGGCGTCAGTGAGGCCCAGACCTCGGCGCGGGTTGGTTCCCGTTTCGAGGTCTTTACCGGGGGGACCTGGGAAGCGGAATCGTCGCGCGTCCGCAGCTTGGCCGATGTCCAGATCACCTGTGGCTGCCAGATGCGCAGGAACCCGTGCTCCACCATACTAGTATATGTGTCAGATTCGCCTATTTGTGACGCGATAATCCGAGAATGCAAGGGACGGCGGCGAGAAAGCTTTTGCTAAGTCTCACTAATAGGTCCAGCCAGGATCGACAACTTCTCGCGCCCAAGAAGGCATCCAACATGCCGGATCAGCAAGAATATCCGTTGAAATGCCCGTCGCTGCAGGGCTTGTTACCGTAACGTACTTGCCCTTCATGAGAGGTACGAACGATGATCGGCAGACAGATTGTTGGCTGGCTCCTTAGCGCAGTGTCGATTGATCAACTTGCCCGACGTCATTCTGGTGACGCCTCGTCCGATAAACTCTTCAATACAAATCCACGCAAGCTGACTGAATGCACACGCCATGAGCAGACCTGTCTTTGATGAGGGGAGCGCATCATGAAAACGAGATTGTTTACACTTATCACCTGCATGCTTTTGTTTATCGTGTCGCCCGTGCATGAAAGTGTGGGCGCCGATGCCATTACCGAACAGGATGCGCATGCCATAGGCGTGGACGCCTATGTGTATTTTTATCCGCTGGTGACGATGGACGTCACCCGCAAACAGGCCACCAATATCGAGGCTGGCAAGGTGACGGGCCGCGGACCGGCCAATGAATTCACCAACGTGCCGGAATTCCCGACGGCTGACATGCGCGATGTCGTTCGTGTCAATTTCGATACGCTCTATTCAGTCGCCTGGCTGGACATGACCAAGGAGCCGATGATTGTTTCGGTTCCGGACACGAATGGGCGGTTTTACTTGCTGCCGATGCTCGACATGTGGTCGGACGTCTTTGCCTCACCCGGTTGGCGGACGACGGGAACTGCCAAGGCCGACTTTGCCATCGTTCCTCCGAAGTGGGCAGGTGGGGAGCTGCCGGAGGGGACGCAGCGGATTGACGCGCCGACGCCCTTCGTCTGGATAATCGGGCGTACGAAGACCGATGGCCCGCCGGACTACGACGCCGTCCACAAGATACAGGCGGGCTACAAGGTAACGCCGCTGTCGCAGTGGGGCAAAACGCCGGATTCGATCAAAGTAACGATCGATCCGACGGTTGACATGAAGACATCGCCGAAGACGACCGTAGACGGAATGACAGCCGGCGAATTTTTCGCCAGAGCTGCAGAAATCCTGAAGGTTAATCCACCCCACCTGACCGATCAGCCCTTGCTTGCCCAGATGAAGCGGATCGGCATCGAGGCCGGCCAGAGTTTCGACATGGGCAAAGCCGATCCGGTGGTCGCGAAGGCGCTCGAGAATGTGCCCGCCGAGGCGCGCAAACTGATGGAGTGGAAGATGGCGACTCTGGCCCGGGTTGCGAATAATTGGTCGATGAATACCGATACAATGGGCGTTTACGGCAATTACTATCTGAAACGTGCAATTGTCGCGCAGGTCGGACTTGGCGCAAATCTTCCAGACGATGCAATCTACCCGCTCAACCTTGGCGACGAAAAGGGCAACCCGCTGAACGGAGCGAACGATTATGCGATTCATTTCGACAAGGCGTCGCTGCCGCCAGTCAAGGCATTCTGGTCCATCACGCTTTATGACCCGGAGGGGTTCCAGGTTGCCAACAGCCTCAATCGCTTCGCCGTAAGCAGCTGGATGCCATTTGAGTACAACGCCGATGGCTCGCTCGATATCTATTTCCAGAACAAGAGCCCCGGGAAGGGTAAGGAGGCCAACTGGCTGCCTGCACCGGCCGGACCGTTCAATCTGACGATGCGGCTCTATGGACCGGAAATGGAAGCACTGACGGGAAAATGGAATCCGCCCCCGGTGACGATGATTCCGGCCCTTCAACAGGTCATTGCGCAATAGCAGCAGGGATCAACCTTGCTGTATTTCGCCATTTGACACGTCGAAGAACTGGGCACGTCCTTCGAGGCTCCGGAACAGCGCCTTGTCCGTGCCGGTCATGAAAGCCTGGCCGCCGAGATCCTCGATAATGTCGAAGAGCGCGGCGCGGCGGCCCTCGTCAAGATGCGCGGCGATCTCATCAAGCAGGAGAATCGGCGCCATGCCGGCGAGCTCGCCGGTCAGCTGCGCATGGGCGAGGATGAGGCCGATGAGCAGCGCCTTCTGTTCGCCGGTCGAGCACAGTTCCGCCGGCATTGCCTTTGGCCGATGACGGACGAGCAGGTCCGACCGGTGCGGACCATCGAGTGTCCGTCCAGCGGCCCGGTCACGGCTGCGTCCATCATGCAGGGCGCGCCGGAAGGTTTCCTCCACATCGGTTGCAGCTTCAATACCGACGCGCTGTTCCAGTTCGCCGTCGAGCAGGCAGTCAGCCTTGGGGAAGGGGCTGTCATCCGGCAGCCGCTCGATCATGCCATTGATCAGCCGCATCAGTTCGGCGCGCGCCGCAGCAATGGCAATGCCGAGTTCGGCCATGGGAGTCTCGATAGCATCGAGCCAGGCATCGTTGCCCCGATCTTCTGTAAGCAGACGGTTACGGCTTCGCATCGCCTTCTCGTAATCGAGAACGCGCTTGCCATGGGCGGGATCAATGGCGAGGACCATGCGGTCGAGGAAACGGCGGCGATCCGCGGCCGGGCCGGTGAACAGGCCGTCCATGGCCGGAACAAGCCAGAGAATGCGGGAATAATCGAGGAGTTCGTCGGCGCTCGCCGCAGTCACCCCATTGATGCGGACGCGGCGCGCCGTGTCACCCGGCGCATTGCCAGCAAGGCCCGTCCCGACATCGACCGAGCCCTCGGCGGTTTCAATCGCGGCGTGGATGGCAAAGCCGTCCGGCGCATCATTGCGGGTCACGTCGGTATAGGTGGCGCGGCGAAGCCCACGCCCGGGTGACAGGAATGATACGGCCTCAAGCAGGTTGGTCTTGCCGGCACCGTTCTCGCCGGTCAGCACGACGTGCGAGAGCCCAAGTCTCAGGGACAGGCTCTCATAGTTGCGAAAATTGGCGAGCTTCAACCGGCTGATCGCAACGCGGGCCGGTTTGCCCGCGTCCGTATTGGGATCATCGCTCATGGGACAATGCTTTGACCGCGCTAAACCCGCATCGGCATGAGCACATAGAGTGCATTTTCATCGCCCGTATCGCGCACCAGCGTGGGGGAACCCGCATCGGCCAGCATGAAAATCGCTTCGGAGCCGGTCAGCTGTCCAGTGATATCGAGCAGATACTTGGCATTGAAGCCGATTTCGATCGGATCGGAATCATAATCTGCGGCAAGCTCGTCCGTCGCGCTTCCGGAATCCGGATTGTTAACGGTCAGCGTCAGCTGCCCATCGGCAATCGTCAGCTTGACGGCGCGACCACGCTCGCTGGAAATCGTCGAAACGCGATCGACGGCAGCGGCAAAGCTCTGGCGGTCGATCGCCAGCTTCTTGTCATTGCCGGAAGGAATGACGCGCTGATAGTCCGGGAAAGTGCCGTCGATGAGCTTGGAGGTAAGAACCACCGAGCCGATGGTGAAGCGAATCTTGGTTTCCGACAATTCGACTGTGACGGCCACATCCGGATCATCGACCAGCTTCTGAAGCTCAGCGACGGTCTTGCGCGGGATAATGATGCCGGGCATGCCTTCGGCACCGGACGGAGCCTCAAGCTCGGCGCGGGCGAGGCGATGGCCGTCGGTCGCGACAGCGCGCAGCTTCAGTGCGCCATCGCTCTCAATGGCATGGAAATAGATACCGTTGAGATAATAGCGGGTCTCTTCGGTGGAAATGGCAAACTGCGTGCGCTCGATCAGGCTCTTCAGCGCGCTCGAAGGCATGCGGAACGTATGTGAGAAGGTACCGGCAGTCAGTTCGGGGAAGTCCGACTGCGGCAGGCACTGCAAACGAAAGGTCGACCGGCCAGAGGTGACGGCCATGGAATTGCCGTCCGTATTGGTCGCCAGCATGACTTCGGCGCCATCCGGCAGCTTGCGCACGATATCGTAGAGCAGGTGGGCCGGAACGGTGGTCGCACCGGACTGTTCGATCTGCGCGGCCGTCGCTTCTGTCACTTCGAGATCAAGGTCAGTCGCTTTCAGCGCAAGGCTTCCGCCATCCGCATTCAGGAGAACATTCGACAGGATCGGAATGGTATTGCGTCGTTCGACCACGCGGTGGACATGATTGAGCGACTTCAGAAGATTGGAACGTTCAAGAGTTACACGCATGATAAACCGGTCTCGCTGACTTCTATCCCAGCACCATCACCGCGGGGTTGCGGCATCTCGCTGGTGAGGAATGCAATTTCCCCAGGGTCAAGCAAATTGGCAGAAAACAAACGCAAAAAGCAAGCCTGTGGCGGGTATCAGCGTACCATACCACAGGCTTTCTGTTGATAAACTATGAAGCGTCAGGCCTGATCATTGATGAGGCGCTTCAGGAGTTCGAGCTCCTGCGACAGTTTCTGATCCTTGCCGACAATGTCCTCGATCTTGCGCACGGCATGGAGAACGGTGGTGTGATCGCGCCCGCCAAAGCGGCGGCCGATTTCCGGTAGCGAACGCGGTGTCAGCATCTTGGCCAGATACATGGCGATCTGGCGCGGCTTGACGATCGTGCGCGTACGGCGGTTGGACAGGAGGTCCTGCTTCGACACATTGTAGTGCCGCGCGACGATACGCTGGATTTCTTCGATACGGATGCGCTTGGCTTCGCCGCCGCGCATCAGATGGCTCAAGAGTTCGTCGACGCGATCGACAGAAAGGTTGGGCTCGAAGGTCTGGCGGAACAGGAGTTGATTGAACGCACCTTCGAGTTCGCGGCCGCTACCCGTCACGGATTGGGCAACGTGATCGAGGATTTCCGGCGAGATGTCGAGCGAATGATCTTCCGCCTGCGCTGCGACGAGGCGGCGCTTGAGGATTTCGAGGCGCATTGCATAATCCGGTGAGATCATTTCAAGCGCGACACCGCCTTGAAGACGCGAACGAACGCGCGGGTCCAGCGATTCAAGCTCGGACGGCGGACGGTCAGCTGCGACGACGACCTGCTTGGCGCTGTCGAGCAGCGTATTGATCAGATGGCAGAATTCATGCTGGATCGACTTGCCCTGCAGGAACTGCATGTCGTCGATGATCAGGAGGTCGATATCGCGCAGTTGCTCCTTGAACGACAGCGCGTTGTTGTCGCGGATGGCCGTCGCAAAGCGCCACATGAAATATTCAGCGGTGAGATAAACGACGCGGGCGCGTTCCGGACGTTTCAGAGCTTCTGCGGCGATCGCCTGCAGAAGGTGCGTCTTGCCGAGGCCGACCGAGGCGTGGATGAACAATGGATTGAAGCGCACGGCGCTGGCGCCGGCATCGGCAATGGTGCGGGCAGCGGCAAGCGCGACGCGATTGGGAGTTCCGTCGACGAAGGTGTCGAACGTATAGCGCGGATCAAGCGGCGAGCCAAAAACGGAATTCTGGGAGCGGTCGGCAAAGTGCGCTGGCGCTTTCTTGTCCTGCACGGTATTGCCAACCGGAAATACCGGCTTGTCGCGGGCAAGGGCGCGGGTTTCGCGCGGCGTTGCTTCGGCATCGCAGACTGGCCGCACGGCGCGGCTGGCGCTGCGGAACACGATCTCAACCTTCAGCACCTGCTCGTCTTCTTCGCGCCACAGCCCTGCAATCATGTCGGAGTAATGGTTGTTGATCCAGGAGCGCAGGAACGCCGTCGGTACGGACAGGCGGACTATGCTCTTGGAGGTCTCATCCAGCTTCAGACGGCCAAACCAGCTCGAATAGACCTCGCTTCCGAGCTTGGCTTTGAGCTTGCTCTTGACGCGTTCAAAGATCATCTCGCTTTGACTGCTGGCCACATCCATATCGTCCCCTTCCATATGGAGCGGGACTATGGCTTTTGTGCCGTTTTCCATTATTCCGCTGGTCATTGTCATTGCCTCATCCTGATATATCTCGATCGGGTCTATTGTATGCCCGTGTTTTTATGGGTGCAGTCGATTGCTCGCCTGCAATAGTTCCAGCCAACCGCCCCAATGGTCAGCCCGAAAATCCTGAAACTAGTGAGTGGAGGTTACAGCGATCACGCGGTGTTGGACTGACTGAATGTTGTCCAGAATATTGTTAACTACCACGTTCGCATCCCTCTCAGTTTAGGCGCAGAAAGACTCCCGCCCGGCTTCCGCCAGCGTCGTCACCGCGCTTGTTTTATGAAACGACTCAAATCCGTTGGACCTGAGTACCGACAAAACCTACTCGTTACGCAAACACGAAATTTGCGCCCGAAACCACAATTTTATAAGCCTATTAAATGGGTTTATGCCCACCCCTTCGATGTCTGGACCTTACAAAAACCTTGGCAGGAAGAGCAAGGGCAGCACCATGGGTTTTTTGATGAATTAAAGGTTAACGGATTACCGTTTTTTTTAACCGTCTCCGGTTTGACGAGGAAAAAGCCTTCGGATTCAAAGCCTTTTTTGGAATGCCAATTTTGCTGCACTGCAGACTCTCGCGATCAAAAAAAAATATTAAATTATCGCTTGACACATGCTGGGGCTCCAGATTCTCCGCGCTAGGTTTGTGCTATAATGATTACCTGCCATAAGCCATTGAAATTAAATGTAAAATGATGATTGACGCTTTTTGTCCTAATCCATTTATAACCGTCATATGTCATGGTTTTGATAAGCCACAATCTTTTCCCCGGGAAACGAATTTATTCCCAGAATCAGGGCCAAATAAGAAAACCCGGCTAAAGAGAAGCCGGGTTTTCAAATAGAAAAATGAGAGGTCTGTTTATGCAGACATACTCTTCAGGCGGGCCGAGAGGCGCGATACCTTACGCGAGGCAGTATTCTTGTGCATGACGCCCTTGGATGCTGCACGCATTACTTCCGGTTCGACCGCCTTAAAGGCGATGGAAGCGGCTGCCTGGTCACCACTTGCCACCGCATCTTCGAACTTGCGAAGGAAGGTGCGCACGCGGGAGCGGCGGGACTTGTTTACTTCGGTGCGGGCTTCGATCTTGCGCGCCGCTTTCTTGGCCGAAGGAGTGTTGGCCATGATGCCTCTCTTTTCTGTCAGCTAATCGGCAGCCTTGTAGCAGCCGTCACAAAATAATAGGGCGGCCGAGGGGCCACCGAACGTTGTCGGGCTTATAGAGGACGTTTCCTTTTGCGTCAACTTGGAATCTACGCGATCCGAACGGATAATTTGTCCTCACCGGTTCTTGAATTTTGGCGGACGCTTTTCGGCAAAGGCAGCCATGCCCTCTCTCTGATCTTCCAGGGCGAACATCGAGTGGAAGACGCGCCGTTCGAAACGCAGGCCTTCCGAGAGCGTCGTCTCATAGGCGCGATTGACGGTCTCCTTGGTCATCATAACGACCGGAAGCGAGAAGGAGGCAATCTTGCCCGCGGCCTTGAGGGTTTCCTCAATGAGATCCCCGGACGGAACCACACGCGAGACCAGACCGCAGCGTTCCGCTTCGGCCGCGTCCATCATGCGCCCGGTCAGGCAGAGATCCATGGCCTTCGACTTGCCGATGAAACGGGTAAGACGCTGTGATCCGCCCATGCCCGGCATTACACCGAGCGTGATTTCGGGTTGGCCGAATTTCGCGTTCTCAGCTGCGATGATGAAATCGCACATCATGGCAAGTTCACACCCTCCGCCCAGCGCATAGCCGGCCACAGCAGCGATCAGGGGTTTGCGCAGCCGCGTCACCCGTTCCCATTCGCTGAAGTAATCGCCGAGATACGCATCGGCAAACGCCAGCGTCTGCATCTCCTTGATGTCAGCACCGGCCGCGAAGGCTTTTTCCGAGCCGGTGATCACAATGGCGCCGATATTGTCGTCCTTGTCGAAGGCCTCAAGGGCGACATTGAGCTCGGCAAGGAGGGCAGAGTTGAGCGCATTGAGCGCCTGCGGACGGTTGAGCTGGACGAAACCGACTTTTTCGCGTGTCTCGACAATGATGTTTTCGTAAGTCATCCGGCTTTCCTCCATTTAATGCTGACAGACTGGGCAGTAGAACGTCGAGCGCCCGCTTTGAACGATACGCGCAACGGTGCCATTGCAACCGGCGCGCGGGCAAGGGTTTCCTTCGCGATCATAGACTGAAAACGAATGCTGGAAATAGCCGAGCTCGCCGTCCGCCTGGCGGTAATCCTTCAGGCTCGATCCGCCCGCCTTGATGGCATCGGCAATAACCGAGCGGATGGCAGCGGCAAGCCGGTTCGCCATGTCGGTAACCTCGCCGTTTGCGTCCGCGATACTGCCAGCAGGTCGCGTTGGGGAGAGTTCGGCGCGCCACATGGCCTCGCAGACATAGATATTGCCAAGGCCGGCAATCAGCTTCTGGTCGAGCAGCGCTGCCTTCAAGGGAGCCGCCTTGTTTTGGAACAGCTTGGCCAGCAACGCCCCATCCAGACGGTTGCCCGTCGGTTCGGTACCGAGATCCTTGATCAGCGGATGCGTATTGAGGCCGCCGGGTTCAGCAAACAGCATGAAGCCAAAACGCCGAGGGTCATTGTAGATGATGCGGTTTTTCGTTCCGTCCTTCGCCCCGAGATGCATCACCACATGATCATGCAAGCCGTTTTTCGACCGATCATGATGGAAAACGCCGGGAGTATTGCCCTCATCATCCTGTTCGATCCGGTACGAGCCGGACATGCCGAGATGGCTGATCAGGCCGAGACCATCATCGAGATGCACGATGAGATATTTGGCGCGGCGTTCCAGCGCCTCGATCTTTCGCCCGGCCAGCCGTTCGGCGAAATGCTCGGGGAAGGGAAAGCGCAGGTCCGCACGCCTTTGCTCGACGGCAAGGATGGTCGCACCTTCCATGAAGGGTTGCAGTCCGCGCCTGACAGTTTCAACCTCAGGTAATTCAGGCATCGGGCGTGCGGACTCCCGTGCCCTTCAGGAAACTCTTGCCATGCGGACCCGCCTCAATTCCCAGATGCGCAGCGACAGTCTCGCCAATGTCGGCAAAGGTTGGGCGGATGCCGAATGACCCGTGCGGCAGGTCCGGGCCAAAGCAGAGCACGGGCACCCGTTCGCGCGTATGATCTGTCCCCTTGTAGCTCGGGTCGCAGCCGTGGTCGGCAGTGAGCACCATCAGATCGCCCTGGCGCAGCTTGGCGATGGCTTCGGGCAGACGCCGGTCGAATGCTTCCAGCGCCGCCGCATAGCCCGGTACATCGCGGCGGTGGCCATAAAGCATGTCGAAATCGACAAAATTGGTAAAGACGAGGTCGCCCTCCTGCGCATCATCCATGGCGATCAGTGTCTCGTCGAACAGCGCCATATTGCCATTGGCTTTGCGCACCTGGCTGATGCCCTGATGCGCATAGATATCGCCGATCTTGCCAATGGCGATGACGGAACGTCCGGCCTGTGTCAGCCGGTCGAGCAGTGTCGGTTCCGGCGGCGGCACCGAATAGTCGCGGCGGTTGCCGGTGCGGGTGAAGGTTTCGCGGGTCTCGCCGACAAAAGGCCTGGCGATCACCCGGCCAATGTTCAGCGGATCGACCAGCTCGCGGACAATCCCGCAGAGCTCGTACAGCCGATCGAGACCGAAATGCGTCTCATGGGCGGCGATCTGAATAACAGAATCGGTTGAAGTATAGAATATCGGCTTACCGGTCCGGATATGTTCCTCGCCATATTCATCGATGACATCGGTGCCGGAGGCATGTTTGTTCCCAAGAATCCCGGGCAGCTTTGCGCGGCGCGCGGCATCGGCAACCAGACTGTCCGGGAAGGTCGGGATGGTCTGCGGGAAGTAACCCCAGTTGAACGTGACAGGTACTCCCGCGATCTCCCAGTGTCCCGATGGTGTGTCTTTGCCGTTCGAGACTTCTTCTGCAGCGCCCCAAAGCCCGACCGGCTCCGGCATTTGTGGCTGAAGCGGCACATTCGAGGCCAGATTGGCCGCGTGGAACAATCCGAGCGAGGCCATGTTGGGCAATTTCAGCGGGCCGGAGCGGAGTCCGGTCTTGTCGCCGCGGCCGGCAGCACAGGCCTCGGCGATATGACCAAACGTGTTTGAACCCTCATCGCCAAATGTTTTGGCATCGGGTGCGCCGCCGATCCCGAAGGAATCGAGGACAAAAAGGAAAGTGCGTGACATGCCTCACTCCGTTAGACCAGACATCACAGATAGGTCAAACAGGGCGTCATGACAAATCAATGGCGCAAGTGATTGCTGGTCACGAAGAATACTTGTCAGCAGTTGGAGCAGGCGACGGCTGTGCCTTGACGCACGCGCCCAAAAGCAGTCCTTCCCATGGGTATTCCGAGCTTCGAACCACCAGCGGCTGTGCCGACCGAATCTTTGTAGTTGAATGCCATCAATGGAACGTACGCGATTTTGGTTTCCACGCGGATCACCGTCGTTCCGGGAATAACCAGATTGGGATCGAGGACCACATTGGAGCCCGGTGCATACGGCCTTGAAAAGACGTTATTCACCACCCTTCGCGACCAGGCAACTGTTGGTGAGCCCGCCGCGGGGATGTTGATGGCCGTTATCGTGATCTGCGGTGTGTCGGACCGGTAAGGCAGGAGGAGAGCCGTGCCGATCTCCATAATGTCCCTGAGCTGATCCGTGTTGATCGTCTGCTGCTGCGTCACCAGATCGGCCACCATGTTGGTCGAACGGCCGAGCTTCTTGTTGACGTCGAGCCCCGACGTCGCCTCAATGCTACCTAGATAGAGGGCAATCAGGATGGGCGCGATAAATGCGAACTCCATCGCTGCAACGCCGCGTTTGTCGCTGAGGAAACGCTTGGCGAGCGTTGCAAGTCTTCCGGCCCCCAGCATTTGTCTATTATACGCTTTCATGTGTCATACCCTTGGAAGAATGCACGAGCAGCCTGTTCGACTGTCTTATTGGCGTCAAAGATAGGGTTCGTTTCTCCAGGTCGCGGTCGAGAAGAGCATCATCTTTCCCTGGCCGTCGACGCTTTCGATGCGGTGTTTCATCAGGTCGGTCAGAATCGGCCAGCGGTAGAAGATGCGCAGTTGATTGATTGTGCTGGCCCCACCGGGCGTAACTCTCAGTTGGGACACGTCAACATCCCCGGCGGTGGTCAGAGGCAGCGTTCTCGGAACGTTGGCGAAGGTGGTATAAGTCTGCAGATCGACGAAGAGGTCGGGGCAGCCGGCTGCAGGCATGAACAATCTACCGCAAATGGTTTGTTTTAATCTGTTAGGGGCACTGATGGCTGCGGCGGTGATCTCGCCTGTGCGCAGTTGGCGCGCAATGTCGTCGGCGGCGTTTGACATGACCTGCTGGGCGGTGAAGCTCAGGCTGACTTCGATAATGGCGAAGATCAGCAGGAAGAAAGGCAGCGCGATCAAGGCGAATTCGATTGCCACTGTGCCACGCCTGTTGGCGCAAAAGCGCGCAGTCAACGACGATCGCGGACGTGCGCTTCCAGCATGGGTCTGATCATCGAGAAGTTTATCGGTATTTCGCAACTTGGTTTTCCCCGCACCACTCAGGCTTGGGAAATCTCTATCACGCCAGATGTTAGAATCTCGTTCGAAGCCCGGTACAAATTGCAACTATTGGATTCACTGTTTCTCAACCGTGATCCGGCAACAGCGGATCAATTGCCGCCAATCTGGGCATCGGAGGCCTTTTCAGCCTCGGTCTTCTGCGCAGTCTCGCAATAGGGCGTGCACGAAAGCGTTTGCACATAGGCCCGCCGGTAGACGCGCGTCGTGTTGGCGACACTGCGGCTGACCATGACCTGATCATCGACGATGGCAGCGCCATCGGCATCCATGATGACGATATTGGTGATCCCGAAACCTTTGCCGGTGAGGACGACCGTCCGCGCATCCTTGACGACGGCATCGGCGATTTCCGGATCACCCACAACGACAGTGTCGGCCGGCCGCGCCAGCTTCAGGATCTTGGCCTGGTTCATGATCACGTGAATGCCCGTATCGGCCCCGGCCGTTGCGGCCGCCGACAGGACAGCTGTCAGCGTCATTGCTGCGGCCAGTCCACAGGAACGGATGCGGTGGCCTTTAATGCGAACCATGGGGAAACCCTTCGAAAAAACGCTTGATAAACAATGGCGTGGAATGGTGAAGGAAAGCTTAAATCTCCGAACGAACTGTTAAGTATGATGCAGGTTCATGATCTGGCACGCATGGAGATAGATCGCATTTATAATAAATCCCTGCAGTGCTCTTTACCCTTCAAATACGGGATTTTGATTTATGTCTGTTTTACACTTCCGTAACGGTATTTCTTAAGGTGAATGCAAGTCACCACAGATAGTTTTCAATCATTATCAAGGCGGTGGAACAACGAGAGGGCTTGACATGAAACGCAGCAAAGGCGCGCTCCTCAATGCTTTCGCCCGGTTCCTTAGGGACGACGCCGGTGCAACTGCCATCGAATATACGCTGATCGCCTCGCTCGTCAGCATCGGTGTCATCGTTGGTGCCGGAATACTCGGCGTATCGGTCCAGGATCTGTACGCCGATCTTGCGGAAGACGTCACAGAAGCCATGAACTAATCACGGATGATATTGATGATCGAAGCGGCCATACTCACCGTTTTTCCATTCGCAATGGCATTCGCGGCCGTCTCGGACTTGCTGTCCATGACAATTCAGAACCGTGTCTCGCTCATACTCATCATATCCTTCGCGGTTCTTGCGCCCCTGACCGGAATGCCGTGGGAGCTTTACGGAATGCATTTTGTTGCAGGTGCCGCCGTCCTTGCCACAACGTTTGCACTATTCGCGACGGGAACGATGGGCGGGGGCGACGCGAAGCTCATGTCCGCCACGGCAGTCTGGCTCGGATGGAATCTCGGGTTGGTCGAATATCTCCTGACGATGTCGATGCTCGGTGGTCTGCTGACAATCGCAATACTGCGTTACCGGAGTTCCCAGTTTGCGGTCGCATATACTGACCGTTTTGAATTCATGCGCCGTCTGGCAAGAAAAGATGTGGGTGTGCCTTACGGAATTGCGCTGGGGATGGCCGGCCTGCTGACCTTCCCCGGGTCGCCCTTGTGTCAATGGGTGATCAATCGTCTTGCCCAGATCTAGAAGCAACGGACTTGGTCCAGCAGCTTCTTGCCCAAATAGTAAACGTTAAGCGTTGTTAATCATACTTTTAAGCAAAGCGTTAACCTTAATTACACGATTGGTAAGTCAGAGTGCGACCTTAGTATCTAAGACGAAAGTCTATTGGGGCGCAGAATGCAAAAAGCACGTCTTGTCATTTTGATCGTGGCGGTCGCTGCTGCGGGGGCAGCTGGCTATATCGCCACGCGTATGAAGCCTACGACAGTGGTTGTCGAAAACGCAAAACCGCAGATCAAATTGCAGGACATTCTGGTAGCAACCGAAAACCTCGGGGTCGGCGCAGAAATGCAGGGTCAGATGCGCTGGCAGGCGTGGCCCGAGGATGCTTTGGCTGACGGCTATATCAAGCGCACTGACCGACCGAACGCGGAGGAGGAATTGCGCGGCTCCACCGTCCGCCTGCAGATTTTCCCGGGCGAACCAATCCGCGAAGCGAAACTCATCGGCAAGGGCCAGAGCTTCATGTCGGCACAGCTTCCGGCCGGGATGCGAGCCGTCGCAACACAGATCGCTGCTGAAACGTCCGCGGGCGGTTTCATTCTGCCCGACGACTATGTCGACGTCATCATGATCCGCCAGATGAACGACGAGATGCCAAAGCAATTTACAACCGAGACCATCCTTCGCAACATCCGCGTCCTGGCGATCGACCAGACGATTCAGGAGGATGAGACTGGGCAAAAGACCAAGGTCGGGTCCACCGCAACGCTTGAACTGACGCCCGAACAGGCCGAGATCCTGGCCGTTGCAGAGCAAATGGCGACCCGAATGACGCTGGCGTTGCGCTCCTTGCAGGATGCGCAAGAGGCAACGGGCCCCGGCGCGGAATATCTCGTCAATTCGCCGGGCCGTGCCGGCAACGTGAAACTGATCAAGTCCGGAACGGTCATTGAAATCCTGGGGCGGAAATAACAAAATGGGAAACGATCCAACCACCACGTTGTTCAAACGCAGGTCCCGGTCCTTGCAGGCGATGGCTTTAGCCGTCAGCAGCGCTCTGGCAGTTCTGCCGGTCAGCGGCACGGCCGTTGCCGAGAGTAATGTCGTGAAGCTCAATCAGGCCCAGGGCGCCAGCAAGCGCATCAATCTTGGCCTAAGCAAGTCGCTGGTTGTGGACCTCCCGGCAGACGCCTATGACATTCTTGTTGCCAATCCGACCGTCGCCGATGCTGTCACCCGCACGGCACGGCGCATCTATCTCTTCGGCAAGCAGGTTGGCCAGACCAATATCTTCGTCTTCGGTCCGAATGGTGAGCAGCTCGCCAGCTTTGATCTGGTGGTCGAGCGCGACGTTGCCGGGCTCGAGGACAGCCTGAAAAAATATATTCCGGATTCCGACATCAAAGTCGAACTGATGAACGACAACGTCATCCTGACTGGAACAGTTCAGACACCGCTCGATGCCAAGAGGGCAAGTGACCTTGCCAATCTTCTGGTCTCCGGCGGCGAAGCGACGACCGGACAATATGCAATCACGGCATCTGG
Source organism: Phyllobacterium brassicacearum (assembly GCF_003010955.1). Taxonomy (GTDB): domain Bacteria; phylum Pseudomonadota; class Alphaproteobacteria; order Rhizobiales; family Rhizobiaceae; genus Phyllobacterium; species Phyllobacterium brassicacearum. The sequence goes on from NZ_PGGO01000009.1 coordinate 96,330, forward strand.
TCAGGGCGGCAGCAATGGTGGTGGCGGCTCGGACGTTGCCATCAGCGACCCGGACGAAGCCCGCCAGACCAGCAAGATCGTCAATCTCATTCAGATTGCCGGTGAAGACCAAGTCACGCTTAAAGTTACGGTCGCGGAGGTCAGCCGGACTGTTATGAAACAATTGGGTGTCAATCTTGTTGGCAAGACGAAGTCCGACGGCATTTTCTTCAGTTCGACCAACATCGCTTCGCTGGTTGGCAAAGGTCTGACCAACTCTGGAATTACAGCGCCCATATCAATCGGCAGCGCCACGATCGACTCGTATCTGAACGCAATGGAACTTGCCGGTGTCATGAAAACACTGGCGGAACCGTCGCTGACAGCGATCTCAGGAGAGCAGGCGCAATTCAAGGTTGGCGGCGAGTACAACCTGATCACCGGCCAAACCGTCAATAACCAAGGTGGCATTCAATACACGATCACCAAGGTAGAATACGGCATTGGGCTTGAATTCGTTCCCGTTGTTCTTTCTCCCGGTCGGATCAGTCTGAAGGTCAGGACATCGGTATCTGAGCCAACGCTCGAGGGTTCTGTCTCCTTGGGTGCGGGCGTCAATTCGTCGTTTGACGGGGTCGGGAATAAGAATCGGGCGCAGCAGCCAGCAACAAACCTAATTTCGTTGCGCAAGCGCCTCGCCGACACAACAGTTGAACTGCCATCTGGTGGTTCGATGATGATCGCCGGTCTCATGCGCGATGAAAACCGTGCGGCCATATCCGGACTGCCGGGAATGTCGAAAATTCCAGTGCTGGGAACTCTGTTTCGCAGCCGTGAATTCGTTCGCAATGAAAGCGAACTTGTCATCATCATAACGCCTTATCTTGTCAGACCGGTTCCGCGCACCGCGCTTGCGCGGCCCGACGATAATCTAAATCCCGCCAGTGATGCTGCCGGCATTTTCCTCGGCAAAGTCAATCGTGTCTATGGCACGAAGGAAGCCAATCTGCCCGACGGACGCTACGAGGGCGCCGTCGGTTATATCTACAAATGAGCAAGGACCAGGCTATGTCAAAAACAAAAAAGTTCCGCACTAAGCCCGTCCTGGCTCTGCTTGCCGTGTCATTGCTCGCAGGCTGCGCGCAGCGCGTGATGACTGGCAGCATCCCCGACGACTATCGGACCAATCATCCGATCGTCATCTCGGAAAAGGAGCAGGTTGCTGATATTCCGGTCGGTCATGCGGACAGCAAATTGTCGCTTACGCAGCGCAGCATTGTCCAGAACACGATAGCCAATTATCGCGCCAACGGTTCCGGCGTCATCCACATCCTGCTTCCGACCGGTTCTCCGAACGAACGCGCAGCAACGAGGTTGCGCAAGGACGTCGCTGCAACTCTGCGGCGGGGCGGCGTCAAGCCATTCAACATTTCCAGTGAGCCATACCCTGCAGGGGGGAGCGAGTCTCCGCCAATACGTCTCGTTTACTCCGCGATCACGGCATCAACGCACCCCTGCGGCCAGTGGCCCAAGGATTTGCTTGAGACGGCCGACAACCGGCACTACGCCAATTTCGGCTGTGCTAGTCAGACAAACCTGGCCGCACAGATCGCTAACCCAGCAGATCTGCTTGGCCCAAGAGCAACGTCACCAATCGATGCAGAACGGCGCGGCGTTGTCATCGACGACTATAGGAACGCCGAGACACCGAAGCCAGTCACCACGCAGGAAGTCAACTATGACTTCAACTGATCTGCAGCTCTCTTGAAAAGCGGAATGCTAAAATGAGCCAGCTCGCCTTTGAAACAGAAAATCAATCCGGAGAGAGCCACGACCGGCCAGCTGGATCGGGACTGCACGCCTTTCGGCCGATACCCCGGATTTCGATCCAGGCCTTTTGTGAGACCGATGCAGTAGCCAGGCAGGTCGGACGCGCCAGCGAAGACCGGCGCATGGCGAAGGCGCATACGCAGGTGCATATGGGCGGCGTAGAGCGGGCGGTCGAATTGTTCCAGACCGTACCGACGCCCAATCTTATTCTGCTCGAGACATCGGCTGCTCCGCGCGACATGTTGCAAAGCCTCACGGCTCTCTCCGAAGTATGCGATCCAAGTACGAAGGTCGTCATTATCGGTCATTTCAATGACGTCTGGCTCTATCGCGAACTCATCCGCAACGGCATCTCCGAATATATGGTCGCGCCCATCGATCTGTCGGACATTGTCGGCGTGATCGGCGGCTTGTTCGTTGATCCAGAGGCAAAGCCTCTTGGCCATGCGATCGCCTTCATCGGCGCGAAAGGCGGCGTCGGCGCATCGACCATCGCCCACAACATCGCCTGGTCGATCTCGTCGCTGTTCAAGAATGAGGTGGTGATTGCCGACATGGACCTGCCCTACGGCACGGCGAACATCAATTTCGACCAGGACCCGGCGCAGGGAATTGCCGAAGCTGTGTTTTCGCCGGAACGCATCGACGATGTCTATCTCGACCGGCTCCTTGCACAATGTGCCGAGCATCTTTCGCTCCTGGCAGCGCCCTCCACGCTGGACCGGGTCTTCGATTTCCGCGACGATTCCTTCGCACACCTGATCGATGTGGCACAACGATCCGTTCCCCACGTCATTCTCGATGTGCCGCACACATGGAATGGCTGGACCCGGACTACTTTGGCCCGGGCCGATGAGGTGGTCATCATCGCATCACCGGAACTTGCAAATCTTCGCAACACCAAGAACCTGCTTGACACGCTGAAGCAACTCCGCCCCAACGATGCTCCTCCGAGACTTGTTCTCAATCAAGTAGGTGTTCCGAAGCGCCCGGAGATTGCGCCGCTCGACTTCTGCAGCCCGCTCGGCATCTTGCCGATGGCGACCATCCCGTTTGATCCGGCGCTGTTCGGTAGCGCCGCAAACAATGGCCGGATGCTGGCGGAAACCGACGCTGCCAGCCCGATCGTACAGAGCATCAATGAGATTGCGCATATCCTGACGGGCCGCATGACGCTGAAGGCAAAGAAAAAGCCTGGGCTCACGTCGGTTTTGTCCCGGCTGAAGCGCAAGAAGTAGAAGAGGCATCATGTTTGGTAAACGCGGCGGCGCCGGTGGAAATCAACAGTTTCAGGAGTTTCGGGCAGTTGCGCTCGAAACTGTGTTGCCGCCTGCTGGCGCAATTGCCGCCGAAGCCAGCCGGTTACCCCGGGACATTCTGGAGCCAAAGCGTAGCCCGGTCGAAGCGCCCAAGCCTGTTGCGCCCCTGCGCGAGAAGAATGAAGCCTACTACGATACGAAATCGCAGGTTTTCGCGGCGCTGATCGACACCATCGATCTTGCGCAGCTGTCGAAACTCGATCCCGAGGTCGCACGCGAGGAAATCCGCGATATCGTCAACGACATCATCGCGATCAAAAACTTCGCCATGTCAATTTCCGAGCAGGAGGAACTGCTCGATGACATCTGCAACGATGTTCTTGGGTATGGCCCGCTCGAGCCGTTGCTCGCGCGCGACGACATTGCCGATATCATGGTGAATGGCGCCCGCAAGACCTATATCGAAGTGCAGGGCAAGGTGCAGGAATCCGGCGTCAGGTTCCGCGACAACCAGCAGCTTCTCAATATCTGCCAGCGCATCGTCAGTCAGGTTGGCCGCCGTGTCGATGAATCAAGCCCGATCTGCGATGCCCGTCTGCCAGATGGCTCGCGCGTCAATGTCATCGCCCCTCCGCTCGCGATCGACGGGCCGGTACTGACCATTCGTAAGTTCAAGAAGGATAAGTTGACCCTTGACCAGCTTGTCCGCTTCGGTGCCATCTCTCCGGCGGGCGCAGAGCTGCTGCAGATCATTGGTCGCGTCCGCTGCAATATCGTAATCTCGGGTGGAACGGGTTCCGGCAAAACGACGCTTCTGAACTGCCTGACGAACTACATCGATAAGGATGAACGCGTCATCACCTGCGAGGACTCGGCGGAATTGCAACTGCAACAGCCGCATGTGGTCCGTCTCGAAACGCGACCGGCAAATCTGGAAGGTGAAGGCGAGATCACCATGCGCGATCTCGTCAAGAATTGCCTGCGCATGCGTCCGGAACGGATCATCGTCGGCGAAGTGCGCGGACCGGAGGTTTTCGATCTCCTGTCGGCGATGAACACCGGTCATGATGGTTCCATGGGAACCATTCACTCCAATAGCCCCAGGGAATGCCTGAGCCGTATCGAATCCATGATCGCCATGGGCGGGTTTGCCCTGCCGCAGAAGACTGTGCGCGAGATCATTGTTGGTTCGGTGGATATCATCATCCAGGCGGCGCGCCTGCGCGACGGATCGCGCCGCATCACCCACGTCACCGAAGTTATCGGCATGGAAGGCGACGTCATCATCACCCAGGATCTGGTCGTCTACCAGATCACTGGCGAGGACGCCAATGGCCGGCTGACTGGCCATCACGCCTCGACCGGCATCAGCCGGCCGCATTTCTGGGAAAAAGCGCGCTACTACAATGAAGACCGCCGCCTCGCCACTGCTCTGGATGCAATGGAAACGGTGAAGAACTGATGCTGCCCGGGGGACAACGACATGTTCGGGCTTGATCTGGCGCAGCTCGCTTTTGTTTGCCTGGTCGCGCTGGCATTCGCGGCCCTAGCCTATGTGTTCTTCTTCGAATCGATGGCGTGGCAGAAGAAATCGGATGAACGACTGAAGTCGGTCAAGCTCTCCGCAACCGACAGCCTCGGCAAATTTGCAGTCCGTGACAAGCAAGCCGAAGCGCTCAAACGCCGCAAATCCGTTCAGGATACGTTGAAGGATATCGAGCAGCGGCAGAAACTGCGCGACAAGAACATCAAATCGCCGCCGCTGAAGATGCTGCTCATGCAGGCGGGCATGAAAGTGCCGGTTCCGCGGTTTTATACATACTCAGTCATTACAGGGATGCTGGTGAGCGCCCTCGGGCTGTTTCTGGGGTCGCCGCTTTATCTCGCGCCGGGCCTATTTCTCGCGGGAGCTTTCGGCCTGCCGCGATGGTTCATCTATTTCCGCCGCGGACGCCGCATCAAGGCGTTTCTCAACGAATTTCCCAATGCCATCGACGTGATCGTGCGCGCCATTCGGTCGGGTCTTCCGCTCAACGACGGAATTCGGCTCATCGCGCAGGAATCGCAGGAACCGGTGCGTGGTGAATTTCGCCGCATGGTCGATGCGCAGCAGGTTGGCGTCAGCATTCCCGAATCCGCGATGCGCATGTCCGAATACATGCCATGCCCGGAGGCCAGCTTCTTCGGCATCGTCATCCAGATTCAATCGCAGGCGGGCGGCAACCTTTCTGAAGCGCTCGGCAATCTTTCGCGGGTCTTGCGAGACCGGAAAAAGATGGCAGCCAAGGTCAAGGCCTTGTCGATGGAGGCCAAGGCCTCGGCCTATATCATCGGCGCGCTGCCGTTCATCGTCGCAGGGCTCGTCTATCTGACAACCCCCAAATACATCATGGTTCTCTTCAGCTCGGATACTGGCCACGTCATTCTCGGTTGTGCTGCCGTCTGGATGTCGATTGGTATCCTGGTCATGAAGAAGATGATCAACTTCAAGTTCTAGGGTCCTAGATCCTAGCCGGAGCGCTCGAAAATGATTGCCACCATTGCCAAAGCCTTGCACGATCCGGCCTTTATCTTTGCTGTCCTTGTCGGGATCTCCATTTTTGCGACGCTCGTTACCTTCGTGATGCCGATGTTCTCTGGTTCGGATCTGAAATCGCGAATGAAGTCGGTAGCGCTCGAACGGGACCAGATCCGTTCGCGTGAACGGGCCCGCATGGCAACTGAAAGCGACAACCGGCGCAAGAATGGCCGCAGCTCCCTCCGTATCACGGAACGGCAGGGGGTACGGCAGTTCGTCGAGAAACTGGATTTGCAACGTGCGCTCGCCGATGAGAAAACCGTTTCGTCCCTGCGCACGGCCGGTTTTCGCGGACAGAACGCCCTGAATATCTTCCTGGTCGCACGCTTCGGGCTGCCCTTCGTCACACTCGGCCTGACGGTCTTCTGGATTTTCGGCATGGGTGGCCTGGCGGAGAAGTCGACGATGATCCGGGTAGCCGCCTGTTTTGCCGGCGCCTATGTCGGGTTCTATCTGCCAAATCTCTATGTTCGCAATGCCGGCACCAAGCGCCAGCAATCGATCCAGCTCGCCTGGCCCGATGCGTTGGACCTGATGCTGATCTGCGTTGAATCAGGCATGTCGATCGAGGCGGCCTTCAAGAAGGTCTCCGAGGAGATCGGCGTGCAATCGGCCGAACTTGCCGAAGAACTGGTTCTGACCAATGCTGAATTGTCATTCCTGCCCGAACGTCGTCAGGCCTATGACAATCTTGCAAGCCGTACCGGACTCGAGACGGTCAAATCGGTGGTGCAGGCGCTGGTTCAATCCGAACGCTACGGAACGTCAATCGGCAGCGCTTTGCGGGTTCTGTCCGATGAGAGCCGTGAGGCGAGGCTGATGGCGGCCGAGAAAAAGGCCGCAGCACTGCCGCCAAAATTGACCGTGCCAATGATCGTCTTCCTGCTTCCCGTACTTTTCGCCGTCATTCTTGGACCGGCCTTCATCCAGATATCCGCACAGGGCGGCATATTCGGACCTGCAACCCCGAAATAACGATGCGCCATCACAAAAAAAAGCCGCTCGGGACGGGGCGGCTTTTTTGTGGCTGTTGAAATCGGTTCAGGTCTTCGGCTTGCTCTTGTCTTTCAGCATGCTCCATGAATTCTGCTGTGACAGCATGGATCGCAGATACTTGATATTGGCCTGCGCCTGTTGCGGCGAGAGCTCCTGCTTAGCGATCGTTTCGGCCTCGTCAAACCGCCCTTGCAGCCCCACGACCAGTGCAAGGTTCTGCCGGACCCGGCTGTCGGAACCCGGTGCCCCGACGGCTTTGCGCATATAGCTTTCCGCTGTACTCAATTCTCCGGAAAGCACGTAGGACATGCCCATATTGGAGAGAATCGATGCCTCGTTGGGATTGATCTGCAACGCCTGGCGGTAAAGGTCGCGGGCTTCGCTGGTCTTGCCGAGCTGGTCGAGAATGGCGCCTTGGGCCGAGAGCAGTTTCCAATCCGGATATTCTGGCGTCTGGGCGCGGCGCAAAGCATCGAGTGCGGCTTCAAATTCGCCGCTGCTGGCGAGTGCCTTGCCATAAGCGGCGAGAACGTCGCGGTCCTTCGGATAGGCGATGGCGAGGCTTCGCATCACGGCAAGGGCCTGATCACTGCGGCCGGTCATGCGCAAGACCGCGGCAAAGTTCACTGCCGTCGTTTTGTCTTTTGGATTGGCCTGATAGCGGGCACCGAGACTGGTCGACGCCTGCATCAACTGCTGTTCGTTCATCTGGTCGAAATTGCCGGCCGGACCGGCGTCCGCACCTGACGCCGGCGTGATCGAGCCGGTCGTCGTCTTGTCCGTTGTGGCACAGCCGGATAGACCGGTTGCCAGCGCAATGATTGCGATAGAAAAAATGAAGCGGCGATTACGTTGAATAATGCCTGCGCTTGTCATAATTTGCCCCATCCACAGCACAAATCATCTGTGCATTAACCCATTCCCACGGATTAGAAATATTCTGTTAACCCTAACGGACCGTTAATGACGCCATATTTGGGGTCGTTGTGTGCTTGATCGACCAAGGAGACGCCGAAATGCCTGCTGAAATTACCAGGAAAAAAGCCTCTGACAGCAAGCCCGTGTGGTTTGTGCACAAGGGCGGGCTGGACAATGCCGGACTGGACAGCAGAGCACTCGCCTGGGCCAATGCGAATGGCTTCGACGGGCAGCCGGGGAGGGTGCTGATCGTTCCCGGTGAAAAGGGTGAGATTTCAGGTGCGTTGCTTGGCATCGGAAAGGATGACTCCCGCCTTGTTGCCGGAAGACTGGCGACCGGTCTGCCAAAAGGGTCGTGGCATCTGGCGAACTCCGTCAAAGAGCCTGACCTCGCGGCCCTGGCGTTTCTGCTCGGTGGTTACAAGTTCGACCGTTATGCCAGCAAGGATGATGTCGATGTCACACTGGCGTTGCCGGATGGAGCGGACAAGGCCGATGTGAAGCGTCTGGCCAAGGCCGTTACGCTTGCGCGCGATCTGATCAACACGCCGACCAACGACATGGGGCCGGAGGCGCTGGAAGCCGCGGTGCGCAAGCTGGGCGAAGAGCACAAGGCGTCCGTCAGTGTGATCAAGGGCGATGCCCTGCTCAAGAAGAACTTCCCGATGATCCATGCGGTCGGCAGGGCAGGAAGCGAGGAGCCGCGGCTGATCGACCTTGAATGGGGCAAGAAAGATGCGCCCAGGGTGACGCTGGTTGGCAAGGGTGTCTGTTTCGACACGGGTGGGCTCGATATCAAGCCATCAAGCAGCATGCTGCTGATGAAGAAGGACATGGGCGGCGCGGCCAACGTCCTGGCGCTGGCGAGCCTGATCATGGACGCCAAGCTTCCCATACGACTGCGTGTGCTCATTCCCGCAGTCGAAAATTCGATTTCTGCCAATGCGTTCCGTCCAGGCGACGTGTTGACCAGCCGCAAGGGCCTGACGGTCGAGATCGGTAACACCGATGCGGAGGGGCGCTTGGTCCTGGCGGATGCACTGGCATTGGCCGACGACGAGGAGCCAGAAATCCTGATTGACATGGCGACCCTGACGGGAGCCGCGCGTGTCGCGCTCGGGCCTGACCTTCCCCCCTTCTATTCCGATGATGATGCCTTCGCGTTCGACGTGGCGAGGGCTGCGGATGCGGTTGCCGACCCGCTCTGGCGCATGCCGCTATGGCAGCCCTACGATGCCAAGCTTTCGTCGCGCATTGCCGACATGAACAATGTGACGAGCGACGGCTTTGCCGGTTCGATCACCGCGGCACTCTTTCTGCAGCGTTTTGTCGGCAAGGCGAAGGTTTGGGCCCATTTCGACATTTTCGGCTGGAATCCTGTCGAGAAGCCGCATGCGCCGGTTGGCGGCGAGGCGCAGGGTATACGCGCGCTTTACCATCTTCTAAGACAGCGTTACCCGGTGAAATGAACTGCTTGCGCCAGACAAGACGAAGTCTAAACTGGAACGGAGCCGAAATGATCGCGGATGCCGTTCATGATGATCGAACTGAAGCCTATCCAGGCGCTGACATTGTGGAAGGAAATCGCGCTCTCGGAAGTGCGCGATGATGCCCATGACCTCACCATGCGGCAGCTGGCGGTGCTTCTGACGGTCTATCTCGAATCGCCGCCGCATACGATACGCGGCATGGCGGCGAAACTTGGTGTGACAAAGCCCGTGATCACCCGCGCTCTCGACACAATGGGCGGCTATGGTTTGGTCGATCGCCACCGCGATGAGAAGGACAAGCGCAACGTTCTCGTCAAGAGAACGGTAAAGGGTGCGCTCTATGTTGAAAGGCTCGGCGATCTCGTCATCGCCAAGGCAAAGGGATTACCGCTGTGAACGATGCGAACTTGGACAAACGGCTGAACGCCTTTCGGCCCGATCTTGCTGATGAAAGCTTGCGCGGGATGGCCGCGGCGGAACGCTTCGTTCCCGGCAAGCCGATGCGTGTTGCTGATCCGGTTGTCGATGTGCGTTCGGAACCCCGCGGCGATGCAGGCATAATCACCCAATTACTTTACGGCGACGATGTACTCGTCTTCGAGGATGATAACGGCTGGTGCTGGGTCCAGAATGAGCGCGACGGTTATGTCGGCTACGTTGTGGACACCACGCTCGACCGCCGTTCAACCGATCCGACGCATATCGTCATTGCGCCGAGGACGTTCGTCTATCCTGGCTCGGATCTGAAATTTCCGCGGACCAGGGCGCTGTCGATGGGGTCGCTGGTCACGGTCATCGGCGGCGAGGAACGGCGGGGCACGCTCTACGGCATGCTGCCGAGTGGGGAGGCGGTCATCGCCAAGCATCTGGTACCGATCGACGAGGTAACAGACGATCATGTGGCGGTCGCCGAAACGTTGATGCATACGCCTTATCTATGGGGCGGTGTCTCGGGCTTTGGTATTGATTGTTCCGGTCTCGTCCAGCTCTCCTTGCTGATGACAGGACAGCCCGTTCTGCGGGATACCGACATGCAGGCTACCTCAGTCGGGGAGCTCATTGAGCCCGATAGGGATTATCACAACTTGCAGCGGGGGGATTTCGTGTTCTGGAAGGGCCATGTCGCCATGATGGCGAGCCATTCCATGCTGGTGCACGCCAGCGGCCACACGATGAGCGTAACGCTGGAGCCGCTGCGTGATGCCATCGAGCGCATCGACTATCTCTATGGTCAGCCTACCGCCGTGCGGCGCCTTTAGAGCAGAAGCCCGCCGCCGGGACGACGGGCAAGCAAAGTCAGCCAACCGTCAGCTGTGCCACCTGGCGAAACGTATGGATGATTTGCAGGCAGGCCCGGGCAGCCTCCTGGCCCTTGGTCAGGAAGTGCCGCGTGAAGAAGTCGATATGTTGTGCGTGTTCCTGGAAGTGATGTGGCGTCAGTACCGCTGACAGCATGGGTACGCCGGTTTCCATTTGCGCCGTGAGCAGAGCATTCACGACGCTTCCCGCAACGAAATCATGCCGGTAGATGCCGCCATCGACGACAAGACCGGCGGCGATGATCGCGTCGTAGCGTCCGGTCTCCGCCAGTCTCTTGGCGAGAAGTGGAATATCGAACGAACCGGGTGCGTCGAACACATCGAAGCGCTCTGGCTTGACGCCCTGACGCTGTAGCTCGCCTTCGAAGCCGATGCGGCACTGGTCGACGATATCGGCGTGCCATCGCGCCTGGATGAAGGCGATGCGCGGATTTGGTGGTGGATTGTGTGGGGTATTGCTATTCTGGAACTGATCCATGTCTTTCTCCTTCGAGTGGACGTGAATCAGGGCACAACCAAATATGGCTCGGGGCCGCTTCTAGGGCGGTCTCGCCTTTCAGTTGTTCTCTTTCATCCGGACTATACCGTCGGCTTCGGGATTGCACCGAAATCTGCTGACCTTTCCAGCGGGCTGGAAAGCGCTCGCGGGCTCGCACCTGACACCTTCCGGCATCCGGTGATTACCGCCGGTGGGGAATTGCGCCCCGCCCTGAGAACACTTAACGGCTGGCACCATAGTCGAACGGTTTCGGCGATCAAAGCCAAATTTCTAATATTGTGCTGCCCGGTCGACGATGTTTTTCAGAGGCTCGCCGCGCTCGTAGGATTCGATCTGGGCGATAATCTCGGGGACAAGCGCCTGCGGGCTGGAGCTTGCGGCAGCATGCGGCGTGACCATGACCTGCGGATGGGTCCACAAGGGGCTGTCCTTCGGCAGCGGTTCCTTGTTGAAAACATCAAGCGTCACCACCGACAGCATGCCGCGATCCAGCGCCGACAGAATATCAGGCTCGTTCTGCAGCCCGCCGCGTCCGGCATTGATCAGCGTCGGTGCGCCGAGCGGACCCTCCGCTTTCATCTGCGCAAACATGGTCATTGAGAGGATACCCTTGGTATCGGGCGTCAGCGGCAGCAAGCAAACCACGATGTCGACATCCTTGAGGAAGTCCTTGAGGCCATCCTTGCCGAAATGGGTAGTCACCCCTTCGATCGTCTGCAGCCGGCGGCTCCAGCCGCTGACCCTGAAGCCAAGCATGCGGAGTTTTTGCGCGGCATCACGTCCAAGCACACCGAGGCCCAGGATGCCAACGGTGACCTCATGCGCTGCGGGCTGGCGGCGATCCTCATGCCAGACTTTCTGGCGTTGCTGCTGACGGTAGCGCTGCCCGAGCCGCTGATGGTCGAGCACCTGCCAGACCACATATTCGCTCATGCGCATGGTGAGGTCAGGTGAGACAATGCGGACGATGGGAACATCCGGAATCTGCAGGTCATGGAAGACGTGATCGACGCCGGCGCCGAGCGAGAAGATCACCTCAAGGTTGGGTAGTCCGGCGAGCGACCCCTGCCGTTGTTTCCATACAAGGGCGTAGCGGATATTCTCCTTGTCCGTATCGGCATCGAGCACGAGTTTGCGGCCAGATGCGGCCTTGGCAAACTCGGAACGCCAGATCTCCGGATCCCATCCAGTTACGGCAAGTAAGATCTTATCGTCTGCATTCCCAGTCATTCACTAACCGCTCCCTGTTCGGCCGTTTCTATCCTGAAGGCGGCGGCCATCAGGGCTTTTGTATAGTCGGTCTTGGGTCTCGCGAAGATCTCCTCCGAAGGTCCGTATTCCACCGCCTTGCCATTGCGCATCACCAGCACGTCATTGGCAAGCGCCTTGACCACTTTCAGGTCGTGGCTAATGAAAAGATACGCCAGATTGTGCTTCTGCTGCAATGCGCGCAACAGGTCGACAACCTGCGCCTGCACGCTCATGTCGAGCGCCGATGTAGGCTCATCCAGCATCACGAACCGCGGATTGAGAACCATGGCCCTGGCTATCGCAATACGCTGGCGCTGGCCGCCCGAAAACTCGTGCGGATAGCGGAAGCGGTTCTCCGGGTCGAGGTTAACCTCCTTCAAGGCGGCGACCACACGCGCATCGCGCTGGTCTGGTGTGAGACCGGGTTCATGCACCTGCAGTCCTTCGGCGATGATGTCGGAGATCGACATGCGCGGTGAAAGCGAGCCATAGGGGTCCTGGAAGACGATTTGCAGGGCGCGGCGCAGCGGCCGCATCTCCCTGAACGAATACTTGTTGATGTCCTTGTCGCCGAAGCGGATGACGCCCTCGGACGAAATCATCCGCGACAGGGCGAGGCCAAGCGTCGTCTTGCCCGAACCGGATTCGCCGACGACGCCGAGTGTCTGCCCAGCGCGAATTGTCACGTCGATACCATCGACGGCCTTCACGTGATCGACGGTCTTGCGCAGGAATCCCTGCTTGATCGGGAACCATACCTTGATCTGCTCGCCATGCATGACTGGCTCTGCAGCAAGGTTCGCGGATGGTGGATTGCCCTTGGGCTCCGCGGCAAGGAGGTGCCGTGTGTATGCGTGCTGCGGATTGTCGAAGATCTCTTTGGTCGGCCCGGTCTCGACGATCTTTCCGCCGGTCATGACGCAGACGCGGTCGGCGATCTTGCGCACGATGCCGAGATCATGAGTGATGAACAACATCGACATGCCCTGCGCGGCCTTGAGATCGGCCAGGAGCTGGAGGATTTGCGCCTGGACGGTCACGTCGAGCGCAGTCGTCGGTTCGTCGGCGATCAACAGCTTCGGCTTGTTGGCGAGTGCCATGGCGATCATCACGCGCTGGCGCTGGCCACCGGAGAGCTGGTGCGGGTAGGCCGACATGCGCTTTTCAGGCTCGCGAATGCCGACTTCTTCAAGCAGCGCCAGCGTACGCTGGCGGGCCGCCTTGTCGCCCATGCCCTGGTGCAGCTTCAGCACTTCGCCGATCTGGTCCTCGATCGTGTGGAGCGGATTGAGCGAAGTCATCGGCTCCTGGAAGATCATGGTGATGTCGTTGCCGCGGACACGGCGCAGATCAGTCTCATCCTTGTCCAGAAGGTCTTCGCCGTTGAACAGGATCTGGCCCGACGGATGCGAGGCGGGCGGGTAGGGCAGGAGCTTCAGGATCGATAGCGCCGAGACCGATTTGCCGGAACCGGATTCGCCCACGAGCGCCACCGTTTCACCCTGGGCAATATCGAAAGAGATACGATCGACGGCGAGCGTGTCGCGCCCGCCTTGCGTGAAGGCAACGGAAAGGTCGCGGACGGAAAGGAGAGGGGCACTCATTTGAATGCCTTCCGCGGGTCGAAGGCATCGCGCGTCGCTTCGCCCACGAAAATCAGCAGCGACAGCATCAGCGAGATGACGACGAAACCTGTAAGTCCGAGCCACGGCGCCTGTAGATTGTTCTTGCCCTGCGCCAGCAGTTCACCGAGCGACGGCGATCCTGGCGGCAGGCCAAAGCCGAGGAAGTCGAGCGACGTCAAAGTGGTGATCGATCCGTTGAGAATGAAGGGCAGGAAGGTCAGCGTCGTCACCATGGCGTTGGGCAGGAGATGCCTGAACATGATCGTACGGTTGCGCACGCCAAGCGCCCGGGCGGCGTTGACATATTCGAAATTGCGGGCGCGCAGGAATTCGGCGCGGACGATGCCGACGAAGCTGACCCAAGAAAACAGCAGCATGATGCATAAAAGGATCCAGAAGCCTGGCGGCAGGATCGAGGCCATGATCAGGAGCAGATAGAGGGTCGGGACCGATGACCAGATTTCGATGAAACGCTGGGCGATCAGATCGAGCCAGCCGCCGAAATAGCCCTGCAACGCGCCTGCAGTCACGCCAATGACTGCGGAGGCGGCGGTCAGGATCAGGCCGAAGAGCACCGAGATGCGGAACCCATAGAGCGCACGCGCGAAGACGTCGCGCGCCTGGTCATCCGTGCCGAGAACATTCATGTTGCCGAAGGTGCAGTTCGGATCGTTGACACCTTGTGGATAGCGCGCGCAGCGCTCTTCTGGTGTGTAGAGCCAGAATGGTTTCGACGGCGCTGTATCGGGTAGCTCATTGTTGACAGTGCGGTAGGAATAGCGGACCGGCGGCCAGATTGCCCAGCCATTGGCGTTGATCTCGTCCTGGATCACCGGGTCGCGGTAGTCGGTGACCGCGTAAAAGCCGCCGAATTTCTCCTCGGGGTAATCAACAAGGACAGGAAACAGGATCTCGCCCTTATAGGAGACGAGGATCGGCTTGTCGTTGGCGATGAACTCGGCGAACAGCGAGGCAACAAACAGGAAAAGGAAAATCCACAATGCCCACCAGCCGCGCCGGTTGGCCTTGAAATTCTGCCAGCGGCGCGCGTTGAGCGGCGACAGGCGAGGGCGGCGGACAGGTAGAGCCGGTGCGCCAACAACATCGGTCATCAGACATCCCTCCGCTCGAAATCGATCCGCGGATCGATCCAGGTGTAGAGGAGATCCGACAGTAGGCTGACGATTACACCGACAAGCGCGAAGATATAGACGGTGGCGATCACCACCGGATAATCGCGGTTGATGATGGACTCGTAGCCGAGGAGGCCAAGACCATCGAGCGAGAAGATCGCTTCGATCAAGAGCTGCCCGGTGAAGAAGATCGAGATGAAGGCGCTCGGAAAGCCGGAGATGACGATCAGCATGGCGTTGCGGAACACGTGCCCGTAGAGGATCTTGCGCTCGCTCAGCCCCTTGGCACGGGCGGTCGTGACATACTGCTTGCGGATTTCATCGAGGAACGAGTTCTTGGTGAGGAGCGTCGTCGTCGCAAAGGCGGACAGCAGCATGGCCGTGAGCGGCAAGACCAGGTGCCACGCGTAGTCCACGATCTTGCCCCAGAGCGAAAGCTGCGAGAAATTGTTCGAGGTGAGACCCCGCAACGGGAACCAGTCAAAGAACGAGCCGCCGGCAAAGAAGACGATCAGCATGATGCCGAAGAGGAAGCCAGGTATGGCATAGCCGACGATGATGACGCCGCTCGTCCAGATATCGAAGGTGGAGCCATCATGTATAGCCTTGCGGATGCCAAGCGGTATAGAGATCATGTAGGAAAGTAGCGTCATCCAAAGGCCGAGTGATATGGAAACCGGCAGCTTTTCCTTGATCAGATCCACGACGCTGATGTCGCGGAAGTAGCTCTTGCCGAAATCGAAACGCACATAGTTCCAGACGAGCAGACCGAACCGTTCCAGCGGCGGCTTGTCGAGGCCGAACTGCTTTTCAAGACTGGCGATAAATGCCGGATCGAGCCCCTGTGCACCGCGATATTTTGAATTGTTTGTCCCGGTGCCGAGCTGGTCCTGGCCTTGGCCGAAATCAGCGCTGCCGCCGCCGATGCGGTCCATGGTGTTGCCGCCCTGGCCGGTGAGCTGGCCGATAATCCGCTGTACGGGGCCGCCGGGAACGAATTGCACAATGACGAAACAGACGAGCAACACCCCGAACAGGGTCGGGACCATCAGGACCAGGCGACGGAGAATATAAGCTCCCATCAAGAGCTCCCACTCATTGCCGCAGTTAAATCAAACCTTACCAATAGCTTTTGCCTTTGCTTCGTCAAACCACCAGAGCGTTTCAACCGGAAAACCATAATCGGGTTTTGGCTCCTTGAAGCCGAACACGTCCCAATAGGCGACCAGGTGATTCGCTGAGTACCAATTTGGAATCCAGTCGCGTCTTATACGCAAGAGTCGATCAAGAACACGCATGATTGTAACCAGTTCGGCACGCGAACCAGCCTCGCTGACCTTAGCGATCAGCGCATCGATCACGGGATCGGCAATGCCGGGGAAATTGTAGGAACTGGGCGCCGTGGCCGATACCGAACCGAAGATCGCCTCAAGCGATTCTCTAGTCGGTGTCGGACTGAGGAGGACGGCCATACCCATCATATCAAAATCGAAATCCTGCAATCTGAGCTGGTATTGCGCCGGATCGACGAGCCGCAACGAGGCGTTAATGCCGATCGCCTGGAGATTATTGATGAATGGCGTGTAGACACGGACGAACACTTCCGCCTGGATCAGCATTTCCAGATTGAGCGGTTTGCCTGCTTTATCGACAAAGCGGTTGGCCTCGCGCTTGAAACCGGCTTCGGTCAGGAGTTCCACGGCACGGCGCAGGTTCTTGCGGTCGCGTCCCGATCCGTCCGATGGCGCCTGCACAACGGCCTCGCCGAAGATTGCCTCCGGCAACTGTTCACGAAACGGCTCCATGGTGGCGAGTTCTTCGGGTGAGGGTTTCCCCGTCGCCAGGAAATCCGACATCTCGAACAGCGATTGCGATCTTTCATACATCCCGTAGAACAGGTTCTTCTGTGTCCACTCGAAGTCGAAGCAAAGTGCGATTGCCTCGCGGACACGCGGATCGCGGAAATGCTCGCGGCGCTGATTGATTGCCCACGCCTGAAGTTGCGGGCGTTTTTCGCCCGGGAACTCGCGCTTGACGACACGTTTTTGCTGGATGGCAGGGAAATTATACTCGGTCATCCAGGTCTTGGCCGTATGCTCCATGCGCCAGAAGATATCGCCTTTCTTGAAGGCTTCGAACTGCGGCTGGCGATCACGGTAGAAATCGATCTTGATGCGGTCGAAATGGTTCAATCCGCGCCGGACCGGTAGGTCTTTTGCCCAGTAATCGGCAACGCGTTCATACTCGATTCCCTGGCCGACAAAGATCTTGTCGGCGCGCCAGGCTCCCGACCCGAGTGGCGGCTGAAGCGTCGATGCTTCGAAATCGCGGGTCGCATACCAGGCTTTCGAGAGAATTGGCATATAGCCCGCAATATCGAGGATCGCCCTGTCGGAGTGTTTGCCAGTGAAGGTCAGGCGAAGCGTATGATCATCTTCGGCGGCGATTTCCTTCATCTGTGTCAGGAGAAGCAGAAGCTCGGGATGGCCTTTTTTTTGCAGCGTCTGGAAGCTGAAGACCACGTCATGAGCTGTCAGGGGTGAACCGTCGTGAAACCTTGCTTCCGGCCGCAGCTTGAACGTGAATGTGTTGCGGTCAGCAGAAACCGTCACGGTTTCCGCGACCAGCCCATAAATGGAATCGGGCTCGTCCAGCGCCGGAGCCATCAACGTGTCATAGCAAAGATCCATGCGTGGCGGGGCATCGCCCTTGGGCGAGTAAGTGTTCAGTGTGTTGAAGGTTTGCGGCGACTGGTTGTAAAGCCAGTTCGGCGGCGAGAAGATGAATGAGCCGCCCTTAGGTGCCTCCGGATTGGCGTAATCGAAATGTGTAAAGTCTTGTCGATATTTTAGCTCGCCGAAGGCCGAGAGACCGTGCAGCGGTACTCCGGTGGCGATGTCTGCCAGCGCGACGCGCGGGGCGATTGCAGTAAGTATCGTCGCGCTGGAAATTTTGAGGACATCGCGGCGGTTGAGAAGCGTCATTCGGCGCGCGCCTTCAGAGCCTGTTCCTTGGCGGTATCGATCCACCAGGAAAACGGGTCGATACCGACATACTCCGGCTGCTTCTCCGGCATGCCGAACTTGTTCCAGTAGGCGGTGTTGATCTTGTCGTCATACCATTGTGGCACCGCATAGAAATTCCACAAAAGAACCCGGTCGAGGGCGTGGGTAGCGGCAACGAGTTCGTCGCGATCCTTGGCAAAGACCACCCTGTCGATCAGCT
Source organism: Phyllobacterium brassicacearum (assembly GCF_003010955.1). Lineage (GTDB taxonomy): Bacteria > Pseudomonadota > Alphaproteobacteria > Rhizobiales > Rhizobiaceae > Phyllobacterium > Phyllobacterium brassicacearum. The sequence continues at coordinate 114,432 of NZ_PGGO01000009.1, forward strand.
TGTCGATGGCCGGGTTCTTGATGCCCATGTAGTTGCGGCTGCCGGGCGTGTCTGCCGCCAAAGAACTCCAGAAATCGCGTTGTTCGTTGCCGGGCGACTGGGTCTGAGCCATCACAATCATGATCACATCGTAATCGAAATCGTTCACGCGGGCGACGTACTGGCTGCTGTCGACCACCCGGATTGTTCCCTGGATGCCGATACGGCGCAGATTTTCGATGAAAGGCCCATATATCCGCTCATCGCTCGGGTCGTTGGCAAGGAATTCGATGGTCAGTGGCTGGCCGGTCTGCGTATTGACGAGCTTGCCGTTTTTCTGGTCATACCCCGCCTCGCGGAGCAGGGTCACGGCACGGCGCAGGTTCTCGCGCGCAGCCTGCGGTGTGTCGTAGACGGGCAGCTTGAATTCTTTGCTGAAAACCTCGTCTGGCACCTGGCCGCGCACGGTTTCAAGGATCTCCAGTTCCTTGCCCGTCGGCAGGCCGCTTGAGGCGAGATCGATTCCGGCGAAATAGCTGTTGATCCGCTTGTATTGACCGAAAAACATGTTCTTGTTCATGCTCTCGAAGTCATAGGCCAACGTAAGCGCCTCGCGGACCTTGGGATCCTTGAACTTGTCGCGGCGGGCGTTGAGAATGTAGCCCTGCATGCGGCCTATCGAGCGTTGGGGAAAGGTCTTCTTGATCACATCGCCCTTAGACACTGCCGGGAAGTCATATTCGCGTGTCCATCGCCCGATCCGGTTCTCCTGGCGGTAGTCCTCGAATCCACCTTTTTTGAACGCCTCCCAGCTGGCATTCACGTCGCGGAAATACTCGTAGCGAACGTGATCGAAATTGTTGCGCCCGACATTGACGGCGAGATCCTTGGCCCAATAATCGGGCACACGGGCCCACGTGATCGACTTGCCGGGAGCAACGCTCTGGATCTTGTAGGCGGACGATCCAAGCGGGATCTCCATTGTCGACTTGCTGACATCGCGTTTCTTGCCGCTGGGATCTGTGCCTTCCCACCAGTGCTTCGGCAATACAACCATGTCGCCCATGATGTTCGGCAGCTCGCGGTTGCCGCCGCTCGTGAAAGTGAAGGTCACTTCGCGGTCGCCAGTTTTCTCGGCCTTGACGACGTCATGATAGTACTTGTTGTACAGGGGGCTTTGCGCCTTCAGGATGCCAAAGGTCCAAATGACATCGTCAACCGTGATCGGCTGGCCGTCATGCCATTTCGCTGCCGGGTTGAGGCGAAATTTGACCCAGGCAAAGTCCTCCGGATAAGCCATCTGTTCAGCGATCAGGCTGTAGGTGGTCGAGGCCTGATCGAGCGATTGATTCATGAGCGTGTCGTAGAGGAGGCCGCCACCAAATCCGACAAGACCCGCAGCCGGTGCTCCTTGAACAACGTAGGGATTGAGGCTGTCAAAGCTTCCTTCCGCAGTCTGGTTCAGAGTTCCACCCTTGGGCGCGTCAGGATTCACATAATCATATTGTTTGAAGTCCGCCCCGTATTTCGGCTCGCCGAGGAGGCTTGTCCCATTTCGCCATTCTGGCTCAGCCGCTTGTACATTCTGAAAAGTGCCTATCGATGCGAGGGCAAGGATGACGAGGCTGGCAACGAAAGGACGAAATCGCAAATCGGTCTCCACAGGTTCTCTTTGGTGACCAGTCTAAGAGAAAATGCGGCGGAGAACAGGCCTTCACGGAAAAAACACGGGGTATTGATACAAAAAAGCCGGGCATTTGGCCCGGCTTTCCATGATCGTGAAGATTTATCTCAGTGGGCTGGCTTCTCGCCTGCGGGAGCGGCCGGTGCCGCGCCTTCGGCTGGAGCAGGTGCACCTTCGGCGGGCTTGGCCGCATCGCCGGCGGGAGCTGCATCGCCAGCTGGGGCAGCGTCCGCAGCCGGAAGCGGCTTGGGGCTGTCGGACAGCGTGCGCAGATAGGCAATCAGGTCGGCACGTTCATTATCCTTCTTGTCGCCGGCAAAGCCCATCGCCGTGCCTTTGATGTAGCCCTTCGGCGAGGTCAGGAAGTGGTTGAGATGATCATAGGTCCACTTCTCCTGGCCGCCTTTGGAGAAATCCTTCATGGGGCCGGAATAGCTAAAACCTGCATGTGTTGCGATCGGACGGTCGACGATGTCCCAAAGGTTCGGGCCAACCTTGTTTGCTCCGCCCTTGTCGCCCGTATGGCACGCAGCACAACGCTTGAAGATAGCTTCGCCGCGCGTTGCGTCAGCTGAAGCCAGCAACGTTGCGATCGGCACGGCTGCAGCAGCAGGAGCGCCGCCAGCCTCTGCCTCTCCGCCAGCTTCAGCCGCCTGAATGATGAAGCCGGGTTTCTCGGGTGCGTGGGAGTCGAATATAGAATCGGACAGGATGCCTGCCGTCATGACAACGAAGACGGTTGCCAGAAACGCCATGGCGTATTTGTTGAATGGTGTCGATTCCATCGTCGATCATTGCTCCATTTGTGTCCTGTGCAAATGTGCCGGACGCAGAGTTCCTGTTCGCGATTGCCAGGGCAATGCAGGAGCTTTGTGTTCAGCACACTTGCGGAGGTTCTCAATATCTGGTCAATGCAGATCGCTGCATTTTGTAATGAGAGTCCCCTCGTGATCGCGCGGAAACTAGGTCTTTTGCTCGCGACTTGCAACACATATAAGGGCGGTTCTGCCTGAGACTTTTTGACACCGTAGGCGCGTTCACGATGATGAAAATATTGACACTCATACCCGCTCGAATGGCTTCAACGCGGCTTCCAGACAAGCCGTTGGCTGATATTGCCGGCAAGCCGATGATCGTGCATGTGGCAGAACGGGCCAAGGCTGCGGGCCTTGGCCGCACCGTCGTTGCGACCGATAGCATCGATGTCAAGTCAGCGGTGGAATCACATGGCCTCGAGGCGGTGATGACCCGCAACGATCATGAGTCCGGCTCAGACCGCATCTATGAGGCGCTTCTCGCCCTTGATCCTGACGGTACGGTCGATGCTGTTGTCAATGTGCAGGGGGACTTGCCGACCATCGATCCGGAAATCATCAAACGTGCGCTCCTGCCTTTGCAGAATGGGCCCGCCGACATCGGGACGCTTGGCGTTGAAATTCGCCGCGAAGACGAGAAGACCAATCCGAACGTGGTGAAGATCATCGGTTCCACGATCGGCAAAGACCAGATGCGCGCGCTGTATTTTACCCGGGCAACTGCACCATCGGGCGATGGCCCTCTCTATCACCACATCGGACTTTACGCGTATCGGCGCGCGGCACTCGAGCGCTTCGTCGGGCTCGGCCCGTCGCCGCTCGAACGGCGCGAACGTCTGGAACAGTTGCGCGCGCTGGAAGCAGGTATGCGCATCGATGTTGAAATTGTTGATTCGGTGCCGCTCGGCGTCGATACGCCCGAAGATCTTCAACGGGCGCGTGACATCCTTACCTCAAAAGGCAATTGATAATGGCGAAATCCACCCGCATCTCCTTTCAGGGCGAACCTGGCGCGAACTCCGATACCGCATGCCGCAACATGTTTCCCGAGATGGAACCCATGCCATGTCCGACGTTCGAGGATGCGTTCAATGCCGTTGAGAGCGGTGCGGCCGACCTCGCCATGATCCCGATCGAGAACACGATCGCCGGGCGCGTTGCGGATATTCATCATCTTTTGCCGGAATCGCGCTTGCACATCGTAGGCGAGTATTTCCTGCCGATCCATTTTCAACTGATGGTTTTGCCCGGTACCAAGCGCAGTGACATCACGTCGGTCCACAGCCACATCCACGCACTCGGCCAATGCCGCAAATATATCCGCAAGAATGGCTGGAAGCCGGTCATCGCCGGCGACACCGCGGGAGCGGCACGGCTGGTTGCTGACGTCAGGGACAAGTCGATGGCGGCGCTGGCTCCGCGCCTTGCGTCGGATCTCTATGGTCTCGACATTCTGGAAGAGGATGTCGAAGACACCGAAAACAATGTCACGCGCTTTGTGGTGCTCAACAAGACGAAGAAGTGGGCGCCTCGCACCTCGGACGAACTGATGATGACGACGTTCGTTTTCCGCGTCAGGAACGTTCCGGCAGCGCTGTACAAAGCCATGGGCGGTTTCGCGACCAATGGCGTCAACATGACGAAGCTTGAAAGCTATCAAATCGACGGGAAGTTCACGGCAACCCAGTTCTATGCCGACATCGAAGGCCATCCGGACGACAAAAACGTTGCTCACGCGCTCGACGAGCTCGAATTTTTCTCCAAGGAAGTGCGGATTTTGGGTGTTTATCCTGCAGATACGACATTCCGCAGTACGCAGGACGAAGAAGAGTAGGGTTTAAGCCCCACTTTCGACCCAGCTGCGGATGAGGTGGGCGGCAATGGCGCCGGGCGGCGGCGTCATTAGCCCATCGGGATGCGTACGATCAAGCATCGTGATGGCTTCCTCACGCGAGAACCAGCGGCCGTCTTCAAGTTCGGATTTGTCGAGGGTGAAGTCGTCAGACAGCGCTTCGGCGTGGCAGCCGATCATCAGGGAGTAGGGGAACGGCCACGGCTGGCTGGCGTGGTAAAGCACACGGCCGACCGGAAGATTGGTCTCTTCAAGGGTTTCGCGCCGGACAGCATTCTCGATTGTTTCACCGGGCTCGATAAACCCTGCCAGGCATGAATACATGCCAGGCCCGAAATGCGGGCCACGCGCCAGCAGACATTTGTCGCCGCGCACCACCATCATGATCGCGACCGGATCGGTGCGGGGAAAGTGCTGGGCCTCACAATTGGGGCAGGTGCGACGGTAGCCTCCGTCGCGCATCACCGTTTCCGAGCCGCAGCGTCCGCAGAACTTATGATTGTCGTGCCAGCTCAGAAGCGAGACAGCCTGTGCCATTGCACCGAGCTGGTCCGGCGGAATAAGGCCTTGCGTGTAGACCGAACGATAGTCAATGGCCCTGATGGGCTCGGGCAAGGCAGCAAAATCCAGGCCGCTCGGCGATGCGAGAATTGGCGTATCGTCCTGGATACCAAGATAGATCGTCTTGTTTGGAGCAGGCAGCAGGGCGGTTGCTTCGTTCAGGGTGAAAAGGGCATCGCCCGAATCGCTCACGCTGACGAGTACCTGGCCCTGCCCGATAAGCAGCATGCGAGCATTGGCATTAGCCAGCGCGAGGGTCACCACATCGTCGCTGCGCTTTTCCGAATGACGATTGATCCTGTTGCCGGCAAAGCCGACAAAATGGCTCGCCTCCGTTTCCGGGACATCGAAAAGGCGAAACGACATGGCTGGAACTCCAGGAAACCGGTCCGGACGGGGGACTGCGTGCAATGATAATTATTAGATAGCCTTGAGTATGGCGTTCGCAAAGTCCCTTGCGTCTTTTTCGCCGTAGGGTTCGCGCGTGCCGTGTCCCCAGACTGGGCCGGGCCAAGCGGGATCGCCGGTATTGCGGGCGATCACATGCAGGTGCAACTGGCGGACGATATTGCCGAGCGCTCCGGTATTGATCTTTTCGCAGTTGACGACAGCTTTCAACGCCTGTGCTGCGATCCCGGTTTCAAAGGTCAGCATCGTCTGATCAAGCGGCGTAAGCTCGTGAATTTCGCAGATGCCAGGACGTTGCGGCACGAGGATGAGCCACGGCCAGCGGCGGTCATTCATCAGGCGCAGATCGCAGAGGCCCAGCCTTGCAATGGAAAATGTGTCTGCTGCAAGTTTGCTGTCGAGCGTAAAAACCATGATTCATCCTAGATAACAGTTTTTTCGCCGTTCCGCTTGCTTTTTGCGTGTGAATTGACGATATGAGCCTCGGGAGGTTGGTGGTGGACGAGCCACTCGCCAACCGGGTCAGGTCCGGAAGGAAGCAGCCCCAACGAGCCAGGCACGGGTCGCCGTGCCAGCCTCCCACCCTTTCTTCTTGCAACCTTGCCTGTGTCAAAGCCATCAAGCGGCATTGACGCTGCGGTGCACGGCGGTCCAAACTTGCACCGCACGCGAGAAGTCAATGCAGGAGCGGAATTGAACGCGATGGACACGAAAACGCCAGACAGCGCCTATCGCGTGCTCGCCCGCAAATATCGCCCGCAGAATTTTGACGACCTGATCGGTCAGGAGCCGATGGTCCGCACGTTGACCAATGCGTTCGAGACCGGACGCATCGCCCAGGCGTGGATGCTGACCGGGGTGCGCGGTGTCGGCAAGACCACGACGGCCCGAATTCTGGCGCGAGCGCTCAACTACAAGACCGCTGATATCGAAAAGCCGACCATCGATCTGACAGTGCCGGGCGAACATTGCCAGGCGATCATGGAAGGCCGCCATGTCGACGTGATCGAGATGGATGCCGCCTCGCATACGGGTATCGATGATATTCGTGAGATCATCGAGCAGGTGCGCTACCGCCCGGTGTCGGCACGCTACAAGGTCTATATCATCGACGAAGTGCACATGCTCTCCAACCAGGCCTTCAACGGTCTGTTGAAAACACTGGAAGAACCACCACCCCATGTGAAATTCATCTTCGCAACGACGGAAATCCGCAAGGTTCCGATCACGGTGCTGTCGCGCTGCCAGCGCTTCGACTTGCGCCGCATCGACACCAGCGTGCTTACCCGTCATCTCAAGAAGATCGCCGATCTCGAAGCGATTGCCGTGGATGATGCGTCGCTTGCGATGATTGCCCGCGCGGGCGAGGGATCCGTGCGTGACTCCTTGTCCATATTCGATCAGGCAATCGCCCATGGTGCGGGCGCTGTCGAGGCGGAGGCTGTCCGTTCCATGCTGGGCCTTGCCGATCGTGCCCGCATCATCGACCTGTTCGAGATGCTGATGGCCGGCGATGTTGCTTCGGCATTGCGCGAGTTTCGTGCGCAGTATGATGTCGGCGCCGATCCGAGCGTTGTGCTTACCGACCTTGCCGATTTCAATCACCTGGTGACGCGTATCCGTTTCACTCCGGATGTGGCCGATGACATTTCGCTGTCGGAAGACGAGAGGACACGCGGCCGGGATTTTGCCGAGAAGCTATCCATCCGCGTTCTGTCCCGTACCTGGCAAATGCTGCTGAAGGGCATTGCCGAGGTCGACAGTTCGAGCCGTCCGGTGCAGTCAGCAGAAATGCTGCTGATCCGCCTGGCTCACGCCGCTGACCTTCCCACACTCGATGAGGCTTTGAAATCGCTTGAGGAAGGCGGAACGCTCTCCACTCAAACGCCGCGCGCCGACAGCCCCCGTCCGGGCAATGGTGGTGCAACCATGGCGCGTCCTGCACCAGCGGATGTGGTCGCTTCGTCACGTGGTTCGGTCAATTCCAATGGCGGCGCCACAATGCGTCTCGTCGAACCTGCGGCAAGGCCTGAGCCGATCGTTCCACCGCAATCGGTCGTTGAGGAAACGGCGCCAACGGTGCCGGTTAACAGCATCGATGATATTATCGCGCTCGCAGACAAGCAGCGCAACATGCAGTTCAAGATCATGGTCAAGAACTGCGTGCGGCTTGTCAGCCTCAAGCCTGGCCGGCTTGAGATCAACCTGACCGACAATGCGCCGAAGACGCTTCTGACCGACCTGTCGCAGAAGCTGAGCGACTGGACCGGTATCCGCTGGATGGTATCGCTGTCGCGCGAGCAGGGCGCAGCAACGATCAGCGAAACCGAAACGGCGAAACGCGACTCTTTGTTGAGTGATGCGCGCGCTGATCCTGATGTCGCGGCGATCCTGGCGAAATTCCCCGGCGCCAAGATCATCAATGTGCGCATCTCGACGCCTGCCGGACAGGCCGATGGCGAAATGACAAGTGGTTCGATGCCCGGTGATGATACACTGGCACCGGCCGAAGAAGACGACTGACGAACAGGAGCTCCCCATGCGTGACATTATGGGCATGATGAAACAGGCGAAGGAAATGCAGGCCAAGATGGCGGCCATGCAGGAAGAGATCGCTGCACTCGAAGCCGAGGGACATGCGGGCGGCGGCCTCGTCACCGTCAAGCTGTCCGGCAAGGGTGCCCTGACCGGGCTGACCATCGATCCGTCGCTGTTCAAGGAAGACGACATCGAGGTCATCGAAGACTTGATCATCGCTGCCCATAACGAAGCCAAGGCGAAGGTCGAGGCGATTATGGCGGAAAAGACGCAGGCCCTGACTGCCGGTCTGCCGATACCGCCAGGTTTCAAGCTGCCGTTCTAACGGTCAGCAAACAACCACAAGTTTGTTGGAAAGAGCATTGATATTGACTATATTGCTCTTGGAGTGGGGAACGAGCTCTCGCCCGTCCCCCTTTCTAATTTTGTAAAATGAACCGGAATGTCAGTGTCCAGCTGGTCCGGGTTCTTTTTACGATGAGAGTGATGCTAAACGGAAAAATCCGCATAACTTCATCTCCAAGTTCGATGGCAAGGCCTGTTACCGCAGTCGGGTAGCCCATCTTCCCGATGCATCGGCTGGTACGATGCTGCTGCTTTACCTCGAACCGTACTCACGCACGGTTTGATCATTGCCTGACCATTGATGTGCCGCAACGCATGCAGGGTTGTACTTTTCGAGCGAGCCATTTGCGGCGGTTGTCGTCCGCAGCGCGCTCTTTGATTCCCTAAAGTTGCAAATTGATCTAAACCGTCGCTATGTCGAAACGAATCGCCGGTCCCGAAATTGAGCGTCTGATCCAGCTCCTGGCCAAAGTGCCGGGGCTCGGGCCGCGCTCGGCGCGCCGGGCCGCGCTGCATCTCATCAAGAAGAAAGAGGCCCTGCTGATCCCGCTTGGCTCGGCCATGCAGGAAGCGGCCGACAAGGTGCGCGTCTGCTCGACCTGTGGCAATGTCGACACCTCCGACCCCTGCATGATCTGCACGGATTCGCGTCGTGAGCGTGCGACGCTGATCGTCGTGGAAGATGTCTCGGATCTCTGGGCATTGGAGCGCGCTGGTTCCATGAATGTGCGTTACCATGTGCTGGGTGGACGCCTGTCTCCGCTCGATGGCATTGGACCCGATGATCTCAACATAGCGACGCTCGTTAGCCGGGTGACGGAGGGAGACATCAAAGAAGTCATCCTTGCCGTAAACGCGACGGTCGAGGGCCAGACTACCGCGCATTACATCACCGATCAGCTTGCGGGCCTCGATGTACGCATTACCCGATTGGCTCACGGCGTGCCGGTGGGCGGCGAACTGGATTATCTCGACGAAGGAACATTGGCAGCGGCATTGCGTGCCCGCACGTCATTTTAGGGAGAACAGGGCTTGAGCAAGAGCAATTGGAGACTTGGCCTCGCTGCAGGGATTGCAATGGCCTTTGCTTTCTGTTCGAACCAGGGCTTCGCGGCTTCAAAATCCGAAATTGAAGCACAGTTTCAAATTTGGCTTGCCAATGATCTTTGGCCCGAGGCCAAGGCGAAGGGCATTTCCAAAGCAACTTTCGACCAGGCTTTTGCCGGTGTCACGCTCAACTTCGATCTGCCGGACCTCGTCATGCCGGGAGAAGAGCCGAAGACGCCGCAAAAGCAGGCCCAATCCGAGTTCGGCTCCCCCGGTAAATATTTCAACACCAAGACTGTTAACGCCGTCACGTCCGGGGGGACTGCGCGCGCCGGCCAATATGGGCGGATCCTGAAGGCGGTTGAAAGCAAGTATGGCGTGCCCGGAGAGATCGCCCTTGCGATCTGGGGCCGCGAGAGCGGGTTTGGCAGCGTCAAGATTCCCTACAACGCCTTTACGGTGCTTGGCACCAAGGCGTTCATGGCGACGCGCAAGGACATGTTCCGCGGCGAGCTTGTCGCAGCGCTGGAGATCATCGAGAAGGGCTACATTGGCGCAGGCAGCATGAAAAGCTCATGGGCGGGGGCACTCGGCCAGCCGCAATTCATGCCGACCTCCTATCTTGAACATGCTGTCGATTTTGACGGTGACGGGAAGCGTGACATCTGGAACTCGGTGCCGGATACGCTTGGTTCGATTGCACATTATCTTGCGCAGTATGGCTGGCAGCGTGGCCGCGACTGGGGCTATGAGGTCAATGTGCCAGAGAGCGTCAGTTGTGCGCTCGAAGGACCGGATCAAGGCAAGCCTTTCGCGGCATGGGCCAAGCTCGGCATTGCCCGTGTTAACGGCAAGCCATTTCCGTCCGGCGAAACCAAACGCGAGGGCTTTCTGTTGATGCCGGCGGGCCGGCATGGTCCAGCTTTCATCGTCACCAAGAATTTCTACGTGCTCAAGGAATACAATATGAGCGATCTCTATGCGCTGTTTATCGGCCATGCCGGGGATCGTATCGCACATGGCGCGGCAGAATTCTCGGCAGGCTGGGGTGATGTAGGCGGCCTCTATCGCTCCGACATCGCCGGTCTGCAAAAGACGCTGGAAAAGAAGGGCTACGATGCGGGCGGCGCGGATGGATTCCCTGGCTTCAAGACACGCCGATCCATAGGCGACTGGCAGGCCAAACAAGGCATGGCGCCAACCTGCTTTCCCGACAAGGATCTGATCAAGGCAATTGGCTGAAGATTCACTTCGTTCTCATATCGAAACGCTCTAGATTGGTAGAGGATTGAGAGTGGGAGCCGCATCATGCCAGCCAACGAGCGATCAAAACACATCACCGAAGGCGTCGCACGTTCGCCCAATCGGGCCATGTACTATGCACTTGGTTATGAGAAAGGGGATTTCGACAAGCCGATGATCGGCATCGCCAATGGGCACTCGACAATCACGCCCTGCAATGCTGGCCTCCAGCCATTGGCCGATGCGGCTGTCGCTGCGGTCAAGGCGGCTGGCGGCAATCCGCAAATCTTCGGCACCCCAACCATTTCCGATGGCATGGCGATGGGCACGGAAGGGATGAAGTATTCGCTGATATCGCGTGAGGTCATTGCCGACTGCATCGAGACCTGCGTCAATGGCCAGTGGATGGACGGGGTTCTCGTGATCGGGGGCTGCGACAAGAACATGCCCGGCGGCATGATAGCCATTGCCCGCACCAATGTCCCTGCCATCTATGTCTATGGCGGCACCATCAAGCCTGGCAAGTGGAAGGGCAAGGACCTTTCTATCGTGTCCTCTTTCGAAGCTGTCGGCTCTTTCATGGCAGGGAAGATGAGCGAGGAGGATTTTGAGGGCATCGAACGCCACGCCTGTCCCTCGACCGGCTCTTGCGGCGGTATGTATACCGCCAACACGATGAGTTCGGCCTTCGAAGCGCTAGGCATGTCGCTGATGTCTTCGTCAACCATGGCCAATCCCGATGCGGAAAAAGTCGACAGCACCGCTGAATCGGCACGCGTGCTGGTTGAGGCCGTGCGCAGGAATATCCGGCCGCGCGACATCATCACCCGCAAATCGATCGAGAATGCCGTGGCGCTGATCATGGCGACCGGCGGCTCTACCAATGGGGTACTGCATTTCCTGGCCATCGCCCATGCTGCGGAGGTGGAATGGACACTGGACGATTTCGAACGGGTGCGCCGGAAGGTTCCGGTGCTCTGCAACCTGCGTCCGTCGGGGCAGTATATGGCTGTGGACCTGCATAAGGTCGGGGGTATACCGCAGGTACTGAAGATCCTGTTGAATGCGGGCCTTCTGCATGGCGATTGCCTGACGATTACCGGGCGCACGCTTGCCGATGAGCTGGCGCATATCCCCGATTCACCGCCGGCGGACCAGAACATCATCCGGCCTATCGACAAGGCGCTCTACAAGGAAGGCCATCTGGCGATCCTCAAAGGCAACCTCGCTACGGGTGGGGCGGTTGCAAAGATCACGGGCCTCAAGAATCCGGTCATCAAGGGACCTGCGCGTGTTTTTGACGACGAGCAGTCGGCCATGGATGCAATCCTCTCTGACAAGATAAGGCCGGGCGACGTGTTGGTCCTGCGCTATCTTGGCCCGAAAGGCGGGCCCGGCATGCCGGAGATGCTAGCGCCGACGTCCGCTATTATTGGCCGCGGGCTTGGCGAGAGTGTCGGCCTGATCACAGATGGGCGCTTCTCGGGTGGGACCTGGGGCATGGTCGTTGGCCACGTCACGCCGGAAGCCTTTGAAGGCGGCACCATCGCCCTGGTCCGGGAAGGCGACATGATCACCATCGACGCGCACCAGCAATTGCTGCAGCTTGATGTGGACGAGGCAGAGCTGGAAAAGCGGCGCAAGAATTGGCAGCAGCCGGCGCCGCGATACACGCGCGGGGTGCTGGCGAAGTTTGCCAAGCTGGCAAAATCGGCAAGCGAGGGCGCAGTGACGGGTTAAACCCTTGTCTTGAGATTTATCGCCTGAGTAACGCCTGCGATGTGGTGCCCGGATCAGTGAATTGGTCCGGGCTTTTCTTTGCTGCTTGTTTGCACGGACTTGTCATTTATACCCATATGTGAAAATAATATTCACAAGAGAAGATGTAGGAGGAGCGTTATGCGATCTGCAATGCACGTTCATCGAGGTATGATGCGATGAGCGATTTCGCGCCCACAGTTGGCGTCTCTTCCACTCGACCCAGGAACATGCCGGCGGATCATGCCGCGCTGCCTGTTTGGAATGCCGAAAACTGGTTCTACGAGGATTGGCCGGCCGGCCAGAAAATCCGATCGCTGCGCCGGACGATCGCGGAAAGCGACAGCCATCTCTTCAACACGCTCGTCACCGACATCCACCCATACGTACAGGACCAGATGTTTGCCGAAAGCGAGGGCGTCTTTGGCAAGCGGCTCGTCGCCGGTGCGTTCGTATTTTCAGCTGGGCTTGGCCTTGTCGCCACCAATTGCGTCAATGCCTTTTCCTACGGCTATGACAAGTTGCGTTTCATCAAGCCGGTATTTCTCAACGATACAATCTACACGATCCGAACGAACCTCGAAAAACGCCCGCGCTACAAGGAATTGGGCCTGATCCGCGCCAGCTACGAAGTGTTCAAGAATGAGGGAGAACTCGTTCTCTACTGCGAACATCTGCAGACCGTGAAGTACCAGAACCCCGACGATTTCATTGGAAAGACCGAAAAATAATGACTGCCGCGATCGATTTACCGCTGACGGGCCTGCTCGTCGTTGATATGAGCCAATTCCTGTCAGGACCCTATGCATCGCTGCGGCTGATGGATCTTGGCGCCCGCGTGATCAAGGTCGAACGTCCCGATGGCGGCGATCTCTCAAGGCGTCTCTATCTCAGCGACACCGAAATCGGTGGGGATTCGACGATTTTCCACGCCATTAATCGAGCCAAAGAAAGCCTCGCCATTGATCTGAAGGACGCGGCCGACCTTGCGACGCTGAAGGGATTGCTTACCCGGGCCGACGTGCTGATCCAGAATTTCCGCCCCGGAGTCATCAATCGGCTGGGCCTCGACTACGAGGCGGTGAAGGCGATCAATCCACGCCTCGTCTATGCCAGCATCAGTGGTTATGGCGAAGAGGGGCCATGGGTGACGCGTCCAGGTCAAGACCTTCTGGCACAATCGCGGTCGGGCCTGATGTGGCTCAACGGAGACGAGAGCCAGGGGCCCGTTCCCTTCGGTCTGGCCGTCGGCGATATGCTTGCAGGAGCTGCGACGGTGCAAGGGATTCTGGCGGCGCTCGTGCGGCGCGGTATTAGCGGCGAGGGTAGCCATATCGAGACCAGCCTCATGGAATCGCTCATCGACTTCCAGTTTGAGGTCTTGACCACCCATTTGAACGATGGCGGGCGCCTGCCGAAGCGCTCGGATTTCCGCAGCGCTCACGCCTATCTGTCCGCGCCCTATGGTGTCTACCAGACGAAAGACAGCTATCTCGCACTAGCGATGACGCCACTGCCGAAGTTGGCTGATCTTCTCGAGTTGGATGAACTTGCACCGTATCGCGATATGCCGGCCACATGGTTTACGGCACGCGATGCGATCAAGCGCATCATAGCGGCCAAACTCGCAACTGAAACAACGGATCATTGGCTTTCCATACTCGAGCCCGCCGATATCTGGTGCGCCAAGGTACTGAACTGGGAGGAACTCCTGCAGAGCGACGGCTTCAAGGTTCTCGATATGCTGCAGACAGTGAACCGCGAAGACGGCGTCTCTATCCTGACCACCCGCTCACCCATTCGCGTCAATGGCAAGCGGGCAAAGTTCGACCGCGCCGCGCCGCGCATCGGCGAACACAGCAAGGCAATCCGCAAGGAGTTTGGCCTGTGAGTGAAGTCAAGCTGAAGGGCATGACGTGGAGCCATCCGCGCGGCTATGACCCGATGGTTGCCTGCTCGAAACTCTGGAAGGAGCAGACGGGCGTCAGCATCGAATGGGAGAAACGCTCGCTCCAGGATTTTGAAACCTTTCCCGTGGAGGACCTGGCGCGGGAATACGATCTGATCGTCATCGATCACCCGCATGTTGGTCAGATCACCGCGGAGAATTGCCTTGCAGCACTCGATGTCGCTGGCAGGCAGATCGAGCGGGACGCGCTTGTGAAGGGCAGCGTTGGCCAATCCTATACGAGCTACCGTTGGCAGGGCCGGCAGTGGGCGTTCCCGATTGACACGGCGGCTCAGGTCGCGGCATGGCGACCGGACCTGCTCGATCAATCACCTGCCGCGTGGGACGATGTTCTGGTGCTGGCACGGGAGGGCAAATTGCTCCTGCCACTCCGGCCGCCGCATTCGCTCATGACCTTCTATACCCTCAGCGCCAATCTGGGTTCGCCCTGCGCTGCCGCCAAACTCGGCGACCTCATTTGTCCGGAGCACGGCGCAAGAACATTCAGGATAATGCGGGAGATCGTTTCGCTGATCGACCCGGCATGTTTTGGGATGGATCCGATTGCGGTGCTGGAACAAATGGCTGCGGCCAATTCTGCGATCGCGTATTCGCCCTTGATCTATGGCTATGTCAATTACGCGATACGGGGTTTCAGGCCCAATGTTATAGCCTTTGCCGATATTCCCGCTGCGGGCGGCAACGGTCCGGTTGGCTCGGCGCTCGGGGGCACGGGCATAGCGGTTTCCGCGTTCTCTGCCAACCGCGAGGCGGCAATAGATTTCGCCTACTGGATTGCCAGCGGAGAAGTGCAGCGGGGACCCTATGCCTCGGCTGGCGGTCAACCCGGGCATGCGGTTGCCTGGGACGATGAAATGGTCAATGCCGGTACGGCGGACTTCTATTTCGCCACGCGTACGACTCTGGAAGGTGCTTGGGTCCGTCCGCGCCACAACGGCTACATGGCCTTTCAGCAGGCCGCTTCAGACCGCCTGAATGCAGGATTTCTCGAAAGACACGAAGCCAGAAATGTCGTTGATGATCTGAACAGGCTGTTCCGGCAGAGCTTTTCCGCCTGAATCGCCACTCGCCCTAGGACGAGTGGCGCATCTGCCCGCCGCGGCCGTACTGGCCGGGGCAAACCCCATAACCGCTCTGGCAGCTTGCAGGGCTCGGATTCGTAATCTCTGTCCTGCGCGGCGACCAGGTGCCGTAGGTTGACCCACAGGCGGTCAGCAAGAGGGTGCTCAACAGGGTTGCGAAAGTGGCGAATTTCATTCTCGGGCCTCAGCTGCAGCAACAGTTTCTGCAGCTGGTTTGCCGGAAAGGCCGATGAAAGTCAAAGCTGTAGAGGCAATGCGCGTTACGCGTAGCGTTTTTCCTGTCCGGTCACGGCCGGATGGGAATTGATCGCTGTGATCACCGCAAGTGCCGCAAGCGAATTGACATCCCTGTTGCCTCGGTTGAACGCCATCATGACGGTTTCGGAGATGATTTTCGCTTCGTCTTCCGAACTCGATTGCACCAGGAGTGTTGCTGCGGCCTTGTCATAGGCGGCCTGCATCACAGTCCAGTCATCCTGGGAATACATCGGATTAGGAGGATTATCGAAAGGCATGGAACTGTTCCTTTCTTGAATGAGGCAAACTCCGGCGACCGGAAAAAAATAGTCCCTCAATTGTGGCATGGCAATTTGAAACGGATTATTGCGGTTTTGAAACGGCTTACCGCAGCGCAGCAGCGAGGCGCCGCGTTTCAAATATGGCAAACGGACAATTGCCCCGGATAAGCCAGCTTTCAGTCAGCATGTTCGACAGCAAACAAGTTATGTTTTTCGCGTCATCACAAGGTCGATTCCGGCTCGTTTCTCTCCCGGATGTGCCGGGACAGTCGTGACCAGCGCGGGCTGAACCATGGGGTGATCAGCGATACTTTCTCGAAACGCTGGCGGGCGAAAGACGGATCTTGCTCCTCGAATGTCCAGACCTTGAAATTCGTCAGTTCATGCGGCCCGAACGTGTGAATCAACGGAATATCGGCGGCATCCCGGCCGCGAGCCACAACTATTCTCCCGATGCGCCGCTGATTGTGCCGGGCATCGAAAGTATGCCATTTGCCACCGAGGAATACCTCAAACCAGGCGTTGAAATCCATAGGAGCAGGATCTGCCGGCACGCCGATGTCTCCGAGATAGCCATTTACGTAACGCGCAGGGATGTTCATGCACCGGCAGAATGCAACCGCAAGATGCGCAAAGTCCCGGCACACGCCGGCGCGTTCCTCATGCGCCTGGGCCGCGGTGCGGGTTGCCCTGGCAAAGCCGTAGCTGAATGTGAGGCGTTGATTGACGTAATCGCAGATCGCCTGGACGCGGCCCCAACCGGGTTGGACCTGGCCAAACAGGTCCCACGCCAGATTGCTCAATTCATCAGTCTCGCAATAGCGGCTGGCGGACAGATAGGTCAGACATTCGACCGGTAATTTGTCGACGCCGATCTCCTTTGCATCCTGGTCGACCGGGTCGGGCAGGCCACTGTCCTTGACAACAGCATCGTACGTCAATGACAGGTTGCCGGCCGGCGCGACGAGGCGCAGGCAATTATTGCCGAACAGATCGCGAAATGTCTCTATCCGAACGTCTGGCGTGGCAGTTGGGCCTCTTTCGCACTGTATATCGGATATCCGTGCCGATTCGAGATTGAGATAAGTGGTCGTGGGTGTTGGCTCATTGCACCTGATTGCAATCTCGTAACCGACGCGGATCAACATTGGCATATCCTTCTGAACTTTAGAGGAGAACGCCGCGCATAGCCTGGGGTTCCGAACCGGCAAGTAGAAATAGGGAAGCATCGCTGATGCGCAAATGCGGTTCAGTCGCGGGCCACGTCGTGATCTTTAGTATTTGTTGACCATAGCCCCATAGAATTTGAAACAAAAGCTCTTTTCGCCCTGTTTGAGCGGTAAGCGGGCTGATCCGGGAGGTGCCCGACGCGAAATCAGGCGAGCTTCGTACCTCGCTCAAATGCGATTGGAAGGACCATGGCAGCAAAATACGTGGCTTCACGCCACCCTATGGCGAGCGTCGTCCGCGATCAGGTCCTGCGACCGGAATTTCAATATGCGATGAAGACTGCAAATCCAGTTCCTGCCGGGAAGGGCATTCCAAAACGATTTCTCGATCTGCTCGATCGGCTGGACCAGGCGGAAGGGCGTAAGAAAAAGGGCAGCTGAGGCGCCAGGCTTTCAATTGCCGCGGTGCATCAAATCACCCTGAAAATCAGCATTGGCAAACCGTCCCGACTTCGCATGGTTCACATAGTTGCCGAAGGACAACGCGAAGGCGAGGAAGATGAAAAACACAATGCCAAGACGCTGCACAAGCATGACTCATACCTCTTTTGAAATGTGGTGTGAGGATATTCGCCGCGACCTGAACGCTGCCTGAACTGATCATTCACTGATTATTTCGATTGATTACCAACTCCTTGCTGAGCGGGTGTGCGTGACGCAGCCGCGGTACTCCTCTATTCTGGTTGCCCGCAACCAGGGGAGGACACCATGAGCAAGGCCTTCGACGCGATCATCATCGGAGCAGGACAGGCTGGTCCATCACTCGCAGAGCGTCTGACAGATGCCGGTATGAAAGTGCTGATGGTGGAGCGCAAGCTGTTCGGCGGCACCTGTGTCAATACCGGTTGCATGCCGACAAAGACGCTGGTGGCAAGCGCTTACGCGGCGCATCTCGCACGGCGCTGCGCCAATTACGGTGTCACGATCGCCGCGCCCATCACTGTCGACATGAAACGCGTAAGGGAGAGGGCGGCCACAGTCTCCTATAATTCGCGCACCGGCATCGAGAAATGGCTGCGAGGCATGAACGGCTGTACCGTTATCCAGGGGCATGCCCGTTTCATAGGAGCCCATGAAATTGAAATAGACGGTGAGGTCTTCACCGCACCGCGCATCTTCATCAATGCTGGAGGGCGAGCCAACGTCCCGGATATGCCCGGTATCGATCAGATCGACTATTTGACCAATACCTCCATTCTTGACCTCGATACGCTGCCGAAGCATCTGGTGGTCATCGGCGGCAGTTACATCGGTCTCGAGTTTGGACAGATGTACAGGCGTTTTGGCGCAGAGGTGACCATCGTCGAAAAGGGGCCGCGTTTGATAGCCCGTGAAGACCCGGACGTTTCCGAGGCGGTCAAGGAAATCCTGGAAGGTGAGGGGATCGCATGCCGCCTTAATGCGGAATGCATTTCCTTCAAGCCACACACCGAGGGCACGGAAGTCGGCCTGGATTGCAGTTCGGGTGATCGCAAGGCCATTGGTTCGCATGTGCTTCTTGCGATCGGCAGGCGGCCCAACACCGATGATCTCGGCCTCGACAAGGCGGGTATCGATACCGACGAGCGCGGCTATATCAAGGTGGACGACGAACTCTCGACGAACGTCGAAGGAGTCTGGGCGCTTGGAGACTGCAACGGGCGCGGCGCCTTCACCCACACGTCCTACAATGACTTCGAGATCGTCGCTGCGAACCTTCTAGATGGCGAAAGCCGCAAGGTCAGTGACCGCATCCCTGGCTATGCCCTCTTTATCGACCCGCCACTCGGACGCGTTGGAATGACCGAGACGGACGCGCGCAAGGCAGGCCAGACGCTTTTGGTTTCCAAGCGACCGATGACCCGCGTAGGTCGTGCCGTGGAAAAGGATGAGACACAGGGCTTCATGAAGGTTGTCGCGGATGCTGACACCCGCAAGATTCTTGGAGCTGCCATACTGGGGACCGGCGGCGATGAGGCGATCCACGGCATTCTCGATATCATGAATGCCGATGTGCCCTACCCGACACTCCAATGGGCCGTGCCCATTCACCCGACCGTCTCTGAGCTGATCCCGACGTTGCTCAGCGACCTTAAACCCGCGCAGTAAGCCGTCACTCCATAACGGCATTGTGCTCGGCAGGCGCGGCGCTCGAAGCAGGCTTGCGCAGAAGCATGACCAGCGGGATGGACACGATCGACATGATCATCAACAGCTTGAAATCGTCCATATAGGCAATGATCGTTGCCTGTGTCGTGATCATGCCGTCCAGGGCTGCTCGACCTGCAGCCTTGAGCGGATCGAGGTGTTGCACAATCACAGGATTGTCGAATGCGTGATTGAAGGGCGTCACGTAGGCCGCGATCGACGCGTGATTGCTCTGGACATTCTCGGTGATCAAAGCGGTGACAACGGCAATGCCGACGCTCGAACCGATATTGCGCGAAAGATTATATAGGCCGGTGCCCTCACCGCGCATATGGGCCGGGAGGGTGGCGAAGGCGATGGTCGTCAGCGGCACGAACAGGAAGCCGAGGCCTGCGCCCTGGACAAAGCCAACCGAGACAATCGTCCACTGCGAAACATCAGGCGTCCAGCCAGTCATGTCGTACATGGCCCAGGCGGTCAGGCTGAAACCGAGGACCAGCAGCAGGCGCGTATCGACCTTGCCGATCATGCGTCCGACGATGAACATGCAGACCATCGTGCCAACGCCGCGCGGTCCCATGACGATGCCGGCTGTCATCACCGGATAATCCATCAGCGTTTGCAGATAGGGTGTCATCAGGGCAAGCGAAGCCAGATAGGTCACCCCGATGACGAAGATGAAGAACATGCTGACGGAGAAGTTGCGGTCCAGAAAGAGCCGCGGATTGACGAAGGAATTGTTCGCCGTGAACGTATGGACCAGGAACAGGTAGAACGCACTGGCACAGATCAA
Organism: Phyllobacterium brassicacearum; assembly: GCF_003010955.1. GTDB lineage: Bacteria > Pseudomonadota > Alphaproteobacteria > Rhizobiales > Rhizobiaceae > Phyllobacterium > Phyllobacterium brassicacearum. The sequence goes on from NZ_PGGO01000009.1 coordinate 134,379, forward strand.
CGCCTCGATCTGTATCTCGGCTGACGAAAACCAGTCGAGTTGCTCGCCGCGGTCGAGAAAAAGCTGCAGCGCTGCGATGGCGAGGCTCAAAGTGCCGAAGCCGAACCAATCGAGCCTGGCGCTCGCCTGACGCGTCGTTTCGGAGACAAAGGCCACAATGCCGAAAAACGCCAGCATGCCGATTGGCACGTTGATATAGAACACCCAGCGCCAGCTGATATTGTCGGTAAGCCAGCCGCCGATGACCGGCCCCAGGACCGGTCCGACCATGACCGAGACGCCGAAAAGCGCCATCGCCTTGCCGCGCTCTTCAACCGCATAGATATCGAGCAGGATGCCCTGCGAAAGGGGAACGAGCGAAGCGCCGAACAAGCCCTGCAGCAGGCGGAAGACGACGATCTGCGGCAGCGACTGGGCAAGGCCACATAGAACCGACGCAACGACGAAACCGACAATGGCGGTCAGGAGGACATTTTTGCGGCCGAACCGAGCGGCGAGGAAGCCAGACGGCGGCGTCATGATCGCCGCGGCGACAATGTAGGAGGTCAGCACCCAGTTGATCTGGTCGGCGCTCGCCGAGACACTGCCCTGGATATAGGGCAGCGCCACATTGGCGATCGTCGTATCAAGCGCCTGCATGATCACCGCAAGGATGACACAGGCCGTTATTGCTCCGCGATTGGCGACAGCCGACGCGGAGCTTGGAACTGCGATTGTATCAGACATGATCCTTGCGACCGAAAAGCCCCAGGATGTCATCGGCAAAATTCGGCAGGCCTCGGGCATGGCCGGTATCAACGCCGACAGTCACGCTCATGCCGACACGCAGGGGAGGTTTGCCCGCCATATCGTCAATGCTGACGAGCATGGGAATGCGCTGGACTACTTTGACCCAGTTGCCCGTGGTGTTCTGCGCGGGAAGCAGTGAGAAGCTGGAGCCGGAGGCCGGACTGATGCTGGATACCGTGCCTTTCCATTCGGCGCCCGGATAGGTGTCGACGCTGATGGTTACCGGCTGACCCTCGCGAACATATGTGAGTTCTGTTTCTTTCGGGCTAGCGGCGATCCACATGTGGGTCGTGGACACAAGGCTGAAGCCCGATTGGGAAGCTTGAAGATAGGCGCCGACCTGGAGCGAGCTCACATTGGTGACGATACCGTCGAACGGCGCCCGCACAATGGTGCGATCAAGGTTGCGCTGGGCATTGTCTACGGCCGACTGCGCCTGCAGATAGGAGGGGTTCTGTTCGACAGGCTGGTCCGGATCATTGCCGAGTTGCGCACGTGTTGCGGCGGCTTCAGCCTTGGCAACGTCCACCTTTTGCTGGGCTGCGTCGAGGTCATGCTTGGCCTGATCATATGTTGCCTTGGAGGCAGCTGCACTGGCAGTCAGGTCCTGTTGGCGCTGGAGCGTCTTCTCGAAGAAGGGAATGTCCGCTTTGGCCTGCGTGATCTCGGCGAGAGACTGTTTGTAACTTGCCTCGAGATTGAGGATCTGGTTGCGAACGACGCCGAGTTGCGCTTTCGCTCCGGAAAGGGCGATGCTGTAGACAGCGGGATCAAGCCGGAACAGCATCTGACCCTGCTTGACCTGTTCGTTGTCGTGCACCTCGATCGACTGGACGATACCGGATGCGTCCGTTGAAACGCCGACGATGTCCGCCTGAACATAGGCGTTGTCCGTGGACATGACCTGACCGCCGGTCGCATAGGCATATCCGCCCCCGATCAGGACCACGGGCAGCAATGCAAAGAGCAGGGGCCGTTTAAAGCTGCGACGCGGTCGTGCCGGAGAAACGGAAGGCGTCGGAGTGGATTCCCTGGGTGCAGGTTCCGTGGGAGCTGCTTCGATTGTGGTATCGCGCTTTTCCATGACCAAGTCGTTGGCCGCGTCTGGATTGGCGGGGATACGTAAGGAAGATGAACCGTCAGCCATGATTTTTCTCTTTGTCCTCGACCGGCGTCTGGCATGCGTCGATCAAATTGGTCTTCATGAGGGTAAGGGTACGTATTAGGTGTTCGCGGTCTTCCGGCGGGACGCCGGCAAGAGCGTCAGCGCGCGTCGCGTCTCCAATGACACGCATCGATGCGAGCAGCGGCCGCGTCTCCTCGCGCAGGAACAAGAGCCAGATGCGGCGGTCCGTGGGGCGGCGGCGGCGCTCGACCAGGCCGCGTTCCTCCAGCTTGTCGAGAATACGCACCAGCGTGATTGGCTCGATCTCGAGGATCTCCGCGAGACCTGCCTGGTGTATACCCTCGTTGTTGGCGAGGTATGCCAGCGTCTGCCATTGTGACCTGGTCAGTCCAAGGCATTTGGCCCGTTGCTCGAATCGCTTGCGCAGCAGCCGGGCAACGTCATGCAGCAGGAAGCCAAGGGTCGGTGCATTGTTCATGATGAGGAGAGTTAAAATTCGTAAGGATGCTTATGACATGCATACACATAGCAGTCATGCTTGACAAGAAAAAGGCGTCAGCTTGCCTCATTCGGCAAAAAGTGTGGCGTGCAATCAAGATATGGTGATCGCTACTGTGCCTGAAGATCAAGCACCCAGGTCTGCCCCACCAAATCATACCCGAAGGAATGATGGTTTTCCTCGTCGACGAGCTGAAAGCCCATCGCCTGATAAATACGCCGGGCCGAGATCAGGACATCGTTCGTCCAGAGTTTGATCTGCCGGTAACCTAGTTCTCGGGCGCGATCGACACATTTCGCAACCAATGCACGGCCGATGCCGAGCCCCCGCGCGCTTGGCTCGACATAGAGTAGTCGCAATTTTGCGACGTCAGGATCTTCGCTCTGCATGAGGAAAATGGAACCGACGACGACACCACCGCGTTCGGCGATCCAACCCGCCTCACGCTCAGGATTGAAATTGGCGGCAAATTTTCCAAGGATCTCACAGGCGAGCCCCTCATAGGTCCAGTCCCAGCCATACTCCTCATGATAGAGCACAGCTTGCCGGTGGGCGATCCAACCGAGGTCTCCGGGTCGAAGGTCGCGATATGCGACTCCATCGCGATCGTGTTTCCCGCGGTCGAGGATCGCCTGGATCTTGCGCATGGATGAGACCAGTTGCTGGCGCGTGTCATTATCCATGGGTGCCAGCAGTCCTTCAATTTGCGACTGCGAGCCCTGATCTAGAAAGGCGAAAGCTTGACGCCCGGCATCCGTCAGGGACATGAGGCGTTGCTTTCCATGATCGGGGCTGGTGCGACCGCGCACGAGATTGCGCTTGGCAAACCGCGCCAGAATGCGACTGAGATGGGCCTTGTCCATTCCCAGACTTCGTCCGATTTCGGCTGCTGTCTGCTCGCTGTTCTTTGCAAGTTCATACAACACGCGTCCCTCTGCCAGCGTGTAGTCGCTGGCGAGGAGATGCTTGTCGAGGAGCCCGATTTCCTTCGTGAAAAAACGATTGAAACTGCGAAATTCCTCTGCCGCACCCATAGTCCGTTCCTCTATGTTGTCACTGACAACATAGTAGTCAATTCAAACGGGACCGCAAGAGAAAACGCCCGGTGCAGGTGCCCGGTCTCTGATAGGATTGTAAGCAAATGTATCTGGAGCGACGAATGCTACCTCTGCATGCAAATTTGAGGAGTCGGCGACACATGGCGGATACACGAGGAATATCACTTTGCGCTGGGTCCATATCCGTTGGAGAGAGATCAAAATGTCCGGAGAAATTAATCATCGCCGTCGCCGTTTCCTTGGGTTCGCAGCCATGACCCTCGCTGCGGGTGAGTTCGGAATAATCGGTACTGCAAACGCACAGGCTGGCAAGACAGCTGTCCTGCCCGCGATCAAGCCAGGTACGAACACATCCATGGGACCGCTGACGCAGATCGATGCAGGCGTTCTCAACATTGGATATGCCGAAGCCGGACCTGCCGATGGCCCTGCAGTCATCCTCCTGCACGGTTGGCCCTACGATATATACAGCTTCGTCGACGTTGTTCCGCTGCTCGCATCCGCAGGTTATCGCGTCATCACGCCGTACCTGCGCGGCTACGGCACCACTCGGTTCCTCTCAAGCGATACGGTCCGGAATGGCCAGCAATCCGTGATTGCTACCGATATCATCGCATTAATGGATGCGCTCAAGATCCGCACCGCGATCGTCGCCGGCTTCGACTGGGGAGCACGCACAGCGAACATCATGGCGGCGCTCTGGCCCGAGCGCTGCAAGGCCATGGTCTCGGTGAGTGGTTATCTGATCGGTAGCCAGGAGACCAACAAGAAACCACTGCCACCCAAGGCGGAACTTGCTTGGTGGTACCAGTTCTACTTTGCCACAGAACGTGGCCGGCAGGGGTACGAAAGCAATCGGAACGAATTTGCAAAGCTCATCTGGCAACTCGCGTCGCCGAAGTGGAACTTTGACGATGCGACGTTTGACCGATCTGCCGAGGCCTTCAATAACCCGGACCATGTCGCGATCGTGATCCATAATTACCGGTGGCGGCTGAGCCTGGCAGATGGCGAGCCGCAATATGACGATCTGGAAAAGCAGCTTGCCAAGGGCCCGGTCATCTCCGTGCCGACGATCACCCTTGAAAGTGATGCCAATGGCGCCCCGCATCCGGATCCCGCGTCGTACGCCAAGAAGTTCTCGGGCAAATATAGTCACCGGATGATCGAAGGAGGCATCGGCCACAATCTGCCTCAGGAGGCTCCGCAGGCATTTGCGCAGGCTGTCATCGACGTCGACGGCTATTAAAGGGGAGACACGAGGCATTCGGCGTTAGATTGTGCAATATTGATTATTGTGATAAGTAAAACGAGCTGTTTTTAAAAATTGAGGGGTGCCCTACGATGGATCACATTGACCACATCCTGATCGTTGACGATGATCGCGAAATTCGGGAGCTGGTTGCAAGCTACCTCAAGAAAAACGGTCTGCGCGTTGATGTCGCGGCGGACGGACGGCACATGCGGGCATTTCTCGAGGCTAACTCTGTCGATCTCATCGTGCTCGATCTGATGATGCCGGGCGATGATGGTCTGGTCCTGTGTCGCGAGTTGCGGGCGGGGAAGCATAAAGCAACTCCTGTCCTCATGCTGACGGCGCGCAACGATGAAACAGATCGCATTGTTGGTTTGGAGATGGGGGCAGATGATTATCTTGCAAAACCCTTCGCAGCGCGCGAACTGCTGGCGCGCATCAAGGCGGTACTACGCCGAACGCGCATGCTGCCACCCAATCTGCAGATTACGGAGGTCGGGCAATTGCTGACATTTGGCGATTGGCAACTCGACACGACCGGCCGTCATCTGATTGACCGGAACGGCACAGTGGTTGCGCTCAGCGGAGCCGAATATCGATTGCTTCGCGTCTTCGTCGACCATCCGCAACGTGTCCTCAACCGGGATCAACTGTTGAATCTCACGCAAGGACGCGAAGCGGAATTGTTCGACCGGTCCATCGATCTTCTCGTCAGCCGCCTGCGCCAGCGCCTGTCCGACGATGCCCGCGAGCCCGCCTACATCAAGACTGTTCGTAGTGAAGGTTATGTCTTCGCTGTGCCTGTCGAGATTTCCGAGGTTCGCCAGTGACCACCATGGCAATCATGCGGCGTTCTGGACCCTGGCCGCGCACCATGGGGGCGAGGTTGTTCCTCATCCTCTTGACTGGCTTGGTTATTGCCCAGGGGCTTTCCCTCAGTCTGCTGTTTTTTGAACGCTACACGGCGGCCAAGGGCGTGATGTATAATACGCTCGAAAATGAAGTGGCGACCTCGATCGCTATTCTGGATCGCCTTCCGGCCGATGAACGGGCGGATTGGCTGGCGCGGCTCGACCGCGGGGCGTACCGATTTGTATTGGGACCAGGACTGCCCGGCGTTCCCGACACGAGCGAGCGCGGTGCCGAAATCGCGGCGAAGATAAGACAAGCCATCGATCCGCGTTTTCCTTTGACATTCGATGCCATACCGAGTGATGGCGAGCGACTTCAGGCCCATCTGACATTGAGCGACGGCAATCCGCTGACGATCGACGTGAGTCCTCGTCCAATCATGCCCGTCGCACAGTGGTTGCCCTATGTTCTTGTCGCGCAGCTCATTCTGCTCGTTCTTTGCAGCTGGTTTGCTGTCCGTCAGGCAATCCGTCCCCTCGAGGACCTCGCCCATGCCGCTGATGCCCTTGACCCGAACAAGAACGCCCCTCGCCTGAGCGAAACCGGACCGAGCGAAGTTGCCTATGCTGCAACGGCATTCAACGCGATGCGGGATCGCATCGCTCATTATCTCGAAGAAAGGGTGCAGATACTTGCAGCAATCTCGCATGACCTTCAAACGCCCATTACGCGCATGAAGCTTCGCGCCGAATTTGCAGAAGATTCGGTCGAGAAGGACAAACTGCTGCAGGATCTGACCGAAATCGAGCGTCTCGTCCATGAGGGCATCGCCTATGCTCGCAGCGCCCATGGAAATGCAGAGAAATCCACCCGGGTCGACATCGGGTCGTTCATGGAAAGCCTCGTCTATGATTACCAGGATACAGGCAAGGCCGTAACCATAACAGGCGACATCAAAGCCGTGATCGAGACACGGCCGCACGCGCTGCGCCGCATTTTCACCAATCTCATCGACAACGCCCTCAAATTCGGCGGAAGCGCCGACGTTCATTTGGAAAAGGATGCCAAGGGCGCCGTTGTCATAAGCGTGCTGGATCGCGGTCCCGGCATTCCGGAAGAGCAGCTTGAAGCAGTGCTCCAACCATTCTTCCGGCTCGAACAGTCCCGAAACCGCGGCACTGGCGGTACGGGATTGGGATTGGCAATCGCACAACAGTTGACGCTCGCGATAGGTGCCTCGCTCAAATTGTCCAACCGCGAGGGCGGTGGGCTCTCGGCTGAAATCTCCATCGGCTGATTAAGAACGTGGCGATACGTTAAATTAGCGCCCGCCTTGTGTCGCACTGTAACGACCGCTACGCCTCTCACACTTCGTTACACATCGGGTCCAATTCCGACACATGCGGGATACGTCGGCGCCGTCTGATGCTGATCTCCAGCCCCTGCGCCGTGGCGCGCTGATGATCATTGCAAAGGAAACGATGATGGCTCTCTTGGTTATTTCCTATCTCGCAGGTGTGTTGACGATCCTCAGTCCATGCATCCTGCCGGTTCTTCCCTTCGTCTTCGCCCGTGCCGGGCGACCTTTCGTCAGCAGCATGCTGCCGATGCTCGCCGGTATGGCGCTCACCTTTGCAGGCGTTGCTACGCTTGCCGCTGTGGGGGGCAGTTGGGCGGTTCATGCCAATGAATACGGCCGATATACCGCGATCATATTGCTCGCTGTTTTCGGTGTGACACTTGTTTCGCCCCAGCTGGCAACAGTCCTGACGCGGCCAGTCGTTGCTTTCGCAAACAGGTTATTGAATTCAACCGGCGGACCGACCTCGTTTCCGACGGCGGGCGGTGCGATCATTCTCGGCATCGCAACCGGTCTGCTCTGGGCACCCTGTGCCGGACCGATACTCGGATTGGTGTTAACAGGAGCCGCTCTTCAGGGGGCGAACGTTCAGACCACGTTGCTTCTCTTGGCCTATTCGGCTGGTGCCGCGACATCGCTTGCACTGGCTCTTCTTATCGGCGGGCAGGCCTTTGCGGTCATGAAGGGCTCTCTTGGCGCTGGTGAGTGGGTGCGTCGCGCTCTCGGTATTGCCGTACTTTGCGGTGTTGCGGCTATCGGCTTGGGTGCCGATACGGGCATTCTCACACGCCTCTCCAGTTCTGGTACGAACAGGATCGAGCAGGCGCTACTAAATGCGGTCAAGCCGACGGCTGCGCCTGACATGAGCAGAGACAGCAGCATGGTGCTGGCTGGAAGCAGCGGTATGGCCTCGCGAAGCGATCTGCCGGTTGAGGGCAAGTTCCCGTCGCTTGATGGAGCGGTCGAGTGGCTCAACTCTCCGCCCCTGACCAACGAGCAGTTGCGCGGCAAGGTCGTGTTGATCGATTTCTGGACTTATTCCTGCATCAATTGCATTCGCACTGTCCCTTATGTTCGGGCTTGGTCGGAAAAGTACAAGGATCAGGGCCTGGTCGTGATCGGTGTCCATGCCCCGGAATTTGCTTTCGAAAAGAAGATCGACAACGTCAAGAAGGCGATCAGCGACTTCCAGATCACCTATCCGGTGGCGATCGACAACAACTTCAAAATATGGCGTGCATTCCGGAACAGTTACTGGCCAGCCCACTACTTCATCGATGCAAAAGGTCAGATCAGATACCAGCATTTCGGTGAGGGGGACCATGACAAGTCCGAAAAAGTCATCCAGGATCTGCTGGCGGAAGCCGGAAGCCTGAAGGCGGAGAACAAGGCCATAACGCCGGACCTCTCCGGTGCGCAGGCGGCACCCGATCTTGGCAATATCGGATCGTCCGAGACTTATATCGGCTATCAGCGGGCATCGAACTTTGCATCCCCAGAGGCTGTGAAAAGTGATGCCCCCCTGAACTATACGGCAGCGGAGCCGGGGCTCAATGAATGGGGCCTCTCCGGCAACTGGACGATCGGACCCGAACAGGCAACGCTCAATCGGTCGGGTGGCGCTATCACCTACAGATTTAGGGCACGCGATCTGCACCTCGTGCTCGGACCTAGTGCTGATGGCAAGCCCGTGCGGTTCCAGGTAACGGTCGATGGCAGGGCACCAGCCGAAAGCCATGGTAGCGATATCGATGCCGACGGCAACGGAACCGTCACCCAGACGCGCCTCTATCAGATGGTGCGTCAGGCGGGTGACGTAAAAGAACGTACCTTCGAAGTTCGGTTTCTTGACCCGGGCGTCGAAGCATTTGCTTTCACCTTTGGGTGAAAAGGCAATCGCGACCAGCAATACTCAATGGAAACGACTGCCGATCGCCGCCAATTGTATCGCAATGTACCGGTCAGCCGCCGCCCCACAATTCGTTACATTTCTGTTCAATCCCGACACATGCGGGATACGTCTCAAGTGCCTTATGCAGTCATTGGCCGAACCCAGCCACTCAACCGCTTCAAAGGAAACACACCATGACCCAAGTTGCAAAAGTACTGTACACCGGCAAGACTCACACCACTGGCGGGCGGGACGGCTCGTCCCGCAGCTCTGATGGCCGCCTCGATGTCAAGCTTTCGTCGCCTGGCACCGCGGGCAGCGGCACGAACCCCGAGCAGCTGTTTGCGGCAGGCTGGTCAGCGTGTTTCGAGGGCGCGATGGGAATTGCCGCGCGGCAGATGAAGATAACACTGCCCGAAGACGCGGCCATTGATGCCGAAGTGGATCTAGTGGCGGAAGACGGCGCCTACCGCCTCCAGGCCCGGCTCAATGTGAGCCTTCCTGGCCTGGAGCACGATGTCGCCCGTGCCCTGACGGACGCAGCACACCGGACGTGCCCGTACTCAAAGGCAACACGCGGCAACATCGATGTCGTGATCAACCTGGTTTGATCCAGTTTTCAGGGCGGTGGCGGGCCTGTCTGCCGGACAGGTCAACTATCAAGTAGAAGAGAGGTTGACCATGCGATTTGTCATCATGTCCCTGATCGGCATTGCGGTCGTTGCATCACCATGCGTCTACGACAGCGACCCGCGCGAACCATCTGCGGTCGTGGCAATGATCGCAAGTATGTCTTCGCCGAGCTCGCTGGAATTGGCGGCCGTGAACGTCCATTCCGCCAATCATGTATCCACCACAGCTCCGTAGGGCTTGAAACTGTTCAAGCGCCGAACGAAATGAGGAAGAAGAAAAATGTCGAAATATCAAAAAAAGATGGAAGCAATTTCGAGCCTGTCGCCCGAGCAATATCGTGTGACGCAGGAAAGTGGCACCGAATACCCGGGGACAGGCGAATATCTCAACAACAAGGAGCCAGGGATCTACGTCGATGTGGTCTCCGGGGAGCCGCTGTTTGCCTCCTCCGACAAATTCGACTCTGGCTCAGGCTGGCCGAGTTTCACCAAGCCGATCGAGCATGCGAACGTCAAGGAATTGCTTGATGCAAGGCACGGCACGATCAGCACGGAGGTGCGCTCTGCGGGTGGTGACAGTCATCTTGGGCACGTCTTTCCCGACGGACCCGCCGAGCGCGGCGGACTGCGCTATTGCATCAATTCTGCTTCGCTTCGATTTGTTCATCGAGACAACATGGAGGCCGAGGGATACGGTGCCTATCTGAACCAGGTGGAGAACATCAAATGACCGAAGAACGAGCAGTCCTTGCCGGTGGTTGTTTTTGGGGCATGCAAGACCTCATTCGCCGCTACGATGGCGTGGTTTCGACACGCGTCGGATACACAGGCGGCGATGTGCCAAATGCGACCTATCGCAACCACGGAACCCATGCAGAGGCCATCGAGATTATCTTTGATCCCGCCCGGATCAGCTACCGGGAGTTACTTGAGTTCTTTTTTCAGATCCACGATCCGAGCACGCGCAACCGTCAGGGCAATGACGTAGGCATGAGCTATCGCTCAGCCATCTTCTATACGAGCGAGGACCAGAGGCGGATCGCGCTAGACACGATCGCCGATGTCGATGCGTCAGGATTGTGGCCGGGCAAGGTTGTGACTGAAGTCGCGGCTGCCTCCGATTTCTGGGAAGCAGAGCCCGAGCATCAGGATTATCTGGAGCGTATTCCGGACGGCTATACCTGCCACTTCGTTCGTCCGAACTGGAAGCTTCCCGTCCGGGCAAAGTCTGCCTGATTGCCAATGCCGCCGAGAAATAAGTGAAGGGCCGATGTTTTCATCGGCCTTTTTTACGCGAGGCTGGGGTTTACGCGCATCCGGTTCAACATTTCCGCCGCCTTTGAGTATCCACCGTCTCGCCCGTCCAAAAAATGCAAATGAGATTGCGGGCTCGCTGCCGGGACCAGACATGTCATGACGGCATGAGACTGGCGATGCATGCCGTAGAAGATATCTCCACGCACGGCGGCCTCCTGCAGAATGGCTTCCGCTTTGTCTGCATGCTCCTCTGAACAGTCCAACGTCAGACGCAGGACATCATCGTACTTTTTGAAATCGGAATGCGACGCGATTTCTAACCAGCTCTCAGGATCGACGCACGTCTCCGGTTTTCGCGGTGTGGGCGGTCTCTCCGGCAAGGGGTGACCCTGGCGATCACTGGCGTCGAAAACGGCAAGGACACGCCTTGCCAGAGCTGCGAAAGTCCCGCTGCTTGTGGTTTCGCGTGGTTCGACCAGTAGCGACAAGATCATGCCGTGCTGGTTAGGAATGGGAAGCCAGTCACAGGAAAGGCCTTTCAGGTCGGGCTTCGAGGATGTCTTTGCGAGCTCGACCGAATATCGGCCTTTCTTCAGTTCGCGTTCTGCCCACCTCAGTCCGCCACCTGCAAACATCGAAAAGCTTGCACGGCTGGAGGCCGCGTCTCTTGCAACTCGCACATCGTGGCCGTTGGCGCGAATCTCACTCACCGGAAGCAAGCCCGCTCGGAGCGTCAAACCGAAGTCCGTTTTTGCCAAAGCCGCTACTTGCCTCAACGCGGAGGTCGCATGTTCCAAGCCGCCGGCTGGCAACGCAAATGCTGCCCCATCCCCGCCAAAGGTGAAGGGGAAGTCGTAGGTGCCCCATGAGTTACCGACGGCGGCTATGACCGATACGCCGGCAAAGTTGACATCCTCATAAGCGCCCCGCCTGATCGCTGATCCCGAGTCCACCACGTCTGTAATACCTATCAGCCAGTCGTCTGGGAGGGGATCGTAGGCCGAGTAGTCGAGGATGCTGGAAAAGTCGCTGTACGAGCGCGAGCGTTCCGTCAGTGTGCTGTCCATTTACGCCTCCTGATTTTCACGACCAGTCGTGTTCACTGGCCCGTTGCTGGCCGCAAAGACGTTGTACGTGTGTCTCTCGTGTGTCGTCTTCCATGCGTACTTGCGTCCTGTCGCAGGAAGCGGACGTTGAGATACGTTGGGATACAATTGGCCAGGTAGCATTAACCTCAGCCTGATTGATCAGACGCAATCGCACTTGCAGCCATTAAATGGGGCTCGTCTTGCCGGCCGACAAGGGCTTTGCGGCGCTGCCCCTACCAAGCTACTAACGAACCTCCATTTCGCCTTGCGTGCTGTGACCTTCCGTATGAGCCGTCCAAACCAATGGATGGGATGTCTGGGCCTCGCATAGCCACTAAATTTCATGTGCGAGCCGTGTCAACCGGACGCGACAGAGATGATGAATGGGGGAGTTTTCCGGTTTCTTCCAGCAGCCAACGAATTGGCAGGCGAGCATCCCACCTGTCCGGCTCCGTACCTCAAGGAGATTGCCGCATGAATGAGCGTACACCGTTTGAAACGATCGACACGTCTCGTCGTGATTTGCTTCTGCTTGGGGTTAGCGCGACGGTCTTCGCTGCGATGCCGTCAATGGCGTCCGGCGCCCAACGCGTTTCATCAACCGATTCCAGTAATCAAAGCGAAAGGACTCACGACATGGGCGTACTCAAAACCAAGGACGGTACAGACATCTACTACAAGGACTGGGGAACGGGGCAGCCGATCGTCTTTCATCACGGCTGGCCGCTCTCCGGCGACGATTGGGATACGCAGATGCTCTTCTTCCTGGACAAGGGCTACCGCGTCATCGCCCATGACCGCCGCGGACACGGACGTTCGACCCAAACAGCGACCGGCAACGACATGGACACCTATGCCGCCGATTTTGCCGAACTGGCAGCGTTCCTCGACCTGCGCGATGCCATTCATGTCGGACATTCGACAGGCGGCGGCGAAGCGGCCCGCTACGTCGCACGCCATGGCAAGGATCGCGTGGCCAAACTGGTCCTGATAGGTGCCGTTCCGCCGATCATGGTGAAAACCGCCGCAAACCCCGGCGGCTTGCCGATCGAGGTCTTGGATGGTTTGCGTGTTGAACTCGCTGCCAACCGCTCGGCGTTTTATTGGAATTTCCCCATCCCGTTCTACGGTTTCAACCGCGAAGGAATGACCGTATCCGATCCAATCCGCACGAATTGGTGGAGGCAGGGCATGATGGGAGGTGCAAAAGCGCATTACGATTGCATCAAGGCCTTTTCGGAAACGGATTTCACCGAAGACCTAAAAGCAATCGACATCCCAACGCTTGTGATGCACGGCGATGACGACCAGATTGTTCCTATCGCGGACTCCGCGCTCCTGTCGGTGAAGCTTTTGAAGAATGGGACACTGAAGGTCTATGAGACGTATCCACATGGCATGTGCACGACCCATGCCGACGTCATCAACGCCGATCTTCTAGCATTCATCAGAAGTTGAGAGTGACGTCTGCCGCGTGGTATCAAGTGTGATCCCCGATGCCAGATACCTGGACGATGCCGAATCGTTCGCGGCTGTAGCAGCGCTTTCCGTCGGGATCGAGAAGTGAAACAGGGCGCCGCCGTCTGCGTGATTGGCGGCGGCAATCGTCCCTCCATGAGCTTTGACGATTGATTGGCAGATTGCCAATCCTATGCCCAGCCCACCGTCCTTCGTCGTGAAGAATCCGTCGAAGAGCTGCTCCATGTATTCGATTGGGATGCCAGTGCCCGTATCCCTGATCGAGAAGGCAACATGATCGTTCGCATCCAGACTGGTTTCGAGATAGATCTCATGCTGCGTTTGAGGTGCCGCCTTCATTGCCTGGATGCTATTGACGATCAGGTTGACAATAATCTGCTGCAACTGAATTTGATCACCCCGGATGAATGGTAGGTTCGGTTCCAGCCTGGTCTTGAACACAACATTTTTGTCTTCGCTTTCGTGGCGAAGAAAAACCAGGCATTCACGGACGATGTCGTTCAAACCGAGCAAAGCGTAGGCCGGAGCGCGCTTGCCGGCCATATCCTGGATCCGGCCAATTATATCGCTGGCTCGCTGAGCGCTCTCGACGATACGAGACGTCAGCTGATCTCATCGATCTGCCAGACAGCGACCGGCAAACAGGAAATCAGATTCCGATAACGATGCTGGCTGGCTTCGAGCTCGATGACGGCGTTCGGAGCATTCAATATGGCGCTGACACGGACGAAGACTGTGTCAGGGCATCGTGGGTCAGCAGCCCTCCAGCCCGTCAGGACCACATGTTGCAACCGGCCGACCACTGGTATTTCTCGAGTTTCGGGCTCTGTATCGTCTTTCGCAGCTATGGCGGTAAGCAAATCGCCGAGCGCGGCGCGGCTCTGCTCTGGCCAAAGGCTGGCAACGGGTCGATCTACCACCCTTTCCCGATCGGTCGGCAGGCCGAACAAGCGTATCGCCTCGTCGCTGACGTCTGTAATCTGAACAGCAGTAAGCAGTGTGTCCAATCGATCGGGGTGCCATTCGCGAACGTTGGCATCGCTGCCCGCCTCTGCATCGAGGGACCCCAGCAAGGGTCGGGCACGTTTGAGATTGAACTGCCAGCAGGCAACGGGGCCCCCCAGAGCAGCGTTTAGGGGCGGGGAGGCAATGGAGTTGACCTGCAAGTTGATGGATGATGCGGAATACTCCACGACGTCGAAGGGATTGCCGAGGCTGTCATGTCTGACTACCAAGCGAATGTTGGCGATGATCTCATCTCCGGAATGCGAACGCCGCCGCACGGGTCCATCCCAGTGCCCAATCCTGAAGAGATTTGCCCAAAGTATTGAGCCTTCGGAATGTTCCAGCATGAGGTCGCGGAAATGCCGGCCCGGCATAGCCGCCGTCTTCCATCCGTAGTGGGTTTCGGTCGCGGCATTGCAGTATTGAATCGTACCTTCGAGATTGTAGCGAATCACACTGTTGGTCTCGTAATCTGCTAGTTCCACCTGCGACCTCCGTTCAGAAGCGATGGTCAATTGCGTTTCGAATCCATGAAGTGTGGCAACAGTGCGAAACCTGGATCAATCGTCGGTCGGGCTGTTTTCAACACCGATTGAGGGCGGAAATGATGTGCCTGTAGAGAACATCGTCGTCGATCGGCTTGCTGAGAAAGGCGACCGCCCCCGAACGAAGTGCCTTCGATCTTGCTTCGGAGTCTGACTGTGCCGAAATAAAGATCATGGGTAACCCGGGATCGAGAGCGGCCAGCGTCTGTTGCAGCTGGAGCCCAGTTATGCTTTTCATATTGAGGTCGGTGATCAGGCAATCGAACCGACCTTGGGCGTGTGCTGCGAGAAATGATTCTGGGCGCTCGAACACTCGGCACTTGAAGTCGAACACCTCGAGCAGTTCTGCCAAGGCGTCGCGGATACTCTTGTCGTCGTCGACGACTGCAATCGTGGGAACAAGGGCCAAGATAAAAACTTTCGCACAACGCACTGTCGTCACACGGTTTCAATATCTGCCGAGTCGGGCTTTCATCAAAGCCATACGAAAGTCTAGACCGGGTAACCATCACGTATGTCCGCAGGTATCGACTGCCAGGCTCGAACGAGGTGCGTGAGGAAGGGGGGTTTCATCTTTTTCATCACACTGCTTCGATGGAGTTTGACGGTGATTTCCGATATGTTCAGTTCGAACGCTATCTGTTTGCTTAAGGCGCCGCGCACGACCGCCTCCATGACTTGGCGCTCGCGAGGTGTGAGGGTGGCATAGAGTGCAACGTTGGCGTCGGTTGTAAGTTGTTCGGCTCGCTTTTCCTTATCAATTTCTATCGCTTTGCTGACAGCGTCGAGCAGCGTCTGATCGCGAACGGGCTTGGTGAGGAACTCGATCGCGCCGGCCTTCATCGCGTGCACCGTCATTGGTATGTCGCCGTAGCCGGTGAGGAAAATAATGGACGCGGAAATGCCGCTCGCAGCCAAGCGAGATTGAAATTCGAGACCGCTCACGCCCGGCATGCGAACATCAAGTATCATACAGCCCGGCCTGTCCAGTACCTCGGCATCCATGAGTGCTTGGGTCGTGGCGAACCCGGCGGCTTGAATACCAACAGATTCCAACAGCTCACAAATGGAGAGCCTCAGCGATTCGTCGTCGTCGACGACCAACACGATCGGATTTTGCTCGAAAAGTGTTTCTTTGGCAGTCACAACAGTTCCCGTCGAAATGTTCATTTCATCCATCCAATGCGTTACACGGCTTCAACTTGCCGCCCCATCAGTCGTCCGATCCGCGCCTACGGTTCCTCGAGCTGTCTTTGACTGCTGAAATGCGGGCAAGTTCCCGGTTGGTTGCCCGGTCATCCAGCCACCGACCGACATTATCTCCAAAATCCGCAGGGGCGAGAGTGCTGAAACCGATCGCCAAGTCTTGGAGGGTGGTGCGGCTCATCTCGTTGCGCATGCTTTTCTCGGCACGCAGCATGACGGCATGGACGCCGCACACTCCATTTGTGATCCAGGCGGGGGCATTGCCACCGAACAAAGCGCAATTCTTGCGGACATCCTTGCAATCAAACACGCTCTTGCGGCCATCAATCGCATCGATAACGTCAAGCACTGTGATGTCTTGCGGGGCTTTCGCAAGCCTGTAGCCACCGCTGATGCCGCTCGTCGACACGACGAGTCCCGCCTTTTCAAGCCTCGGCATGACCCTTGCCATCATGTTGATGGCACACCCTGCAGTTCGGCAAGGTCCCGACTGCTCACTGGCTTTTCACGCGGCGCGATTAGCCAGAGCATGCAGTGGATGCCGTACTCGACCGTAGCTCCATACAGACTAACTCGCCCGGCATTGCTGCTGTCGGCCGCTTCCTCGGATACGCCATCGGGACCAGTCGCGGTTTTTTTCATAACACCTCTCTTACACGTTTGTGTTATGAATTATCAAAGGTCTACAAGACCTTTGTTCGATAGGGCGCGCGCCTTGAGTATCTTGACCTCCAAGGCTCGGTGACCTCGATTGAGATTGGCCCGAGAGAAACATTGCGTGCAACGCGGCAGCGAGCTCTTGGAACGATCTCCAAATCGCTCGGTTTTTCCTATTAATTGTTTGTCCGACAGGCAGCTACCGGGTGTTGACGCCTAATTGGCCATAGAGCGATACAGCCAGTCGATGTAGCGCAGCGAACTCACACGCGCTCCCTTGAGCGGAAGCAAGGTGTCGTCGTTCAGTTCGACGCCGTAGTAGCGCGCGCTGTTGTCGGTAATGACCTGGCGCGTGTCTTCGTTTGCTGCGAGGTGGATACGAGCAATTTCATCGAGACCGAATTGCTCGTGTCCGCCGATCTCTACGGTATCGTTCCTTGCCGCCCCCATCGCCAATTCGGTTAGCATTTCGGCGACGTCATCGGCAGCTATTGGCCTTATCGATGCCGACGGGAGCCGAAAGGCATCTCCCTCTGCTCCCATCTCGACCACGCCGCTGATAAACTCGAAGAATTGCGTGGAATGGAGAATGGTGTAGGGCCTTCTCGCCGCCCGGATGAGATTTTCCTGCACCATCTTCGCGCGGAAATAATCGCTCTCAACAAGGCGAGGTGTCCCTACCACGGAAAGGGCGATGTAGTGCCTGACGCCTTCATCTGCTGAAGCGGCCAACAGATTGCGGGTGGAGGCCCTGAAAAAATCCAGGGCCGAGTCGTCACCAAACGACGCGGCGTTGGTGACGTCAATCACAACGACGGCACCCGCTATGGCTCCTCTTAGGCCTTCCCGCGTCAGACTGTTAACTCCGAGAGAAGTGGACGCGGCGACCACCTCGATATCCATCTGTCGAAGTTTCTCTACGAGGTGCGTCCCGATTCGCCCGGTCGCTCCCATAACCGTGACTTTCATCAACTTGCTCCCTCTCGAAACTGTTCTCTAGTCACGCCGACACGAAATCGACGATCAACAGTGATTCACCCCATGAAACCGCCGCACCTTCGCCTATGTGCAAAGTATCATTCCACCGGCATGACAACCGGAGCGTCCTTGGTCTTGAGCAAAACGACGATGAATTTCGCGGGTTCAGTCGTGCTCGCGTTGCGGCTGACCAGGTGAATGTCGGAAGGACTCTCGTAGAAGGTCTCTCCCGGTGACAAGGTGACTTCCTTTTCTCCCTTGACCTGCATCACGATCGAGCCCTCGAGGACATAGACGAATGCATTTGCGTCGTGCTTGTGAATTGGTGAAGAGCCTCCGCCCTCATACACCACCGATATCATCAGGCCCTCCTTGCCGGGATAATTCGGCAGGTCCATTTGCATGAGGGGTGTGACTTTTGCACCATCTTCAGCGGCAACGGCTGGCAAGGTGCCGAGCACGCAAGCTGAAGCCGAAACAAACAGCGTTAATAAAGCTGACTTCATTGTCGTAATCCTTTGGTTGTTGACTTATGTGCGTTCGAAACCTTGGGCTTTAGACAATCGCCCAAGGTTTTGTCCGATAATTGGCTTATTTCGACTGCTGGGACTGACGGAACCAATCCTCGAAGCTGATTTTGCCGAGCCGCGCACTTTCGCCGGGCACGATCGACTGATCGTTGAGCTCAGATCCGAAATAACGCGCATGGACGTCCGCTTCGACCCTCCGCAGGTCGTTGGCGGCTTTCAGATACCGGGCAATGATTTCGTTCATGGGAGCGCGCTCTGGACCCGCAATCTCGATCGTGCCGTTGAGCGGCTCCCCGAGGGCGACATCCGCCATCGCATCGGCAACGTCATCCGATGCGATGGGCTGGAAAGCTGCAGGAGAAAGGCGAGCGACGGTGCCGACGGTCGCTTCATCGGCAATGCCCTTCAGGAATTCCATGAACTGGGTGGAATGGACGATCGTGTATGGAATGGACGCTTCCTTGATGAGCCTCTCCTGGGCAAGTTTAGCCCTGAAGTAGCCATTTTCCGGCAGTCGCTCAGTTCCCACGATGGATAGGGCAATGTGGTGTTTTACCCCAGCCTTTGCTTCGGCGGCGAGCAGATTGCGGCCCGATGTTTCGAAGAATTCGAGCACAGCCTTGTCTTCCCACGAAGGCGCGTTTGCAAGGTCAATCACAACCTCGGCACCGACCAGCGCTTCCGCCAGACCTTCGCCGGTGATGGTGTTGACGCCGGTGTTTGGCGACACGGCAAGCACCTCGTGGCCTTTATTGCGCAGACGCACGGCGGTCTTGGAACCGATGAGCCCGGTTCCACCTATAATGACAATTTTCATAACCTATCTCCTCGTTGTTGGCCTTTGGGACCAAATGATTTGAGTTTTTCGACCAGACCAAACCGAAATCAGCCGCGAAAGACGTTTGGGGCTGAACGAGACGAGGTCGTGTCGTGTCTTGTCGCCTTAGCTGAGTTCAGCCTTATTAAGTCCGAACTTGGTGTTGAGACGGTTCCAGGAATTGACGACCATGATGATGAACTACTGTAACAGCAGCTCTGGCGACTGTTCTGCATAGTTGACACGCTGAGTCATTCTCGCCTCCTCATTATCGTGAATATTTCGGATCTGTTCGATCGTTTTCGACAATGACTGGAGAGACAATATCATTCTATCGTGCACGGGGTCTAACGCTCTAGTCGCCGGGTTTAGTCGACCCATCCCGAAGTTTAGGGACGGCGCGCCTGTGTCGTGGATGTCCACGAGCGTAGAATTCGTTGTCGTTTAAGTACAATCATGGATTTCCATGAGGTGCGGCAGAGGCATGGCTGGATTAAGCTGTGGTATGATTTCGCCAGCCCAGACATCGATCACGCGTGGTGTAACAAGCCTAGACGATTCCAGTGTTTGCTTTGTCGGGCAGGAGCAGCCGATTATGCCGATAGAAATCGAAGATCAAATGCCGGTCGAGGAGGCGCTGCGCGACCGGGAGCATGAGCTCTCGCAGCTCATCGACATGGTTCCGAGCCACCTGTGGCGCCTGACTCCCGACGGGGAGCCAACTTTCTTCAACAAGCGCATGGTCGATTTTCTCGGCCTGGACGTACCAGATACAGACAAGCCGGGCATGAGCCGGTTGGAGGCGGTCATTGAAACCATCCATCCGGACGACGCAGCGGAGTTCAGGGACACGCTCCATCGCTGCCTCGTCACCGGCGAACGATTCACCATGAGGTATCGTCTGCGCCGTGCCGACGGCATCTATCGCTGGATGTCGAGCCGGGCGGAGCCGATGCGCGATCACGCAGGCCGTATCGTTCATTGGTACGGCCTCTGCCAAGACATCGACGACCAGATGCACGCCGAAGAAGCGTTGCGACGGAGCCAGCAGCAGCTCCAGCAGATGATCGATGCCGTGCCGGTCCGCATCTGGAGCGTAACCTCTATGGACGGGCCGGTCTACTTCAACAAGCGATACCAAGACCATTTCCGCGAAGTTATCGCCGACTTCGACGCTATCGAGGAGCCGCGGATCGAAACATTGCTGCAAGAGCTGATTTATCCCGAAGATGCTCCCGAAGTGCAGCGAACTTTGCTGAACTGTTTCGAGTCTGGCAGCGGCGCTGTCATTCGGTTTCGGTGGCTTGAGAAAGATGACACCTATCGGTGGGCGGAGTGCAGGGTGGAACCCCGGCGTGATCAAGACGGCGCGATTGTCCAATGGTACGGCGTGTCTCTCGACATCGACGATGAGATGCGCGCACAACAGGCGCTACGCGATCGGGAGCAGGAGCTATCGCTGCTCGTGGACATGGTTCCGAGCAATCTCTGGCGCCTGACCCCCGACGGGGAGACCACCCTCGCCAACAAGCGCATGGCGGACTTTCTCGGCGTGGATCTGTCGGACAAGCGACAGCTGGATCTGACCGACCCGATCTTTCATCCGGACGATGCCGATGAGGTGGGAAACGTTCTCGGCCGTTGCCTGATCACGGGCGAGCGCTTCTCCATGAAGTATCGCCTGCGCCGTGCAGATGGCGTGTATCGCTGGATGTCGGGTCGCGCCGAGCCGCTGCGCGATCAGGACGGACGCATCGTCCAATGGTTCGGCCTTTGCCACGACATAGACGATCAAGTGCACGCCGAAGAGGCACTGCGGCGTGCTTCCGAGCAACTGGCGGGAGCTTTGAGAGGCTCTTATCGGAAGTCCGAAGGGAGAATGCAATCCAGCCTGAGACAACGGTCGAGACTTCGAACGTGTCGCTGTCAGGTGCAGTGGATACCGGCAGGTCAACGGAGAACGTTCGACCCTTGAGAACGGGAAGGAGTGGTACGGGTACTCTCTTCCTGAATTGATCGTTGCTGGTCCCTGCTCGCTTGATCGGTCGTGACATTCGCATTACCATTGTGGGGCGCTCCTGTGTGGCAGTGCGGCCCTGCTAACCCCTTAAAAACGCTAAAAGATTAGCATAGTCAATGGCGATGGGGGGAGGCTGGTGCCGCTTGCGTGACTCGAACACGCGACCCCATCATTACGAATGATGTGCTCTACCGACTGAGCTAAAGCGGCAGGGAAAGGAGCTTCCCAATCCTTGTATCGGCCATGAGAATGCGCCGACGGATGACGCGCCTGATACCTTTATTGTGCCCTGATTGCAAGCCTTGTGTTTCATTGCATTTTCTTGCCCGCAAGGTCGATTTCTGGCGATCACATGGACTAGCACGCTTGCTGGCTCCACAAACTAGAATTTTTCTATTTGGCGATAGACAAGTGCGCAGGAGCGGTTAATCTTCACCTCACCACATGAAGTCCGGAAGAGACGCATGCGTCAACGTTCTGGGAGGAACCTATGGCCAAAGTGGAACTGTTCGTGAATGGGCGTGCCGTCACTGGCGAAGCCGAAGATCGCACATTGCTTGTGCATTTCCTGCGTGAAAATCTTGGATTGACGGGCACCCATGTCGGGTGTGACACGTCACAATGTGGTGCCTGCGTGGTCCATGTCGATGGCAGGGCGGTCAAATCCTGTACAATGTTGGCTGCCCAGGCCTCCGGCTCGACGGTAATGACAATCGAAGGGCTTAGCGCCAACGGCGAACTGCATCCTCTTCAGGTCGCTTTCCGCGAAAATCATGCGCTTCAATGCGGATTCTGTACGCCCGGCATGATCATGAGCTCGGCCGACATGATCAGGCGACATCCCAATGGGCTTGATGAAGCAACCGTGCGGGCCGAGCTCGAGGGCAACATCTGCCGCTGCACCGGCTATCACAACATCGTCAAAGCCGTACTTGATGCGTCGGACAAAATGAGCAAGGCCGCTGTCAAGGCCGCCTGAACATCTGTTTTCAGTCTTGCAGCCGCGATTGCCTGAGAGGCCACTTAGCTAGGCAAAGCGCCTGTGACAGGGAGAAGTCACCATGGGTGTTGAAGGTATAGGAGCACGTGTCCTCCGCAAGGAAGATAAAAGGTTTATCACGGGCAAGGGCCGCTACACTGACGATATGGTCGTGCCTGGTATGAAGCACGCGGCGTTTGTCCGCAGCCCGCATGCGCACGCGAAGGTAACGAGTATCGATGCTGAGGCCGCCAAGAAGATGCCGGGCGTCATCGGCGTTCTGACGGGGAAAGAGCTGAAGGCCGACGGCATCGGCAATCTGATCTGCGGCTGGATGGTTCATTCGAAGGATGGCAGTCCCATGAAGATGGGCGCCTGGTCGCCGCTTGCCACAGACGCAGTGCGTTACGTCGGCGACGCGGTGGTTATTGTGGTTGCCGATACGAAGGGGCAGGCGCGCGATGCTGCCGAGGCCGTGGAGGTAACGTATGAAGAGCTGCCTGTCGTGGTGAACGCAGTCGCGGCCATGAAGCAAGGCGCGCCGCAACTCCATCCGGAAGCCTCTGGAAATCTGATTTTCGACTGGGACCTTGGTGACGAAAAGGCAACGAGTGATGCCTTCGCCAAGGCAGCTCATGTCACCAAACTTGACATCGTCAACAACCGGCTTGTTCCGAATGCCATGGAGCCGCGTGCCACGCTTGGTGTTTATGATGCCGCGGAGGACCATTTTACCTGCTGGACAACGTCACAGAATCCGCACGTTGCGCGTCTGGTGATGAGTGCATTCTACAATGTGGCGCCCGAAAACAAGCTGCGCGTCATAGCTCCGGACGTGGGTGGCGGCTTTGGGTCGAAGATTTTCATCTATCCTGAAGAGGTCATCTGCCTCTGGGCATCGAAGAAGACGGGTGTGCCGGTCAAATGGGCGGCGGATCGCAGTGAAAGCTTCCTGGCCGATGCGCATGGCCGCGACCATGCCACGCATGCGGAAATTGCCTTTGATAAGGACAACAGAATAGTTGGTCTCAAAGTGCAGACCGTGGCCAATTTTGGCGCCTACATGTCACTGTTCTCGAGTTCGGTGCCGACCTACCTCTATGCAACGCTACTTTCCGGTCAGTATGACATTCCGGCAATCCACGCCAATGTGAAGGCAGTCTACACGAATACCGCACCTGTCGACGCGTATCGTGGAGCGGGACGCCCAGAAGCCAGCTTCGTGGTAGAGCGCATAATGGAGACGGCGGCACGTGAACTGAAGGTTTCGCCAGCAGAGCTTCGCCGAAAGAATTTCATACGATCGTTCCCGCACCAGACACCCGTTATCATGACCTATGATGCGGGCGACTTCGATGCAACGCTGGACGCCGCGACAAAGGCTGCGGACTATGCGGGGTTCGAAAAGCGCCGCGATGAAGCCGCCAAGCGAGGCAAGCTGCGCGGTATCGGCATGAGCTGCTACATCGAGGCCTGCGGTATTGCCCCCTCGGCGGCGGTTGGTTCGCTGGGCGCGGGCGTCGGATTGTGGGAAAGCGCCGAAGTTCGGGTCAATGCGGTCGGCACGATAGAAATTCTCACTGGCTCCCACTCGCACGGACAAGGCCATGAGACGACCTTTGCCCAGTTGGCAGCCGAACGGTTTGGCGTTCCGATCGACAGCGTTTCGATCGTCCATGGTGATACCGATAAGGTGCAGATGGGAATGGGCACGTATGGTTCACGCTCAGG
Organism: Phyllobacterium brassicacearum; assembly: GCF_003010955.1. Lineage (GTDB taxonomy): Bacteria > Pseudomonadota > Alphaproteobacteria > Rhizobiales > Rhizobiaceae > Phyllobacterium > Phyllobacterium brassicacearum. The sequence continues at coordinate 158,133 of NZ_PGGO01000009.1, forward strand.
CGCCGTGGGCATGTCCGCCATCGTCAAGGCTCTGGACAAGGTGGAAGCAAAAGCGAAGAAGATCGCCGCCCACCTTCTTGAGGCGGACGAGGCCGACATCGAGATCAAGAATGGCGACGTCAAAGTAGCGGGCACGGACAAATCGCTGCCTTGGTTCCAGGTGGCACTCGCTGCCTACACCGCCCATAACCTCCCCTCCGGGATGGAGCCGGGGCTGAAAGAGGGGGCTTTTTATGATCCCTCCAATTTCACCTTCCCAGGTGGTTGCCACATTTGCGAGGTGGAGATAGATCCCGACACGGGGACAACGGAAATCGTCCAGTTTGTCGCCGCCGATGATTTCGGCAAGATCATCAATCCGATGATCGTTGAAGGTCAGGTGCATGGCGGCCTTGCACAGGGTATTGGCCAGGCCCTGCTCGAAGGCACCCATTACGACGATAGCGGCCAACTGCTAACGGCAAGCTATATGGACTACACGATGCCGCGGGCACAGAACCTGCCGTCCTTCAATGTCATGACGACGGAAACCGTATGCCCGTCCAATCCGCTTGGCATCAAGGGCTGTGGCGAGGCCGGAGCGATTGGCTCGCCGCCCGCGGTGATCAATGCAATCACCGATGCGATCCACAACAACGATCTGACCATGCCGGCGACACCGCAAATCGTGTGGGCCGCCATCCAGGCTGTAAAGTAAGGGGAAGCGCCATGTATGAGACACAGTATCATCGCGCCACCTCCGTCGAAGGAGCCGCAAGGCTGATGGGCGAGGCGGAGGACGGCAAGTATCTGGCCGGTGGCATGACCCTGATCCCGACCATGAAGCAGCGCCTGGCCTCGCCCAGTGATCTTATCGATCTGAGACGGATTGAAGCGCTGAAAGGCATCAAGATCGACGGCCGCAAGGTACGAATCGGGGCGGTCACGACACACTATGATGTTTCGGTCAATGAGGAACTCGCAAAGATCTGCCCGGCAATCACCAATCTTGCCAGCCACATTGGCGACCCGCAGGTACGGAACATGGGCACGATCGGCGGCTCGATCGCCAACAATGATCCAGCTGCCGACTATCCGTCTGCCATGTTGGCGCTTGACGCTACCATCATCACCAATCAGCGGTCTGTCCCTGCATCGGCGTTCTTTACCGGCCTGTTTGAGACGGCGCTCGAACCGGACGAGATCATCACGGCAGTGGAATTCACCACCCCGGACAAAGCCGCTTACAAGAAATTCCCGAACCCTGCATCGCTTTATGCCATGGCAGGCGTTTTTGTCGCCAGATCGGGCGATCGGGTCCGGGTGGCGGTCACCGGCGCTGGCGAAAACGGCGTCTACCGGCTCAAGGATGCTGAGACGGCTTTGGCCAGCAGTTTCGGCCCCTCGGCACTGGATACGCTCTCGGTCAATCCGGATGGACTATTATCCGATCTGCACGCAACCGCTGAATATCGTGCCAACCTTGTAAAAGTGATGGCGAAACGTGCGGTGGCGGAGATCGCCAACCGACCGATGTGAAATCAGTTGGCGGCGATCTGCATTCGCGAATTTAAGCAATCGCGAATTTAAGCGGCGCAGAGAGCCGCTTTCGCCGCGTGATATTCCTGTTCAAGCCGTGCAACCAGATCGCCGGCAGGAAGAACTTCCTTAATTGCTGCAATGCCCTGACCACATCCCCAAATGTCTTTCCAGGCCTTGGCGCCCGTTGTCGCGGCCTCAAAATCCATCTTCGATGGATCGGCTTCCGGCAAGTGATCCGGATCCATACCTGCATTGGTGATGGATGGTTTCAGGTAGTTGCCATGGATTCCGGTGAAGTAGTTAGAGTAGACGATGTCCGACGAAGTGGAACCGACGATCATCTGCTTATAGCCATCGACGGCGCGCGCCTCGTTGGTTGCGATGAAAGGCGAGCCGATATAGGCGAGGTCCGCGCCCATGGCTTGTGCCCCCAAGATAGCGCGGCCGGTGGCGATCGCTCCGGAGAGCAGCAGCGGGCCATCGAACCATTCGCGGATTTCCTGGACAAGGGCGAACGGCGAAAGCGGTCCGGCATGACCACCGGCGCCTGCCGCAACCGCTATCAACCCATCCGCGCCTTTGCGGATCGCGGAATTCGCGTGGCGGTTGTTGATGATGTCATGAAGGACGATGCCTCCATAGGAATGGATCGCCTCGTTGACCTCGGGAACCGCGCCCAAAGACGAGATAACGATAGGAACCTTGTACTTAACGCACATCATCAGGTCATGTTCGAGCCGCTTGTTGGAGCGATGCACGATCTGGTTGACAGCGAAGGGGGCAGCCGGACGACCGGGATTTTTCTCGTCGTGGTTGCGCAATTCTTCGGTGATCTCAGCCAGCCACTCGTCCAGCTGCGCCTCGGGGCGGGCATTCAACGCCGGAAATGATCCGACCACACCGGCCTTGCACTGGGCGAGCACCAGTGGCGGATGCGAAACGATGAACAGCGGTGCTCCGACAACCGGAATGCGCAGCTTGGTTTTCAAAATGTCCGGCAAGGCCATGTGCATCTCCCAATGCGATCGATTTTGACGTTTGCGTAAACGTAACTCCTTTTAGCAGACCTCTGGCATTGAGCAAGCTAAAGCTGATCTACTCCTGATGATAATGCGCAACCGCCAATGGAAAAAACGGTACCATTTCGGTCATTTCCTGTACGAGTTTCGCGGAAACGTGTTCCATTTTTGAAAGAATGCGTTCGAGAATTGTTCCCTGTTTGGCTCACAATATCCAAGATCGCAGGCTACAACTTTCAATTCAAAACCGGTGATCGGGATTGCGGACAGCGAGCGCAATTGCATCCGCCACTTCCACTTCCCTGTCGCGCAATATGCTGGTGGCGACACGAATGTGATTAATGGGCCGGACCGAACATTTCTCTCCGGCGAGCACGGCAATGCGGCGCGCCGCAAGTGTCACCAGCGCGAACTGTTCCGATTCGACCGGGACCCACAGTACGAGGCCGTCCCCGCCTGAAAGTTGGACGTTCCGTTCGCCGAGTGCCCGCATCAGCCCGTCCCGCCGCTCCTTATAGATGGTTCGAGCGCGTACCATGCTCTTCGTCGTTTCTTCATCGTTGAGCAGCCAGGCGACTGCGGACTGCAAGGCGCGGCTCGTCCAACCTGCACTAAAGCTGCGGTAGGACTGAATCTGTTCGACGATACGTGCCGAGCTGGACAATACGGCGAGCCTCAAGTCAGGACCAAGGCTCTTGGAATAGGAAACGATGTGGATAACCCGATCAGGGAAGTAGTTGCCAAGCGACGCCGGCGCCAGGGCGGAAACATCGCCCACGCCATCGTCCTCTATGATGAGTGCATCGCTGTCTTTCAGGATAGCGGCAAGTTCGCTGAAGCGAGCGTTGCTCACACTGCCTCCCGTGACGCAATGGGTGCGCGGTTGAAACAGGAATGCGGCTGGCTTCTTTTGCAACGCGGCTGCGAGTGACTCCGGTAGGGGCCCGTCGGCATCGCATTGAACGGGAAGAATATGCACGCCAAGGTCTTCAAGGATATCGAGCAACCGCATGGCAGTCGGATCTTCGATGGCAATGAAGGATCCCGGCATGATGAGCGCATGCAGCAGCGCATAGACCGCATTGTATCCGCCATTGGTGGCGAGAAAGGCTTCGGGCTTGTACGGCCACCGCGGCTCGACCGTCGCTTGCAAATCCGGCAGGATCCGGACGCGCCGGTAGCTGTTGAGATTTTCTGCTGAAGCGCCATGCCTTAGCGCCTCGCCAAGCGGTGGCAGCAGATCCACATCTGGAACGGCCATGGACAGGTCGAGAACCTCATCGCCATAGTCGCCAGCACTCGCGAGCCGGGCCGGGCGCGGCGCGATCCGGTCGCCGCTCACCCATGTCCCGTTGCGTCCACGGCCGGTGATGATCTTCTGCCGCCGCAACTCACTCCATGCTTCCGAGACGGTAGCGGGGCTGATACCGAGCGTGAAGGCCAGGTCGCGGATCGCCGGCAATTTCGTGCCGACAGGAATGGCGCCGGCACGGATGAGCGCGCATGTCTCGATGGCGATGCCGCGCATCGTCCGGTCGCTTAGTTTCTCTGCAAACCATTGAACCGAAGCAATCTCATTCATCATTCGACCTCATTTTTAAATGTTCAGTAACGTAATATCAATTGATCAGTCAAGAATGAACATTTAGCTTCCAATTGGAAAATGCATACCAGCGAGGAAAAATCTTGCGCATCACTGTTCGATTGGCCGTCCGCGATTGGGATTATTTGACGCCGCTGGCGCTTGGCGATGTCACTTCCGAGAGGTTGGATCTGAAGATAGACCGGGTTGGCACACTCGTTTCAAATTTGGGCACCGATCCGCAATATGATGCTGCGGAAATTTCCTTCAGCCGCTATGCCGGAGGCCGGGCAAAGGGCGACGCGGATGTGCTTGGCATCCCCAATTTCGTCATGCGGGGGTTTCGGCATCGCTGCATCGTCACCGCCAAGGACAGCCCGATTACTCGGCTCGAACAATTGGCAGGCAAGAAAATCGGCGTGACGGGATGGCGCGACTCCGGCAATACTTGGACGCGGACTGCGCTTGCTCATGCAGGTGTGGGTATTGAAGATGCGTTCTGGTTTGCGGGCAGGTTGACCGAGGCGCATCCAATTGTCGACCGGCTTGATGGATTTGGCCGGCCCGGACGCATTGAGGCCGCGCCCGGCGAGCGGCCGATGATGGAGCTGTTGGAAACCGGCGAGCTCGACGCTGTATTCACGCCGTTCATGCCCGATAGCTTTTTCGGCGCCAATTCGAAATTCCGCCATGTGCTGCCCGATTTCCGCGCTGAAGAACTCGCCTACTTCCGCGACGTGGGGTACGTGCCGGGCATGCATCTGCTTGGCCTCAAGGCTTCGTTTGCCGCCGAGCATCCATGGCTTGCCCAAGAACTGAGCGATCTTCTCGATGAATCGCAGCGCGTCTGGCTCAACAAGCGCCGCAAATATGCCGACACAACGCCGTGGATCATCGAGGAGCTCGGCCGTGTCGCGCGTGATCTTCCCGCGGTCTGGAACGAGAGCGGTTTTGCCGCCAATGAACACATGATCGCCGATTTTGCCGAACAACTGCATCTGCAAGGACTGACACCGATGTTGCTTACTCCAACCGATCTCTTCCCCCATGAAATGGGAGCATCCTCCAAATCCGGTCGCGTGGGAGTTCCGGCATGAAGGTCGCTCTTGGGCAATTCGCGGTTAGCAAGAACTGGCAGGAAAATGCCGATATCTGTGTAAAGCTGATCAAGCAGGCACACGAAGGCGGCGCCGATCTGCTTGTCTTGCCCGAGGGTATTCTTGCGCGCGATATCACTGATCCGGACATCGTGCTGAAGACCGCGCAGCCACTTGACGGGCCATTCATGGCACAGCTGCTGGCTGAAAGCCGCAAGAGCAATCTGACCATCATGATGTGCGTTCACGTCCCGACCGGCGGCCAGCGCGTCTTCAACAATCTCGTCACGATTCGTGGCGGAGAGGTCATCTCGCAGTATCTGAAATTGCACCTTTACGATGCCTTTGCTGCCAAGGAGTCGACGAATGTGCAGCCTGGAACCACCATTCCCGAACTGATCGAAGTGGCAGGCCTGAAGCTCGGGTTGATGACCTGTTACGATTTGCGCTTTCCGGAACTTGCACGCCGCCACGCTGTTGATGGTGCTGATGTGCTGATCCTGCCCGCTGCATGGGTCAAGGGGCCAGGCAAGGAGGCGCACTGGGAGGTGCTTGTCACAGCGAGAGCGCTGGAGAACACCTGCTATATCGTTGCTGTCGGAGAATGCGGCGAACGCAATATCGGTGCCAGCATGGTCGTCGATCCGCTTGGCGTTGCTGTGGTTCGTGCCGGTGAAGCGCCGGCGTTGATCTTTGCCGTGATAGAGCCCAAACGCATCAGCCATGCCCGATCCGTGCTGCCGGTCCTGGCAAACCGGCGTTTCGCACGACCCGAACTCGCCTGACCAACCCAACCATATTGAATCAAGAAAAGGGGAATGAACATGAAACTTCTGAAACTGGCACCGGTCGCGCTGCTCGCAACTTCCGTCCTGGCGGGACCAGCCATGGCCGAGGAAACAGCAGTTCCAAAACAGACAATCAATGAAGCGCTCAAGGCGAAACTGCCCGAGGAGATCCGCAAGGCCGGCAGCATGATCTCGGTCAACAACGGCTCATTCCCACCCTATGAGATCGTCACAGGCACGACGGAGATGACCGGCGCGAGTGCCGATCTGACAAATGCACTCGGCGAACTTCTTGGCGTCGAGATCAAGCATGCCACGGTAAGTGGTCTGTCGGCGCTGCTCAGCGGCATCAATTCCGGCCGCTACCAATTTGCGTTTGGTCCCGTGGGTGATTTTGCCAGCCGGGAAGAAGCCAATGATTTCGTCGACTATGTGCAGGAATACGTGGTGTTTGCCGTGCACAAGGGCAATCCCAAGGGTATTACCTCGCTCGACGCCGCCTGTGGAAATCGCATTGCTGTGATGGCGGCTGGATCGGCCGAGAAGGTCATCAAGGCGCAGGCGGAAAAGTGCGTCAAGGATGGAAAACCCGCCATCGAAGTTCAGTCGTTCACTGACCAGCCAAGCTCCATTCTGGCGGTCCGTTCCAAGCGTTCCGACGCCTTCTTCTCCTCGCAGGCCCCCTTGACCTATTTCGTCCAGCAGACCAATGGCCAGCTTGAGCTAGCGGCTACCGGCGAGAAGAACGGCTTCGACAATCTCTACCAGGGTGCCGTCGTTCCCAAAGGTTCGCCGCTGGGCGAAGTATTGCGCGATGGTCTGAAAGTTCTCATGGACAATGGTACCTATGCCATCATCATGAAAAAGTGGGGGCTTGAGAAGAATATGATCAAGGAACCCGGCATCAATCTTGCGGGTCAGAGTGCCAAATGATCAGTAACAACCGGACAGTGGCATCGCCCCCCAAGGGCGATGCAGAGGCGGCGTTCCGCGATGTGGCGAACGCGCACAAGCCCTTTCGAACGGATCGATGGCTCTTGTGGGGCATAACGCTTCTTGTTGCCGCGAACTTTCTCTGGATCGTTGCCCACAATGAGAATTTCGGCTGGCCAACAGTAGCGCAATGGTTCACCGAAGAAACGATCCTGCGCGGTCTCTACGTCACGCTTGGCTTGACCGTCGTTGCCATGACTATCGGCGTGGCGATCGGATTACTTCTCGCCATCGCCCGCATGTCGAATGACCGGCTCGCCAGTTCGCTGGCCGGCCTTTATATATGGTTCTTCCGAGGCACGCCGCTGCTCGTACAGCTCATTTTCTGGTATAATCTTTCCACCCTCTTTCCGGAAATCTCGCTCGCAATACCCTTCGGGCCAACACTTGCCAGCTGGAACACCAATGATCTCATCACACCCATGACAGCGGCGATCGCCGGCCTGGCACTCAACGAGGCCGCATACATGGCCGAGATCATCCGCGGCGGACTGCTTTCCGTCGACAAGGGCCAGATCGAAACCACTGAGGCCTTTGGCATGACGCGTGCCCGCGCGCTTTGGCGCATCATCATTCCGCAAGCCATGCGTTCCATTGTTCCGCCAACCGGGAACCAGCTGATCAGCATGATCAAGGCAACATCGCTCGTCAGCGTCATTGCCATGGCCGATCTGCTTTATTCGGTCCAGGCAGTCTATAACCGTACCTTCGAGGTCATTCCCATGTTGATGGTTGCGGTCATCTGGTATCTTTTCATCACCTCGATCCTCAATGTCGGTCAGGGCTTCATTGAGCGCTATTACGGCCGCGGTGAAATCGGCTCGACGGCAGCGAAAAAACAGGAAAAGGTGGCCGTCGCGGAGATATCCGCCATGGCCCCGGAGGGCAGCAAATGACCGCCGCTTTGTCCATGGATACAATCGAAGCTGCCGAGCCACTCGTTCAGGCGCGCAATGTGCACAAGGCCTTTGGCGAGGTGGAGGTGCTCAAGGGCATCGATCTCGATGTTTCGCCGGGTGAAGTTGTCGTGGTGCTTGGACCTTCTGGTTCAGGCAAATCGACGTTCCTGCGCTGCATCAATCATCTCGAAGCCATTGATCGCGGATCGATCGTTGTTGCAGGTGAACAGATTGGCTATTCCCTGCACAATGGCAGGCTCAACAAACTGCCGTCCCGGGCCATCGCCGTGCAACGGCGGCAGATCGGGATGGTGTTCCAGCAATTCAATCTCTATCCGCATATGACGGCTTTGCAGAATATCGTCGAGGCACCCATCGGTGTGCACAAGCAAAATCGCAAGGAAGCGACCGAACTGGCGATGGAATTGCTCGCTCGCGTCGGGCTGACGCACAAGGCGGATGCCTATCCCCGCCAATTATCAGGCGGCCAGCAGCAGCGTGTGGCAATCGCCCGAGCGCTTGCCATTAAGCCGAAGCTTATGCTCTTCGACGAGCCGACGTCGGCACTTGATCCGGAACTGGTGGGTGAAGTGCTGGCAACAATGCGCGATCTGGCCGATCGGGGCCTGACGATGATTGTCGTTACGCACGAGATCGGATTCGCGCGGGAAGCAGCCGACCGGGTGGTATTCATGGACGGCGGAATTATCGTCGAACAGGGGCGGCCAGATGATGTGCTCGGCAACCCGCAGCACCCACGCACCCGCGCTTTTCTCAGCCGGTTCATTTAAGCAACAGGATTTTCAGCGCCCGGATATGGCGCCGGGCGCTGAATTGCACAATATGGCTCGGTCGGGTTCTTATCGACGAAACTGCCATCATTGCGCCGCGAGAGTCTTGAATAAGCAGTCAAATAGGCTATGGCTACCCCGTTCATAAGAGCTGCTTTGAAGGGAATATCGTCGAGTTGGAAGCGATCGAGCAAGCGATCCGGAACGCGTTGTCGAAATCGGATGCCAATAACCCTGCCATTCGTCAGAAAATCTACGAATCCGCCTGGGGTGCGCACGAGCGTTCATTGGCGGCCAACGGCGCGCTGGATGATGATCAGCGTGAAGATCGCCGTGAGCGGCTGAAAGCATCGATTACCCGGATCGAAAAGGAAATTCAGACAGAAGGTTCATTGATTCCTCCTCCAGCGCCTGCTCCGGTCGAGGAAAGGCGCGAGCCAGTTCTTTCAGGCGATACTGTTCAAACAATCCAGCCGGCGTCCAGGATTGAGCCCTCACTCGGTGTTGTGCCGGAACCGGATCTCGGAGTACCCGAATCCGCATCGGACGGACCTGTGGCTGCCGACAATTATCGCCCGGACCGACTGCGGCCACGACTGACCCGCAAAGCCGAACACAAGAAAGCGGGTGGCTTGAGCAAGCTGCTCATTCTTTTTGCCTTGCTTGCGGTTGCGCTCGGTCTGCTGTGGCTCGTCGCCTCGGGTATCATCAATTCGAAGCCGTCCAGTATCCCGCCCAGTACAGGCAATCCAGCAACCAGCGACAGCAATGAACCGATGAAGGAAGGGCAGATATCGTCCGAAGGCACCTGGATCACGATTTTCGATCCCTCCGACTCCACTGGTGTCTCTGTCTCCGGTCGAGCGACGGCCAGCGTCGATGGCGATCAACCGGAGAAGTTCCTGCGCATCAAATCGCCCGGTGAGGCCGACGACATCAGCTTTGCCGTGGGGGAGGGCGTTCTCGATCAACTGGTAGGCAAACACGCGGTCTTCGACATCATTGCCAAGAGCGAGGATGGCACCAGCACGCAGATTGCGGTCAGCTGTGACTTTGGCAGTCTTGGCGATTGCGGACGCACGCGCTTCGACGTTTCCGACGCCAATGCCGAATTCCTGGTGCAGAAGCAGTTTCCTGCGGACAAGAAGCCGAACGCGGGCGGTGTGATCAAGATTAATTCGGATGTCTCCCAAGCCGGGAAATCTGTCGATATCATCTCCATCCGCGTCCAGATCACGAACTGATGACGCCTTCATTCCTTTCTTCCGGTGATCTGATTGCTGATCGCCGTGCCTCCTATGCGGACATGCTGTTCGAAACAGGCGATCACGCAGCTGCCGCCGATCTGATGCGGCAGGCACTGGAGATCGTACCTGATTGGACGGCGGGTTTGTTTCGCCTGGGTGAAATGGAGGCAGCGGCCGGTCAGGGCGACGCAGCGGCCAAGACCTGGCGCCGCGTGCTGCAGCTCGACCCGGACGATCGATTCGGCGCTAGTTTGAAATTGGCGGCAACCGGCCATACAGCAGCTCCGGAGATGCCGCCGACGGCCTATGTCGAAACCCTGTTTGATGCCTATGCCCCAACCTTCGAAGCCGCGCTTCTGGACCGCCTGAGCTATCGCGTGCCCGAATTGCTCGCGAACGCCATCACAGCGCTTGCCCCCGAAAAGCGGTTTCAGTCGGTGCTGGACCTTGGCTGCGGCACGGGGCTAATGGGCCCCTATATCCGCGCTGCAGCGGATTACCTTGCAGGCATGGACCTCTCTGAAGCCATGTTGCAGAAAGCCGCGGAAAAAAACCTTTATGACAGCCTGGCAAAAGGTGATGTCAACGAACTGGATGCGCAGCCGAGCAGCGCTGATCTCGTCATCGCTGCAGATGTCTTCGTCTATGTCGGCGGCCTCGACCGCGCCTTTGCCAATATCGCAAGGACCCTTAGGCCTGATGGGCTGTTCGTGTTTTCGGTCGAGAACCACGAAAGTATCGAGGAGCCGGTCCTCCAGCCATCGCTGCGCTATACGCATTCCAAAACCTATATCACCAGACTTCTTGCGGAGCATGCCATGGTCCCCGTGAGCATCCAGTGCGAGACAATACGCCTGGATCGCGGCGAACCGCTCCAGGGGCTCATTGTAGTGGCAAGGAACCAAGCGGATTAATCCTTGCGGAACACCAGTCGGCCCATCCAGCCCGTTATGACGGCGAGGAATACCGCGAACAGGCCATAAAGAAGACTATGCTGGTTGGCAGCGCGATAGATGCGGAACTCGAGGCCAGCCTTGACGATGTTGAGACTGGTCGTGCTCTCACGCAAGAATTCGCCGTTACGGAACAGATAGGCCCGCGCCACGTGCTTCCCCACCGGCACATTGGCGGGCAGTGAGAGCGTCGCGCGAAACAATGTCGATGACAGAAATTGCACATCGCCCATGCGCTGGCTGTAGAGCTTCTGTTTCAGTTTCAACCGCGGCAGTTCCGTAGAAAACTCTTTCAGCGCGGCGCTTGATTCAAAGCCATCCGGTGTTGGTTCATAGAATATATTGTTCACGCCCAGACCAAGCTGAGCAAACACCTTCGGTGTGGTGATATCCTGCAGGCTACGGGTCGATGCCAGTGAATAGGATGCCGGGATGTGCTGGAATGTCACCGATTCCATGTTGACCCAGATGCCGAAGAACCGGTCCTTGCGGCGTACGACGAAATCACGTTCCGGACCTTGCAGAATCACGACAACATCATAGCGACCCTGCCGCTGGATCAACGGATCCGCATTATCCAGTGCGCCAAAGACTGTAAGGTCGGTCCCGCGGAAACCGGACGTTATCGCGATCGTATCGGTGGAGAGTCCGATTTCCACGGTCTCCTTGTTCACGGGTTGCTGAGCAAGGGCGGTCGCGCTTGCTCCGAGCCAGATCGTCAGCGCCAGGACGTTTGCAAGGGCTCTCATGACGCCCCCGTCGTCAGGGCAAGAGAGATCGAGTAGAGATCATCAGGTGTAACGAAAAGTTCTATGGCCAGACGCAAGCCAACCGCAAGAACCAGCATTGCAAGCAGGGCGCGCAACTGTTCGCCCCGCAACTTCTGGCCGATGCGCGCGCCGTATTGCGCCCCAATGACGCCGCCTGACATGAGCAGCAGCGCCAGGACAATGTCGACGGACTGGTTGGTTGTCGCCTGCATGACGGTAGTGAAGGCTGTGACGAAAACAATCTGGTAAAGCGAGGTGCCGATAACGACATTCGTCGGGACCTTGAGGAGATAGATCATGGCGGGAACCATGATGAAGCCGCCGCCAACGCCCATGATCGACGACAGAAAGCCGATCGCCCCGCCAAGCACCAGAACAGGGATGATGCTTACATAGATTTTGGATTGGCGGAACCGCATCTTGAAGGGCAGGCGATGCACCCAGTTGTGCTGCCCCGGCTTCTTCAGAGTTGCGAGTTGCCCCGCGCGCGTCCGCCGCATCGACTGAACACTCTCATACAGCATCAAGCCGCCGACAGTGCTCAGAAACACCACATAGAGCAGCGAGACGATCAGATCGAGCTGACCGAGTTCCCGTAGCAGGACAAAGACGTATATGCCGACACCGGCCCCGACTATGCCGCCGATGACGAGCAGTGACCCGAGCTTGAGGTCCAGCGTGCCACGCCTGAAATGCGTCAGGGCACCGCTGAAGGATGATGCAATAACTTGGTTTGCTCCGGTGGCAACTGCAACTGCAGGTGGAATGTTGTAGAAGATCAACAGCGGTGTGATCAGAAATCCGCCGCCTACACCGAACATACCCGACAGGAATCCTACCGCCGCTCCCATGCCGAAGAGCACGAAGATATTGACCGAGATCTCGGCTATAGGCAGGTAGATACCCAATGCAAACCCCAAACCCATCATGGCGGTACGACAGTGTCGTAACACCACAATGACAGCAATTCTTTAAGGTTTCTTGCCCTCTCGACGGGCCGCTGTCAAACACTGACGCAAGGATGCGCCATGTACCGGTTCAAACGCGAAACCATATGTCGCAACAATGGGGTAGCTCGTGTTTTTGATCGGAAGTGTGTCCGAAAAGCTTATCCGTTCTTCTTGAGAAGGTTCCTGACGAAATCGCCGTCTATGTTGCCGGTCGGCTTCAATCCGTTGTCTTTCTGGAATGCCATGATCGCATCGCGCGTCTTGCTGCCGATCTTGCCGTCCGAACCGCCGGCATCGTAGCCATTCTTGTTCAGGATGAGCTGGACATTGCGAATAGCTTTTTCCATGTCGATGGAACCGGTTGTAACCGGGCTCTCCCGCCATGCCTCGGGAACATGAAGGGCGTTGGTATCCGGGTTCATCGGCTTCGGTTTCCAAAGCTCGACAGCGGCACGCGCCCGCTGGAGTTGCTCGGAAGGCATGGCCTTCGCAACTTCGTCGCGTTTCTGCGCGGCATCCTTGTCGCCGGCATTTGCTGCGAGTGCGAACCACTTGTAGCTTTCCTCAAGGTTTTGCTGGACGCCCATGCCCTTCGCCGAAAGAACGGCAAGATTGAACTGGCTGTCCTTGACCCCGAGCTCCGCGGCCTTGGCAAACCAGAGTGCAGCGGATTCATTGTCTGGTGCGCCATCGGTGCCCGCGGCAAACAGCACAGCGAGATTGTGCATGGCGCTCGCATTTCCCTGTTCGGCAGCGAGCTGGTAATAAGTCTTTGCTTTTGCCAGATCGCGAGTAAGACCGAGACCCTTCTCGTAAAAATTGCCGAGGCGATACTGTGCCGGGGCAAATCCCTGTTCGGCGGCTACGCTGTACCACTCCGCGGCCTTGGCGTAGTCGCGCTCAAGGCCACGCCCGTCCATGTAGCGGTCGCCAATTTCGAACAGTGCCTTGGGATCGCCATTCGATGCTGCCGCGCGCAGTGGATCCGGTCCAGCTTCTACCGGAACGGCCGGAATGACCGTTGCAGGTTCGATGGCGGTCGGTGGCGTGGAGGCGTCAGTGGCAGCGATAGTGGAGGGTGTATTTTGCTGGGCTGCGATTACGCTGGCAACACTGTCCGGAGCAGGTTGAGACGCCGCCAGCCCAGGTCGTGTACTGGCTTCCAGCGGCGCTTCAGTCGGACCCACCTCAGGAGCATAGGATGCGATGGCCACCGGCTCAGCCGGCTGAGCTTGAGAGGCAGTCACATCCGGTAGTGCCGGATGGTCGAGGAATGCACTCTTCAGCTGCAGACCCGCGATGGCAATCATGATCGCGCCGATCGCGAGGAGGATTGGCTTGCGCTGACGTGAGAAAAGGCCACCTTTTGCAGCGCCCGCTTCTTCCGAATCGGCTGAGGATCGTTTCTGGCTTTCAACTTCGGATGCTGCCGCCTGGGCCGCCCGCCGTGCAGCCGCGATGAAATCGGCTTTGCCCGCAGTGGCATCGCTGGCATGGGGCACAACCCGCCGGTCATCCCGGACCCGCTTCAGGATGGAGTTCAGATCGGGCATGCCGGAGCCGGGTTCGAGCGGACGGTTGAGAATGTCGGGATCGAAGTCCATTTTCACGTCGGATTTCCCGACGTCGCTCATCACATCCAATCCTGGATCCAGAGGCGTGGCTTCCTGTTTGCTTCGTCCTTTCAAGCCGCGAGCAATACTGCCAAACAGCGATTTCCTCTCGCGTGGGGCGTGATCCGCGATTTCGGCATCGCCGGCGAGGGTCACTTCCGGAGAGATTTCCTCTTCATTCGACCGCGACGCGACATGAGCAGGCTCGACGTTGAGGTTTGGATCGTAGGCAAGATCCTGTGGGTGTTCGGCAATGATCGTCCCCTCAGCGACCGCTCCGATGACGCTATGTACCCGGGCGTGCCCGCTTTCCAGCGAGGCTAGGCGATCGACGATCTTAAGCAACGTGTCATGGATGGCTTCGAACGTCTTGCTGTTGCGCTCTTCCGATTTGCGAGCAAGCCTTTCCAGTGTCTTCAGATCGTCGGCGAGTTCGCGGGCAATCATGCTGTCATGGGCACTATCAAAGCTTGCCGTGTTGCGGATTGCCTCGGCCGCGGCATTGCGCGCTGCTTCCAGCACAAGATCGCGGTTGAGCGCGATCGATTCTTCAATCGCATCAAGACGTGGTGGAATGGCGCGCAGTTCGGCATGCTGATCATTCGACTGTGACAGATGTTGAGCTAATCCGGCGATCTGCAGTTCGAGATTGCGGATGGCATCGTGTGTGCTGTCAACTTCGGGCACGTTCTTCGCGATGTAGCGCGCAATGTCGTCGAAACGGGCTTCAAGGTTATCTGTCAGACGAATGTCGCTGTGCTCTACCATCATGTGATGGTCGTCGAGGCGTCGGGTCAGTTCGTCGAAACGCTGATCGATCTGTTCGAGGAAAGCGGGAGCAGCAGCGGTTGGCTGCGGCATGTTTTCAAGCTTGTCGATGATTTGCAGCACGCGGTCTTCCAGATCGCGGAAGTCTGTAATGCTGATCGATGCTGGCTCATTCTGCAGGTGCCGAGTGATCGCGGCGAGTTGCTCGGACAACACGTCAAGGTTGGGGATTGGCGCTGCGTGCTGTGCCGTCAGATAGTCGACGCGCTCGGCGAGTTCGCCCATGCGCTTGAGGATCGTATCCGACGTCCGGTCAAGAGTTGCCGTCTCAATCTTTGTCGCGAGCGACGTGATCCGGGCTTCAAGCCGTTCGAATGCATCTGCCTCGACATTGCGGATGGCGGAGGGCCTTGATGTAGCAACAATCGCGCGGCTGATTTCATCAAGGCGCTCATCGACTTGCTGCATGAATTTGCCTGTCAGTGAAGCGCCGTTCTTGCGTGACATCTGGTCAACAGCGCTCGCCAGCAGCAAAAGCTTGTCTTCAACGTTTTTCAACGGCAATGACTGAGGCAATCCATCCAGAGTCTCACGAATTTCTTTGAGCCGGCCCTCAAGTGACCCGAGCGAAAGACTGGCCTCTTCCACATTAAATGGGTTGCGTTGCGTGAAGGCGTCGAAGCGCTCGTCCATCGCGTCCCAACGGTTGCCGAGGTTCCTCACGGACTCCTCGCGTGCCAGCGTGTCCACTGTGCGCCTTAGTTCTTCGAGATCACCACGCAACATGGATAGATGACCCGTGTCCGGACGGCTCGCCGAGGCATTGACGAAGCGGTCACTGGCAGTAGCCGTCGTCTGGCGCAGCCGGTTCATGGCATCGACATGTGGCTCGAAACGAGCCGGCGCAACTGGTTCGATTTCGTCCCGCATCTCGTCGCGGAGCTGCTTTAACTGTGCGGCAATGGCCGAGAGATCGTGCTTGCCGTCGCTGCGTTGGCTCGTGGTCTCTGGTGCCGGGTGAGCCATAACATGTTTTGGCGCCGCTGAACGGCCGGCGCGGGAGGCCAGGGCGGCAAACCGATCGGCAATGTCCTGGCTCTCCTCACTGACGTTCGGCCTTGGCTCCATGGCGCGGCGCAACTGCCCTTCGAGCGTTTCGAGTGTTCGATTGAGACTATCCAGCGACGTCGCATCGCGGCGTGCGCGGTTCACATTGACCTGTTCCATCAGTGACCTTTGGTTCGTCATGGACGTCTGCTTTGCTCTAACGCCAAAGAAGTGGCGGGTTCCAAATTCGACCCTCTGGAGCAACGTCGCTGGTCTCGGTCGCCGAAAAGCAGAATGTGTCCTCTAAGGTCCATTCGGGCTAATCCGGAAAGCCAGGACAGGTTTGCCCCATGCGGTCCGACAAGCCGTGAAAAACAAATCACACATAGACACGGATCACCGACACCGTGACATTGGCGAAACGTGGTAAACAACTCGTTAAGGCAGGTCGTCAATCGTTTAAAATGTAGTCACACGTGAGGCGCCTGCTTCATCGGAATTCATGCTGGTGCCCTAAAGCGGATGATCAGCCGTCAAAGAAAATTGCATAAGACAGAAATTTACAGGATTTTGACGTTTACGGAAACGTCAAAATTTGTTAGAGAAGGTGAAAGTCTGATGGTGCCAGCTATGGTGCCGCATTTTGCTCGTTTATGTTTTGGAGGAAACCTGATGCCGAGTTATCGCGCGCCTGTTGAAGATACGCTGTTCATCCTGAACGATGTTCTGGGTTTTGAACGCTACAACAACCTGCCGGGTTTTGGCGATGCGTCGCCGGATATCGTCGAAGCGATTCTTGGTGAAGGCGCCAAACTTGCCGAAAACACGTTGTTTCCAACCAACCAGATCGGTGATCACGAAGGTTGCGTTCGCCATGATGATGGCTCGGTCACCACACCGACAGGTTTCAAGGAAGCATTTGACCAGTATCGCGAGGGCGGCTGGGTGGGCCTTGCCGTGCCGCAGGAATTTGGCGGCCAGGGTCTGCCTTACGCGCTGCACGTCGCAGCGGGTGAATATATGGCTTCGGCGAACATGGCGCTGGTCATGTATCCCGGTCTGACGCAGGGCGCGATTGCCGCCATTCTCACGCACGGAACCGACGAGCAGAAGCAGGCCTACTTGCCCAAAATGACCGATGGTACCTGGACCGGCACCATGAACTTAACGGAGCCGCATTGCGGCACCGATCTCGGTATGCTGCGCTCGAAAGCCGTGCCCAACGCCGATGGTTCGTACCGGATTTCCGGGCAGAAGATTTTCATCTCTGCCGGCGAGCATGACATGGCCGAGAACATCATTCATCTGGTTCTCGCCCGTATTGAAGGCGCACCGGAAGGCACGAAGGGCATTTCACTTTTCATCGTTCCCAAGTTCAATCTCGACGAGAATGGCAATCCCGGAACGCGCAATGGGGTATCGTGCGGCTCCATCGAAGAGAAGATGGGCATCCACGGCAACTCGACTTGCGTCATGAATTATGACGAAGCGACCGGCTACCTGATTGGCGGAGAGAACAAGGGCCTGCGCGCCATGTTCACGATGATGAACGAGGCGCGCCTCGGTGTTGCCCTGCAGGGTCTTTCCATTGGCGAGATCGCTTACCAGAACGCTGCCATCTATGCGCGTGACCGTATCCAGGGGCGCTCACTGACCGGACCGAAGCAGCCGGACAAGAAGGCTGATCCGATCATCGTCCACCCGGACATCCGCCGCATCCTCCTGACGATCAAGTCTTTCAATGAGGCAGGACGCGCATTCATCCTCTGGTCGGCGTTGAAGTCGGACATCGCGCATCGCTCGGGTGATGAGGCTGAAAGGCAGTTGGCGGATGACATCCTCGGCCTGATGACGCCGGTATTGAAAGGCGTCCTGACCGACAAGGGCTTCGAGCACGCTTGCATGGCACAGCAGGTCTTCGGCGGCCATGGCTACATCGAAGAACACGGCATGAGCCAGTATGTGCGCGATGCGCGCATCGCCATGATCTACGAGGGTGCCAATGGTATCCAGGCGCTTGATCTCGTGGGGCGTAAGCTCGGTGCCAATGGCGGCCGTGCGGTCATGGCATTCTTCAAGGAAGTCGGTGATTTCTGCGAGGAAAATCGCGGCGACGAGAAGCTGTCCTTCTTCACCAAGCATTTGAAGAAGGGCCTCAACGACCTCCAGGCGGCATCCATGTGGCTGATGCAGAACGGCATGGCGAACCCTGACAATGCGGGTGCCGCTTCGACCGACTACATGCATCTCTTCGGTCTGGTTTCGCTCGGCTATATGTGGGCACGAATGGCGAAAGCATCGCATGCCAAGCTTGATGAAGGCGCTGGCAACAAGACATTCCATGAGACCAAGCTCGTTACGGGCAAATTCTTCATGGAGCGTGTCATGCCGGAAACGTCAGCGCATCTTGCCCGAATTCAGACGGGAGCGGATACGATGATGGCGCTCGCTGCGGAAGCATTCTAAGCTATCGCACGCTCATTTCGAGCCGCGGCCTCGCGGCTCCGTCAACTGATCTCGGGAGGTTTGTGATGGGTCTGCGACCGGAAGAAGTATTGGGTGTTCCAAAACCCGACTGGAAGACTGACGATGTCGTAATGCTGGAAGAGATGGCCACGAAATTTCTCGAGGCCGAGGTTCTGCCGCACTACGACCGTTTTGAGAAACAGGAAATGTTTGACCGTTCGGTCTGGGAGCTTGCCGGTGAGAACGGGCTCCTGTGCGCCTCAATGCCGGAAGAATATGGTGGGGCAGGCGGTACCTATGCGCACGAAAGCGCTATTCTTGAAGCCATCAGCCATGTCGGTGTCGACGGCTTCGGCATAGCCCTGCACAATTCCATCGTTGCTCCCTATATTCTCCACTATGGCTCGGAAGAGCAAAAGCACAAATGGTTGCCGAAAATGGCGACCGGCGAGCTGATCGGCGCCATTGCCATGACCGAGCCCGGTGCGGGCTCGGACCTCCAGGGCGTCAAGACCAGCGCGAAAAGGGATGGCAACCACTACGTCATCAATGGGTCGAAGACATTCATCACCAACGGCCAGCTGGCAAATCTGATCGTTGTCGTGGCCAAGACGGATCCGGCGCAGGGGGCTAAGGGCACCTCACTCATCATCGTCGAAACCGATGGGCAGGAAGGTTTCGAACGCGGCCGCAATCTCGATAAGATTGGGTTGAAGTCGAACGATACGTCGGAACTCTTTTTCAATGACGTCCGCGTGCCGACGTCCAATCTTCTTGGCACGGAAGAAGGACAGGGTTTTGTCCAGCTGATGCAGCAATTGCCCCAAGAACGCTTGCAGATTGGCGGGACGGCTATTGCAATGGCGGAACGTGCCATCGCTATTACGTCGGATTATGTCAAGGAGCGCAAGGCTTTCGGCAAGGCTGTCATAGATTTCCAGAACACACAGTTCAAGTTGGCCGAGCTCAAGACAGAGGCCACGATCGGCCGCGTTTTCTATAATCATTGCGTCGAACGCCATGTGAGTGGCGGGCTCGATCCGGTTACGGCCTCCATGGCAAAGTACTGGCTCAGCGACCTGCAGAACAAGGTGGTCGACGAATGCCTGCAGCTGCATGGCGGGTACGGCTATATGAACGAATATCCGATTGCCCGCATGTTCCGCGACGCTCGCGTCCAGAGGATCTATGGCGGCACCAACGAAATCATGAAGCTTTTGATCGCCCGCAGCCTTTGAGCTGCCGGTTCGAACAGGGAGAATGAAATGACTGAGGCATATATCTATGACCACGTCCGTACCCCGCGTGGCAGGGGCAAGAAGGACGGCAGCCTGCACGAAGTGCCTGCCGTTCGTCTCGGCGCTCATGTGCTTGAGGCACTGCGCGATCGCAATGGCCTCGACACGGGCCTGGTCGACGACATCATCTACGGCTGCGTCGATCCGGTAGGTGAAGCTGGCGCCGTCATTCCGCGCTCCTCCGCTTTCGAAGCGGGATATGATTTCAAGGCGCCCGGCATGCAGATCTCGCGGTTCTGCGCGTCTGGCCTTGACGCAGTGAATTTTGCCGCTGCCAAGATCGTGCAAGGGGCGGACGACATTGTCATTGCCGGCGGTGTTGAATCCATGTCGCGTGTCGGGATGGGCATGTCGGGTGGCGCCTGGTACATGGATCCGTCGGTCGGCCTGCCAGGTTATTTCATGCCTCAGGGCGTTTCCGCCGATCTGATCGCCACGAAATATGGCTTCAGCCGCGACGATGTTGACGCTTACGCGGTCGAAAGCCAGAAGCGAGCCGGTGAAGCCTGGAAGAAGGGCTACTTCAAGAATTCGGTGCTCGAGATCAAGGACCAAAACGGCCTTACGATTCTCGATCACGATGAGCATATGCGTCCGACCACGGACATGCAGGCGCTGGCTTCGCTCAATCCATCCTTCGTGATGCCTGGTGAAATGGGCGGCTTCAACGCTGTTGGCATTCAGGCACATCCCGAAGTTGAGACGATCAATCACGTGCATCATGCCGGCAATTCGTCCGGTATTGTCGATGGCGCAGCAGGCGTATTGCTTGGCTCGAAGAGCGCGGGCAAGGCGATCGGCACAAAGCCGCGTGCCCGTATCCGTGCATTCGCCAATATCGGTTCGGACCCGGCGTTGATGCTGACCGGCCCAGTCGACGTAACGGAGAAACTCTTGAAGCGCGCCAAGATGAAGATTTCGGACATCGATCTCTTTGAGCTCAACGAGGCATTTGCTGCTGTGGTGCTGCGCTACATGCAGGCCTTCGACATTCCGCGCGACAAGATCAACGTCAATGGCGGTGCCATCGCCATGGGGCATCCGCTTGGCGCCACAGGTGCAATGATCCTCGGCACTGTACTTGATGAACTGGAGCGCCGGGATCTCAATGTTGCGCTCGTTACACTGTGCATCGGTGCGGGCATGGGCACCGCAACCATCATCGAACGCGTCTGAGGAGATAAGGAAGATGAGCTATACGAACTTCAAATTCGACGTCGACGCGGACGGTATTGCACTCATAACCTGGGATATGCCGGATAAGTCCATGAACGTCTTCACCGAAGAGGTGATGAAGGAACTCGACGCGATCGTCGATCGGGTTACGCAGGACGAAGCAATCAAGGGCGCCGTGATCACGTCCGGCAAGGACACGTTCTCTGGCGGTGCCGACCTGACCATGCTCAAGCGCATGTTCCAGCTTTTCCAGGAAGAGAAGGCGAAGGATCCGAAGAAGGCGGTCGAGCTCTTGTTCGAAAATACTGGCAAGATGGGTGGCCTTTTCCGCAAGCTGGAAACATGCGGGAAACCATGGGTTTCGGCGATCAACGGCACCTGCATGGGCGGCGCATTCGAGATGTCATTGGCGTGTCACGGCCGCGTCGTTTCCGACGACCCGTCGGTGAAGATGGCTCTGCCGGAAGTCAAGGTCGGCATCTTCCCGGGTGCCGGCGGCACACAGCGCGTCCCACGCCTGACCAACCAGCAGGACGCCCTGCAGATGATGACGACCGGTTCCAGTCTGACGGCGTCCCGCGCCAAGGCGATGGGACTGGTACATGAGGTGGTTCCAGCCAAGAAGCTGGTGGATGCGGCCAAGAAGATGATCAAGGCCGGTCTGAAGCCGGTGCAGCCATGGGACGAGAAGGGCTTCAAGCTCCCGGGCGGCGCGATCTATTCAGCGGCAGGAGCGAATCTCTGGCCGGCGGCGACGGCAATTCTTCGCCGCGAGACCTATGGCAATTATCCAGGTGCGGCCTCGATCCTGAAATCGGTGTATGAGGGCCTGCTTGTCCCGTTCGATACGGCACTCAAGATTGAGCAGCGTTACTTCACCAAGATATTGCAGACAACAGAAGCTGGAATGATGATCCGCTCGCTGTTCGTATCCTTGCAGGAACTGAACAAGGGCGCCCGTCGTCCAGCTGATGTCAAACCGACGAAGTTCAAGAAAATCGGTGTTATCGGCGCGGGCTTCATGGGAGCTGGCATTGCCTACGTCACTGCCAAAGCAGGCATCCCGGTTGTGCTCCTCGACCAAAGCCTCGAGGCTGCGGAAAAGGGCAAGGCGCAATCCGCCGAGCTGATCACCAAGGAAATGCAGAGGGGCAAGGCCACTGCGGAAGAAAAGGAAAAGCTTCTCGGTCTGATCACACCATCTGCTGATTATGCCGATCTCGAAGGCGCAGATCTCGTCATCGAAGCGGTGTTCGAAGATCGTGAAGTCAAGCGGATCGCTACAGAAAAGGCGGAAGCCGTGTTGAAGTCAGCGGCGATCTTTGCATCCAACACTTCGACACTGCCTATTACTGGCCTTTCCAAGGTATCGCAGCGTCCAAAGAATTTTGTCGGGATTCATTTCTTCTCGCCAGTTGACAAGATGCTGCTGGTGGAAGTCATTCTCGGCAAGAAAACATCGGACAAGGCGCTTGCCGTTGCGCTCGACTACGTGCGTGCGATCAAGAAGACGCCGATCGTCGTCAACGACACCCGCGGCTTCTACGTCAATCGCTGCGTGCTGCGTTACATGTCGGAGGCCTACAACATGCTGGTCGAAGGTGTGCCGCCCGCAATGATCGAGAATGTCGCGCGTATGGCGGGTATGCCGGTCGGTCCATTGGCGCTCAATGACGAGACTGCGATTGACCTGTCGCAGAAGATCCTGAAGGCCACATTGGCGGATCTTGGTCCAAAGTCTGTCGATCCGCGGCATGTTGAGCTCGTGAACACACTGGTCGATAAGTATGATCGCCGTGGCCGGAAGAACGGCAAGGGCTTCTATGATTACCCTGCCAAACCCGCGAAGAAGCAGTTGTGGCCGGAGCTCAAGACGCTTTATCCGCAACAGGACCCGGACAAGATCGATGTGAATGTCCTGAAGCAGCGTTTCCTCTTCACCATTGCCCTTGAAGCAGCCCGCGTCATGGAGGAAGGCATTGTCACCGATCCGCGTGAAGCGGATGTGGGGTCGATCCTTGCTTTCGGCTTTGCACCCTATACGGGCGGAACCCTGTCCTACATCGATGGGATGGGCGCGGCGAAGTTCGTCGAAATCGCCAAGGGGCTGCAGCGCAAATATGGCGCACAGTTCAAGGCGCCGAAGCTGCTGCTCGACATGGCCGAAAAGGGTGACACCTTCTACGAAAGGTTCAATCCCTACCCGGTCGAGGAAAAGAAAAAGGCCGCCTGAGCGTTCGGTCGAACATTTTTGGAAGGGCGGGCACTGCTCGCCCTTTTTCTGTTTGTGGATAAGAAAGTTTTCCGCAATTTCACTCGACTTTTCCGTGATTCCTTTTTAGAACATTAGGGAAGGTATTTTTTCCTTGTCTCTGGAACACCCCATGTTTTCACATGACCGCATCTGGGCGGCCATCGACGCGCTGGCAGAACGCCATTCCCTCTCCGTTTCCGGATTGGCGAAGCGGGCTGGGCTTGACCCAACGACCTTCAACAAATCGAAGCGGTACGCTGTGGACGGACGCGCGCGCTGGCCCTCGACTGAATCCCTGGCGAAGATCATGGAAGCGACTGGGGCATCGCTCGACGAGTTCATGATGCTGGTTGTCGGCAAGGCTTCGCGTTCAGGCGGTACGGCAACGCGTTCCGTGCCGCTTCTTGGCTTTGCACAAGCTGGTGCAGGCGGTTTCTTTGACGATGGCGGATTTCCCGTAGGACAGGGCTGGGATGTGGTCGAGTTTCCGATCGGTCCCGGTGACTCGGTTTATGCGCTGGAAGTGTCGGGCGATTCCATGTTGCCGCTATACCGGGACGGCGATACGATTATCGTCTCGCCAGGCGCTGCCGTACGGCGCGGTGACCGCGTCGTGGTGCGCACGAAGGACGGCGAGGTCATGGCCAAGGTCCTTGCGCGTCAGACGCCACGCACTATCGAATTGCAGTCGATGAATCCTGAACACCCTAATCGCACTTTTGACGCGGCTCACATTGACTGGGTCGCCCGGATCCTATGGGCAAGCCAGTAGGAAATTTTTCCGCATGCGTCAGTTGCCGCTTTATGTTCTGACCGTCCTCGTTGCCTTCGCGCTGACGTATGCCTTTGTCGCGCCCTTCTACGGTGGCATCGATACACCGGCTGTGACCAACCAGGATGTTGACATCGCGCCCGAAGACTTCGAGCTGCCAGATGAAATGAAGAATGACGTTCCGGACAGCGCGCCACAGACTGGGCAGTTGCAGGGACGAGTGACGTCCCCCGAAGCGCGGCAGGTTGACCCGGATGCGGCATTGCCAGACAGTCAATCAACGCCACTGCAACGTGTCGAGCCGCGTCAACCATTGAGTGAACTCGGGCGGGCCGCACCCGTAGCGCCGCCTCCACCCCCGGTCCCGGTCGACAATACGGCAAAGCCAATTCTACTTTACCAACCAGTCGCAATTGCAGCGGGAACGATCGAAGCATCAGGTTACAAGATCGCGCTTGAGGGCATCGAAACCCTGCCGATCGATGAGACCTGCAGTGCCAACGACGGCGCGACCTGGCCATGCGGTATGGCAGCGAGGACGGCCTTTCGCAATTGGCTGCGTTCACGAGCGATTGAATGCAATGTACCTGGTCAGCCGTCGGACGAACTCATTGCGACCCAGTGCAAGCTTGGGCACGCTGACCTTGCGCAATGGCTCGTGGAAAACGGCTGGGCACGCGCCAAGGATGGAACGCCGATGGCAGACGTGATGAAGAAAGCTGAGGAAGACAAGCGCGGGATCTTTGGCGATCCGCCGGCAGCCCTTCCAGCTACTCAGGAAGTACCAATGCCGTCATTTGGCGATACGCTATTGCCGCCGGACGAACCTGCCGTCACACCGCTGCCATTGACTGCGCCGGACGCGCCGTTTCCGCCACGTCCGCAGTAAGTTTCTTATTCAGGCTTCGTGACAGACCGCCTCAATATTGTGGCCGTCGGGATCACGCACAAATGCCCCATAATAGTTGGGATGGTAATGCGCGCGCAGCCCCGGCTGGCCGTTGTCAGTGCCGCCCGCTGCTATTGCCGCCTTATAGAAGGCATCGACGACCGCCCGGCTACCGACGCGAAAGGCCACGTGGACAGGGGGCTTGTTGGGAGTGCCACTGACAACCCAGAAATCCGGCTTGCCTCCCTCGCCAAATCCGGCAACGTCTTCACTGCCCGTGACCGAAGCCGGGAACTCCACGATCAGTTCGTATCCAATCGCGGCGAGTGCGTTGGAATAAAACTTCTTGCTCTGCTGGTAATTGCTTACTGCGACGCCTGTATGATCGATCATTCAGTCCTCCCAAGGATAAGGGTCAGTACCCATTAATCTGGTCGAAATGGTATGAGGCTTTTCGTTCGGATACGAGGAGCAAAGGCGATGGAAATGTTTATCCATTTTCGAGCCTTTTTCGATCATATTAATGAGCCCTGACCCTAATGCTTGTCAGCCTATGATAGATTCCCCGCCAGCGCCTTTGCAATGAGGGCGCGCGTCTCCACAATGCCATAAAGCGCAACGAAGGAGCCAAAGCGCGGTCCTCGCTCCTGTCCGATGAGCACTTCATAGAGCATCTGGAAGAAAGAGACTGAAACGCCGGGGCCGCCTTCAGGACTTTTCTTCGTATGATCCTGGTAGCGTTCGATAGCGCGGGCGACGTCGAGTATGGCATTCTGTATCTCGCTGCCGTCAGCATCATCGGGTAGCGTTGCGAGCTTCTTGTCCATTTCTTCCAAAGCAATGCGCTCCACGTCGTCCGGCGCACGGAATTTCTTGGACGGTTTGACGAAGTCGTTGAAATAGCGGATCGCGTAACCGACCAAAGCATCCAGTTCGGGATTGTTCTCAGCGGTGACGCCTGGGGCATAACGCGAAATAAAGCCCCAGAGCACGCTGCTGTTCTCGGCATTGGAGGCGCTGACAAGATTGAGCAGAAGCGCGAACGGAACTGGCATCTCGATGGCTGGCGGATTGCCGCTGTGCAAGTGCCAGACCGGATTGTTCAGCCGGTCTTTCCAGGATTGCTTTCCATAAGCGGAAAGGTAGGTGAAGTACTCATCCACCGCCTTGGGAATGACATCGAAATAAAGCCTCTTTGCCGTTCGCGGTTTCTGGAACATGTAAAGGCCCAGGCTTTCAGTTGGCGCATAGGTCAACCATTCGTCGATGCTGAGGCCATTGCCCTTCGACTTGGATATCTTCTGGCCGACGTCGTCGAGAAACAGTTCATAGACAAAATGCTCGGGAGCACGGCCGCCCAAAATCTCGCAAATGCGGTCGTAGATGACAGCATTTGTCTGATGGTCTTTGCCGAACATCTCGAAATCCACGCCAAGAGCCGCCCAACGCATGCCGAAGTCAGGCTTCCATTGTAGCTTGACGTTCCCGCCCGTCACCGGAAGGGTCGTCTCAACGCCGTTCTCGTCGTCAAAAGTGATCGTGCCATTCTTCGCGTCGATATGCTTCAACGGCACGTACAAAACTCGGCCGCTTGTCGGAGAAATCGGCAAGAACGGGCTGTAGGTGGCCTGACGTTCCTCACCGAGCGTGGGCAGCATCACCTTCATGATGTCGTCATAGCGCTCGGCCGCACGCAACAACACTTCATCAAAGCGACCCGACTTGTAGTAGTCCGTCGCGCTCGCGAATTCGTAGTCGAAGCCGAACGTATCAAGGAACCGGCACAGCATGACATTGTTGTGGTCGGCGAAACTCTTGTAGTTGCCGCCGAAGGGGTTGGGAACTGCGGAGAGGGGCTCGTGCAGGTGTGGCGCCAGCAAGGAAGGGTCCGGCACATTGTCCGGAATCTTGCGCATCCCATCCATATCGTCGGAGAAGCAGAGCAACTTCGTCTTAACGGTATCCTTCGTCAGCACGTGAAAAGCGTGGCGCACCATCGAGGTTCGGGCGACCTCTCCAAACGTTCCGATATGTGGCAAACCCGACGGGCCGTAGCCAGTCTCGAACAGAACCGTATCGGGAAAACCGGTCCTCTCGTAGCGTTTGATGATCTTTCGCGCCTCTTCGAAGGGCCACGCTTTGGCCTCTGCTGCCGTCTCGATCAATTCGGCGGTCAGTTCGATTTGGTTGTGTAGGCGCGAAGTCATTCGTTTTTCCTGCGTTTCCTGCCATTTGGTGGAGCGCGCGGACACTATGGCGGCAGGCTGCCCGCGTCAATCACAACTGTCCGTGCGAGAACCATCCACTACGGATTTTTGGCATGGCAGGACGCCTCTAGTAAAAATCGACGGGGAAGTACCGCAGGTAAAGTTCGGAGATCGTCCCTTTTTCTTCCATGGCTTTCAGGGCAAAGTTGAAGGCATCGACAAGCTTACTATTTGCCAATGTTGTTGTGATTGTCATGCCATCGCCAAGAAACTGTGGAGCGACGTAGGGCCCTCCGGCAAAGGCGCAACAGTTGCCCGCCTCGGGGCTGCCGATCCAGAACGAGAGGTCGGAGCCATCACCAAAGACAGCGTCAATTTTTTTTGCCTGCAGGTCCTTGAACATGAGATCGCGCGAAGGGTAGCCGACCCAGTGTCCTTTCGGAAAAAAGTCCGCGAATATCGCCTGGTGTACGGAATCTGCGATAACCCCAACGGTCTTCTTTTCGAGCGTGTCGGCAAGAGGTTCCTTCAGTGGCGTGTTTTTCAGCGTCATGAAACGGGCAGGTAGGCGCATGTAGGGGGCAGTGAAGACGTATTTTTCACGCAAGGCGGCAGTTGGCTTCAGGCCCGCGATGATTGCCTCGGCCTCACCATTTTCAAGAGTTGTCTGCAATTCGTTCCAAGGGCGCGCCTCGATCTGGCATATCGCTGTCACACCGAGCTCGTCGCAAATCGCTCTCACGAGATCGACATTGAACCCCGAGATGCGTCCTGTACTGTCAATGAAATTGAAGGGCGGGTAATCTACGGTCGTCATGAAGCGAATGCGTTCGACCGTTGACAGATCGGGTTTCGAAACGTGTTCGCGGCCATCCCAATAGTGCGGAAAATCCGATGCGGCGATCGCATTCGGCAAAGCGGTTAGACTGAGACTAACAGCGAAAGCTGCAATTTTCCGGATGTGCATTCGACCCCAGCGCGATGGTGATTTGCCGCAACGCTAGAGCAAACACTTCCCAAATGGAACTGGCGCTGTGTCGCAAATTAGCGAGGCAATCAATGCGGATAGCGGCACGGTCGGTCCGACACGTTAGAGCCAAGCCGGATGACTCAGGCGAACCGAACACAGCTGAAGACAAGCAGGGTATTGTGGTGTTGAATACAGTATAGCATTGCCGAGTTAAGTTGTAGTAGAATAAAATGGCATTACTACCATAGATATATTCTTTTAATTCAGGTTTCAATTTTGATTGAAGGTCTTTAGAATGACAATATTTAACGAGATTGACCTATATCTGTATTTTTGCCAATCCGCACCCCACTTTAACGCCGTCCTCTGATTATGGGGGCGATAGAAGTTTCGCTTGCCGCGCGGCTCTACTGCGCCGGCATGCCGAGATCGCTGATTATCGCTGCATTCAGGCACTCCTGGCCAACGGTACGTCATTCATTGACGAACTATACGCATTGGGGCGGGCGTACGAACCGACAGTTGCGTACTGCATCGCTGGTGAAGCAGGATTGCTGTTTGAAGACGTACCAGCAGACGTGCGTGTTGTCCTGCCCTTCGCACCAGATTTCATCACTTTGCGTCGCATCGGGCATACGGTCGTTCTAACATCCGAAGACAATACGCTGATCTATATGGCGCCAACGCTGAGCGACCTGGCGGTGATCAAGCGTCACCTCCCCGGGAGCCCGGATATTGCGGCACGTCTCAGGATAACGACACCATTCGCTTTGGACGAATTCTTGCTATCAAGCCATGAAGCGGCTCTCGTAGACAGGGCCATCCGTATGGTCGAAATGACAAGTTCTGAACATTCGGCGAGGGTCGTGGCTACCGGCACGCAGGGCATGGTGATCGGCTTTGTCGCATCCTCCAGTCTCTTCATGGCAGTGCTTAACCCGGCGTTGTTGTGCCAGTTGCTGCACTTTGTCTTCTCGATATTTTTCTCAGCGTGCATATTGGTGCGTCTTCTTGCACGCATCAACATTGGAGCTGTGCGAGTGCCGCCGTGGCGAACTCTTCCATCGTCAGGTTCGCTGGGCTACAGCGTCCTAGTTGCACTCTATCACGAGGCGGATGTCGTCCCTCAACTGGTGAACGCAATGAAGGAGCTCAATTGGCCTCGATCGAAACTGCAAGTTCTGTTTCTGTGTGAGGAAGACGACAGCGAGACTATTGCGGCACTTCAAGCCGAAATGTTCCCGGCCGGTTTCAGGATTATCCGTATCCCAAGCTCTGGTCCTCGCACGAAGCCAAAAGCACTCAATTATGGGTTGCAACTGGCGAAAGGAGATTACGTCGTTGTCTATGATGCCGAAGATCGTCCGCACCCGGAGCAATTGCAGGAGGCTTGGTGGCATTTCGCCAAAGGTGGCGCGACACTCGGTTGCCTGCAGGCGCCCCTCATCCTTGCCAACGGGCATGTCGGGTGGCTGACACGCCTGTTTGCCTTTGAATACGCGGCGCATTTTGGCGGGGTTTTGCCATGGCTCGCTCGCAATCGGTTAGTACTGTCTCTTGGCGGAAGCTCAAACCATTTTCGCCGCAGTTGTCTTGAGGCCGTTGGTGGCTGGGATCCATTCAACGTAACTGAAGATGCCGAGCTGGGCACGCGACTTGCACGTTGTGGGTTTCAGGTTGACATGCTTTCAACGCCAACAATCGAGGACGCGCCTGTCGGACTCGGTGTCTGGTTAAGGCAGCGCACACGCTGGCTCAAGGGTTGGATGCAGACGTGGCTAGTCGAGATGCGGCGGCCGATCCGTCTCGTCAACCAACTCGGAATTCCGCGTTTCACAGTATACCAACTGTTGTCGATCGGGATGATTGTCTCCGCACTGCTTTATCCGCTCATGCTTGTTTTCGTTGCAAATTCGGCTTTTTATTTCACCTTTGCCGATATGGCGGCGATGCGACCAAATCTTTTCATCATCGATCTTCTTAACATTCTGACGGGCTACGTCTCATTTCATGCGTTGGGGCGACGGGCATTGGACGGAGAAAAGACGCCTGGACCCGTACCCCTTTGGATTCCCATCTATTGGTTCATGATCTCGGCAGCCGCCTGGCGCGCATTGTGGCAGCTGCATGCCACGCCATTCCTTTGGGAGAAAAAGCCGCATCAACCGTCAACAACAGCGCCATCGGCGCCAGGCTGCGCCCTAGATAAATTCGGGCCCTGAACCGATGATCAATGTATCTTCGCTCCCGATCGCATCGATGTCGCGGCCTTTGTAGGGCAGGCTCAACAGAATTCGCCGGATTACGGAAATGCGGGCGCGACGTTTGTCATTCGCTCGGACAACGGTCCATGGTGCGAGCGCTGTTTGGGTGCGGGAAAGCATCTGGTCGCGCGCCTTGGTGTATTCATCCCACTTCTTGGCCCCTTCGATGTCAATAGGCGAAAACTTCCAGTATTTCAGCGGGCTGTGACGGCGGTCGTGGAAGCGCTTCAACTGCATGGTTTGGCCGATGTCGAGCCAGAACTTGAAGAAATGAATCCCGTCGGAAACAATCATGCGCTCGAAGCCGGGCACCTCGTTCAAGAACGCTTCATGCTGTTCCGGGGTGCAGAAACCGAGGACGGGCTCGACGCCGGCGCGATTGTACCAGGAGCGATCGAAGGTGACGAACTCGCCGTCAGTTGGGAAATGCGCGATATATCGCTGAAAATACCATTGGCCACGCTCGGTTTCGCTGGGCTTGGGGAGGGCAACGTTCCGGGCAGAACGTGGATTCATATATTGACGCAGGGAGAAAATCGTCCCGCCTTTCCCTGCGGCGTCGCGGCCTTCAAACAGGCAAATCACGCTTGCGCCGCTGTCCTGCAGCCAATACTGCATCTTCACAAGTTCGATCTGCAGGCGTTCGAGTGTCTCCTCGTATTCGTCTTCCGGCATTTTGTCGGCGTATGGGAAACCACCCGAGGCAAGCGCGCTCTTCCGGACCCAGTCGGGCAATGCGGGATCATCGATGTCGAAAGTGTGTTTCTTTCCGTCAATCTTCAATTCAAGCGGAGACACGTCCGGTTGCGCCTGGTCGGAATTCTTTTTTGAATCTTTACCCACGTCGTTCATCCTCAATTGACATAAAGGCATGTTATTGGGAGAGCGTTGTATCGTCCAGAGGCTAAAAAAGGACGGCAGGGCAGGAGTTTAGCGCATGAGCATCTGGGGGCAGGAAGGTAGCGGTCTAAGGAGACGCGCGCTGGAGCAGATCATCCGGGCGCGCTACATTTTGGGCGCTGCTGCATTTCTCACTGCACTGGTGCTGAACGCGGGTGCATCGTCCTGGCTGAGCTTTGCCGTGCTGATGTTCGTACTGCTTGCTGTGGTGATCCTTTCAGCCAGCCTTCCCCGCAGCGACAATCAAAACGCTCCCGTACCGGCAAGCAACACCGCAATATTTCGCCTGTCGGGCCAGCAGCTCGCGGAGCAATTGCCAGACCCGCTGATCGTGTTCCATCATGATGGGACGATCCTCTATGCCAATCCCGCTGCCGAAGGAGCTTTCGGGGCATTGACCAGCGGTGGCACGCTTCTCATGCACTTCCGGGCACCCGAGATGCAGGTGTTGGTCCAATCGGTTATGGCCGACGGGGTGGCGCGATCGGTGGATTACTCCGAGCGTGTTCCCGTCGAACGGTGGTACCGTGCGACGGTGTTGTTGCTCGACCAGACAGGCGGAGCAGACAGGCAATATCTGTTGTCATTCCGGGATTTGACTGAGGCGCACAGACTGGAGCGCATGCGTTCGGATTTCGTCGCGAACGCCAGTCACGAATTGCGCACGCCTTTGGCTTCGCTCAGCGGCTTCATCGAGACGCTGCGTGGCCCTGCCCGTAACGATGAGGCTGCACGCGACAATTTTCTTGAGATCATGCAAAAGCAGGCGGAACGCATGGCCCGGCTGATCGACGATCTCTTGTCACTTTCGCGTATCGAGATGAAGGCGCACATCGCCGTCAAGGATCAGGTGGATCTGACGACGGTTCTGAACCACGTGGCGGACTCGATGCGGCCCCTTGCCGCCGGTCTCGACGTAGTTATCGAACAGGACATTGATCCGGGACCAATCAAAGTGCTTGGCGACCGGGATGAACTCACACAAGTCTTCCAGAACCTGGTCGAGAACGCCTGCAAGTACGGCCAGTCCGGTAAAAGGATCATCATCGATTTAAAGCAGAACAGCGAAGGTGTGAGGGCGACGGTCCAGGACTTTGGACCGGGGATCCCGGACGAACACATACCGCGCCTGACCGAACGATTTTACCGGGTGAATGTCGAAACGAGCCGAGCGCAGAAGGGTACCGGCCTTGGTCTTGCAATTGTCAAACATATCCTGACGCGCCATCGAGCCCGTCTGATAGTCCGTTCCCGCGTTGGCGAAGGTTCGTCCTTCACGGTCGTGTTTGGACCCCAGCGAACATAATCTCAAAAAGAAGGCGCCTCGCGGCGCCTTAATGGAGGATTGCAGAGAAACTTACCGGATGCGTCGGCGATCCGACGCCGGTTGGTAAGCCAAGCGCGAGTGATAGGTGCAGTAGGGACCGGATTCGCCCACGTCATTGCCGCAGAAGTTGAAGTCTGGCTGGAGCGGATCGCCGACAGGCCACTTGCATGTGCGCTCGCTCAGCTGAACGAGTTCAAGGCGCCGTGAAATCGGCACGACGACATCAGTCACGGTTTTCGTGATCGTGTGCGGGACGAGGTCGGTGCTGTATTCCGTCTGCAAGGCTGTTGCACCGACGCTGCGGTTGACAACCCGGCTTGTCATGTGAGCGGAACCGCCGCTGCGCTGGCTACCGGATACGCCGGTGTTGACCTTCTTGCTGCGTGTCTGGGTGGATGTGGTCTTGCCTCGCCCTGACAGCTTCAAGCGATGGACCTTGCCGATGACAGCATTGCGGCTGACACCGCCCAGTTGTGCTGCGATCTGGCTTGCACTCAGACCATCGGCCCAAAGTTTCTTTAGCTGTTCTACGCGCTCATCTGTCCAGTTCATCGTTTCCTAGCTCCATATGGGGCTCTGTTCTGTGCGGACACCGGACTGAATCCTTCCTCGCATCTGGATTGCTCCAGATTGGTGTAATACCATATCTATTCAGATGACGAGGACGCCGCACGAAATCTAGCTATTTCGTTTCCCAAGCTACAATATGGGACGACTCTGTGACAAGAGTCGGGCGCGGCTCCTGACCATGCTTTTTTGGGTTTTCCCCAACTTGCGCGATAAACTGTTGCATAAAAGACTCTTTAAACCGTCGCTGGCAAACCATTCTCGCGAGTGCGCGCTTAAGTTGCAGGAATTGGAGGGTCAGACCTTGAATTTGCGTCGGCTAGCGATCAGGCGTTTCAAAGTGTTCATTTGACAATTACGATTCGAATGATGATATTACCGGAGTGGCCGCCCCAAGAATGGCATTGTGGGGCGGCTTTTTGATTTCAACTCTGCCGGTTTCTTCTTGTTAATCAGCAGTTTGGCAAACTGGGTATTGGAGGCCCGAAACGATATGACGGACGTAAGCGCGCAACCGCTTTACGACACATTTGCTCGTGCGGATCTGCGCTTTGAGCGAGGAGAGGGTGTTTGGCTCGTGACAGAGTCGGGCGATCGTTACCTTGATTTTGCTGCCGGTATCGCTGTCAATTCGCTTGGTCACGCCCATCCGCACCTCGTGGAGACGTTGAAGAATCAGGCCGAGAAGCTGTGGCATGTCTCCAATATCTATGAGATTCCCGGCCAAAAGCGTCTGGGCCAACGCCTAGTAGACAATACCTTTGCCGACAAAGTGTTCTTCACCAATTCCGGTGCGGAAGCACTGGAATGTGCAATCAAAACGGCACGCCGCTATCATTATGTTAACGGCAGTCCCGAGCGGTTCCGCATTATCACTTTTGAGGGCGCCTTTCACGGCCGGACTCTGGCAACGATTGCGGCTGGTGGACAGGCGAAATATCTCGAAGGTTTCGGACCAAAGGTAGAAGGCTTCGACCAGGTCCCTTTCGGCGACGAGAAGGCATTGAAAGCAGCGATTGGTTCTGAAACCGCCGCTATTCTGATTGAGCCGATCCAGGGCGAGGGCGGCGTTCGTTCGGTTCCGGACGAGGATCTGCGTGCATTGCGAAAGCTATGCGAGGCTGAAGGGCTGCTCTTGATCCTCGATGAGGTCCAGACCGGAGTTGGCCGCACTGGCAAGTTGTTCGCTCACGAGTGGTCGGGAATCCAGCCAGACATTATGGCTGTCGCCAAGGGCATCGGCGGCGGATTCCCGCTTGGCGCATGTCTTGCAACCGCAGAAGCAGCCAAGGGGATGACCGCCGGCGTGCATGGCACGACCTTCGGTGGCAACCCGCTGGCCATGGCCGTAGGAAATGCCGTGCTGGACGTCATTCTCGAAGAAGGCTTCCTGGAGCATGTGAAGAAAATTGCGCTGGTCATGAAACAGGGCCTGGCCTCGATTTCCGATCGCTATCCGGACGTAATTGCCGAAGTGCGCGGACAGGGCTTGCTGATGGGTCTGAAGACCGTCGTACCGAATACGACGATGGTACAGGCTCTTCGCGACGAGCAGCTTCTGACAGTCAGTGCCGGCGACAATGTCATTCGGCTACTGCCACCGCTGGTTGCAACAGAAGAAGAAGCGCGTGACGCTCTCGCCAGGATCGAAACGGCAGCTGAACGGCTGTCCGTGGCCGCCAGACAGAAAAGCGCTTGAGGACCCTGCCATGACAATCAAGCAGGACCTCCGGCACTTCACGGATCTGTCAGCGCTTTCATCGGGCGATCTGCGGACTATTCTCGACGACGCGCGGGATCGCAAGACACGGCTCAAGGCTGGTGCTATCGAAAAACCGTTTGCTGGCAAGGTGCTGGCGATGATTTTCGACAAGCCGTCAACACGCACGCGCGTGTCGTTCGACGTTGGCATGCGCCAGCTTGGCGGCGAGACGATTATGCTAACTGGTTCGGAAATGCAGCTTGGCCGCAGCGAAACCATCGCCGATACGGCCAAGGTCTTGTCGCGCTATGTCGACATCATCATGATGCGGACCACGACGCATGAACGTCTGATCGAAATGGCGGAAAATGCAACCGTGCCCGTCATCAATGCGCTGACCGATGATACGCATCCGTGCCAGATCATGGCCGACATCATGACGTACGAAGAACATCGCGGGCCGGTCAAGGGCAAGACATTCGCTTGGACCGGCGATGGCAACAACGTACTGCACTCGCTTGTCGAGGCGGCAGCGCGCTTTGATTTCAACCTGAATATTGCTACTCCGGAAGGCAGTGAACCCGCCAGTAAATACCTTGAGTGGGCGAGAGGAGCCGGCGGCAAGATCAAGTTGACCACTGACCCCGTTGCAGCAGTCAAGGGCGTTGATTGCATTGTTACCGACACCTGGGTGTCAATGGGGCAGGAAGGCCGTGCGCGCGGTCATAACGTCTTCATGCCTTATCAGGTCAATGACGCCTTGTTGAAGCATGCAAACCCGGATGCGCTGTTCATGCACTGCCTCCCTGCCCATCGCGGCGAGGAAGTGACGGACTCGGTCATCGACGGCCCCCACTCTGTTGTCTTCGATGAGGCGGAGAACCGTTTGCACGCACAAAAAGCCATTCTAGCCTGGTGTCTCGAAGGAGGCCGCCCGAGTGTCTGATATGTCCGATACAATCATGCATCCAGATGAATACATTTTTGCAGGCGATGATGCCGTCGTGCCGTTCCAGGTTGCTGATCTCGATGCCCGAGGACGCGCCGTACAACTAGGACCGGCGCTCGACGACATTCTGAACCGTCATGATTATCCGGAGCCGGTGGCACAGCTGCTCGCCGAAGCGATCGTGCTCACGGTGCTGCTTGGTACATCGTTGAAGTTTGACGGCAAATTCATCTTCCAGTCGCAGTCCGACGGACCGGTTGACATGCTGGTCGTGGACTTCCGTACGCCGAATTCCGTCCGCGCCTATGCGCGTTACGACGAGGACCGACTGGCGGATGCCATGGCGAAACGCCGGATCTCACAAGAAGAGCTGATGGGAAGCGGCACGCTCGCACTCACGGTCGATCAGGGCGAGCACACGCAGCGTTATCAGGGCATCGTTGCCCTGGATGGCTCCAATCTCGAGGAAATCGCCAAAACCTATTTCCGTCAGTCCGAACAGATACCGACCGACGTGCGGCTCTCGGTTGCCAAGCTGGTCGAACGTGGCGACGACGGCAAGCCAGTTGAACAATGGCGCGCTGGCGGATTGATCGTCCAGTTCCTGCCTGAATCCGAATTGCGTATGCGCCAGCGGGATCTTCCGGCCGGTGACGCGCCAAATGCCGACGAGGATGATGACCATCTTGTTGAGGATGACGACTGGGCGGAAATAAAGGCACTCGTCGCAACGATCGAAAGCTCGGAATTGACCGATCCGCAGGTGGGCGCCGAGCGGTTGCTATACCGTTTGTTCCACGAAAGAGGCGTCCGGGTCTTCGACGCCGTCACAGTGAACGATGATTGCTCCTGTTCGCGCGAGAAAATTGCCGGCGTCCTGTCAGGCTTCACTGCCGAGGAAATCACGGACAGCATCGAAGAGGGCAAGATCAGCGTGACCTGCGAGTTCTGCTCAACGCAGTATGAGTTCGATCCGGCAGAATTTCTGCCGAAAAACTGACAGCAGGAAACGCCAGTATGGAAATAAGAGACAGCAACGGCACGGAGCTTCACGATGGCGATTCCGTTACCCTTATTAAAGACCTGAAGGTCAAAGGCACGTCTGAAACCATAAAGCGCGGCACACTCGTCAAGAACATCCGGCTGAACGGGCGCGAAGGTGAAATCGAGTGCAACACCAAGCAGGTTAAGGGTCTTGTTCTGAAGACCGAGTTTCTGAAGAAAGCCTAGCCCCGCATGGGCGCTGTGAACTCGTGGGCAACTGTTACCGCGATCAGTATGACGATGTACGCACAGATGATCAGCCAAAGCGGCCATGCCTTGGTCGATTTCTTCGCGAGCAGGCCGACGATCAGGCCGGGGACCAGAACAAGGGCAAGCAATTGGCTGATAGCCTCGGCATCAGTTTTGAAACTGGGCAAGGTGTAGCCAAGAAAAAGCGCCAATACAGCCAATGCAAATGCGACTGCGGAGCAGGCGAGAGCCTTGAAGTATGGGGACTGGGTGCGTTCAGTTTCAATCATATCAATTCAATGTCCGCAGTTGATCAGGCAGATCGAGGGAGAAAGCAGGTATCTCGATGTCGAAACGCTCCCCCGTTTCGGCCTGCATCGTATAGCGGCCGGTCATGACGCCCGATGTTGTGGTAAGCGGACAACCTGAAGAGTACTGAAAACTATCGCCGGGATTAAGAATCGGCTGTTCGCCGATGACACCGGGTCCGCGCACTTCTTCCACATGCCCATTACCATCGGTGATCTTCCAGTAGCGTGCTCGCAATTGCACGGTTCCTTCCGATTCATTGGCAATGGTGATCCTGTAGCCCCACACATAGCGATTTTCTTCCGGATTGGATTGCTCCTCCAGATAGAATGGTTCAACAGTCACTTCGATATCGCGCGTGATAGCTCTATACATACCTGCTCTCAGTCTATGTATCTGATATCGCGACTCAAAGCCTTCGCGTCAACCGCCCATGCGGGCGGTTGCATTTAAATCATTCGTGATCGGCCAATTTATCGCTAATATAGTGGAGAACGCTGTTCCGTGGAGCTAAGCAATAATATTGATGAGCCTCGAGTCATTTGCAGAGATGGCCCTTTCTTTTCCTGAATCTATTCAGGGGAGCCATTTTGGCACGACGGATTTCCGGGTGAACGGCAAAATCTTTGCAACTTTGCGTCCTGGGAAGCAGCGTGGAGTGTTGTCGCTTTCACGAGGTGATCAGGCGCTCTTGCGCGAAACGTCGGCCGGTATGTTCGAGCCGGTGCCAGGAAGCTGGGGCGAAAAGGGGTGGACCTTCGTCATTCTCGACAATGCCGATCCGGACGCTGTGCGCCACGCGATGGCCATGGCCTGGAAAAAGGCCGCGCCGAAGTCTGTCTCGGCGCGACATGTGCTTTGAACTAGCGAGCCGCCCTGAGCGCCGTATCGAGATCGTCGATCAGGTCGTTCACGTCTTCGAGCCCGACTGACAGCCGCAGCAGGCCATCGGAAATTCCCAGCTCAGCTCGCGCCTCGTCGGTGAGGTTCTTGTGCGTCGTCGTAGTTGGATGTGTGATCAGGCTCTTTGAATCGCCAAGATTGTTGGAAATCTGGACGATTTCCAGCTCATTCTCGACCGTGAAGGTAGCCTTCTTGCCGCCCTTGACCTCGAACGCGATCAACGTTGAACCACCCGTCATCTGCTTGGCGACGATATCGGCCTGCGGGTGATCGGCGCGTCCTGGGTAAAGGACTTTGGCGACAGCCGGATGTTCGCCAAGAAAGTCGGCAATCTTCGCCGCATTTGCGGTCTGCTGCTGCACCCGCACCACCAGCGTCTCCAGACCCTTGAGCATTACCCATGAATTAAACGGGCTGAGGCCTGGACCCGTATGGCGGAAATATTCGTGGAGATTTTCATCGATCCATTGCTTGTCGGAGAGGATCATGCCGCCCAGACAGCGGCCATGGCCATCAATATGCTTGGTCGTGGAATAGATGACGATATGTGCTCCGAGTTCCAGCGGTTTCTGGAACAGGGGCGTTGCAAAGACATTGTCGACGATGAGCTTCGCGTCAACGGAATTGGCGACCTGCGCCACCGCGGCAATGTCGATGACTTCGAGGGTCGGGTTTGTGGGGCTCTCGAGGAACAGCACCTTGGTGTTGGGGCGGATTGCGTTTTGCCAATTTTCGATTTTGGAGCCGTCGATCAGCGTGAAGTCGACGCCGTAACGCGGCAACAGGGTCTCGATGATGTAACGGCAAGAGCCGAACATTGCGCGCGCCGCGAGGACGTGATCACCCGCCCTGACCTGACAAAGGATCGCCGCGGCCACCGCAGCCATCCCCGAAGCAGTAGCGCGTGCGTCTTCTGCCCCCTCCAGAGCGCACATACGCTTTTCGAACATGTCGGTGGTCGGGTTGGCGTAGCGCGAATAGATGAAACCCGGCTCTTCACCTTTGAAACGCGCCTCAGCCGCTTCCGCACTTGGATAGACAAAACCCTGCGTCAGAAACAGGGCTTCAGATGTTTCACCAAAGCCGGAGCGCAAGGTTCCGGCATGAACGAGTTGTGTTGCGGGGCGCAGTTTGCGGGTGGTTACCTTGGTCATCGTCTTCTCAATCTGCCAGAATCTGGCCAATAAAAAACCGGCCTTGCGTGAATCGCAAAAAGGCCGGACGAGACCGGGCCTCTTTTAGCAAATTATTTAACGTGGCTGCAAGCCGGCCGGCCAAATCACCACGGGATAAAACTGCTTTAATCCTCTTGGCGGCTTGCGTCAATCGGGTGAGTCGCTAAAGCTTTTCTCTCTTAAAGCATGGTCGCAATTCCGGACGGAAAACCGGGTTCCACTTTTCCTGGAATTGCTCTGGTTTGGTATTGGCGGACGACATGGCGAGACGTGAAGCGGGCATATTGGCGGACAGTGGCATCAGGGCGCTGCATCAGGCGGGCGCGTTAAAGACTGCCCGCATATTTGACGGCGATCAAATTCAGCCAGCCAGCCTCGACCTGCGGCTCGGCCTGAAAGCTTACCGTGTTCGCGCCAGTTTCATGCCGGGGCCCGGAACCCCGGTGATCGACAAACTGGATCGCCTGAAGCTGCATGAGATCGATCTGACCGAAGGCGCAGTTCTGGAAACCGGTTGCGTTTATATTGTGCCGCTGTTGGAGAGCTTGAGCTTGCCAGCAGAAGTGTCTGCCTCCGCCAACCCGAAAAGTTCGACGGGCCGGCTCGACATTTTCACGCGCGTGATTGTCGACGGCGCGCAGGAATTCGACAAGGTACCAGCAGGCTACCATGGTCCGCTCTATCTGGAAGTAAGCCCGCGCACGTTTCCGATCGTTGCGCGGACCGGCTCACGCCTGTCGCAGATACGTTTCCGCACCGGCCGCGCCCAACTGGAAGAGACCGAGCTGACGGCTTTGCACTCGGCTGAAACGCTCGTCGCGTCCGACACGCCGAATATTTCCGGTGGTGGCATCGCCCTTTCGATCGATCTGACGGGCGACGCGAACGGCTTGGTCGGCTATCGCGGCAAACACCACACCGGCGTTGTCGATGTCGATAAGCGCGGGGCGCACGACCTCTTCGATTTCTGGGAACCGATCCACGATCGCGGCGCGCGCGAGCTGGTGCTGGATCCGGATGAGTTCTACATTCTCGTTTCACGCGAGGCTGTGCATGTGCCGCCGCTCTATGCTGCTGAAATGACGCCTTTCGATCCGCTCGTGGGTGAGTTTCGCGTCCACTATGCCGGTTTCTTTGATCCGGGCTTTGGTCACACGGCGGCCGGCGGAACTGGCAGCCGCGCCGTCCTTGAGGTTCGAAGTCACGAAGTGCCGTTCATCCTGGAACACGGACAGATTGTCGGACGGCTGATCTACGAGCATATGCTGGAGCGGCCCAATGCGCTTTATGGTACTGATCTCGGTTCCAACTACCAGGCGCAGGGTCTGAAACTTTCCAAGCATTTCAGGTGACAGACGAATCCGGTTGACTATCGGGCCGGGCTGCTCTTGATTTAATGCAGTGATTTGCGGGTGTAGTTCAATGGTAGAACGGCAGCTTCCCAAGCTGCATACGAGGGTTCGATTCCCTTCACCCGCTCCACTTGCCTGCCTCCTGCTTGCACCAAACCACATATCACCATATGTCAGAAGCATTGGTGTCGCCAACGCTGGAGAAAACATGTCGGAAGGAATGAATCGCTTTTTGGGTGATACGCCTGGACGGGTCCTCGTGAAACTCATCCTTGTTTCGTTGGTTGTCGGCGTTGTTATGAATGCATTCGACTGGTCTCCGATGGATATTCTTTATGGCGTGGAAAATTTCGTCCGCCGCATCTGGAATCTGGGCTTTGGAGCAATCGAACGCTTTGCCGCCTATTTCCTGCTTGGAGCAGTGGTGGTCATCCCGTGCTTCATTATACTGAGGCTGCTGAGCTATAGACGCTGATTTGCTAACGCTGTCCTTTTGCGCGATCTCGACTCGAATGGGCCACAATTGCTGAATATCGGCATGTCGTCTCATTCGGGAAGCGTCTATGTCTGAAACGAAATCCTGCCTGTCCCGCCGCAATTTCTTGGAGTTTGCCGCGGTCACCGTAATTTTGCCGCTGGCTGCCTGCCAGACCGTCATGCGTTCGCCGGGGAAGAGTGCTGGCGCTTCGGCGTCCGCCACGTCGGACGTCCAGGCCATCCGCTCCGCGAGCGGTCTTGGCGGACTATCTGCCGATCCGATACTTGAGCGTGCTGCCCTGCAGCAGGCCGTTTATATGGCGAGCGCCGGCCGCATGAGCCACACAACGAGCTGGGGCCACAGTTTCTCGTCGCGGGTGAGAGATAACGAGATCCGTGGCCTGGCCGCAGAGAACATCGCCATGGGCAGGATGGATCTGGACGAGCTTTTCGCCAGATGGATGGCCTCGCCACCGCATCGGCGCAACATGCTGGATCCGAAGTTTACCCGCTTCGGCCTAGCCTATGCAGAGGCTGCGAATGGCAGCGCCGAGCGCTACTGGGCCTTGGTGCTTGCAAGCTAGACGACAACATCCGTTCGCATTGAAGGATAAGGCTGGAAAAGGGCGTGATCCGGTGGCATACAGCATAGACGGCCAAACGGCTAATCTGCGGTGCCTCTCCATGACGATCGAAGCCTCCTCTGCGCTCGGAACAAAGGTTGTTCGCCCATTCGAGGTAACCAACCGTTTGATGCTGGCAATCACAATACCGGTGATGCTGGCGTCGCTCACGACACCGCTGCTCGGACTTGTCGATACCGCTGTTATCGGTCAGCTCGGTGACCCGCATCTGCTGGGCGGTCTGGCCATTGGCGCGCTGGTCTTCGACTTTCTGTTTTCGACGATGAATTTTCTTCGCTCTGGCACAACGGGGCTGGTGGCACAGGCCATGGGCCGGCATGACAATGTGGAGCAGCAGGCCGTGTTTTGGCGCGCGATCGGTATCGCCGTTGTGGTGGGCGTGCTGTTCATTGCCGCGACACCCCTCATACTCAGCGCCACAATCGGCTTCATGGATCCAGACAAGGCCGTTGCAGATGCCATGTCGACCTATGTCTCGATCCGTCTCCTGTCGTCGCCAATGGCGCTTGGCAATTTTGTCGTCCTCGGATTGCTGTTAGGGCAGGGCAAAGCCATGCAGGGGCTGTATCTCCAGCTTCTGCTCAATGGTGTCAATGTCGTGATGACTATTTGGTTGGGTCTCGTCATGGACTGGGGTGTCACGGGTATCGCCTGGGGTACCGTGCTCGGCGAGAGTGCAGCCTTGGTCGTCGGTCTGGTCATGATTTACCGGCAGTTCCGTACCGTCGCCAATCCGTCTCGAGCACGCATCCTTGACGTTCACGAAATACGCCGGATGTTCACGGTCAACCGCGATATCATGCTGCGCTCGTTCTTCCTCCTGATCGCCTATGCCTATTTTACCCGCGCCGGAACGCAGGCGGGTGCTGTGACGTTGGCAACCAACGCCGTACTTATGAACTTCCTGCTGATCTCCGGCTACCTGATCGATGGCGTGACCACTGCAGCCGAACAGATTTCTGGACGAGCTGTTGGCGCGCATTATCGCCCGGCATTCGATCGTGGCGTCAAACTGTCGTTCGTGTGGGGAATGGTGCTCGCGACGGTGATGGCGGCTTTCTTTCTCATCTTCGGCGATTCGATCGTTGCTTTCTTGATCAAGTCCGATGAGGTGCAAACCATGGCGTCACATTATCTGCCGTGGGCTGCATTGGCGCCTGTTGTCGGCCTGCTGGCTTTCCACATGGATGGCGTGTTCATCGGGGCAACATGGTCGCGTGACATGCGCAACATGATGGTCCTGTCGCTGACCGGCTATTTTGCTGCCTATTTCATCCTGCCAATTTACTTCGGCAATCACGGCCTCTGGCTGGCGTTGCACCTGTTTCTCGGATTGCGTGGTCTTTCGCTTTTGTCGATCCTGCCCAGCCGGGCGCGGGTGCAGTTTGCTGATTAAGCGGGGATAGGCTTCTTTGCCCAATCCGCCACATCACAATCGCGCAAGGCGGCGATTGTGGTGATCCGGTCGCGCATGAGAGCGGCGGACAGACCCTTGACGATCTCACCCGCCAGACCGGGACCATGATAGATCAAGCTGGTGTAGAGCTGCACAAGGTCCGCACCAGCCCGAATTTTCGCGATTGCAGTTGCGGCGCTGTCGACGCCGCCGACGCCGATAAGCGGTAATTCGGGTCCAACGCGCTGGCGCATCTTTGCCAGCACGATTGTCGAACGCTCAAACAGCGGGGTTCCGGAGAGGCCGCCAGCTTCGCCTACGTTTCGCGAGCTCCTCAGACCGGTACGCGAAAGAGTCGTATTGGAGATTATCAATCCATCCAGAGGGTGCAGAGCAACCTCTGCGGCGATATCGTCAAGGCTGGTTTCCGCCAGATCGGGTGCGATCTTCAGAAAGACTGGTCGCCTGACGCCGGGCTGCGCGTCACGTTCTTCCAATACCGCGCCCAGCAGTTCCTTGAGACTTTCCCGTGCCTGCAGATCGCGAAGTCCCGGTGTATTGGGGGAAGAGATATTGACGGTGAAATAGCTCGCCAACGAGTGGAATTTCCGGATGCCCATCACATAGTCGGCAACACGATCAGCGGATTCCTTGTTGGCGCCGATATTCACGCCGACGATGCCGGCATGCGAGCGCCGTTCGGTCAGCAGGCGAAACGCAGGCTCATGTCCCTGATTGTTGAATCCAAGCCTGTTGATTACCGCTTTGTCCTCGACAAGGCGGAAAATGCGCGGCTTTGGATTACCGGATTGGGCCAGGGGTGTGAGCGTGCCGACTTCGGCAAAGCCAAAGCCGAGCTTCAGCAGCGCGTCCGGCACCTCGGCATTCTTGTCGTAGCCTGCTGCCATGCCAAGCGGATTGGGAAAACTGAGACCGGCAACAGCGACACGCAGTGCCGGATCGTTATTCGGCACACAGGCCGGCACCAAGCCGGTTTTCAAAGCCTTGATCGAAAGACCATGGGCATCTTCCGGATCGAGCGAGAACAGCATCCTGCGGCCAATCGATTGGAACAATCCGCTCATGCCGTCATCTCCGGAAAGACGTGTTTGCCATCGCTGCCAAGCGGCAACGGTCTCACCCAGCGAACGGCGGCGAGCGGTAACGATGCATAAAGATGCGGGAAGAGGTCCCCGCCGCGCGAGACTTCATATTTCAGCGCATCGCCAAGCCGGTCTGTCTCAACGGCAATAAGCAGAAGGTCGTCCTGGTCGGCAAAATGCTTCGCAGCCGTCTCCATTGCCTGGACGGCAGTCGAGAAGTGAATATAGCCATCCGCGTGGTCGACGGATGCGCCGTCAAACACGCCTTTTTCCTCGGCAGCCTGCCACAGCGCGCGTGGAGCAATCTTGTAAATCAGCTGGGTCATGAGCGTTTTACT
Source organism: Phyllobacterium brassicacearum (assembly GCF_003010955.1). Classification (GTDB taxonomy): domain Bacteria; phylum Pseudomonadota; class Alphaproteobacteria; order Rhizobiales; family Rhizobiaceae; genus Phyllobacterium; species Phyllobacterium brassicacearum. The sequence goes on from NZ_PGGO01000009.1 coordinate 202,842, forward strand.
AGACGCAAAACCGCAATACGCAAAGGGTAGAGTAGCAAGGGTAACAGAAATCTCATCCTGTTTCAGATTTTCGGCGTATTATTTCGTCATGCTCGTGCAACGCCAAAACGTTGGAGGTTCATCCATGTCAGGAACACGCACTCTGGTGATCGCTCTCGCGGCTGGCTCCTTGTGGTCATTCGCTGCGCCGGCTCAGGAAACCACGACTTACACGCTGGAGAAAACCGACGACGGTTATGTTCGCATGAACAACAAGACGGGCGAGATGTCGATCTGTCAGGAGAAAGCGGGGCAGCTCATCTGTAAGCTCGCGGCTGAAGAGCGGACAGCCTATGAGGAGGATATAGCCGACCTCAAAACGCGCGTCACAAAGCTCGAGGAAACTGTAGCAGGCATGGGCAAGATTCCGCCTGTCGTGCGCGATGCCCTCCCGTCCGATGAAGAGTTCGAAAAGGGCCTCAGCTACATGGAAAAATTCATGCGCCGGTTCATGGGGATCGCCAAGGAATTCGACAACGACAATAGCGGAACCAAGCCCGAGCAACCGACGCCACAAAAGACCTGAAGCGTGAATGCCGGATGTCAGGATATTGGCAGCATGTTCACTCTATTTTGGATAGTTTGTTCTTGATTTGTTCGTCAATATGGTAGACTTTAGTCGCTCTGAATTTTCCTCTGGGAGCGGTAAAATGATTGCAGTGCCAACACTGATTGGAGAAGTGTCGATCAGGCTTTTTGTCCGCCATGGTGACCAGCAGAAAGCTCTGGATTTCTACGAGAATGTCTTCGGCGCCAAAGTTGTCGGCCGCCCATATCGGCATAACGGTGAATTGATTGCTGCCGAAATGCGCATGGGTGCGTCGATGGTGATGATAGTCGGTGCGAACCCAAAGCGCGATGCAGACGCATCACTTGGTGGCCCACGATCGATTCATGCCATCGGTGCAACGCCCGTCATGCTTGATATTCATGTCGATGATGTCGATCGGGTCATGCACCATGCTGTCGCCGAAGGCGGGCGTCTGCGCAACGAGGTGGAAACGCTGGACAGCGGCGATCGCGCCGGCGTGCTGACTGATCCGTTTGGTCACCTCTGGGTCGTCAAGTCGCAATACAAACATCTGGCGGCATAGGATCGAGCAACCGGCCGTGATTTCGGCCAGTTGCAAGGTCAATGGTCAAGCAGCAAAGCGTTTGGTCGCCGCAACCAATTCATGAACGATGCCGGGTTCGCTGACAGCGTGGCCGGCATCTTCGACAATCCGCAAATCGGCCTCAGGCCAGACCTTTTTCAAGTGCCACGCATTGAGCAGAGGCGTGCACATATCGTAGCGGCCATGGACGATGATGCCAGGAATATCGCGGATCAGGTGCGCATTCCGCAATAACTGGTCGTCGGTGTCGAAGAAGCCCCTGTTCTGGAAGTAGTGGCATTCGATCCGAGCGAAGGCGATGGCAAAATGGTCACTGCCGAAGGCCTCTTCGCGTGCCGGATCCGGAAGTAGGGAGAGCGCCGAACCTTCCCAGCGTGCCCACAATTTAGCCGCGGCCATACGCACGTTCGGATCCGGATCTGTCAGGCGTTTATAATAGGCGGCAATCATGTCGCCGCGTTCCTCTTCCGGAATATGCTCTTGGTAGGCTTCGAAACGATCAGGGTAGATGATGCTGGCGCCGTTGGAATAGAACCACTCGATCTCGAAACGCCTTATCATGAAAATGCCGCGCAAGATCAGTTCCGTCACTTGTGCAGGATGTGTTTGCGCATAGGCCAGCCCCAACGTTGAACCCCAGGAGCCGCCGAATACTTGCCATTTCTCGATGCCGAGGTGATTGCGGATACGCTCCATATCGGCGACCAGGTCCCAGGTGGTGTTTTCCTCCAGTTCGGCATGCGGCGTCGATTTTCCGCAGCCGCGCTGATCGAAAAGGATGATGCGGTAGCGCTCCGGGTCATGCAGACGGCGCATTATCGGATTGATCCCGCCCCCCGGCCCCCCATGGATCATAATCACGGGTTTACCATCGGGATTGCCGCATTGCTCCAGATGAATGCTGTGCAGTTCAGACACTTCAAGCATCTGTTCAGAATAAGGCTGGTTCTCAGGGTAAAGAGTATTTGTAATCATGCATCCCACTTTCAAAAATAATCCCCACAACAAATAATCGCTCGGGAATACGGTTTTGCCAAGGCAAATGAATGGGCTAGCCTTTGTTGCCGGACTTTGATTGCTACTTAAAACTTTGGCACGCGCCAAAATGCTCTTGGTATATCAGGCGAATTGGATTTAGTCGTTAGGATTAGAGCTTTTGGATTACGACCGCTGCTATTTCAGCACGTAAGGACTTTTGATTTATGAAATATAAATTTGTTATTGTCGATGATCATCCTCTTTTCAGGGGGCGTTGAAGCTAGCGCTTTCCTCCTCGAAAACAAATGTGGACATCGTCGAGGTTGGTGATCTGGAGAGCGCCAAGAGTTTGATTCAGGACTCAACTGATATCGATCTTGTCCTTCTCGGCCTTTCCTTGAATGGCGTTGGCGGGTTGACCGGGCTTATCAGTCTGCGGGCAATACAGCCCGCTGTTCCTATTGCGATCGTTTCGGCAACCGATGATGCTGTGACAATTCGTGCAGCCTTGGCACTTGGTGCGTCAGGGTTCATCTCAAAGTCGTCCAGTCCCGAAGAAATTGAGAATGCGGTCCAGACCATTCTCGACGGCGATGTCTGGTCGCCTTTGCGCGCAGACGACGAAGTTGTGCTCGATCCCGAAATGGTCGAGCTGATTCGATGCATGCGCAGGCTGACGCCTCAACAAGGGCGGGTTCTAGGTATGATGGCAGACGGGATGTTGAACAAACAAATCGCACACGAACTCAATGTCTCGGAAGCCACAATCAAAGCGCATGTGTCTGCCGTATTGTATAAACTCGGCGTTGAAAGCCGCACCCAGGCGGTTATCCGGCTGGCACGCTTCAAGGAAGATGTATGAGCTCGAAAGCGCCCATCCGCCTGCGATCTATTCGGCTGCCATTGCCTGACGCAAGTGGGAGAGGAGTGCGCGCAGTATTGCCGGACGTACCGGTTTGTTGATGATTGATACGTCTTCGGCGGAGGCGCGTGCCCGCACGTGATCGGACCGGTCGGCGGTGACCAATGCGGCCCCTATGTGATGGTCTAATTGCGTTCGGGCGTAGCCAATGAGATCGAGTCCGTTTTCGTTGTCGAGGTTATAGTCGACCAGCAAGACATCAGGAACAGGGCCGTTTTCGAGGCAGTCTGATCGCTATGCGTTGCCGTTGTTAAACGCAATGACTTTACATCCCCAAGTCGTCAACAGCTCCTGCACGCCGGCAAGCGATTGTTCGTTGTCGTCTACGCAAATGATCAAAAGTCCGGCCAGCACATTGCCAGGTTTCGTTTTTCGTTGCTCCTCAAATGCCTGAATAGGCGGTGAGTTCGAAATGGGCATACTGACCGAAAAGACCGATCCCTTGCCAATTGCCGAGTTGACGGAAATCGAAAGCTCGAGAATTTTCGCGATGCGCTCGACAATGGAAAGCCCTAATCCAAGGCCATCCGAAACCTTCATTCCCTCCGAAAGCGGGTAAACTCGCGGAAAATGTCGTCAAGTTTGGATTTTGGCATCCCAATGCCTGTATCCCAAACTTGCAGTTGATCTGCCGCGTCGGCGTATCCCAACCAATACCTTGCCCGATCGACAATATTTAATGGCATTGGACACCAGGTTCTGGACGAGCCGCCGGAGAAGATTACGATCGGTCATCACAACAGCAGAGCTTTTGACGACAGATAGTTCCAGGCCCTTTTCCTGGGCCATAGGTGAGAAATCCCCGGCAATTTGCTGCAGCACCGTATCAAGACGGAAAACAGAGATGACCGGCTTCAGAGCGCCTGTGTCTAGTCGCGAAATATCAAGCAATGCGCTGATAATCGCTTCGACCGCTGCAAGCGATGAGTCGACGTTGCTGGCGAGTTCTTTTTCCCGTGAGTTTCCAAGTCGCTCCATCAGTGAGGATGAATATAGCCGGGCAGCATTGAGAGGCTGGAGAATATCGCGCCCGGCATCAGCCAGGAATCGCGTCTTGCCGATATTTGCATCTTCGGCACGCCGTTGTGCCTTCGCCAGTTGTTGGTTTGCAAGTGTGAGTTCTGTCGTGCGGTCACGCACGCGCAACTCCAGCGACTCGTTGGTTTGACGCAGCAAATTGTCGGCGGCGACGGCATTCGTCACGTCGGTGAAGGTCGTAACGAGACCGCCGTCCGGCATGGAGTTGGAACGGATTTCGATCGTCTGGCCAGTTTTTTTCAGCGTGATACGCCAGGGCGCAACAAGGCTGGCGAACTGTTGTACAAAATCCTGACCCCGGAAATCGGGCAGATCACCACGCTCGAACAGGCAAGCAACGATACCGTCCAGTGATGCTCCCATTCGCTGCAGGTCTTTCGGCAGATCCAGAATGAGTCTGAATTGAGTATTCCAGCAACTGAGCCGGTAGCTCGGATCAAAGACGCTGATGCCCTGATCCATCTGATCCAGCGCGTTTTGCAACAGGTGCCGGTTCTGCGCCAAGGCGTCAGTCGCATGGTCCAGCAATATCTGTGCGCGGCGTTGAGCGAGACCGGTTGGTCCCATTGCGAGGGAAAGGATCATGCGGGCAGATGGTGAGCCGACGATTCCGGTGAGCAGCTGCTCCGAGAAATGGACCGTCTTGAAATCGGCGCGGTCACCGCCTTCGAGGATGATATTCTCTTGCCTGTGAAAGGCTTTGAACGCAGAGATCGGTCTGCTCGATGCCAATATACTTCGAAATTGTCGTCTTTAGCTGATCCACCGTCACACCGGGCTGAAGATTGCCGATTGTGTTCGTAGATAGTCTGTTTTCAGCAATGAACACAGACGCCTGGATGCGTTCCAGAGGTGTTGCACTCCGCGACAATGATCCCAGGATGAAGAGCGTCAAATTGGCTGCAAGGCTCCACACCAGCCCGTTGACATAGTTGCTGGCCTCCAATCCAAACAGAGCATGAGGACGAAGCGCAGACAATCCGAACGGACCGTCGGTGAGAAGTGGCGACGACATCCCGACCAAGGTCGGTAGGACCATGGTATAGGCCCAGACACTGAAGCCTCCGAACATTCCCCAGCGCGCACCACGGGCGGTGCCCCGGCGCCACAACAATCCTCCGAGAAATGGTGGGAGGAGCTGCATCATGGCAACTGCAAACACCAAAGCGGGACTCGCAAAATCGACGTGCACCTGGATTGTAAACTGATAGGCAAACGCTGTCACAAGTATCGCTGCGACGACACCCCGCCGCAGATTTGCAATGGTGCGTGTAAAGTCCCTGGTTTCCTTTGGTGTTGTGGCGGCGGCCCGTCTCAAAAGAACCGGAAGCACAAGATCATTGGAAATCATGATTGAAAGCAGAATCGATGGGAAGACCACCATGGTTGCTGCTGCGGACAAGCCCCCAAGAAAGGCGATCAGGCCAAGCCAATACTGGCCGGCAGCAATTGGTACGGACAGAAAATAAAAATCTGCCGGTGCATGATCGTCCACTAAAGATGGTCCGATCTGCGCGAGGGGGAGAACGAAGAGCCCTCCAACCAGCAGCAGGAGCGGAACAAGCCACCTCGCTAGCTCGAGTTCCTCTTTACCTCTGTTTTCGACCACGGTCAGATGAAACTGGCTTGGCAGAAGCAGGACCGATGCGGCTCCGATTGCAAAGAGGGCCAACAGATTGCCGACAGAAATGTTCTTTGGATGGACTGCACCATCGGGCTGAAAGCCAATCATTTGATTGAGGGTTTCAACCGAAGGTCCTTCGAGGAGGACAACTGCAATGACGCCAATCAACACGAAGACGACAAGTTTGATGGTGCTGTCAATTGCCAAGACGCGGAGTAGACCATCATTGCGATCTGTGATCTGGTTTGATCGCGCGCCGTATGAAATGGTCACATAGCCAAGGGCGATAATCATCGACAGAACCAACAAATGTTCGTCCATCCTTTGGCCGTGGGGATGCGGATCATAGGTGCCGCCAAGCACGTCGTACAGATAGTGGATAGCTGTCACCTGCAGCGATATGTAAGGAATGAGGCCTATCGTCGTGATCACCGTGACGATAGCAGCGACCGAAAAACTCTTGCCATAACGCGCGCCGATGAAATTGGAGATAGATGTTATCCCCTCAGATTTTACGAGAGCAACTATCCTGAGGAGCAGTGGGAAGCCGAGCGTGTATGTCAGAACGATACCGAGATACAGGCCAATAAATTCGAGACCATGATTTGCAGCATATCCAGTGGAGCCAAAGTATAGCCACGTGCTTCCGCTTGCCGCGGCGCTTAACGAATAAATGAGCGGACGCCAGCTCTTTGCCTGGACGTCAGCTGATCTGATCGCCCAATACTGCAGGAGAAAATAACAGAGTACGATAGGTATACCAGCCAAGCCCTTCATGGGCCTCAACCTTCCGTCAATTAGGTATCGATCGCCTGCCGTCCAATTATATTATCACAACAATGGCAGAGCAACATCTATGCCAACGCTATCTTTAAAACCGGTAGAACAATCAAACTTTAAGTTAATATTCTCAAATCTTCTGCTACTGTCGGGCGTGCTTGGGGCAGCATCGCTGAGGACAATATTCGCACTAACACAGATTACTGGAGAGCGGTATATCATGCTAAAGGAATTCCAAGAATTTGCCTTGAAGGGAAACATGGTTGATCTCGCCATCGGTGTGATCATCGGTGGTGCCTTTGGCAGACTGGTTGAGTCGATTGTGGCTGACCTTTTCATGCCTATTATCGGACTGATGACAGGTGGTATCGATTTTTCGAACCTCTATTTCCAGCTTTCGGGTGCGCCCGCACCGACATTGGCCGCCGCCCGGGACGCCGGCGCGACGATCGCGTACGGTAATTTCATCACGATTCTGATCAACTTCCTGATCGTCGCATGGGTGCTCTTTATCGTGGTCAAGGCCATGAACCAGTTCAAGAAGAAGGAAGCTGCGGCAGATCCTGCACCGAAGAAGGAAGAAATTCTGTTGACGGAAATTCGCGACCTGCTCGCCAAGCGCTAAGGCGAGAGATATTGCATCGAGAAACCCGGCTAAGAGCCGGGTTTTTGCGTTTATGAGTGTCAGTTGTCTGTCAGCAGCCCATCATTTGCAATGATGGAAACATCACAAATATACACGTGCGAAATTTGACCCGTTGCGGTAGGTCTCCCAAAACACGAGTGGAGAACAATCGAATGGGCCTTGTCGAGCATCTGCGTCACGAAGCTGCTGTCGCGCCAGAAAGCGGCATTGTTGCCGTAATGAATCACGGCCGTCGACAGGAAGGTGTCATTCCGCTGTGGGCGGGCGAGGGCGATCTGCCCACACCTGACTTTATCCGCGATGCGGCAAGCAACGGTCTGTCCAATGGCGAAACGTTCTACACGTGGCAGGCAGGGATACCCGAACTGCGCCAGGCCCTTGCTAACTATTACAGGCGACATTTCGATGTCGATCTATCCGTCGAACATTTCTACGTCACGGGGTCAGGCATGCAGTCGATCCAGCTGGCTATTCAGGCGACGGCGGGTGCCGGGGACGAAGTCGTCTATCTTTCACCCGCTTGGCCGAACTTCGCCGCCGCCGCCGGTATTGCCGGCGCAACGCCTGTTCCTGTTACCCAGGATTTTACCGGCAATGGCTGGGGCTTCGATCCGCAGAAAATTCGCGAAGCCATCACACCAAAGACGAAGGCGTTGTTTATCAACACGCCATCCAATCCCACGGGCTGGACCGCCGACACCAATACGCTAAAGGAAATCCTCAACCTGGCCCGTCATCACGGTTTGTGGATAATCGCTGATGAAATCTATGCGCACTTTTACTATGGCGCACGGCGGGCTCCATCATTCCTGGATATCATGGATCCGGACGAGAGAATCATCTTCGTTAACAGCTTCTCGAAGAACTGGGCAATGACGGGATGGCGTGTCGGCTGGATGACCGTGCATCCTTCGCTCGGCAAGACGATGGAAAACCTCATCCAGTACTCTACCTCCGGTGTTGCGCAGTTCATGCAGCGGGGTGCGGTAGCGGCGCTTGAGCACGGTGACGAATTCATTCGCATGCAGGTAGACCGTGCCCACAAGGCGCGCGACATTCTCTGCGCAAAGCTTTCAGCCACGGGAAGAGTGCACCTGTCGCCGCCTGCCGGCGCGTTTTACCTGCTGTTCGGCGTCGAAGGCATTACGGATTCCTACCGCGCGGCTTTCGATATTGTCGATGAGGCGAAAGTTGGCCTTGCGCCTGGAACAGCTTTTGGGGATGGTGGCGCGGCCTTCCTGCGGCTCTGCTTTGCCAGACGGCTAGATCAGGTCGAGGAGGCCGCCGATCGCCTCGCAGACTGGATTCGGAAACGTTGACGTCAAACTTCATCCACCACAACAATACCCAGACTGCCATCCTATCACTGTTAATCTCAGCTGCCGGCGCATACGCCGCCAAGCTGATAGGTCTGCCTATCCCCTTTCTGCTTGGCTCAACCATTGCCGTGACCACAGCATCGCTGTCCGGTATTCGCATGCATCTTCCGGACTGGTTGCGTGTTGTCGTCTTCTTCACGCTCGGTATTCAGGCCGGGTCCGGTGTCTCCCCCGACACGATCAACCAGATGGTGGAGTGGCCCTTCAGTTTCTTGATGCTGTTCGTAGCGCTCGTCCTGGTGACGGGTTCTACCTATTTACTGTTGCGCAAAGGTTTTGGATGGGATGGACCGACGGCGCTGTTTTCATCGCTGCCCGGTGCCTTGTCGTTCGTTCTCGTCGCGGCCATGGGAACAAAGGCAAACATGGTCAAGATCACGGTAATCCAGTGCGTCCGCCTGCTGTTGCTGATCGGCTTTCTGGCGCCACTGCTTGCAATTATTGCCAAGAATGCGCCGCATGTGGTCGTGGAGCTCAACTACGAGTGGACGATACAGGACGCTTTAATTCTGTTGATCTGCGGTGTAGGTGGCGCACTCCTTGGGCATCTCAGCCGTGTTCCAGGTGGGATGATGCTCGGCGCGCTTGTCGCAAGTGCACTCCTGCATGCGACCTCCGCCGTCACGGCCGTAGTTCCGCGCTCTGTTGCTGATATCGGCTTGATCGTGCTCGGTGTCCTGATCGGTTCGCGCGTCGGAGCCGAACATAGAACACAGCTTCTGCGCTATTTACCGGTGGCGCTATGCGCCTTCATCGTCGGCACGGCCGCCTCTTTTTTTGCGGCATTCATGGTCTGGTACTTACTTGACATCCACCCGGCGCAAATCGCGCTGGCCTTTGCGCCTGGTGCACTGGAAGCGCTCACGGTGATCGCCTTCTCGCTCGGCGTGGATCCGTCCTACGTCGCCTCTCATCATGTCGTACGCTTCCTGATGATCGCCTTCGCAGTGTCGTTCCTCGCCCGCTGGCTACGCGGGGACGACGCGACAAAATAAGACCGGCGTTTCATCAACGAAACGCCGGCTCCAGACTCGCACAAGGTGTAGCAGTTAGCCGCCGGCCTTTGACACAGCGAGCGTCACCACCCGTTCGCTGGTCTCGACTGCCGGTGCGCTGTCTTTGGAAAACGGAATGCCCAGCGCTGTCCAGACTTCGACCAAGGCATCTTTCAACTCAATAACGAGTTCGTTGGAAT
>NZ_PGGO01000010.1 GCF_003010955.1 Phyllobacterium brassicacearum
ACGGGATTTCCTCTGGCAAGGAGGCCCTGCCGCTCCAGTCCATCGATCAGGCGCACCGCAGCCGGCTGGCTCACCCCGACAACCTCTGCGACCTCCGTCGTAGTCAATCCTGGCTTGAAATGCAGCATGGAAAGCAGAGCCGCCGCACTGGCTGACAAGCCAGCCAGTGCGGCCTCGCTCCGGTATGCAATCATCGCTCCCAGAGCGCCAAGTTTATTTCCGTCTAACACATGCATAGCTTATGCATGTGTTAGACGGATTTGCAAGAGGCGTTATTGCCCAAGGACGCTCCGACCTGATATTGCCGTTAAGAATGGGCTGAATATATCCTACGTTCGTAGAATGAGGAGCAATCCTAAGATAATGCCCATGCACATCGCCTGGAAACGCACTGTCATCGGCGGCGAGGAGCTGCGCTACGACTTCTGTGCCTATGTCGTTGGCAACATCAATATTGCGCGCATCTACCGGACGAAGGATCCGGACGGCCACTTCGTCTGGTCAGTGAACATGACGATCGGCGATTCCTTCAGCCGATTATGCAACACTCCCTTGTAGCCGGGTGGGTTCTATTTCGAAGCGCGACTTTGTAGCGATAACAATGGCTTATCGCTACAAAGGAATTGCCCATGAACCGCCCGTTTCGCCCCTATTCTCAGATCACGCTCGATGAACGTCGCAAAATCGAGCGCTGGCATGCTGCGAAGATCAGCGTCGATGTCATTGCGGAGAAACTCGGATGGCATCGTTCAACGATCTTTCGCGAGCTGAAGCGCAATCGCTTCGAAGATCCCGAGATGCGTGAACTTTCGGGCTATTACGGTGTGACCGCCGACGCCAGGTCAAAGGATCGGCGGCGCAATCTGCGCAAGTTGATACGGCTACCGCAACTGCGCGAAGCGATCATCGAACGGATCCGCCACGGCTGGTCACCTGAACAGGTCGCGGGCCGCCTCAAACTGGAAGGTGGACGCCATGGCATGACGGTCTGCCATGAGACGATCTACCGCTTGCCTATTCGAAGGACGGTCAGGCGATCAGGCTGTGGCATCACCTGCCGGAGCGGCGCGCCCGGCGCAGGCCACGCCATGCCCGACGTCGCCATGGCCGCAGATTCAGTCCGCAGCTCAGCATTTTGCATCGGCCGGACATCGTGCGCGAACGCCAGCAGTTTGGCCACTGGGAGTGCGATCTGATGCAGTTCAGGAAGAAGTTCGGCGAAGCCAATGTCACCTCGCTGGTCGAACGGGTCAGCCGCTTTACCGTGTTTCTGCGCAACAATGACCGGCAATCGCGACCGATCATGGAGCGCCTGATCCGGACGCTGGAACCCCTGCCCCCTACGGCCCGCCGCTCGATCACGTTTGACCGTGGCACCGAATTCACCGATTGGCCCTATCTGCAGGCCGGACTTGGCGCACAGACCTGGTTTTGCGACCCGCAGTCGCCCTGGCAGAAAGGCACCGTCGAGAACACCAATCGCCGGGCACGAAGATGGCTTTCGAGAGAGGTTGATCCGCTCGCTGTCAGCGACACTGAACTGCGCCGCGTCTGCGACCAGCTCAACACGACGCCGCGCAAATGCCTCGGCTACAAAACCCCCGCCGAAGTGTTCCGGCAAAAGATCATGGCGAGGACGCGATGACTACGCTAGCTTGCCGATGCTCCAAAGTCGCGCTTCAGCGAGAACTCACAGGAATCGTCTGCGATTACCCTGATGGCCGTCTCGAGGTGATACACGCGTGGATCACCCTGCCCTACCGGGCGCAACCATGACCAGCTGCGCCGTTCGGTGGCTGGCGTTGCTCCTCTACGATAAGAATATCTCCAGAAAAATTCCAGTAATGAAGCCAGCAAGATCAGACCGTCTTCGGGACAATCCAGTCTCCCTGACATGAGCGACACGCCAATCCTTTGGATTAACTCCGCCTAGCCCTATTTCGGCATGCTGCCGACCGCAATAATGCTGGCGTCGGTATCCCAGAAACGGCACATTAGGCGCGGGGATGGGAAATCTTGTGATGGACATCGCACTCTACACACATAAGAAGCGCGTCATCGTCTTGGACACGGCGACGACCGGGGTACAACCTAAGGATCGAATAGTCACAGTTGGAGCTGTTCGACTTGAAGGCCATGAACTGCAAAGGCAGTCGCTATACCTGATATTTGACCCCCGCAAGGATAGTCATCCAGAGGCCGCGGAAATCCATGGCTATGATGATTGGATAACGCGCTTCCAGGATTTGTTCTGCCATCTTGCACCGCGAATACGTTCCTGGCTATCGTGGGCAGATGAACTGGTCATGCACGATGCGGCATTTAATTTGCCTTACTTGCAGCGTGAACTTCGCAAAGCCAAGCTGGAGCGTTTAGACCAACCGACTTTCTGTACCATGGAACGCGCTCGGGAAGTGTGGGGAGACGAGGCAAAGAGCCTCGACGATTGCCTCAAGCGAATAGGACGTTCTCGCATATACAGGGTTCACGGGGCGTTGGAAGACGCATATTTGACAGCTGCGTTGTATCTCCAACAAAACGGGTCAACCCGACCCATCGCGCGCGTAAACTCGTGGTATCCGCCGACCAATCTCAAGCCCTGCCCACCTCATCCCATCGGAGAATTACCGCGTAGGCCCCGCAAGAAAACGAGTTGTCGAAAGATATGAGCGGTTCGGAACATTGACTCATATGTTCGCCAGAAGGGATTAAACTACAAGATCAAATAAGGAGGAACCGCCCTCGGAGCATTCTGCAGCGCTCGTGCCTATAACGCTACGCTATTTACCTTCGGAGGTTTCCCAGGCATTGATTGGTGTCTCGGTAAACAGTTTCTGGATGGCTCATTTACTGCATTGCGATACTTTGTGCAAAGTGATGGGAACATAACATGATCTTTGGTAGCGCCGACGCTGAACTTGCTGTGTTGGATGTATGTATCGTCGGCGCTGGTCCGGTCGGTCTTGCCCTCGCTTTGAAATGTGAAGAATTCGGTCTCAAGGTCGCGCTTTTGGAGGCAGGGTCATCCGAAGGCTTTTCGGACGCCACCCAGAAGTTCGGCGAAGTGAAGTTCACCAATAATCGCCACGCCGTGGCCACTGCTGCCACAAGCCGCGGTATAGGCGGAACGACTGCACTCTGGGGCGGGCGGTGCGTTACCTTCGATGACCTCGACTTCGATCGACGAGAACACGTACCATTTTCTGGATGGCCGATTAAACACTCGGAGCTGCACAGGCATTATCGTGAAGCCCTCACATTTCTCAACTGTAGCGAGAGCGAGTTACAGTTAACCGGCACTGAGTTCGAGGATCAAGATGTGCTCACATCATCGATCGAACGCTGGAGTGTCTATCCTGCTGTCGGACCTTTTTATAGAGAACATTTACGTGCCTCCAAGAATGTCACGGTGATTGCTGGTGTGACAGTTACAGACATCGTGCTCGACGCAACGGGCATTCATACTGACCATCTCCGGGTTCTTTCCGGTGGGCGGATATCCGAGATTCGCGCGAAAGCCTACGTGCTAGCAGGCGGTGGCCTGGAAAATGCTCGTCTCCTTTTGGCAACCCAGCAAGGCTGGCCGGAAAAATTCGGTGGAACAGATGGCCCTTTGGGGCGCTTTTATCAGGGCCATCTGACGGGCTACATCGCAGTTATTCAATTCGATAATCGAGAGGCTGAAAGAGCCCTTACTTTCCAGAGGGATGCCAAAGGATATTATTTCCGACGCCGGTTGCAGATAAGCCCGCAAACTCAACGCAAGAACGAATTACTTAACTCTGCCTTCTGGTTGGATCCCATTTCAATTGCCGATCCAGCTCATGGCTCCGGCTCACTTTCTGCACTTTATTTGTTGCTTACCTTTTCAGGGCTTTATGAAATATTCTCCAATGGTTTAGCGCCAAGAACAAAGCCAGGACGCGCCGACCATGTGCGCCATTTGCACAACATCCGACAAAGCCGAATGATGCCAATGGGGCTTGTCAGAGTCGCTGCCAGCCTTTTCCATCGCCGCTTCAAAAGTTGGGTCACTTTGCCGAATCCCGCCGGAAGATACCTATTGCGATATCACGCCGAACAAATGCCTAGCCGGGATAGCCGTGTGTCGTTACTCGAACGACAGGCCGACACACCAATACCCGCGATCTTGGTAGACTACAGGATTCATGAGAAGGATGTAGACTCGGTCGTGCGCTCTCATACGCTTCTCGACCAATGGCTCCGCGACAACGCAATCGGACGGCTGGAATACCTGAACGACGCAAGGGAACGAGCACGGAGAGTGCTTGAGCAGGCCTTTGACGGCTACCACCAGATCGGCCTAACGCGTATGTCCGACAATTCGCGCGATGGAGTTGTGGACATGAACTGCCGCGTGCATGACCTATCCAATCTCTATCTTGCCGGCAGTAGTGTTTTCCCGGCCGGAGGCCAAGCCAATCCTACGCTTCCAGCTGTCGCGCTCGCCTGTCGGCTTGCACATCACCTCGCATTCGGAAGATGAAGAAGCTGCCATTGCGGGTAGTCAAGGAACGAGTACTTCAAAGAGTTCAATCGGTACATTGGAATTGCAGTCAGAGTTTCGGCTCGCAGCACACATAAGAAATGTTACTGGCGACTTAGGGGTTCTTTGTCGGAGCGGCATCTCGGATCATGCAAACCGTAGATTCGGGAAACTGGCAGAGCGAATTCTGCGGAGTAAACGCGAGCCAATCGATTTCCAAATTCAACGGCTTGCCCGGATATTCGAACTTGCCAAGCCAATCAGTAAGCGTGCTGGTTGACCAAACGCTCAAATAGATCTTCTGCGGTTCTTCAGGTACGCTGCCTTCCTTGATTTCTCGAACCATTTTACCGTCGACATACCATCGAATACTGTCCGATCCCCAAACAAATGCATAGGTTCGAAATCGGCTGTCGGCATCGGGGATGTCAATGACAGCCTCGTGCCCACCAACACCATTTACAAAGTAATTTGTCTGCAAGGCACCGGCGTACTTACCAATGAATTCGAAATCAATCTCATTGTGGGGTCTCTCCTGCGGCGCTCCGATATGACTGAAAAAATTTGAGTTAGTCCCTGAGGCGAAAGGAATTTTCATCCGTGCTTCATAGGTGCCGTAGCCAAATCGCGCCTTGGTTTGGATCTCGGCGCAACTGTATGAGAGATTTTTGCCAGGCTTGTCCGTAAGCGACAAACGCAATATCCCTTCATTGATCGATAATTGCTGGGCAAGCCATAGGCAATTCTGATGATCTCCGTTCGTCCAGCCGTCGGAGATAAACCACCGATCCGAGTTCAACAGGTTGAAATCATCCCGAAAAGCTTCAGCGCCAACGTCATTCGCGCGAACGGGAGTTACAAACGCTAATAGCCCGATAGTTGCGTAGACATAATTCATTGATGAAGTTCCTTACGATGTCCTGAAAGTCGTGGGGCCCAGGTTTTCTCAAGATTGGATTGTTGTGTTTACTGGAGAACGTTGCTGTAGAGGGAATCAAGTACAGACGACTGCTTGTAGGAATCAAAGCGCTCAGCAGCAGTCTGGCGTGCATTCGTCTTCATTTCAGTCAGCTGTTGCGGTTGCTCAAGCATGTGGGTGATGGCGTCTACGAGCTGACCAGCGATATCTTCCATGGTTTGGCGATAGATTTTTCGGTATGTTTGACCCGACTGATCGAACTTGAAAAGATGGCGCCATTCACCCATTTCGTCAGTGTCCAAATGCAGTAAAACGCCGGTCTTTCCCTGCTCGAGCAGTTCCGGGAGCGCTGACACCTTTGTTGCAATGACGGGAACTCCCGCTGCAAGCGACTCCAACACACTATAGCCGAATGTGTCACAAAGCGTTGGCAAAACACTGACATCGCATATTTGCAACAGTGCTAGGAGTTCGTCGTTGGGCATCTTGCCATGGAGCTGCACATTGGGAAGCGAAAGCAGCGGTCTGTATTCATCAAAAAAGGCTGCTTCCGGCGGGTCGGTCCAAACCCCGTTTTCTCCGCCAACAATCAATTCCGAAACAATATGAAATTGGACCGGCCATTTCATATCGTGGAGACGTTTGGCCGCAAGGAGCAATGCTGGCCCACCCTTTCTCGAAAAGTGCGCCCCGACGAAGAACACGCTCAATTGCCCTTGGGTTCGATTGTCCTGATGTATCTCGGCCGGTACCTCTACCGAGGGATAAATAACGTCGGACAACCGCTCTTCCAGCTCGCGACGGTACGCACTGGCCTCATGCTGTTGTAGGAAAACCCTGCGCGAGAAATGGGATATGGGAATGATCTTACGGCAGCGATCGTCCTGCAACCTTTCGGAGAAATACCGGAAAGCAGCCGTTTTTTCATAGTTGAAAAGGCGGGGCAAATGGCTTTCGAAGGAAATAACGAACGGTTTTCTTCCGAGGGGTATGCGGTTGAATGTGGCGATTAGATCAGCGCCATGTGCGGGCATGACCAGGGCCACCTCAAATGGCCGCCAAAGCCAATGAGCAGGTACCCACCAGCGTGTGGTGATCCTGTGTTGGGAGTGGCGCGGGGTATTAAAAACAGAAGGATAGCCGATTGGCCTTACGACGTGCATGAGAGAATGGCCTTTCGTGTGCACGAGTATTTTCCAAATGGTCGCTGCCAAAAGGATTGTTCT
The DNA here is from genome assembly GCF_003010955.1 of Phyllobacterium brassicacearum. Taxonomy (GTDB): domain Bacteria; phylum Pseudomonadota; class Alphaproteobacteria; order Rhizobiales; family Rhizobiaceae; genus Phyllobacterium; species Phyllobacterium brassicacearum. Next base: position 6,653 of record NZ_PGGO01000010.1, read on the forward strand.
TAAAGACGGTTTAGATCAACCTAATAATATGTGTTAATCACGCGGGCCGGATAATCAGATCTATGTGGTGCGTTGGATCGACGCAATCCTTTCTGCAGCAGACTTCCAACCCGAAAACATATTGCGCAGACCCATCAGTTGCACTTACTTCAATGCTTCCCAAATTTTTGGCCGACGCCGCCCTACGGCCCTTCTGAAGTATTGGCAGCATCGCCTTGGAATTAAGACTACCTAACTATAATTTAGGAATTTGTCGCAGCGGCGATTAAGTCTACACAACGTAATTGGTCTGCGTTTCACGCTGTGTTAAATAGATCGCGGATCAGCTGTGTTCTGCGCAATCTTATTGAAGGACCGGAATGTATAAAAATGAATTGACCGAACGTTTGGGCCTGATCGCTCTCATCAAAGAGGATTTCAATTGTCACCGGCGGGACTGGACACTTCCCGGGTTCCGCGCCCTGGCACTATATCGCTACGGAACATGGGCGCGCAGCCGGCGCCCTTATCTCGCACGTGCATTCTTTTCGATAATCTACATTGTTCTTAATCGGTTCATCCGAAATACCTACGGAATTGAAATCTACCACACAGCCAGGATTGGCCGCCGCCTGCATATCGGTCATCAAGGGTGCATCGTGATCCATCAATACGCAACGATCGGAGATGACTGCGTCATTCGACAAGGAGTCACGCTTGGGATTGCTGGCATTGAGCGAGGCGAAACTGGAAGCGAACATGCGCCCGTTCTCGGTGACCGCGTTGACATCGGCGTTGGCGCTGTCATCATCGGTAAGGTGAGTATTGGGAATGACGTCAATATCGGACCTAATGCCGTTGTGTTAACCGATGTTCGGGCCAATATGACGGTGATGGCGCCGTCGCCACGCATGATGAGTCGTACCACATTGACCAGACCAAATATTGATGATGAAAAACTGGAAGAGTGATCTTCTAGTTTCTGATATTGTTGTATCGGAGCCGAGATGAACAGGCAGCAAGTACGGGAGAAGATCGTAGAGGCCTACCACGAGGTAATATCAACGTCAAAATCGTTCACCAAGGTTGAGCTTGGTGACGATACAAAGCTTTTCGAAAGCGGTCTCGATTCACTGGGATTTGCTATCCTGTTTGCAAAGCTGCACGATGATTTGGGTTGGGACCCATTCTCGCTGACCGATGCGCCGTTTGAGCCGGAAACTTTTGGTGATTTCGTTGCATTCTATGCGGACAATCAACCTTGATCGCGGACTTGAAGACGCTTTGCCAGCTGTGACCCCGAGAGGTGGGGCGTTGCTGCCGAATTTCGCATCCCGCTTTGAACAGTGCAAATTCGGTATCAGATCACCTCTTCGAGCATCTGTGTAAGTGCCCTGCGATCTACCTTGCCATTCCCGTTAAGAGGCAATGCATCGGTGATGTAGACTTCATTCGGCACCATATATGCGGCAACCTTGGTTTTCATCATCGCCCGGATATCTTCGGCCGTTGACTGGGGACCGACGACAAAAGTGATCAGACCATCTGCAGATCCGTGCGATATGGGCCAGGCGATCGCAGCGACGTGGTCAGAACCGCTGACCGCACGCAAGTGCATTTCGACTTCTTCCAACTCGACGCGATTACCCAGTATCTTTATTTGATTGTCGAGGCGACCAAGATGATGAAATACCCCGTGTTCATCTTCAACGCCCATGTCGCCCGTCAGATACCAACGTCGGCCATCAATCGTCGGGAAGCGGCTGTTCGTCAGTTCCGGTTGCTGAAAATATCCACTGGCAAGCTGGATGCCTGACAATGCAATTTCTCCTGGCGTTCCGGGCGGTACCGCGTGGCCATTCTGATCCAAAATGGCCGCCAGCATGCCTGGGTACGGTTTTCCTATCGCCACAACATCACGGTTGGGCGTGACTAAGACAGGACATTTAACCGGCTGTCTAAGGCAGGCGACGGTTGCCTCTGTTGGCCCGTAAATATTTTCGACGATGCTATTGGGTGCAGCTTCGGCCCAAGCTTGCGCAGCACGAACGGGAAGCGGTTCGCCGCAAAAGAACGACAACCGCAGACTTGGCAGGGTACCGGGTCCGAGCGTCTTGGCCTTGCGCATCAACGCAATAATGGATGGGACAGAGAGCCAGCTGGTAATCTTCCGCTCGCGGATAAAGCGCGCAGGAGCCAGCATCTGCATAGGTGTCATAATCTGAAGCGAAGCGCCCGCGCGCCAAGCTAGAAACATGTTGTGCACGGAAAGATCGAAGGTAATGTCGCAGGTTTCGGCGACCCGATCATCCCGAGTGAGCGGAAACCATTGCTGCATGACATTGAGATAGTTGTTTACGGCTGCAATCGGAACCATCACGCCCTTTGGCATGCCCGTTGTTCCGGAAGTGAATTCGATATAGGCGATGGCGCTGTCAGAGAGCGGCAGAGGCTCGGTGGGTTCAGTGTTGGCGATAAGCGACAACCGAACCATGCTGTGTTGGCCAGTCTGTTCTGGAAGAGTTGCGTCATCTGAAAGAACAATAAAACTGGGTGCGTAGTCGAGGATCTTCCTCGACAACAAAGTAGCGCCGCGCTGATCCACTACAAGCGCGTCCAGATCAAGTGTCTGCAACAGTTGGATCAGACGCTCTTCAGGCAGTTTGAGGCTGAGCGGTACATATGTTATTCCAGACCACGCCGCTGCCAAAATGCCAAGACAGGCAGTAGCGCTTCTCGATCCTAGGATGCCGATACGGCCACTTCTGTTCGATGTCAGGAGTTTTTGGGCCAAACCGCTGACTGTCGTGGCTACCTCGCGATAAGTCCAGTCACGCCCTACCGTCGAGATTGCAATATCATTCGGGCTATTCGCAGCATGCTCAGCTATTGGTCGAGCAAGATTGGCGCCTATAGTGGTTTCTTTCATCCTGTGTACACCGGTTTACACTTCTACCCAACGAGATAAAGAGCGGCAAAGTCGAGAGACGACGCAAGTTATATGCTCGCAAGTGCGGTATATAATATTGTCATACTCAGTCATCTTGGTTTAATTATAAGAACTTCTTAGAGTGTTGTATTTTACACCCGCCCAATCTGATCAAAACTTCTGTTACGACTTCTTCATTCTATTGAATAGCGTATTTCATTTTTTACGCCTCCGGTATCAGTAATAAGAGTTACATGCGATGTATTTCTAAGCGGTGTTTGCGATCGCCAGGCTGTTCGTTCAATCTCGCAAACGCGGACGTCGACATTTTTGGCCCGTTGTAATGCCACCGGCCACTCACAATTGGCGAATGTCAGGATTGAGACTCAAGAATCTGACCTGTTTGGCATGCGTCCAATCCGCGGCTTGCGGTGATGGTTGTTGAATTGCGACCACGCCTTGCGCACTTCGGCCATAGGCATACCTGGATCGATCTGCTCAGCCAGCACAACGAGATCAACAAGCTTTGACGCCTTCGGATTTTCGGCAATCACAAGAGCAACGAGCCGCTCGACACGGCTATAAGATGGTGGCTTATCCATCGCTGCCGCCGCCCGGAAGATCAACTGCCCGGGCAGCTTTCATCTTGCGCCTACATCGAATCCTGACGCAGTTACACACGAGACACTCCTCGTCGCTGCTTCGTAAAAGTCATCATGGAGACACTTAAATAACAAGGTTGGACCGTTGTTGTTGCGCGGCATCGAAATTACTGTGGTCTAGGAACGAATGAAAGAAGACACGCATCCGGCATGACTGCATCGTGGAGGAGTGAGGCCTTGTGCTCAACCTAATCATTTTAATTAGCAATATCAGGACAATTAAATCGCTATGTTGATTACGTTTCTAAAGTCTTCAATGTAGCTTGTAATAGAATAGGGTTGCAGTTCGCCGTGGCGGAGCGTTACCCGAGAAATCCGATCGAATTGGGTGCCGGCGCTTGCAGTTTTTATTGAGAAGCAGGTTCCCGGTCACTGATATTGTTCTCAGATCAAGCGTACTTTTCACGACACCAAGGTAATAGAAATGACCGACACGACCTCTCCTGTTTCACTGCCGGTCCCCGTTGCGACAGAGCAATCCGGCTCCCAGCGACAGAACCGGCGACTGAACAGGATATTGTGCCTCGATGACTTCGAGCCGGCCGCCAGGAAACGTCTGCCACGTCCGCTTTTTGGCTATATAGCTGGGGCGAGCGAGACCAATTCGTCTCTTGCTGATAACCGGCTGGCTTTCTCCGAATACGGCTTCCGCCCGCGGGTTCTTACGGACGTTTCCCGGCGAAGCCAGGTCACAGAACTTTTTGGGATTGAGTACGCAAGCCCGTTTGGTATCGCTCCGATGGGTATCAGCGCGCTTATGGCATATCGCGGCGATATTGTGCTTGCCTCTGCCGCACGGGAAGCCAATATACCTATGATCATGAGTGGGTCGTCTCTTATTCCGCTCGAAAAGATATCAACAGTTGCACCGAATAGTTGGTTTCAGGCGTACCTCCCGGGGGAGCCGGAGCGCATTAACGCGCTGCTTGATCGCGTAGCGGCCGCCGGTTTCAAGACGCTGGTCCTTACCGTAGATGTGGCAACCTTACCCAGCAGGGAGAACAACGTCCGTACGGGGTTTTCTACGCCCCTTCGTCCCAGCGCGCGGCTCCTTTGGGAGGGTGCATCCCATCCGTCGTGGTTACTTGGGACATTTGTTAAGACAATCGTTCGACATGGCATTCCGCATTTCGAGAATTCCTATGCCACACGAGGTGCACCGATTGTATCGCGTTCGCTTACCCGAGATTTCGGCAAGCGCGATCACCTGAACTGGCGCCATCTCGAACAGATACGGCAGCGCTGGAAGGGCCGGCTCATCGTCAAGGGCATTATGAGGGTCGACGATGCCGCGCAAGCTGCCGCGACTGGCGTCGATGGCGTCATCGTTTCTAATCACGGTGGACGACAACTCGATTACACGGCCTCGCCCTTACGTGTGCTATCGGGCATCGTTGAAGCGGTCGGTCATTCCACTGTTGTGATGATAGATGGCGGAATCCGTAGGGGCACTGATGTAATGAAGGCCCTGGCTCTGGGCGCCAAGTTTGTCTTTATCGGGCGCCCTTTCCTTTACGCGGCGGGTATTGGGGGCCAGACCGGCGTGGCAAAAGCGATAGACCTTTTGTCGAAGGAAATTCATCAGGATATGGCGCTTCTCGGCGTCAATACCTTGGGCGAGATCACGCCGGATCTGCTCATCAGAATCTGAAAGTTAGACCTAATGGTTAAGCAACGAGGAGACATGCATGGAGACAGTTTGATGACTAACCTTACCTCCACCCAGTAACGTTTGTAACTGCGCTCAATATCAAACATTCGAGCGCCGGAGGCCGACTACGTGAAAATTCAAGGTATCATCGGTCCTGTAATCCGCTTATGCGGATCTAGGGTCGCGAGGCCGAGCAGGCGTCGTGAGACAATAAGTATCTCTGGACGAGCAGTCTACGTCATCGGAGATGTTCACGGTTGTCTGGACGAATTATTAACTTTGGAACGCATAATTTACGCTGATGCAGAGGCGTTGCCAGGAAAAAAGCTCATCATTTTGCTTGGAGATTATGTCGACAGGGGCCCCGCATCAGCGCAAGTCGTTGACCATCTGATCGAAAGCTGTCCCGAGGGCTTCGAGCGCCTTTGCCTCACTGGCAATCATGAGATGGCGATGCTCGATTATCTGGACGGTAGGCTTGCCCTTTCGACATGGCTGCAAATGGGCGGCGAAGCGACCTTACTTTCTTACGGCATCGATATCGAACATTTGAAACTGATTTACAAGTCCCGCCGAAGGCTGGATGAGATTATCCGGGCCGCGATCCCTGAGCGGCACACACAATTTCTGAGAACCTTACCGATTTTAATCGCGGCCGGAAATTTCCTATTCGTGCACGCCGGTATAAGGCCGTCGCTGAGCGTTTGGGAGCAAAGCGACGAAGATCTTGTCTTCATCCGCAGTGCGTTTTTTGACAACAGCCATTTGTTGGAGCACTGGGTTATTCATGGCCACACACCGATCGACAAGCCAGTCCAGGTTGGAAAGAGATTTAACCTCGACACGGGTGCCTACTTCACAGGAAAGCTCAGTGCCCTTCGACTGTGGAAGCAGAAGGGCCGCGTATTCACAACGTCAATCGATTATGCCGAGTCGACCGGTACTTTGGGCCTCGGGGGCTTTGCAGACGGCGCTTGATCAATATAATAGCTCGTATACCGCTCCATGAAGTGCTCTGAACTTCCGTAAGACGTGTACTTGGCCAGCTCTTTCATATCTGTTTTGTTGAGGATCACACCCAGCACCTTTGGTGTGATATGAGTTTCGGACTGGAGCACGGATTTGACCAGAGCGCGCGGTGTCGCGCCCCATTCCGCCACCATGATGAATCCGTCCGCGAACGGTGCGAAGGCTTTCGCGTCAACGACGGGGCCTAATGGCGGAAGATCCACAACGATGTAGTCATACATCGTGCGGGCTTCTTCAAGAAGCCTGCGCATCGCCTCGCTAGACAATAGCTCGCTTGTGTACTGAAAATGTTTGTGAGGAACCGCTGGAACAATGGCGAGTTTGGTTCTCTTGTCAATCTTGACTGAATTCTGCCACGGCTGGTCTCCAAGTACTGCCTGCACGAGGCCACGGTTAGGCGTGAGCGACAGCGACCTGGTCAGCCCCGGATTGCGCAGATCGGCATCAATGAGAAGCGTTTTGCCACCCATGACCGCCAACAGCGAGGCGAAATTCGCTGCTATCGTTGATTTTCCTTCGTGGGGAAGGACAGATATCACCCCCAAAACCTTGCCTTTCTGACCGTGCAAAACCACATCGGCTGCAATTTTAGCATTGCGCAATGTTTCAGCGAATATCGATGACGGATTTTCAATAGCCAGCCGGGTAATATTAAAGGGGGCCGGAGGTTGCTCCAGTCCAATAGCCGTTCCTCGTGGGGACACGGTATCGGCCGGCCCATGAAAAGCCGATACGTAGCCAAGGAATTTGAGCCCGAGAAGCGACCTGACGTCGTCACCTACCCGGAAAAACCGCTCGCGATATTCGCGCCATGCAGCGATGACCATCCCGGTGAAGGTTCCAAGCAACACAGACAAAACTAAAACCATCGTTCTGTTAGGGCTGGATGGGCTACTGGGCGTGGAGGCAATCGAAATGACCCGGGCCTTGGCGATTGGGAACGACTGTTGTTGTGAGGCTTCCTGATAGCGGGTCAAAAAAGTCCTATAAAGATTGCTTAATGCTTCGGAATTCTGCTCGAGTTCCTTCAGGTGAACGAGCGCTTCATTAGCTGAGGAAGTCTCTCCGGTCACTTTACCCAGGCCCTGGCGCAGTGAAGTTTCCCGTGACTGGGCGACCTCGTACTGATTGCGATAGCTTTCAGTCATTTGCTTCAGCTCCTGGAAAATCTGCTTTCCAAGATCCTGTTGCTCGGTGCGAAGACTGACCGCCTGGGGGTGTTCCTGACCGAAACGTGCCACAATCTCCTGTTCGCGCTTGCTGACTGACAGATACCGTGTTCGGAGTGTTTCGAGGACGGACGTTCCATTGTGGTCCGTCACTACAGATGCATTCTTAACAGCCTCTTCCAGGCCCCCGCCGACGATTGTCTTAAACTGGTTGTATAGGGCAAGTGCGCGAGCTGTGTCCGCTTGAGCCAATATCAGCTGACTGTTGATATCTGAAAGCTGCTGCTCAGAGACGAGGGCTCCTTTTGCGGCCGTCAGACCGTTGGCAGCCCGAAACCGTTCTACCTCGAGTGCCGCTGCCTGAGAGCTTTCCTGCAGGTCCCTCAGCCTAGCCTGAAGCCAAATGGTTGCCCGTTCCGTTGCTTCGAAATTCGCATCCAATTGGTCTGACAAAAAGGCGTCGGCATAAGCCTTGGCAATCTTTCCGGCCAGAATATCATCATTTGAAGTGTAGGTAAGGTCGATAACAAAGCTCCGCCCCTGGCGTTCAACGTAAAGGCCATTCTCAAGCAGCGAAGCAGCATATCCAATTCGGGCGTCCTTGTTGGTCAGGTCCAGTTCGGAGACGCGCCCTCCACCAAACAGCCCGATGACAGTTCTCAGGACAGATTTTATACGGGAGGGCAATGAACGCGGCGGGTTCATAAAGATCTCATTTTCATCGAGCTTTTCCCGTGTGGCAACTTTCGTGGCAAGCTCGGCCGATTTCAATATTGCGATCTGGCTGAGAATGGTGGTGTCGGATTGCATGTTCGATGGCGCCGGCGAAACGTCATCGGCAAATTTGCCCAGACTGTCGTCCAGAAGAATGCTCGTGGAAGCGGTATAGTTGGGCGTTGCGATGATGATGTAGATTGTTCCCAGTAAAAGACCGATCCCGGCCGCCGCGGCAACGACTTTAGCCTGCCGTCGCGCGATTGCGATAAGGCGCTCGAGATCTATGAAATTGTCAGACTCCTGTTCAGGGTCCGGGGTGATCCCAATTCGGCTGCTAAAAGGAAGATTGGCCTGGTTCATCTTACCGCCGCTTCAATGGGTTGGAATGTTGACAGTTTGCCAGCAAATTTCGGGTTTGTTTAGCAATTAGCTCGAAGTGATTAGACATGTTCAATCTTCCGGACTTCACTCAGACGCCTGACTGCTGCTTGGTTCGACCATGTTTCGGAAATGGGTTCCGCGACATGAAACTTGGGATAAGGCGTTTGATGCGGACCCCAATGGGCATGTACAGAAAGCGAAAAGCTGCCGGATCGTCAAACGCCATCTTGACGATGTTGTGAACTGATCCACGCTTGATGTGATCGACGAGGATAAGGAAATTGCGGACTTCCTCAAGATTGCGCGTTCGGCGCGCTTGAGCGGACTTTGCTTGGCTATCGAATTGAAATCGCGAGAGAAAAAGAGCATCGGCCTCGATCATCGATGAAACGTGATGATGCTTCAAAGTCCGCGATATCGACCCGGCATGCACGTGGTACGAGTAGCCGGCAGCCGGTTCGACAATGCATTCGCCGCCGCTAGCAAGCATCGAGGCCAGGAAGAGATAGTCTTCACCGATCCTCAAATTCTCGTCGTAACGCAGATGGCTGTCCTGGACAAAGTCCCGGCGAAAGACGGGCTTCATATAACCGTAATTGAACGTCGAACCGAAAACGAGGTTCGACGCAATAAACATGGGCAACGTAATCTTGCCAAGCTCTTCCAGCCTGGAAGTCGGGAACATCTGGTACGATTTGCCATTTCCGTTATCGATGACTCCTATATTGTCGACAGCAATCACGGCACCAGCATTCTCCGCTCGCTTCAGCATGGTCGAGAGTCTGTCCGGGGACATTTCATCGTCAGCATCGAGAACTGCGATCCACCGACCCCGCGCCGCATCGACTGCAACATTGCGCGCATGTCCAGGACCAGCGTTCTTGGCCAGTTGCAACACCTTGATGTTTGGTTGCGAAAAGGACCTAGCGACGGCTGTCGTGCCGTCTGACGACTTATCGTCAACGACGATGACTTCCACGCTCACGCCATCCTGATCAAGTGCACTGCGGATTGCTCGACCAATGGTATGTTCCGCATTGTAGGCGGCTATGATGACGCTGACATCAGGATACACGTCGGTTATCTCCACCGGTTGCGAGCAAAACGTCTTGACCATATTGCTGTATTTCGCGCATTCCCAACAGGCCGCAAATTACACCGACATGCAGGAGGCCACGTAGGAATGACCTATTGCGATAAACAGCCGAAAAGGAAAGGATGACTGCGGCGCAGAAACAGTAGACTGCCTTGGTAATGGCGAGAAGTACGTGCCCGCAAAGTTGGAGGAAGCTTGCATTTCCTGCAAGCAGATGCCCATGCGTCTGTCCAAAACGAAAACGCCTCTTGCAAAGCCAGGAAAGCGTAGCGCGCTTGGGAGGAACGACCTCACTGACATTTGCATGAGCAGCGAATGCAATTCGCCCGCCTGCCCTGTGAATATCGGAGAAAAATTTCGTGTCTTCACCGCCACTTCGTCCGAGCGAGAGGTCGAAACGACGCCCATTAACAGAAGGGCAAAAGCGCGCCAACAAGACGTTGCAGGTGTAGCCTGTTTGAATTTCTCCGTTGACCCAAACGGGGTCAGTCGAGTGAAAATCCCCTTCTTCCATCCATTTTGGAGCACCTTTGCCGTACAACGCTTGCACTGGTCCGAGTACGGCGGCGGCAGAAGTCGTGCTCGCCACATCCAGAAGCGCAGTGAGCCAGTTTTGCGAAGCTGTTTCATCGTCATCGATGAATGCAACGTAGTCGCCGGTAGCTGCGTCAAGGCAAGCGTTACGGGCAAGCGATATGTTGGCGGCCGGCGCGTGGATATAACAAACGTCGATGGCCAGCCCACTTGCGAGATCGGTCACCACATCTTGCGCCGTTGGTTCAAAGTCATTGTCCGCCACTATGATACGTATGCGACAGTTATTGGGTACATCCATGGCGCCGAGCGAGCGTAACGTCACAGCAAGCTCCGGGCGACGGAATGTGCAAACACAAACGGTGATTGCTATCTCCGGTAAGCCAGTTGGCAATTTGACGATATCTTTGGTCATGACGGAACGTCCTGCCGTCCGCCCAAGCCAAGCAATTGTAACCAGAACCCGGTTGACCATGCCAAATGCATTATCATTGCCGATATTGAAGCCAATGGACCGTACCGGTTCCCCTCACCGACCGCCAACCAGACACCGTAGCCAAAGCAAAATGTTATCCAAAGCACGGCTGGCACGACTGCATACCAGTTGATGGTTGCGAGAAGGGAGACCGCAACGACGGGAAGCACCATGAGTGGAATGGCTTGGCGAGCTCTGGGTATCATGCGATGTTTTAGCAGATTTTTGGCCCTACCGCGCCCATATCCCAGATATTGCTGGAAAAGAGGCCAGGCCGAAGATCGGGGGAAGTAGACCATATGGGTCTGGTCAGTCATCCATATTCGAAATCCTGCAGCCGTGAGCCTGCAATCGAGTTCGGCATCCTCGTTGTGGGTGAAACTTTCGTCATAACCGCCGACCTGCTTGAAAGCTTCGATGCGCATTGCTGCGTGATGACCATGGTCCGTCCAGTGCCCCTTGGCTCCTTTCCGATGTTTTGCTCCGCCGTTACCGAGCTTGGAGTTTTGAGCCAGAGCCGTCGCCTTTTGGAACACTCCCACCCCCTCAGTTGCCATGGCTACAACGATAGAATCAGCGCCGGTTCTATCCATTTCGTGAAGGAGTACGGAACAGTAGTCGTCCGGATAATGACCGTGAGCATCGACCCGAATGAGGTAATTACAATCGCCACCAAATTCTGCAACGGCGAGATTGATCCCAGCACTTTGTATTGTCTTGTCGTTATGAAGCAGGATAAGGCGCGGATTGTTTTGCACCATTTTTGCCACGACGTTTTGGGAACCGTCGGTACTTCCTCCATCCACGACGATGATCCTCAGGCCAAGATGTTCTGCCTCCACATCCAATTTGGTTACAAGATCCTCGATGAAGTCAACTTCATCAAGACACGGCACGACAATAATGGCGCGGCCAAAAAACTTCTTATTAGCTGTTTGCGGCATTAACTGTTCCTGTTTTTGATAACCACCTGCCTGGGAGTCAGGCCGCCAGTTTGCAGATTCCATGTTTGTTTGTTGACCCTACGAGCTGGCGAAGCTGGTCCACAAAGCTGCGACAGTCTTTTTCGGTCCATTCCCAACTCTCACGGGGCAGCGCCGCCACGTTCGATCGCGCCTGGAGATAACTTTGCTGGTCCAGTTCCTTGAACAGACTGACGAGAGCGTCGACGGTTGGCCCAGACAATGAAAAGCCGATATTGCGTTCTTGCAGAAATGAAGAAGTCTGTGTTCCCGCCAGCCCAATCGGAACCGAGCCGTAAAGGCAGCCTTCGTAAAGCCTGTTTGGTAATAGCCAGTCAGAATTCTGTCCGGCCTCGAAAAAATCGATTGCCCAAGAAAAATGCACCTCGCCATAGATCGCTGCCAGTTCCTCAGGGTTTTTATAGGGACCGTAAAAATGCAAGTAAGGCTCGTGAGCAACGAACCTGTCGAAATCATCAAACTCTGAATAAGCCGGGCGCCCCCGGAGTATGACTTCGACTTGGCCATCCAATCTTCGTGTGAAGTCCGCAAGCAGTCCTAAGGATCGGCGACAGCGCAAAGCGCCGAACCAGCCAATTTTCCAAGGTTTTGTCGCCGTCATCGGCAAGGAAATCTCGTCTGGTGACGCAGCTGGCCGAAATACCTTATTCTCAAGCAGCAAGACGGGCATATGCAGCACCTTGAACGGATCGAAGTAATTGTCGACAAATGCTGGGGACGATGTGATCAGAAGTTTGGCGCTGCGCGCCAATGAACGTTCGGCCAAACGCAAGCATTTCCCGATCACATCTTGGCGAAGAAGCAAGCGGTGGATATCGAGGCATTCGTAGACGACGGGTGCATTCCAGTCACCGAGCGTCGATGCGCGATTTGCCAGGGCAAGCATTTCCAGATTTCGCGCGATGATCACGTCAGGTTTGGCAACATATCTCAGCGTTGAGGAAAGCTTCCACCATGCGCGCCCTACGGCCAACAATCGTTGAGCAAATTTACCATCACTTGTGCAGCCAAGTTCCACCGGGTCGAGACTCTCGATCCTGGCTGCTTTCGCCTGGCTCCGGGTGAAGCCGGCCAATGTCACAACGGCGCCACCGGCATGCAGCATACGGACCCTACGACTGACGGCGGGGTCGGCCAAATCGTGCACGAGGTATAAGATATGCGGCACCCGGTACATCCTATCCTAGAGTAAATAATCGGCTTTACGCCACGGAAGCTACTGTGGCGAACAAGTGACGAATTCTGGAAACTGACGGGGATTTCCCTTCAGCTTTGAAGACACTTCGGAGAACCTTTGCAGAAGCGGGTTTTGTCGGACTGGCGAAGGTGTCGGGCCCTTTTCCATCTGATCGGCGAAATATTCGTCGCAAGTGGCAGGCGAGCGGTAGCCTTTACAAACCGATAACCCAGGCGGTTGGCAACCATTGGTATGGTGTCCCCTCATTCCTTGACTGGAGTATTTCATTCGACGCGTCATGTGCGGCCATTGGACATAGAATCGACAGTCGCCAATGTAACGATGCTGCAAACATTGGGCTACCTGATGCACTAATTACATTGATTGGGGTAATGCTGAATAATTGTAGTTATACTTCGATGAAAGTGGCCATGCGGTCATGACAACGAACAATTGAAATCAGAAGAAGCCGACAAATCTTCGCAGTAGAGTGCGGAAGTCCGTCATTCTGTACTTCACACCCGGCTAGGTCTGTTGCGGCCGGACTGGAGGCGTCGCCGGTAAACTCACCTTTTCAATTCTACAGCCAGACGTCCGTCCCTCCCGCCAATGAGGTGCTTTCATCCCGCGATGCAATAACTGTTTTCATGCAGTCGTTAAACGAGTCGCATCTTCGCTGAGTTGTCGTGGTGGTTTATCGAACAGGAATCGTAGTCTACCTTCATCCCCCGACAGCACCGGCTCATTGCGCCAAAAGCGAGTGAACGCCTCATATTTGTCCATTACGATTGCGCTTGTTATAGGTAGCATTGTTGCTGGATCACGGACAAACACAGCCGCAGCGGCAGCAAGTCCCTCCCGGGCGTTCACATCTAGAAACTGGCGATGATAATATTTTGAGCGCACATGCTTTGCATGCGCTTCAACTGCTTTCGCAGCTTGATGTGAAAGTAATCCACTTTTGAGGAGCATTTCCGCAGCGTCTGCAAGGTTTTTGAGATCGTCTGCGGAGTGTCTACCGCTCAAAGAGTCAGACCGGACAACGGCACCGTATCCGCAATTGCTGATCACCTGAAATCGGGCACCAAACGCCAAAGCCCAGGCGTAAAGTTCATAGTCTTCGCCAAGCCGCAGTTTCTCATTGTAACGCAGATTGTTGCGCGTCAGAAACTCGCGCCGAATGAGGGGCTTCAGGAAGCCAAGTTCACCACGCTGTCGGTGACGCTTGGAAATGTTCCGTTGTGCAAATGTCGTGATATCCAGGGTCCAGGGAGCCCCTCCGAAACGCGGAATGGTGCGACTGTCAAAGTCGCGAATTGATTCCTCGCTGACGAATACGATGTTGTCGGCGATGATATCCCAATCGGGAACAGACAGGAGTTGCGAGAACCGGCCTTCGATAAAGAAATCATCCGCGTCAAGCACGCTGATGAGCGGAGCGGACGAGCATTCGATTGCGTAGTTGCGGGCAGCTGCCGGCCCCTTGTTTGTCTCGAAGCGCACAACTTTCAAACGCCCGCTGCCATCGTTCGATTCCCGGGCAGTGTCCGCAGTCGCATCGGTGGAAGCATCGTCGACGACAACAACTTCCGCAACATGTGGGTCGTTCAGGGCCGATGTTATAGCGGCACTGATTGTAGAGGACGCGTTGCGAGCAGCAATAATGGTGCACACGCTGCTCACGAATTCACCGCTGAACCTGCAATGTACGCCGTTGCCGTTGATGTTCGCATAGACCTGTTGCCTCAACGTGTGTGCCGCAGCCGTGATGCAAAAATGGAGCGGCGTTGCTTGTGAAAGTGGGCATCATCCGGATTTTTTTGCGCATCATCGCTGACCTGTGATTTGCGGCGACTTACGAGCCAAAGGATCACGACGAAATATCCAAGCTGGATCAGAAATGCACAGACAAGCGTCTGGCCAAGGGTACGCCAGACATTGCCGGTGATAAGATAGGTCGTAACCCCAAAGACAAGCAGCGCTGCAAGAAGCCCGATCAAGAAACGCGGAAATCTCATGCGTGCCCTCTCCCGCCTCACGGCCGATACTCTCAATACAGTACGCGACGCTATTTGAGCAGAACCTCAAGAACACATGCAAGCACTGAATGCATAAACATGATGTTAACAACATCTGCTACGAATATATTATTGATGCGCCCTTGGTTGCACAAGCGGAAACGCGAACTCTTTTGGCCATCCAAATCGGCTTGATTCGGAGTGCATTTTGCCCCGAACCACCAATTAAAGCGCCCGTTACTATGGGATTAGTTCGAATTGCTTAGCAAGCGCACAACGCCGACCCGACTAGGAATAGTCATTTATATTCCGATTGAATCTAAATAACTCAGTGGCATATTCGATAAATGTCAGTCATTTTTGAATAACGAAATTGAATTACCATGTCACATTCACACATACTTCACTGATAAGTATCGATTAATCAATTTTGATATTGTGTACAAGTTGATTTAGATCGCAACATCTCCAATCATATCAGATTAATTAGTGTGAGAAACGATGTTTTTACATTAGAACAGCCTCATGAAACACAATATCCCTGTCGATAAGTTAGCGTACGGTTCCGGGCATTATGTTGCGTCGCACAGCTTTTCTGGTAACGTTTTGTTAGCATTTGGCATGACTGATTTGGAGCGCAAAAATGAAGCCTTCGGTGAAGTTGGCCGCCTTTCCGTTCGTTCGAGAGACTGAAAGATTGGACACCCCTGCGGTCGGGGGGCCGCTGAAGCGTGCTTTTGATGTTGTCTCAGCGGCTTTAGGGCTATTTATGCTCAGTCCGTTGTTCATCATGATGATAATTTTAATAAAGATGTCGGACGGAGGCCCGGTTTTCTATCGCCACCGCAGAATAGGTCGTGGTGGGAGGCCGTTTTACTGCCTCAAGTTCCGGACGATGAAAACAAACGGAGATGCGATACTGGAATCGTATCTGCGCGAAAATCCGCAGGCGCGAGCTGAGTGGATTTCAACTCGCAAGCTGCAGTCTGATCCACGCGTTACCGATGTCGGTTCAGTGATCAGGAAGTTGAGCCTTGATGAGCTGCCGCAGCTACTCAATATTCTTCGCGGAGAGATGAGTATTGTTGGGCCTCGCCCCATTATCGGGGAGGAGCTTGAGCTGTACGGCCCGGCGGCAGCGTACTACATGAGATCTCGGCCTGGCCTGACGGGTATCTGGCAAATTAGCGGACGTAACGATGTGCCTTATGACAAACGCGTCGCTTACGACCAGGGCTATGTTGAAAACTGGTCGTTTCGTGGTGATGTCGCGATCATTCTCAAAACGATCCCGGTGGTTTGCGCAGCGCGGGGCTCGTATTAGTATCGTCGAAAATGGTGTCGGGTAGATTATGCCATCAACGATCTAATCCGATGTTATCGGTCGATATTCACGAGTTTTGTGCAATATTGATGCTGTTCAAACCGTCGGCGCCACGTAAGCGCGTGCGATGTCAGGCGCTTGGAATTTGCAGGGACTGATCGCTTTACCGGAGGAATTTCGTTGAGTAACTACTATCCGTTCCGTGACGATGCCTTGCCGATCCGGGTGTGGTGCCGCTCGCTGTGCTCAATTGCCGGATTCGTCGTCGGCATCACCATGCTTCAACTGCTCTTTGCGTCCGGCGCTAGTGCGGCGGACTACAAACTCGGTCCGATGGACAAGGTGAACGTCAAGGTTGTGCAGTGGCAAACAGCCGAGGGAACCTTCAGAGAGTGGCCCGCAATTACCAATACTTATATGATCAATGCATCGGGTAGCCTCTCGCTTCCGTTTGCCGGCGAGGTGCAGGCTGCTGGCAAAACTACGCAGCAAGTGGCCGCAGAAATCGCTCATAGTGTTCAACAGAAACTTGGCTTGATTGATCTTCCCGAGGCGTCGGTAGAAGTATTGGAATTCCGTCCTGTTTTTGTGTCCGGCGTCGTCCAAATCCCCGGAAAGTATCCGTTCGAGCCCGAGATGACCGTTCTCAAAGTAGTAAGTCTGGCCGGTGGGATGCGCAGATCCACCGACGAGGGTCAGCGCTTTGAGAGGGATTTTTTTAATGCGGAAGGTAGCTACGTGGTCCTGGTCGCCGAGCGCAACAGACTACTGGCGACACTCGCCCGCATCAAGGCGGAGCTCGAAAACGCGGGCAGTATAATAACGCCGTCAGAGCTCGCCGACGATCCGCAAGCCGATGCATTGATGTCGGCCGAAAAGGAAATCATGTCATCCAGGACAGATTCGGTAAAACTTCAGCTAAGCGCCTTGGACGAGCTGAAAACCCTATACGAGGCCGAGATAGTCTCGCTGGAGAAGAAAATGGTGGTGCAGAACCGCCAGATGGAACTGGCCAAGAACGAACTGGCCAGCATCGGGTCGCTTGCTGACCGGGGTCTGGTGGTGAATTCCCGATTGATGGACCTCAAGACAAGTGTAGCGGATATGCAGGGCAAACTCCTCGACCTTGATACGGCTTCACTGCGCGCCAAACAGGAGGTGAATAAGGCCAGGCGGGACGCGACTGACCTTGAGAACGATCGAAAGGCAGAGCTTGCCATTGAAAATCGGACCACGCAGGCGGCCTTGGATGAGAATAATCTCAAGCTCGCCATGTATAAAAAGCTAATGGCCGAAGCACTCGTGAACGCGCCGGAAGCGGCCGGCCTCGCGGCCGGCGGTGCCGCCGCTCCGGTGATGCGCTTCAGCATTGTACGGTCGGCAAACGGCAAAACACAGGAAATCGCTGCGCAGGAAAATACCGTTCTTGTGCCTGGCGATGTTGTAAAAGTTGCTGTAGCCCGAAATCCTTCGTGATAGTTTGGGCCATAATCAACGCGTGCGGGAGCAGACCTTATTTCCATGAAGATCAACAAATCTGCCTTCGTGGAACCCGGCAGGAACTTTGTGTTCGCCACAATTGCCATTGCGGTGTCGGTGTTTGTATTCGCCTATTCCATTATCTACGGCTTCGTGTCGATCCTGCTATTCTACTCTCTCTGGCTCCCTCTCACATTAATGAATTACCGCAAGGTGCTGGGGAACTATTCCCGATTCTATTGGGTTTTCGCTTTTGCCCTTCTGGCCTGCATGTCGTTTGCATGGTCTGCGGCCCCGTCGGTTACCTTGCGGGGTGGCATTCAGTACGTGACCACCATCGTATGCGCCCTGATTGCGTCCCGTATCGTCGACACTCGCACCTTCGTCAGTGGTGTAAGCATCGGCGTAGCTCTGGTACTGATTTACTCACTGGCTTTCGGTCAGTTTCAATATGATGAACTCGATGGAACGTACAATTTCGCTGGAGCGTTTTCCTCTAAGAACCAGCTCGGTTTTTTTGCTTCCCTCGGAATATATTTTGCGTTCAGCAGCTTTGTTATCCTGCACACAAGCAAGGTGTGGCGCGTTGCGTCATTGATGTTTGGGTTGCTCGCCGCCTATTGCCTGGTCGTTTCCAGTTCAGCTACGTCGATTGTAGCGACGATTGCAACGCTAGCAATTAGCCTGAGCCTCGGGGCCGCCTTGATGTTCTCTCCGAAGAACCGGAGAATCTTCTTTGCCGCCGGTGTGATGCTGCTGCTGGCGGCCGCAGCAATAGCGATAAAGGCCGGCGCCGTGGAATTGCTACTGGGTGCGTTCGGGAAGGACACGACGCTGACCGGCCGAACATATCTTTGGCAGGAGGGACTGAAAGCATATCAGGCGTCGCCTGTAGTCGGCATGGGTTACCAAGCCTATTGGGTTCAGGGATTTTCCGAAGCGGAACGGTTGTGGGACGAGTTTTATATTGACGGCCGCAGCGGGTTTCATTTCCACAATACATACATCGAAGTCCTGGTTGAGCTCGGATACTCCGGCTTAGTATTGATCAGCCTGCTTATCGCAGCTGTGATACTGGGAAACCTGCGCCTGTTGCTGGTCGAAAGTTATACCCCGCAGGCGCATTTGATGTTCGGCGTGGCCGTGCTCCTGCTTATCCGTTCGTTTTTTGAGATTGACTTCATCCAGCCTTATACGATCGGCTCGTTTCTGCTTTATTATTCAGCGGGCCAACTGGCAATTCCCCAACATGTGACGAGACGGCAGGCAAGCATTGGTAGATCACCATAAGATGTGTCATCGAGCCTCACGCGAGGACCTGGCTGGAATTGATATGAGAACACTTTACGGAATAACTGGCGCTGTGGACGGTCGGGCTTCCAAATCCAGCCTGCTGGCTCCCTGGTATGGGACAAGTGAACTATGTTGAAACGCAACGACGAAAGATTCAGAATATATGTGCTGTCCCTGAAAAGCTCGACGGAGCGGCGTGCAAGAATAGCGAACATGTTCTCCCAAATGGGGATCTCAAATTGGGAGTTTTTTACCGCACTTGGTCCGGAACTCATTCAGGTGCCCTATAACGCGCAATCGGCGTTCAAGACGAGGCAATCAGTTCTTTCAGCCGGCGAAATAAGCTGCGCGGCAAGTCACATTGGCATGCTTCAAGCTTTCCTGACCAGCGACGACAAACATGCGCTGATTATGGAGGATGACGTTTTTTTTGATCCATTTTTCAATGTCGGCGGCTTGCCGGATGTTCTGGCAGGACTGGAACTCGATTATCTGAAGCTCTATGCCCGGTACTTCGTACCCTCACGCTATGTTGCGAGTGTGGGAAGGTGGACGTTTTATCGAGGATCATGGCCTCTTCTTGGAACGCAGGCCTATGTTATCTCCCGAAGAGGCGCCAATCAGTTCCTGAAGCATCTGCTTTCGCAACCTGTACTTGATCGACCCATTGATGACTTGATGGACCGGTTCTGGGATACCAAATTGCCAATAACCTTCATCTACCCCTTCCCCATCATGGAACTTGGTTATGGCACTACAATCCATGGCGCTGCCAATCGAAATGCGATCACGGCTGAAAACCGGAAATATCGGGAACTCGGCAGCAGGATCGACGCAGCGCGCAGCTTCATCGCAAAGATTGTGGAAATATACGATAGAAAAAAATGGGACAGGCGGTTCCGCGCTTTCGATAACAGGCTGTCAGCAAGAATTGCCGGAAATGAAAAACAAATTTCCGATTCTTTAATTCGTACGGAACCTACGCGACAACCGCCGTCTGGTACGACCGGCCAGAACGCTATGTTGTCACGCCAGAGTTTCGGGAAGCCTTACTTGGAATGACCTCTGAGAAGCGCAATCCGCTCCAGCAACCAGGGGCGATGGAACACGGTGAGCCAGCCAAAATAGATGGCGACACCAGTGACGACACACACTGCCAGTCTGGCAGCGGAACTCCAGTCGATCATCCGATCGTGGATCCACGCCGTGGTACATCCCATAACAGCAGCTGCCATAATGGCCGGTATAAGCCCACGATAACTTTCCCAATGGGACAATTTCAGGCGCCTGTGAATGATCATGTTGCCCACAATGCCTGTTAAGAGCGCTGGCGCCGACATCAGCAGGAGGGCGGCCTCTGGCGTGGCGTCACGAGCAAGCAGGAGGACGGCAATACATCCCGAGACAGAGATCATGCTGAAGACTAGCGAAGTCCTGTTCATGTTCAATGCGTTCATAGCCAATGTGTTAAACCAGACGAAGGGAATCGTAAGAGAGACTATCGACAGGACACGCATCAGCGATGCAACTCCTGCGTAACGCTCCGGCAACACAAGCATTACAATATCATCAGCAACAACGATCAGGCCGGCGAAGGCGGGCATGGATAGAAACGCGGCGGTGCGGATGATGGCGATATAGATTTCCCGCTCCTTGTCGATCTCGCCACGTACGCGTGTCATTAGCGGGAGCCATAAGGCGTAGAGCGGGCTGACAAGAGGCGCCTGGACTGACTCGTTAATTCGGTCCGCAGCACGCAAGAGCCCGAGAACATTGGCACTGTAACGCAAGCCGAACACGAACGTGGCAACGCGGTGAAGAAGCAGGCTAAATGCTCCGATAGCCCAGAGAGGGAAAAAACGTCGCAAGATACTCATGGATCGATGGCCATCGGCATGCAATCCAGGATGCCAGCGGGTGTGCCAGTATTCGAAGACGAGCGTCACAATGACCGAGACACAGCGCTGGACAATCAGGGCCCAGATTGCCCAGTCGGAAAATGCGCAACCTATTCCAGCAGCGCCGGCCAACAGCGTGCTGACCATGTTGCGCTGTGTCATGACCTTGAATTCCAGGTTCCTCATGATAAGTGCATCCATGACCGATAGCCACGGAATGAAGAGGATGAGGATGCCGAATACTGGCATGAACTGTCCGATGAGCGGCTTGCCTTGCAGCTCTGCAAAATACGGCGCCGAGACAATCATCGCGGCTGAAAATATCGCCACGACGACCATGAGGCTATAGAAAGCTGAGTTGAGGCTTTTGCCGTCGAAGGCATTTTCCTGGATGATGGCATCCATTCCTGCCGTACGGCCTTCATTGGTCAGGACATCGGCAAAAACAGCAGCGAGCGCGACAAGACCAAAAACTTCAGGAGAGATCCTGCCGGCAATGATGATAAAGATTACAAACCCGGACAATTGCGTTGTCAGCAAATTCAAGGCATTCCAGACCATGCTGTTATGCAATGATTTCCCGATGGTCATTTCTGTCATTTTCCGTCTTTCTATTTAGACCAGGTCTCGGACCTTTTATGCTGGTTTTCAGCGTTATTGTATTTAGATTTCTTGGTCTGAGCGGTCCTGACAGTGAGGGGCTTGACAGTTACCGGGGCAATGGATCTCTCAATCTATTGGGCGCTGTGAAGGAGTCTGAATAGTTTCGGATGTGAATCTTTCGAAGAACCCAGTCGGCGATCGCATCGGCTATGAGCGAAATTCCGAAGGGCCTCCCTGCCCTCTCCAGCGCTCGAAAATGGCTTCCCAATTGCACGCCCTGCCGGTCTTCACGCCACCACATAAGAATCTGTCGAACATATATGCGCCGGAACCGGGTGAGTTGCTTGTCATAGTCTGAACCGAGCGCAACTGGTCCGTATTTCAGGAAAAGGTCAAAATGATCCCGGGTGTTTGAATGAGACTTTTCGCCATAGACCAGGTTCGAGACCGAATTGGAATGTGCCCGGGTAAAACCCAGGGTTTCGTGGATAAATCCAAACTTTGAGCGGGTCAAAAGGTCGAAAACCGTGTCCATATCGAAGGCACCACCTTCAATATAGTCGTCAAACAGCGGCTGCCGTTGATCAGCGACCGCTTTTCGCCACATCATCTGTACGGGCATAATGACCCCTTCCCCAAGAAGCGCTTTTGCGAGGGCTTCTCGGCCGTCAAAGATCTGCCGCGACTCGGGCCAGCGAAAATCCTTGAGGTGCCCATCGTCACGGGAGCCGACGACACCGATGGTGGGGTCTGTCCCAGCAAGTTGCACCATTTTCTCGATTGAATGCCGATAGATCGTATCGTCGTCGCACAGAAGGCGAACATACTCTGCCTCCAGAGGGGCAAGTGAAAACGCCTTGTTCCAGTTGTCGCGCTGCGCGAGGGGCGTGTCATTGCGAAAATACATCACAGGCACGCGTTTTTTGGAGTATCGTTTTACGATTTCGGGCGTCTCGTCCCTGCTATTGTTATCGAGCACAACATGGATGATGTTCGGCCATGTTTGCTGCTGGACCGACTCCATCGTGTCGGCCAGATACCGTGCGCCATTGTATGTCGGGGTGATCACAGCAACGAGCGGTTCCGGCATTTTGAGAGCTCCTGTGCTGGTCCCTATGGATTAAACGCTTCTTCACCGCCACCAGAGATGACAAGTATCGGTTGTCATCGGAATTTTCCTGGTATTGGCGCTCAAACCGGTATCACGGCGCAGGTCTGTCATCGCTTCAGCTCCAGACCTTCCAGGGAGCACGGCCACTTGACCATGCTTTCTCCAACACAGCTTTGTCGCGCAATGAATCCATGCTTTGCCAATAACCGTGGTGCCAGTGCGAGCCAAGCTTCCCGCGCTCGATAACGTGCTCCATTGGCTGCTCTTCCCAGACGGTCTCGTCTCCATCAATCAGGTCGAACACCTGTGGCTCGCAAACGAAGAAACCACCATTTATGAGACCGCCATCACCCGCCACCTTTTCGCGGAATGCTCGAACTTTGCGCGCATCCTCCGATAAGCCGAGTGCACCATAGCGCCCGGGCTGGGTGACGGCAGTCAGGGTAACCCAGTTGTCGCCTAGCTCATGCGTCTTGATGGACTCTAGAATGTTTGTGTCAGAGACACCGTCCCCATATGTGAGAAGAAACCGCTCCTCGCCAATCGTGTCCCGAGCACGCTTCAGACGACCGCCTGTCATGGTGTCGAGGCCGGTGTCGAGCACGGTGACTTTCCAATTCTCGGAGCACTTTTGTTTCCAGGCAATTTCGCCCGATCCGAGATCAATCGTAAAATCGCTGTTGATCATGAAGTAGTTCAAAAAATATGACTTGATCACCTCGGCCTTGTAACCGGCAAGTACAATGAATTCGGTGAAACCGTAGTGGGCATAGGTTTTCATAATATGCCATATTATGGGCCGTCCGCCGATCTCCACCATCGGCTTGGGCCGTGCTGTGGTCTCTTCAGTCAGCCGGGTGCCAAATCCGCCGGCGAAAATAACTACTTTCATTTGATCCACCCCTCATACAATAGTCTGAAATGCCAAATCGGCATTTTGTGCATTTGCCCTGGATGCAGCGGGGGGGACGGTGCGGCCAGGGTTAACCGGAAAAAGCATGTCCTGCTCATATCTGAGTGCGTGTACAATGCTACCAGCAGGAGCATCGACATCGTCGTAAGTTAGCGCCTCATCAATCGCTATATCGCGTTTCAGGCGGCAGTTTTCGGCAAGCCCCATTGGCAGCAGATTTTGCTGACGCGATGTTTCATAGTTTTCGCCGACACCATAGGTCATGTAGCCGCCGATGCCGTCGATGATCTCGCCTTGCTTCAAGGGCCGCTTGGCCGCAGCTATCACATCGACCGAGGGAGCATTTGTGGTCCCGATTACGACGTCCCTGCAGAGCGCGACGCGCGCAATGGATATGCCGAATTCAAGCGTTGTGAGATGCCAAGCCGTATAGAAGCTATAGAGCGGTCCCTTGCCGAGTTTGCCGAGGTTCAGGAAAAATGCCTGATTTTCATCCTGCGCTTCTGCCAGAATGTAGATTCCGGGGCTTGGCCGTGTACCGACGACGTAATCGACAATACCGCCGAGTTTGCGCAATTGATCAATGTCATAAAAATCGACGAGGTCATCGACGTGGCCATGATGCTCGCGTCCGATCATGCCTCTCTGCGAAACCTTCAGGCCAACAGCATTGGCAACGATTGCCTGCTCGGCGGTCATTTTCGTTCCATCGGCAAAGCTTGCGACCATGCTTGGTGTCTGGTTCCATTGCTTGGCGAATGATTCCTGCGTTGTGGGATTGCGGTAGCGGTCCTGAAGGCCTTTGATGTTGCCGCAAACGAGAGGCCGCAGCCCCATGGCTTCGATGTGGCGTACCAGATTCATCGTAACGCCAGGTTGGTCGCCATCAGCGCCGGAAAAGATAACCTTGGCCTGTTCGGCCTTGACGCGAAGCAGTTGCCCCACCGTGGCGTCCAGTTCAACGTTGAGCGAGACGATGTCCTTGCCGTTCGCGATGCACTCAAGGGTAATCTTCGCCCCATACTCCACGTGGCCCGTGGTCTCCAGGACAATTTCGATTTGCGCTGATTGGGCGATCAGTGACGGATCGTCTGTCACCACTCGTTTGCCAAGGCCGAGCGCGCGCGACATTGCTGAAGCTGTCGTGACCACGACGATATCATCAGGGTCAATCCCCGCAGCAACGAAAGCGTTGATTGCCCTTTCGATATTTCGGTTGCAGATCGCAGCTATATGCAGAACCTTGGTGTAGCGCTCGACGTTGATAAGCATGCCGCGGCCCATGAAGCCGATGCCATACATGCCAACCACAATGGGGCGCCCGGTCTGCAGGCGTGCCGATATCGCACGATCGACAATGATCATGATGGTGCTCCAATGTTCGTTGGACGTCGCGAAATCGCGGGTGAGCGAAATTTCTCAATGCCATGATATTCGGGATCAAAGCTTGGCCAGGACCTGTCCTTTGCGGAAATTTCGACCGGCTGTCTTGGCCATTCGATGCCAAATCGGGAATCATCCCAGCGCAGGCCGCGCTCGGATTCGGGCGCGTAGCGATCGCTGACCAGATATAGCGCCTCAGCATTGTCACTCAGGGTGACGAAACCGTGCGCAAACCCACGCGGGACATACATCATGGTCCGATTTTCCGCTGACAATGTTGCGCCAAACCAATTGCCAAAGGATGGCGAGTCTGGACGCAAGTCGACGATACAATCCCAGAGCGAACCGCGAATGCAGCGAACAACCTTAACCTCGGCAGAGGGGGACAGTTGGTAGTGCATCCCGCGCAAAGTGCCTGCAACGGCGCTCAATGAAGTATTTATCTGAACAAAGCCGGTCTCGAGGTTCTTTTCGGCAAATTCCTGATCACAGAAGACACGCGCAAAAAAGCCGCGATCGTCCCCCTTCTTGTCAAGGTCGATGAGCCATGCTCCGGGCAATCTGGTCTTATGAAATATCATTATATGATCCCCAAGCAATTGAATGACGCAAGCTTCGCCGAAAATCCGGAAACCAAAACAGACGAGCTTCAAAAAAAGCTCCGGAACCCAAGCAACCGGAACGATCCAAGCCAACCTGGCAGGCGGAAGATCGCATCACGACGCTAGGCAGCGTTGACCGCAATCCTCTCAACATTTTCTGCGTCGTGGTTTTCGGTCACCCAACGAAGATCCGGCTGCAACGCGCCCTCTTCCAGTAGCTCGCCCAGTACATTGAAACGGACCAGTGACGAGGGACGGTCGGCAGGGCTATTGAATTTGACCGCCGTCAGCCCGTCCCGCAAGTTTTCAATAGCTTCCTTGAGCATCACCTGCGGTTGATGGTTAGGCGCGAGTGATTTGAAGAGCGAAAAGTCTACCCGATAAGATCTTTTGTCCGGCTGAGCATTTCTGTTTATTTCGACTTCGACGCCTGGCATGGCCGCCTGCACAGCTGCGGCCAGTTCGGCGACCTGGTAGTTCCACACCTCGGATCCGGCATTCACGGCCAGAAACCTGCCATGGGAAGCAGGTCTGACGATCGCCCATTCAATGGCGCGCGCCATGTCACTTACATGGATGAGAGGTCGCCACGGAGTTCCGTCGCTCAGCACCGATACGCGGCCGGTTGCAAGTGCCGATGCAACAAAGTCGTTGAGAACGAGATCCAGCCTGGTCCGGCTCGAAAAGCCGCATGCAGTGGCAAAACGCAAGGCCGTCACAATCATTTGGCTGTCAGCACTGACTTGCTCCAACCCCTTTTCCGCGCCAACCTTGGAACGGGCATAGGCAGTCAGGGGATTGAGGTCATCACCTTCGGTACGGGCACCACCTTCGGCATATCCATACATCGAACAACTCGAAGCGAAAACGAAGCGGGCCACGTTCTTCTCGGCGGCAAGGGCGGCGACGCGAATGGTTGCTCGCTGGTTGATCTCCTCAGTCACATCTTCAAAACGCGAGCCCATTGGGTCGTTCGAAACAGCCGCGAGATGAACTACAGCATCGACGCCATCGAACATGTCTGCCGTAAGATCTCTTACATCGCGAAAGATCTGGATGTCAGTGATGGTTTCCGGCAAATAGCTGTTAGTAAGGCAATGGGCAAACAGCCCACTATCCACGCCAATGAGCGTTGCTTCTGGAAAGATCTTGCGAAGATGGCTTGTGACAACGGGCCCGATATACCCCATGTTACCCGTAATCATAATCTTCATGTCTGTTCCCCAATTTATGGCACAGGTGAAAGTATTGCGTAGCATGAACGCAATTTACCTGATGCAGATCATAATAGAAAAAGCACTTTCGCGAAAAACCGTACGATGATTTTGTCGCTTAAAACATTCAATACATGGATTTAGTTCATACACCATTTGACGTAGCGGCTCGGACGGCGATATTTCAATCCAACGCACTTCATCGACCTGGTCGGTCGCGGTTGGGTCGGCACATCGGCCCTACAGACCGACATCGCCCCTATTTGAAGGACGCGCTCCAAGGAAAGAGAGGGGTCGTGCTCGCGTTCAATCGGCCGAAGATACTGCGCTTGACGAGGAAGAGGATGCCGCCGACCGCTATGCCGGTGAGCTTGACTGGATCGCCCCCGATCAGGCTTGCGCAACCCCGACCAGCTTGCGCCCGATCAAGCGCTCTCGTCGGCGTCAGGAAGGCGCGAAACCGTCAGCCGCGACATTTCTGCTGTGATTGCCGCCCTGCCCAGACGCGTGATACCTGCCGCCACCGCGGAACCGGTCTGGGGTGAAGCCAGCCGGAACTGATCCATCGTGTCCATCGATGAGGCTGGCGACCACTCTACTAGTGACGGCTGCCAACGTCAGTCCCAAATGACCGTGGCCAAAGGCATAGATAATGTGATTGCTGTACCTGCTTCGCCCAATGACTGGTCGCGAATCTGGCAGCGACGGTCTGAAACCCAACCAACTACCTGAGCTGCGATCCAATTCAGGGAAATACTGCCGAACACCACGATCCAGAAGCTCGAACCTCGAAGCATTGGGGCCGGCGCTCGTCCCTCCAAGTTCCACTGTGCCGGCGACCCGCAGCCTGCCGGCCATCGGCGTCATGTAAAAACCGAGATGGGTGGGACATACCGGACGTTGTAGCAGCGGAACCTGAGTAGCAAATTCCAAATGATAGCCGCGCTCCGTCTCGAGCGGTATCTTGTCCCCTGCCTGCAGTGCCAGGTCCCTGGAAAATGCCCCCGCAGCGATCACCACATTCCTGGCCGTCACAGCTAGATCGGGTCCCTCAAGACGGATCGAACGCTCACCGATGTTGAGCTTGGTTACACGCGATCCGAGAAAGCTTGCGCCTTTTGCTTGACCTGCCGCAACCAGCTTCTCCATCAACGTGGCAGGATCTGTGACATTCATCGAGTCGGGGAAAAAGACACCTGATCCCGCGAAAGGCGGAAGTGTCGGCTCCATTGCGGCCACTTGTTCGGCGCTGAGCAGTTCCTGACGCACGCCGAGTTCGCTTCGCATTCTGTGTGCCCACGATCTGCCAAAGAGAAGATCTGTCTTTTGCAAATAGAGACATCCATTCCTGCGCATGAAACTTTCGGCGCCGGCTTCGACAGCCATTTCCTCCCATGCAGGTAATGCATCGGCCAGCAATCCGGCCAGCACAACGGCATTAGTCCGGGCGGCCGTAGGAAGCGACTGTCGCACAAACTGCACAAGCCACGGCGCGAGTTGAAAAAGCGCGGCCCAACGCAATGAAAACGGACTGTTTGAATCGAATAACAACTTCGGAAGATTCTTCAGTACATCCGGATTGCCAACCGGCACACAAGCATAATCTGCAAACGTCCCGGCGTTGCCAAATGATGCACCGGAGCCAGGCGGACTTGGATCGATCAGCGCAACCTCCCGCCCCGACGATGCCAGCCTTAACGCTATGGAAAGTCCAATGACCCCAGCGCCAACGATCGCGATCTCGACACTCTTCGGCTCGCCTGCCATAACCTAGACAAAGCCCGGAATCTGCAGATGCCCCGCCTCTAACAACTCGCGCATCGTCTTTAATGCACGCCGGAGGTCCTCCCGCGAGCGCGCGGCGCCGATATTGATGCGCACGCCATGCTGGACAGGTTCACGCCCTACCGCAAAGGCGTCTCCCGGCAAAACACCGACTCCACGCTGCAGGCACGTTCTTGCAAAGCCGGCACCTCGCCAGGGCTCGGGCAAACGCAGCCATGCATGAGTTGAGGTCGAGTCGGTTTGCAGATCGAACCCACCCAGCATTTCAGTGAGGATGAGTTGCCTCTGCGAAAGTTCATGCTTTTGAGCCTCGATAATGCCATTTGCGGTGCCCTCCTCCAGCAGGACAGTCGCGATCAGGGCCGCCATGGGATTGACGCTCCAGCAATTGATCCGCAGCGCGGCTGCAACCTGACCCATCATGAATCGGGGTCCAATGACAAATCCAAATCGTAGTCCAGGTGCTACGCATTTGGAAAAGCCACCGATATAAACCGTCAATTCGGGTTCAATGCTGGCGAATGATGGCGGCGGATTGTCGAGGAGCGGCCGGTAGACATCATCCTCGATAATCAACACGTTGTGGCGCCGCGCGATTTCTACAATGTCACGGCGCCGTTCTTCCGTCAGTGTGATCGTTGTGGGATTGTGGAGGCTGGGCACGAGGAAAATCGCCCGGGGCCGCCACTGCGCGCAGGCAGCTTCGAATGCGTCTGGCCTAAGTCCACCTTTGTCCATCGCAAGCCCCCGAAGCTCGATACCATGGGAGCGGCACAGTGCATTGATACCTTGATAAGTCACCTCATCGGCGAGAATGACGTCGCCCTTCTGAGCCACTGCACTAAGAACGCAGTCGAGGGCGTGCTGGGCGCCAATCGTCAGCACCACCCGTCCAGGATCGCCGTCACCGGCCACAGGCTTCAGCCATTCTGCAACCGCTGACCGTGCCCAAACCGGTCCTTCCGCGGGATGATAGTCTTGTATGGCGGCATAATGCCGATTCTTGGCGAGACGCGGCAGGAGCGCCGTGAAAGCATCCAGATAGGCATCCGTCGCCGGACGGTTGATGGAAAGGTCGACTACCCCCGCCTCGTCACTTGGAGCTGATATGAAACCGGATCCGCCATCGGACTTCTGTTCGGCGACGAGCATGCCTCTTCCGGGCCGCGCGTCGATAAGACCGCGTTCCTGAAGCGTGGAGAATGCTCGAGTTACAGTCGTTACGTTAATGCCCAAACTCTGTGCGATCTCGCGCTGCGGCGGCAGCCGGTCACCGACTGAGAGCACGCCGCTGGCGATCCGGGCGGCAATTGCGTCTGCCAGGCGCCGGTATACCGGACCATCACCACCGGAAAGTTGTAAATCTTGTATCATCAACAAGGGGCCATTCTATGCGTTACATCCGGCTTGTACCACACGAAAAACCATCAAACAATGGGTTATATACCAGACAATATCGCAATCAACAGTAAAAACGGCACCATAATGTCACACAATTAGGACTTGACATCAGATTTGTATGGGTCAATATCTCACTCTCGGAAAGTTGTATGGTCATATAAGTATGACGCAGCTCATTGGAGGAGTGGGATGCACCGTAAAGGTTCTTCGAGATGGGTCGCCGCCAATTCACATGGCGGCCGGCCAGACGTTTCCAAAGGTTGGATTGCGCAATGACGGTCACGGTCCAGACAACCCGGCAGATGGATGCAACGGCGGCGAGCCGCCCGAACACAGAAGCCGAACGGTTTGTCGAATTCATTGATGTCGAGAAATCCTATGACGGCCGCACTTTTGCAGTCACACGGCTGAACATGCACGTTGCGAAAGGCGAGTTTCTTACCCTGCTCGGCCCATCAGGATCAGGCAAGACAACAACACTCAATATGCTGGCAGGATTCGAACGGCCCACACATGGCAGCATTACGTTGAATGGACAGCCGGTTGACCGCCTTCCTCCCTATGAGCGCAATATTGGCATGGTCTTTCAGAACTACGCGCTCTTCCCGCACATGACAGTGGAGGAAAATGTCGCGTTTCCCCTATCGGTTCGCAAGTTCTCAAAGACTGAAACGACACAGCGCGTCCACAAGGCGCTCGATATGATCCAGCTTCGCAAGTTCGGTGATCGCCGGCCCGGACAACTTTCGGGTGGTCAGCAGCAGCGCGTGGCGCTGGCGCGAGCGCTGGTGTTTGAGCCAAGCCTTGTCCTGATGGACGAGCCGCTTGGAGCACTCGACAAGAAACTGCGTGAGCACATGCAACTCGAGATCAAGCAGCTTCATTCCATGTTGGGTGTGACCATCGTCTACGTAACACATGACCAGAGCGAAGCATTGACAATGTCGGATCGGGTCGCAGTGTTCAACAACGGCGGCATCGCCCAGATCGGCACACCAGACAGCCTGTACACCCAGCCTGCCAATCCCTTTGTGGCGAGTTTCATCGGAGAGAACAACACTCTGGAGGGGGTTGTCGACCACGTTTCTGGAACTGAATGCCAGGTGTCGTTGACAGGTGGCGGGCGCATTCGCGCCACCCCGATTGATCTGGAGGGTCAGGGAACCGCCTGCCTGGTGGCATTGCGGCCCGAATGTATCCAGATCGCTCGCAGCGGCACAAACGACAACGCATTCGAGGCGACCGTCGAAGGAAGAATTTACCTCGGTGACCATTTGCGGCTCCTGGCCCGACTTCAAAATGGCCAGCTGCTGACTGTCAAAGTCAGTCCCGAAACCATGATGATCACTGGGGAGACAATTTCACTTGGCTGGTCGCAACGAGACTGCCGAGCATTTCCAACACAATAAACGAAGCGTTTAGTCAAAAAACAAGAGAGGAACACATGAAACGCCAATTTATCAAATTCGTCGCCCTGGCGACGGTGGCGGCAATCGCCATAACCAGTCGTCCGGTCCTGGCTGCCGAGGAACTTTCAATCATGGCAAGCGGCGGCGCATGGCAGGACGCCCAGCGCAAGGCCTGGTTTGAGCCATTCACCGAGGAGACCGGGATCAAGATTGTCGAGCAGGAGTATCTCGGCGATCTGGGCAAGGTCAAAGCCATGGTCGATACGGGAAATGTCCCGATCGACCTCGTTACAGTAGAGACTGCCACGGTCCTGCAAGGTTGTGATGCCGGTATCCTCGAACCACTTGATTACTCGAAGATTGCCGATCAATCGAAATTCATCGAAGGCTCTGCACTAAAATGCGGCGTCGGGCTCGACGCCTATGGCGATATTCTTGCCTATGATCCGACCGTTCTCAAGGAGGCCCCTACTTCGGTTCTGGATATCTTCGATACAAAGAAGTTTCCCGGCAAGCGGGCAATGAGAAAATTCCCGGCGCAAAACCTCGAATGGGCACTGATGGCAGATGGTGTTCCATCAGATCAGGTTTACGAGGTCCTTGCTACGCCCGAAGGTGTTGATCGCGCCTTCAAGAAGCTCGATACCATCAAGAGCGATATCGTCTGGTGGGATGCCGGGGCACAACCTGCCCAACTACTTGCCTCACAGGAAGTCGTCATGACGACGGCATGGAATGGTCGCATCCAGAACGCGATCGATACGGATTCCAAGCCGTTCAAGATCGTATGGGACGGCCAGATCCTTGAATACGACATGATCAGCATTCCGAAAGGCGCCAAGAATCCCGATCTGGCTTATAAGTATCTGGCCTATATCAGCAAGCCTGAGAACAATGCCAAGCTTGCAAGCCATATCACCTACGGGCCAGTACGGACGGACGCCACTGAGTTCGTCGCGGCAGACGCGCTACCGAAATTGCCGAATGCTCCTGAGCATATGAAGTCCTATCTCGTTGCGGACACCGAGTTCTGGGGCGACTATGGTGAGGATCTGGTCA
Source organism: Phyllobacterium brassicacearum (assembly GCF_003010955.1). Taxonomy (GTDB): domain Bacteria; phylum Pseudomonadota; class Alphaproteobacteria; order Rhizobiales; family Rhizobiaceae; genus Phyllobacterium; species Phyllobacterium brassicacearum. The sequence goes on from NZ_PGGO01000010.1 coordinate 38,927, forward strand.
AGCGCTTCAACGCCTGGCTGGCCCAATAGAACGCCATGTCCACGATCCAGCCCACCGGCATTGGTCAGGAACAGTTCATGCGAACTGCTCCTGACACAGCCGATGCCAAGTCGATAGCAGCAGCCATCCGGCGATCTCAGACACGCGAGCGGCTGCGGTCGTTCGGGCTTGCTACTCCGCTCCTGGTGTTGTTGCTCCTCAGCTTTGGCATTCCAATCGCCATTCTCCTGTCGAGGGCGATTTACGATCCGACGATCGCCAATGCGTTGCCGAGAACCAGTGTCGCAATGCAAAGCTGGAGCGGAAACGGGATTCCTGACGATGAGACTTTCAACGCACTTGCGGCCGACTTGAAAGCCAATCAACAGCAGGGGAACATTTCGGAGTTTGCCAAGAGCCTCAACGCAAGACTCCCGGGTGCACGCAGCCAGATCCTCAAGACCGCCCGCGCACTCGACAAGGAAGGGGTGTCCGATCCCGCATCGGTCGTTAAATCCGTTCCATTCTGGACCAGTCCCGCCACCTGGTCGACGATTGAGAATGGCCGGCATGCACTGACATCGTTCTATCTTCTAAGCGCCGTCGATCTTCGCTGGACCGCCGACGGCAGTCTCGAGCGGGTGCCCCCGGAACAGGCCATCTTTCTTCGCGTGTTTGCGCGGACCTTCCTTGTGGCTGCAACAGTGACACTGGCAACGCTAATTCTTGGATTTCCCCTCGCCTATCTGATTTCCAGCGTGCCAAAAACGGTAGGAGCGATCCTGATCATTGCCGTTCTGCTACCGTTCTGGACGTCAATCCTGGTGCGCACTGCTGCCTGGACCGTGCTGCTGCAGAAGTTCGGATTAGTCAATGATGTGCTTTTGTGGCTTGGCGTGACCGGCACGAGGCTCGACCTCATGTATAGTCGGGTCGGCCTGATCATCGCTATGACGCATATTCAGCTGCCGTTCACTCTCTTGCCAATCTACAGCGTCATGCGAACGATTCAGCCTTCGCAGATGCGGGCTGCCTATTCCCTCGGAGGCAGGCCTCTGACCTCGTTCCTCCGTGTCTATCTTCCACAGGTCGTTCCGGGGATCATGGCGGGTTGCCTGCTGACCTTCATCCTCTGCCTTGGCTATTATATTACGCCCGCACTCATTGGCGGCGCTGGCGACCAGCTTATCAGCAATTTCATTGCCAATTACGTCAATGTCGAATTGAACTGGGAGATGGCCGCCGCGCTCAGCTTCATTCTGCTCGTCTTCACCATGGCGCTGTATGCGGTATTCGCCCGCGTGCTTGGCCTTGATCGCTTAAAGCCGGTGTAATCATGCTCTTGTCTCCTTATCCAACGATTGGTGAAAGAATACGTGTCACGCTATTGTGGCTCTGGGGGGCTCTGGTCATTGCCTTCCTGATGGTGCCTATCCTCATTCCCGTGCCACTTTCGTTCAACAGCGGCGCCTTCTTCGTATTTCCGCTGGAAGGTTTTTCGACGCGTTGGTACGAGGTGGTTCTCGGCACCGATCGCTGGCAAACCGCTATCGGCAACAGCCTGATTATTGCATTTGGCACCACTGCACTCGCCACAGCGCTTGGGACATTGACCGCGATCGCTCTGTCCAGCGAAAAATTTCCCGCACGGCGGATCGTGATGCCGCTTGTAATTTCGCCGTTGATCGTTCCGGTGGTCATAACGGCAGTGGGTTCCTACCTCTTTTACGCACGAGTGGGATTGGCCAGCACTTATGTCGGGATTATCCTCGCTCACACCGCGCTCGCCAGTCCCTTTGTGGTCGTCACAGTCGGAGCGAGTCTGACCGGGTTTGATCGCAATCTCATGCGTGCAGCTTCGATTTCCGGCGCCAAACCGGTCGTCGCCTTTTACCGGATCATGCTGCCCCTGATACTGCCGGGTGTCTTGTCGGGAGCAGCTTTCGCTTTCGTCACATCGTTTGACGAAGTCGTCGTTGCCCAATTCCTGGCCAGCGCCAACCAGAGGACAATGCCGCTCGAGATGTTTATTGGCTTGCGCGAGAGGCTCAGTCCGGCAATTACCGCAGCAGCAACGCTAATGATGCTGCTCTCGATTATCCTCCTCGTTGTGGCCAATATTCTTACCCGGCGAAGTGTCCGAAAATCAAAGCCGACCGAGTAACGTCAGAGATACAAAGGCAAAAGATGGGTGCGCACCGTCGATCTCTTGTGGATCCGGGCTAGCCTCGCTCGAACCGTCACTCAATGTTCACCGAAAGGCCGTAATCAAGCACTTGGCAGCACGCCGTACAGAAAGTGTTAATTGCTTTTGCGCGAGTGTGGAGGTCCGCACCAAGAAAGTCTGTAGGGCCTCAATATGTCCGATATCCGTCCGCGTAGTCTGCCTGCCATGAAGACGCGCCGTATAGCCGATCTGGTGGCGGAGGTCGTCTCGTTGATCAAGCAGCTCCGCGACGGCGGCGCCATCGGGCGTATGAAGGCAGAACTGGCGGCAAAGGAAGCTCATATCCGCGAGCAGACCGCTGAACTCGCGCATAGCAGGAAGATTTTCGATCGATCCTCAGCCGCCGCCAGAATCGGTGTGTGGGAATGTAGCTTGCCCAGTGAGACACTGCAGTGGACGGATGTGGTCTACGACATCTTTGACCTCCCACGGGGATCACCTCTCGATCGGTCTGAGATCGTCCGATATTACTCAGAGGATTCCTCGAAAGAGCTTCATATGCGGCGAAGCAAGGCACTTGAGGAGCGCAGCGGATTCAGCATGGATGCTGAGATCATAACCCCAAAGGGCAATCGCCGATGGATGCGGCTGACCGCCACCGTCGAATGCGAAGAGGGCATCCCCGTCCGCATCTTTGGCATGAAGCAGGATATCACGGAGCAGAAAATCCTGCTGGACCGGACACGCTATCTGGCGGAATTCGACATAATGACCGGACTGGCCAATCGAGGCCAATTCCAATCCAGGCTATCGGATCTGTGCAAGTATCAAGCCGGGCGGACTTCGCCGGGAGCTCTTCTTCTCGTCGATCTTGATGGATTCAAAAAGGTTAACGACAGCTTGGGGCATGCAGTTGGCGATGAGTGTCTGAAGGAAGCCGCACACCGCCTGAGGGACGTTTGTGCCGGGGCGGAGATCGTCGCAAGGATCGGGGGCGACGAATTCGCTGTTTTCCTCGGATCTCATTTTGACGGCAACGCAATTGCCACTCTCGCCCGTGAGATCGTCGAAGCGCTCAGCAGACCTATCGATTATTGCGGTCAATCACTCAAGCTCGGAGCCTCGGTGGGGATCGCACTGACAACAGATACCGGCACGCCGTCCGAACTCTTCAAGAAGGCCGACGCCGCGCTCTATGCGGCCAAGGCTGCCGGGCGAAACACGTTTCAGATATTCGGGCCTGACCATTCCACCAGCGCTGTCACGCAAGCGCTATCGCCACTCATTTAACGCACGGTACGGGTTAAGCCGATTGGCTCAGCAGGCTTGACCGCGTCGTCGGGCAGTCATTAGGACGTAACGCCGCCGTGCAATTCTGAAACCAGTGTCACCACAGGAAACTCCCGAAGGACCTCTGCAAGGGGAAGCCTACTCTGGAGCGTGAACGCCTTGTCCGTCATGACATGCCGGAATGTCAAACCCCTGAGTTCTCCGGGTACCAGCAGGGATGTTTTCTCCCACTCCGGGAGAGGCAAGAAGGGTCTGTTGAACGGCTTCAACATGTCAAAGCAGAGTCTGGGTACCGCAATCATCGCATATTGGTCTTCGAATTTGCGATAGAAAGCGACAATATGATCGGCTTGCTCGCCAGAGGCTTTAAGAGGAATGTACGCTCCCTCAGAAAAGAGTGCGTGCCTTGCTTGACGAGCTTGAAGATGGGATTTCACCAGTCGTTGCTTCACCCCTCCGGACTCCCAGTCTTCCAGAAGCAGATCGAGCGGTGATTGCTCAGCATTGGCAAGCTGATTCTTCAAGTCTTCGAAGTTGACCGAACGGCGGCCCAATGATGGGGAAACGAACAAATCCCATGCCTCAGCCCCGCTATAGATCACTGGCACGCCGGGAACGGTGAGCTTTAACACAGTCTGGGCAAAACTGTTGAGCGCGCCGGCCAGCCAGAATGGTTTCATCGTTTCCACAAAATCGGAAAGGAAACTTTTAGCCGCCAACAACCGGTCGAGATAATTTATGACGGCCTGCTCGTAAGGTTTGTTAACGCCAGTCCAGAAGGATTGTTTCTCGGATTCGCGGATTGCACGCACCATGAATGCAACCAGTTCCTCTCGGAGAGAAGCGATCCCGGTGTCGTCGTCAAGGCGCAATGCTACCGGCCAGATCGCGGCCAGCGTTTGATAGATCAACCATTCCGTCTTCGGATCGGGAACGACCACATCCTCGATCATCGCGAGGTTGCAAGCCTGGCGCTGCCGCCATCCATCGACTGCCCTCGCCCAGGAACCTGGCGCCTCCGATAATGCCAATAAACGCATTCGAGCGTCTTCCCCGAACTTGGTTGCATGGGAAAACGTAGTGGACAGCAGGCCGGATGGCACTGCCGAGGCCCTCTCGATCATCTTTTCATGAAAGGCTTCTATCGGATCGAGGGTCGGACTCGAATTCAGCATCAGTTCGTCGAGGGCGATTGGACCGCGAGCATAGCGGTACGATTTCTGAATTGCTTGAGCCATCACAGCTGCTGTCAGCTGCTGGAAACGGACTCTGAATGAACTGGCTGTTTCGGGGTGGGAGTGTGCATCTTCCGCTCCGAGCACACGTGCAATAAACGCTTGTGTCTCTGTCATATCGACTGTTTGACCGTCGCGCCCGGCCAATTGCATTACCGTACGCTGAAGCGTGTCACGGTAGAATGCTGGTAAAGTGCCATCTTTCAGATACGTGCGATAAATGGGCAACTCCACGATCAGTTCTGCGATGGCCCGGCGCAACAAGAACTCCTCGGCGTGAGGAGGCCTGAGCTTGGCCAAAAGCCTTACCAATGTTTCCAGCTCATCCGGGAAGGTGCGATGCAGAATGTTGGATTTCGCATGGCGGTAGTCACCGGATTGATCTGATCTCGGTTCCAATTCGTGCTCATACTTGTGCTCGAGTTTTGACAGCCCGGCATGATCAACGAAGAGGTCTGCCGCAGTGGAGATAAACTCGTAACCAGCGGTGCCATTTACCCTCCAGTCCTCACTGTATTTCTCGCCACCCAGCAAGATCTTGTCAGTGACTACGAAGGCATCCTCACCAATCTCCTCACGCAGCCGCCCGGTGTATTCCGCAGGGTCCGCCAGTCCATCTATGTCATTAACCCGAAACCCTCGCACCTGGGTCCTGTCCAGGAGTGAAAGCGGCACGTCGTGGAAATCCCCGAAAACATCGGGATCTTCGATTCGTAGCCCGACGGTAAGTTTTGAACCGGCGGAATGCCGGTAGTTGATTGGTTCCGATGCTCCCTCAGATTCCACCAGCGTCCAATGTTGCAAGGACATCAGTGCGGTCACCTCTCCCGGATCGCTGGCAATTGCGTTGAGGGCAGATGCGATGTCGAGTCGGTCCGCAATGTCTGCGCGGGCGAAAGCAGCTAACAGATCGGTGTGAAAGCTGGTGGATGTTGACGGCGTTGCTTCACTGGCTGCCTCGTTGGATTGCATGGCGGTTCTGTTACGGACGCTCTGAAGGGCCATGCGATAGCTGGATGGCGCAAGCGGGTAGAATTGGCCTCCATAACTCATGACCAAACTTGCGTTCTTCCGATCAAAGGAAATCTGAATTTTACCGGCATCGACTTCCTCGTTAATCGGTCGATCGAGAACAGGAAGTGTGATCGGCCTTGCCCAATCGATATCAAAGTGATTGGCATAGGTTGCACTGACGCCCCATTCGAGTACATCGAACCACCACGCATTCTCATGCGTTGCCGACATCTGATTTGGATTGAGATCGACGATCAGGTGCATCCCGGCGCTGGCCAGCTCGGAATCCAGCTGGACGAAACCGCTTTCGGCTCCCAATTGCCGGTCCAACTCGGTAGGGTCTGTCGCTGTCAGTATACCCTCACCTATTTGTGCCGATCGAAACGGCGACGAGACACTGACAGCATCGATACCCAAGTCCTTCAGGTACGAAATGGCATTCGCCGCCTCCTGGAATGTGGTGCCATTGCGTAGCTGGATTCGATAGGCTGAATTGGGGATGTACATACTTCCACTCGAGTTGGTTGTTGTTTCAGAACATCATGCGTTTTTAATGCCGGGGTCCAGACATGGTTCCGCGGCCTTCGCTCCAGGTCGAATGTGAAGATCTCATCGATTGTGGAGCAACAGTTTGGACAGCTCGAAGCGCAGCAAGATATTCATTTTGCCATCGCTGGACATCATACTCGGAAATCTGGCTCAAAAGGTTTCGATGCCGCGCTCTGCGCTCCTCCATCGACATCGTTGCGGCTCGCCTTATGGCTTGCGCAACTTCGTTTATGTCATAGGGATTGACGATGAGGGCATCATTAAGTTGCTCAGCGGCGCCCGCAAACTTGGACAATATGAGAATTCCCGGATCCTCGGCATCCTGGGCAGCGATGTATTCCTTGGCCACCAGATTCATGCCATCGCGCAGTGGCGTGATAAGGCCAATGAGGCTGCAGCGAAACAACAATGCCAGCTTCTCGCGCTCTATGCTGCGGTTAATGTACTGGATCGGAGCCCAATTGAAATCTGCATACTTGCCGTTGACAGCCCCTGTCAGCTGTTCCAGTTCAGCTCGAATATCGGCGTATGCGGTAACGTCTTCGCGTGAAGGCGACGCAATCTGCAGATATTCGGCGCGACCCAAATATTCGGGATAGGAATCAAGAAACTTCCTGAACGCTTTCATACGTTGCGGAAGACCTTTGGAATAGTCCAGCCGGTCCGCAGAAATGACCTGAAAACGCTTGAGAAGACTGCGCCGCATGCGCTCGAGTTCAATCCCCTCGTCTCTCTCATGTGCCATAGCAGAGAATTGACCGGCGTCGACGCCGATCGGGAAATCTCCAATGCTGATTGTGCGCCCTTGCCACCTTATAAGATTCGGTGAGAGAAATTTTGCCTTGGAATGCTCCTTCAGATAGCGGCAAAAGTTTTGAACGTCGTTCTTTGTCTGGAACCCGATCAAGTCATATTGCAGGAGGCACTCACGCAACCATCCGTGACGCGGCACCGCCGAAAAGACATCAACGGATGGAAACGGTATGTGCAGGAAGAACCCAATCTTGTGCGCACTCCCCCGCCGCCGCAATTCGGATGCGAACGGAATGAGGTGATAATCATGCACCCAGATCAGATCATCGTTACGAAGATGGGAATGAATGGTGTCGGCAAACCTCCGGTTAACGGCGGCATAGTGTTTGGCAAACTCAGTTCGGTAATCCATCAGGTCGAGGCGATAATGAAACGACGGCCAGAGAACTTTGTTTGCAAATCCAAGATAGTAATTTTCATGTTCCTGCTCTGACAGCGACACTGTCAGGGAAGTTACATTGCCGTGGGTCGTCAATTGGGCGTTAGATGTTTCCGGCTTGTCGACGACCTCGCCGTTCCATCCCATCCACATTCCGCCACTGCTCTTAAGAGCATCGACAATGCCGACAGCAAGGCCCCCGGTTTGTGTTTTCGTCCCCAAATCGCCTGTACGATTTGAGACTACAACCAGGCGTCCCATTTCAATGTCCCTTACTTCTCATGAGGTAGGTCTAACTTTTCGACAAAGCTTTTGTTCCAAGAAATTTTACAAAAGTGTTGATCGACCGGGGGCAACGGGGTCACAATTCGTTCGAACGAGAAAGAGCGAAATCACGTAAAAATGAATGAAATCAATGAGACACTTCCTACCGATCTGACATCATGCGCCGTCTTCCTCGACATTGATGGCACCTTGATTGATATCGCAGAAACGCCTGATCAAGTGATTGTGCCGCATCATTTGCCGGAACAACTCGCCAAAGTTTCGCTAAGACTGAATGGAGCTCTGGCACTCATCAGCGGACGCTCGATCGGTTCGATTGATGAGCTGTTCGCTCCTTTCCGGTTTCCCGCTGCGGGATTGCACGGGACGGAAATACGAACTCAGCAAGGTGGCGAAATTGAATGCGATATCGTTGACGAGGGTTATCTATCCAGTGCGCGGCAACATCTTGAACGGCTCGCGAAACAATGGCCCGGCCTCATTGTCGAAGATAAGGATGTCGCAATAGCGGTCCATTACCGGCGGGTCCCGGAGGCAGCGGAGCATGTTGATCGCGTCGTCGAAAGCGTACTCCTCGAACTTGGCAGCGGCTGGACGCGACAGGACGGCAAAATGGTCGTCGAAGTCCATCCGAGTGCGTCGAACAAGGGGGCGGCCATAGAGAAACTGATGAGCGCCGTACCATTCAAGGGCCGCCACCCCATCGCTGTGGGCGACGACCTCACAGACGAAAGAATGTTTGAATTCGTCAATGGAAAATCCGGTCGGTCGATCAAGGTTGGCGCATCATCTCATGCAAGCGTCGCAAATTTCGCTGTGGAATCGGCTGCAAGAGTGCGGGACTGGATTTCCCGACTTGCGAAAGCTAACCTGGACTGAAGGACGGGAAGCCGCCGGGTTCCAGCGGCTTCCCGGATCATTGTCGATCATTTCGGTGCATCCGGCACAGCCGGTGCGGACGTTGAGCCAGTCTTCATCGGATCGGCAATACCATCTGTGAAATTAGCCGATCTTTCAAATGAAGGAGCGGCGTTCAGCTGATCCTTGGTCGTGTTCAAGACCAGCCAGCTGTTACCGTCGCTTCGTATCGAAAGTTTGAGCTGGTCCGGGGCAACGGCCACATCTTTCTGGCCAACGCCGAGGAACCCGCCAACCCCGATCACTGCTGCCTGAACCATACCGTCAGGTCCAATGACTAGATCGTTGAGCTTTCCTATGGTCTCTGCATTGTCACCGTCACCACTATAGACGGACTTACCAAGGAATCCCGAGGCCAAAATCTGCCCTTCCGAAGCCGTGGTCATAGCCGATGCATCTGGTGCAGCGGGCATCGTACCTGTGGAAGGCTTGAACAATTCCTTGTTGGTTACGGTCAAGGGCGCGGGGGTTTCAGCGGGCGCCGGAGCCGTTTGAGCCAAGGCTGTCCCGGACATCAGCGCTACACATGCTGCAGTCGCAATCAGATTCTTCATCATGGTGCGTACTCCTTCGTTCACAACGAGAATTTTCAAAACGGTTGAAATTCTCCTTGTTATTTCAACAAAAAGAACGCGATTCGGTTCCAAAAAAGTTGTGAAATTCAGTAAGAGGAATTGGTTCTGCGTTATTAATTTTGTTCGCTTTTTTACCGCGAGAGGCAGCGCAACCGCCCTGCTATCATCGAGCTGTCATGCTTCTGGAGTACGCGTCCGGAGCGTATTCGGGCCGATCATTTTCCGGATGGACTTCTTTCTGAATCACCCTAGGCTGCCGCGATTATGCGTAACTCTAGAAGGAGTTGTCTGTGTCTTCCATCGTCGATTTGCATCCGATTTCGCGCCGTTCCCTGCTCAGCGGCATGGTTGCGACCTCTGCTCTTGTGCTGTTGCATCCATTCTCGGTCCGCGCAGCGGCCAATCAAGCGCATCTGCGGCTCATGGAAACGACGGATATCCACGTCAACGTTTTCCCGTATGACTACTATGCTGACAAGCCGAACGACACGATGGGCCTTGCGCGTACGGCAGCTATCATCGATTCCATCCGCGCCGAGGCCAACAACTCACTCCTGATCGACAACGGCGATTTCCTCCAAGGTAACCCTATGGGAGACTACATGGCCTATGAGCGGGGCATGAAGGAAGGTGATATCCATCCTGTCATCAAGGCCATGAACGTGCTCGGCTACGACGTTGGAACCCTGGGCAACCACGAGTTCAATTACGGTCTCGACTATATGTTCAAGGTTGTTGGCGGCTCGAATTTTCCGTATATATGCGCCAATTTGACGAAGGGCCAGCTTGCCTCGGATCCGAAGCGGGACGATCTCTTCTTCAAGCCGTATGTCATCGTCGAACGCAAAATCAGGGACGGTGCCGGGACAGAAAGTCTAATCAAGATTGGCTTTATTGGCTTCGTTCCACCACAGATCATGCTGTGGGATATCAAGAACCTTGAGGGCAAAGCGCAGACCCGGGATATCGTCGAGGCCGCCAAGGCCTGGGTGCCGGCCATGAAAGAAGACGGAGCCGATATCGTCGTCGCTCTATCTCACTCCGGCATCGATGGGGCTGCACCGACAGAGCGCATGGAAAACGCCTCGCTTTATCTTGCCGGTATCGACGGCATCGACGCGATCTTCACCGGGCACCAGCACCTGGTCTTCCCCGGCCCCAAGAGCTGGGATGGCATCGCGAATGCAGATCCGCTGAAGGGGACGCTCTCCGGCAAGCCCACAGTCATGGCCGGTTTTTGGGGCTCGCATCTTGGCCTCATCGACTTGCTGCTCGAAAGGGACGGGAATAGCTGGAAGATCGCAGATTTCACCGCTGAAGCCCGTTCGATTTATCACCGGGATGACAAGAAGAAGGTCGTTGCCGATGTCGCGGACAAGCAAGAAGTGATAGAGGCCGCCAAAGCGGAGCACCAGGCGACGCTCACCTATGTTCGCACGCCGGTCGGCAAGACCTCAGCCCCGCTCTATTCCTACTTCTCACTCGTCGCAGACGACCCTTCAGTCCAGGTCGTTTCTCAGGCACAGACCTGGTATATCAAGAGCATGCTGAAGGACACGGAATACAAGAACCTGCCTGTCCTTTCTGCGGCAGCACCCTTCAAGGCCGGCGGTCGTGGCGGAGCTGACTATTATACAGACGTACCCGCTGGCGATATCGCCATCAAGAACGTCGCCGACCTCTACCTTTACCCCAACACGGTTCAGGCAGTTGTTATCACCGGAAATCAGGTGAAGAACTGGTTGGAAATGTCGGCCGGTATGTTCAATCAGATCGACGCGGGCTCCAGGGATGCTACTCTCCTCAATACTGACTTTCCGTCATATAATTTTGACGTTATCGACGGGGTAACCTACGAGATCGACCTGTCGCAACCGCGCAAATACGACAATGACGGACAGACGATCAATCCGCATTCAAACCGTATCCAGAAGCTGCAATTCGACGGCAAACCCATTGACCCGTCGCAGAAATTTGTGGTGGTGACGAACAATTATCGTGCAGGTGGCGGCGGCAAATTTCCGGAAATCGCCTCCGATAAGGTGGTATTCGTGGCTCCGGACACAAACCGCGATGTCATCGTGCGCTATATCATCGAAGAAGGCACAATCAATCCATCTGCCGACAGCAACTGGGGGTTCAAACCTCTGCCAGGCACCACTGCAGTTTTCGAAAGTGGCCCAAAGGCAAAGCAGTACCTTGCCGCGGTGAAAGGCGTAAAAATCGAAGAAGCCGGCGACGGCACGGAAGGGTTCGCCTTGTTCCGGCTCGTCCTCTGACTGCCGGTCGATAAACGCGTCGAATAGACTGGCGAAGGAGCTCAAAAATACCGGCAGCTACATTCCCTGTGTTATAGTTGTCTCAAGAGGGGACAAAAACAAACACCGGCAGGAGTGGGACATGCCGCGCGAAGTTTCGGTCAGTAATACTGGACAACCACCCAAGTCTTCCCGGCGCAAGGGGCGCGCGTCTGAAGATGGCAGCGAAAGAAGGATCGTAACGGCTCTTTGCTATGATCTGGTGGGATCAACCAATCTTTTCCAACTCCTGGACATCGAAGACTACCAGGAACTGATTGCGGCGTTTCAGCGGGCAGCAAGGCAAGCCATCATTTCGCGCTCCGGCATCGTTCAGGTCGAAGCCGGAGACGGTGGTGTTGCGTTATTCCCGATACAACTCGGCGCGAAAGATGCCGCGTCACTCGCTATCAGAGCAGGTTTGGATATCGTTGAAGCCTGCCAGCGCGTCGGTATGGAGGCCAAGCGTGATGATCTGCATGTTCGCATCGGCATAGCGACATCGATCGCGCTGTTCCACGAGACGCATAAGGAAAATTGGGCGCAAGAGCCGGTGACCGGCGCTGCATTGGCCTTGGCCACCCGGCTGGAGTCCATCGCTGCTCCAGACAGCGTTTTGGTATCTCAAGAAACGCGTAATCTCGCAGGCAGGTCGCATGCTTTCATCTTTCAGGGTAGCAGGCTGCTAAAGGGCTTTGCCGAGCCCGAGAAAATTTGGCGCGCCGTTGCACACAAGCGGGAAGTGGATCGATTTTATGCTTTTGGGCGACTTGGTGGACCGTTCATTGGCCGGGAACGTGAGCTGAGTTCCATCGCACGCTTAAGGAAGATGGCCCTTGCCGGGCACGGGCAAGTTCTATCGATCGAGGGGAATCCCGGCATCGGAAAGTCGCGCCTGTTGCGTGAAATTCGCAAAACGACGCGCGATCAACGAGCAGGATCGTTCTTCTTTCAATGCTCACCCGGTGGAATACGCTCGACCCTGCACCCTTTGTTGCACAGCTTTCCCGGCGTCATGTCCGGCGCAGGCGGGCAGTCACAGTTGACGGCCTCAGCTGTAGCAACCCAGTTTAAGCGTCACGGCATACACGATGACGAGGTCATAGAGATCTTCTCATATTTGCTCGGCGTTCCGGAACGAAACCAATCCTTGTCAAACAGCGATCCCCAAGCAGTCCGGGAAAGAGCCCGCCACGCTGTGTTTCGTGCGTTGCAGGCAATGTGCCGAGAGGGGCCGATTATCCTCTCGATCGAGGATATTCACTGGATCGATCCCACATCCCAGGACCTTTTGATCGAAGCCGCCAGGGTAATCCACCAGCTTCCAGCCCTTCTCATCGTCACCTCGCGTCATGGTTCGCCGCTCGAGTGGCTGGATGCGTCAAAGGCAACGCGCATTTCATTGGAGCCATTTGACAGTGAGGAAACAAAAATCGCGATCAGGACACGGTGGCCGGAGCACCGGCTGGCCATGCTTCCTGATCTCTTTGACGTGACAGAACGGATATCGGGGGGAATCCCACTCTTCATCGAGGAGATCTGCCAGTGGGTTTCGGAAAGCATTGGGACCGAATCGATGAAAATGTCGGGAACTGTCTCATCCACCCATATCTCGGCCTTCGAAAGCATCCTCGATGCACGGCTCCAACATTTCGGCTCCGCCCGAGAGCTGGTTCGAGCCGGATCGGTTGCAGGGGACCGGTTCACACTTCCCTTGCTGCGCTCATTGCTGCCGGACTTCGGAAAGAAATCCCTGGCAAGTGCGGCCGACACGCTGTGCGAGACAGGATTTCTTACAAGAATCAGAGTTGGCGGGAGAACGACCTATAGTTTCCGGCACTCGCTGATTCAGGAGACCATCTACGATTCACTGCTACGCAAACAACGCCAGATATTGCATCGAAGACTGTTTGCCGCCGTAAACGAAAATCGCGAAACCGGTGCCTGGATCGATACCGGCGCGCTCGCGGAACATGCCGAGCGAGCGGGCCTCCTGGAGAGTGCCGCCGAGCTATTCGTCAAGGCTGGGAAGGAATGTTCAAGCCGGTCAGCAATGATTGAGGCCCGTCAGCATCTCGAACATGCGTTGGTGCTGTGCGACCAGTTGAGTGACGGCAGAGCGGTCGAGTCGTTACAACTCTCGGCGCTGACAGCGCTTGGTCCGGTATTGACCGGACTGGTGGGATTGAACTCCCCGCCCGCCCGCAAACTATATGAAGACGGTGTGGCGATCGCCCGTCGCCAGCCGATGGAAGATCAATCCAGGTGGTTCCCCATTTATTGGGGCTGGTGGCTTACCGGTTCAGATTTTCGCATCATGCATGACCGTGCTCTGCAGGTTCGGACGATGATGTCGGGAGTCGAAGATCCGGAGATAAGGCTCCAGGTCAATCATTGCATCTGGGCAATAGCTTTCAATATAGGCAATCATCGCGAGACACAGGACGCAATCACAGCGGGTCTGGCGCTCTATGATGAGGGCGTAGCAAAAACGAGCCGCATCCTGTATGGCGGACATGATGCCAAGGTCTGTGGTCTTGGACAGCTCGCACTCTCCCTGTGGCTGACGGGGCAGGTGAAGGCCTCGGACCAGGCTTTGTCAAAAATGGTCGCTTTCGTTGATCGGATTTCTCATGCTCCCAGCAAGGCGCATTCGCTCGACACGGAAGCCGTGTCGGCATTCTACCGGGACGACTACAAGCGCCTTGCCGACATTTCGGAACGGATGATGGATTTTGCAAAGAAGCATGAGATGCAAACTCTGTCTGGTCTTTCGCTTCTCTTTGGCGGCTGGGCCCGAGCACACCGCGGTGATCTCCCTGGAGGTCATGAGATGTTCCGCGATGGGCTATCGCTCTTGAAGCAGCTGGGAGCTGTCATCGATCTTCCCATTTATCTGTTCATGCATGCCACGATCCTCGGTCTGGCAGGTCAGCCTGAGCTCGCAACCAAGGTTGCAAATGAAGCAATCGACAATGCCCGGGAAACCGGACACGCCTACTGGCTCGCCGAGCTATACCGTTGCCGCGCCGTTGTTAATGCACAAGGAAAGGCACCAACGGATAGCATCGCTGCAGATTTGCGTTCAGCTCATGCAATTGCGCAAGAACAGCAGGCGAAAACGCTCGTGCAGCGAGCCAAACACACAATCCAGGAGCTCGGGGGCGCCATTGAGCTCTGATCGGACGCACCTGACAACAGATAACCCGTCGGATGATGGAATCCTCAACGATCTTTGCGGCGCAATAGCTTCAGATCTGCCTCTCCCCCGGCAAATGTGCTCCGAAGAAATCCAACATTGCTTTCGCGCAATTCTGCCGCTCTGCAGACAAGCCCAAATAACCCGGCTGGCGGACATCACCGGTCTTGACCGGATTGGCCTCCCTGTGGTTCAGGCCGTTCGACCGGCTGCCCTTTCTGAGGTCACTTCACTTGGGCGCGGTCTTTCCAAGACAGAAGCTGCTGTCGGAGCCATTATGGAATCGCTTGAGCGCTTCTATGCTGAACGAATACCGTCACATCGTGTTTTTCTCGCAACCGCTGACGAGTTGAGTGTACCAGACAAGCTCTTCAGGAATTTGGTCCTGCCGCATTGTAAAGATTGGCGCACGAATACTATCCCATGGATCAATGGGGTGAATGTAGCCACTGGTCATGTCCAACCGATTCCATTGGAACTCGTTCACACTTGCTATACCGATCCGCCACCCCCTTACGACGGGGTCTTCATACGCACGACAACCGGTCTTGCCTGCCACACCACCCTTTATGCAGCGTTCTTGCATGGACTGTTTGAATGTATCGAACGGGACGCTCTGGCTCGGGCATTTGCGACCCATGGATTTTTTGATCATATGCGGCTTGCACCCGTTGGCTTGGGCGACGCTGTCGATCACATCATCACGCTCGCAGCAGAATGGGGCATCTCACTTGGATTATGGTACGCCCCCTCTCCTGCGAAGGTTCCCGTAGTCTGGTGTCAGGCAATTGAAACCGGTCCCGGCGAACCGATCCTTGCGCTTCCAACTGAGGGGTATTCGGCAGGATCAACGCTCGCGATTGCTACCCTGAGTGCAGTTCTTGAAGCTCTGGCAACGCGGGCTGGAGCGATATCAGGCGCGCGTGACGATCAAACCAGGGAACACTATCGGAAAAGGACCGACGCCAATGTTGCGAAAGCCCGTCAGCTTATTCTTGGCCAGTCGTCCTTCAAACAGAGCGTGACGCCCGACTGGCTTGCCGTTCCCAGCATTTCCTCTCTTATCGATCGAGTTGTAAGTAGCCTCGGACCCGTGCTGGCGGTTTTATTAGGTACGGATACGGCAACGGGCGTGAAATGCGTGAGAACTGTTCTTCCCGGCGCCCTTCCCTTCTCTGTGCTGCGTTGAGGATAGATATGGCCCGGCCAAACTACGAAAATCCGATCCTGGTTTTTCTGGGTCCGACCCTCCGGCTGGCGGACGCTCAATCCGTGCTTGACGCGGTTTATCTGCAACCTGCGGCCCAAGGCGATATTCTGCTCGCGGCCCATGCGTTTCGTCCACGGGCGATGGTATTGATAGACGGACAATTCGAAGACAGACCCCCTGTCCGGCACAAGGAAATCCAATGGGCAATGGCGCAGGGCATCGTCATGATCGGCGCCGCGAGCATGGGAGCGTTGAGGGCAGCGGAAATGTGCGCCCTCGGCATGGTCGGTGTGGGACTGATTTACCGTTGGTACCGGCGGTGGCTACTCGCGCCGGATGATGCAGTGGCGGTTCACTCGGCACCGGCAGAGCTGGGGTTCCTCCCCCTGACAGACTCGTTGATTGACCTCCAGCGAACGTTCTCCAGTCTCATGCGCCACAGTGTCATCTCGCCGGCGGAACGCAATAAGCTCAGCGCGATTGCGAGGGAGATCAATTTTCGTGACCGTACGCTAGTAGCCGTGCTACGTGCTGCGGATTGGGGCCCTGGGAGGTATTCGGAAGTTCAACAAGGCCTGATTGCCCAAAAACGAGCTGACGCCGTGCTCGCACTAAAGTTGGCACCATTAATATCTGTGAATACTAATCATAAAGAATTACATGAGTGGATATCAACTAATACTTTTGATCGAGACCTTACTGCGTCTGGCATTGACAAAAGCCTGTTATACAATTATAAATTTAATGTATAGTTGTGGGGCTATTCTTCCCAAAAGAGTTATATGGCGATGGCTGTGCTTGAAAACACTGCCCGTGAACGTACGGCAGCGCGCGTGGGCACGCGATTCTGGATTTTTCCGCAGCCTCCGTTTATTGCGGGCTACGAACAGCCGGACCGCGTTTGGCTTTCAATATTGCCCGATGAGATCAGCGATGGTCCCAGCGACATATCAATGTATGTTGCAGATCCGCTCTTCGACAAAGAGCCATATGGTTTCGCCCGATTGCCCCCTTTTGAAGGAGCAAGGCGCGCGCCGGTGAGGCCGGGGCCGGACCGGCATTTTGATAATATTGACACGCGCTCCAGGGCATTTCTTGGCGTTCACGCCTATGCGTGCGTTCATTTCATACTCGACATCTGGAGGAGCTATCTCGGTCATCGCGTCCAGTGGTTCTTTCAGGAAACCCTACCGAAGCTTGAAATTGTCCCTCTTGTCGATTGGAGAAATGCCCAGGCCGGTTACGGATTTCTGGAGTTAGGTTATTCGAAAGTCGGCGGTGTCACGCGCCCATATGCGCTGAATTTCGACACCATTGCTCACGAAGTCGGGCACTTGATCGTTTTCTCGGAGATGGGGGTTCCAGGAACGACATCGCGCGAAGCCGAATACTTCCCGTTCTCTGAAGCCTTTTCGGACCTTGTGTCACTCATTTCGTTCTTGCATTTCGATTCTGCGATCGATCGGCTGCTGCGGCGAACGAGGGGCAATCTATTGCTCTACAACGAACTTAACCGATTTGCAGAAACGAGCCCGGAAACGCAGATCCGTCTCGCAACCAATTCCCGGCGAATGTCCGACGTTACCCGCGAAGTCCATGATCGCGCACTCCCGTTCATAGGTGCCATATTCGACAGTATTGTCGAATTGTATCATCGCGAACTGGTGGCAAACGGCTGCGCTGACAAGCGACTTCTGGAGACCGATCTGCGCGAGCTGACACTGGACGAATTTGACCGGTTTCGCCAGGTGACCGAGGACGCCTTCAGCTTGAAGCCGCTGTTTTTCAAGTTGGCGCTCATCAATGCCCGAGATGCCGTAGGCGGCGCACTCGCGCAGTCGTTGCGGACCATTGATCCGACCACTCTGCACCTTGATCAGGCCGCAAGCGCCATCATTGCAGCAGCAGACGGAAGGACCGCCGAAAGGCTGGAAGCAAATTTTGCATGGCGTGAAATTATCGGCTCGAGATGAGCCTCAACGGAAGGGGGAATGGAAGATGAGCAAATCATATGGAAATCCGAGCGTCGGGCCCGGTCCAGTTCAAGGTCGAGGTCTGCCAGATGACCTCGATTACAGTTCCTATAATCCAAGTCAGGTCCTGTTATACGGCCGCCCTGCGCTCCCGCTTACAATAGAGAGCGACAGGTACCTTGAAGAGAAGGTTAAAAAACTGCTCGATAAGAACGCAATAATCAACGAAAAATTTTCCGAAATTAAATCCGAAATTGGAGACATTATAGAGGAACTCATTAGGCTGTATCATGAGCGCCTCGGAAAAGAATTCACTTCAGGTGTATTTGGGCAGACAATTACTCTAGCAATATTTGATGGCACAGAAATAGTATCTCTTCCGATAGACATTAAACTTCCGATGGAAACGTCAAAAGGAGGAAGATATATTAAAAGTATCGGTGTAATATATGGCTATGCTTACGAAGGTCATTGCTACAAATTGCCGAAACCACAGATTATGTTTTTACCGGATCGAGCTCGAAACATCCGAGTCGGCGACTTCGATTGCGATTGTGGCTACGATCCGGAGCTCGGCTATGCCGTATGGCAAATCGACAAGCTTGAGCGGGTCGTAGCATTGGATGTTCGGTCGGATGATCTCAAAACACTCGTTCTGGACGAAAACATACCCGGTCGCCGGTCGCCCCAGGCATATGCCCAATCAATGCTATTGGCGCCGCAGCGGCAGCACGATTAGTCGACGTGACTGCGACGGCACTGACGTGACCCCGGACAATCCACGCCTTATGGTGTTGGTGGCGGCAAGTTTGCGTATGCGATCAACGGCCGGGTGAAAGCAGTCAATAACCGAGCATGTTCTTGATACCATGCCACGCCTGATCCTTGGCTTGTATGAACGGCGGCGGCGCCAGTGTTTCCGGGGGAAGGTTTCGGCGCTGCCCATCTGGTACCAGAGTAAGCATGCGTATCTCGCCGTCAGTGTAGTAACGGCTTCCCTCTCCATTGCGCCCATTGAGGGTCGGGCCGACCCCAGAGACCAAGTATATCGCTTCAACCATGCCGGCGTTTGAGAGGCTGGTTGAGAAAAAATCGCGTTCGGCATCGATGTCAGGATCGATCTCGTGTGTAACCTGGCCCGTATATTCACTAAGCCCAACACTCTTGTCGAAGGTCGCAGAGCCAAGCCAGACTGGACGCTGTTCCACCCCCGTTTGCAGAACCCTCCATAACCGGACGTGATGACGTTGACGGGCACTGGTGCCAACAGGCTTTTCATAAGCAAGGTCCTCGCGCCTCCCGTCATAAAAGAGCGAACTGACAGGAGCCGCGTCATACGGGCGGTCCAGGACCACACTTCCTATGATGTCGATGCTCGAACGGAGTGTAATCGGATCAGCCGGATACCAATCGCCCGCGTGCATGGCACGAATGATGTCTTCGCGGTCGCCTATCAGCCCGACGTTGAGCGGATCGCCGGGGATACCTCTCTCCGTATTGGTTACCATCGGGTGCCTGGCAAGATCCGGCTGTCGCTCAGGCTGCCGGAAGCACAACGTATGCTAGAATGACATAGACAGAGGCGACAACCGCAACGCTTACGAACAGACGCTTCATGGCTTACCTCACAACTCCGAAGGGCTCTCCAAGATGCGTTCGATCGGCTGCCTGGCGCGGAGATAGCTATGATATTCGCACATCATTCAAGACAGGGACACCGCCGATCATTGTCCAGTAGGACCCGAGAAGACTTCATTGTCTGCCTGGTATAACGCGCCGAATATTTGCGGTCGTCAGCAACGCGTTGCCACCAGGCCAGTCCGGCTGTATGTGATTTATCCATCGATAGCCTGGACCCTCGCATGACCGCTCGTCCCTTGCCGATCCACACCTACTTGATCCCGATCGGATCCCTCGTTCTTGCTGTCGGGATCCGTCTCGTTGGTTTTCCCATGGGGCACGAATATCCGGTATTGAGTATCGTGGTCTCCTTACTCGCCATCTGCATACTGCTTACGACGGTCTTCATCGTTCTCCAGCATGCGGAAGTCTTGGCTATACGCCTTGGCCAGCCGTACGGAACATTGCTTCTCACATTTGCCGTTACCACGGTCGAAGTTTCAATCATTGTGTCGATGATGCTGCACGGGGAGAACAATCCAACTCTTGCCCGAGAGTCGGTATTTTCGACGGTCATGATCGTTTGCGCCGGCGTCGTGGGTCTTTGTCTCACACTGGGCGGCCTGCACCACCACCAGCAGGAGCTGAAACGGCAAGGTACGAGTGCAATTCTTTCTGTCCTGACTGCGCTGACAATCCTGACGCTCGTCCTGCCCAACTTCACTCTCGCTGCGGCGCCGGGTACTTTTTCTCCTGTGCAGCTTGTCTTCGTCAGCTTCTGTTCAATCCTGCTTTATGGGAGCTTTGTCTTCGCGCAAACTGTAAGACATCGCGATGATTTTCTGGATGACGGCCGCCCCGGTGGAGATCATGCAAGTCACGGTATTTCTGGAGAGGCCAATTGGGGAAACGCCGCTCTGCTCCTCATTGGCCTAATTGGGATCGTCCTTCTGGCCGAGCAGGTTGCAACTGGCGTAGAAGACGGCCTCGCGGCTCTTCAATTTCAACAGACCGACGCAGTTGTCGGCGCCTTTATCGCAACACTCGTGCTCCTGCCGGAGGCACTCTCAGCCATTCGAGCCGCCCTGATCAACGAGCTGCAACGCAGCCTCAATATCGCACTTGGCTCGGCGCTCGCAACCATTGGGTTGACCATTCCTGCGGTAGGCATGGCCAGCGTTTTAACCGGCCGCGAGCTTACTCTCGGCCTTACACCGGGCGATTCGGTGCTTCTGGCTTTGATCCTCTCAATCAGCATTCACAGCTTCGGGACTGGTCGAACAACCGTTCTGACCGGGCTCGTCCATCTGGTGGTGTTCATTGCCTTCCTGTTGTTGATCGCGTTTCCCTGAACACACGTGTCTCGCTGGCCCCTCCTGGGTTTACATAACGGATTGGCAATTGTTTACCGCTACAAGAATCAAGTGAAATCACTGACGTGGACGGATGCTCATCTGCCTTCGGCCATGTCGGTCGCGCAATTCTGTAGAGCTCTGTCATGCCGCCTTCCGGAAGGGATACGAAAAAGGAAAAACGGACCGAGGAACGCAAGCGAACGAGGCTGCGCTCAGGCAAGCTCGTAACGCTCAGCGGCCAGTTCCTGACCGAGTGTCATTTCCATAACCTTGCGGGTGGCGGTGCCAGGATCAGGATTATGACCCAGTGTGTCATACCGGATCGCTTTTGGCTGTTTGACGATCAGTATTGCGGCGCCTTGATCACCGAAATCGTCTGGCGCAATGGTTCCGATTTCGGCGTGCGCTTTGTTCATGATCCAGGCGTCGCTCCCCTGAACGACACCACCCTGAACACGCTGGCGGGCAAGTATTACTCACTGTAGTGAGAGCTCCATCTCCGGGGTGTATGAGCCGCTACGGCCGCTCAAGCCCTTTGGTATTCTGGTCTCGAATCTCTTTTGACGTGATGTAGTTGAATTGCTCGACCAGGAGGTCTTGCACCAGCGGCTTTGGAAACCGCGCGTTGACCCCGTCGATAATCGACTTCTTGACGTCATCGAACTTGATTTTCTGCACGTCCTTCGTGTCCGAAAAATGCCCATAGAACTGCCGAAAAACTTCATCGTTGATAAAATAAGCCACCGGCACATCCATGGCATCTTTGGCGCCCTTGTCGAGAGTATAGGCGAGCTGGGAAACGACATATCCCTGGACAGTCCCGCCGACAATAATGGGAACACTGAAGACCTCGGTCTTGCCAACGTCGAGTGCTTCCTTGGCCACCGGTGCGGATACGGCCGCTGTTGCTGTGTTTTGCCAAACCGCGAAATACAGCGATCCGAGAGCAACCGCGCAAATCCAGAGGCCGATCAGCGCAATTCGGATCATGCGCCTTGCCCGTTCCTAACCTGGTCGACGGTGTATGTGCCGTCAGCCTCCTGCGTTTCAAGGGCATTGCGGATGATGCCTGCCAGCTCTGTAACCGCGCGCAAATGCAATTTGATGGCATCGCAATTGCGATCAAGTTTCTTGCGTAGATTGTCGAGAACCGGTTGCAGCGATTTAAGCGCGAGCGCGTCAACAGTTTTTGCTGCCTTGCTCATCGCTTTGTTGAAGTCGCGCAAGCCGCGGCTCTTGTGCGCATTAATGTCAACAAGATCGACAGTCTGGCCATCGAGGAGCAATCGCGTTTCCCGCTCGACGACTTCTTCCAGCCGCCGGATTGCGACAAGGACAGGCTCAAGCGCAGGTTCATGCCGGGGAGCGGTTGGAATGTGTTCGATCATTGTGCCATCGTTCAGGTTATCGTTCATTGAATCCATTTCCATTTCCTCCAATCTTTTCGGCCTCAGCTCTGTCTGGTTTCTTCAACGTTTTCCGTTGCTTTTAATTGTTTTTGGATCAGTTGCCGTTCGATCTGGTACAAAATGACGTTTGAATCGCGCTCATGAATATGATTCTGATCATTGAAAATTGCCGGTGTCGCAGGGTCGTATATTGCCGCCTCCGATTTCGCTTTCTTTTCGCTTTGCACTTGCAGCATACGTGCAACGCCGATGCCGCCGGCATCGCTCATCTTGTTTGCGATGGCTTCCGCCATCATGGATTTCCAGTAATCACCAGCGACGCCCTGGCCGAATACCGCCTGGTTATCGCCGGTAAACATCGATTCAATGAACGATTGCAGCATGAACGCTTCAAACTTCTTGAACGATGGGTTCGGCGCTTCACTGGACTTGCCGGCGGAATCGATTGCCAACCCGGTCTGCTGCATCGAAGAAAAATTATCGCGAGACAACTGCATCTGTGCGGCTACCCGAGCGGACGCGATACTGCGCAACTTTTCGACGGAAGCCCGCAAAGTGTCCGGATCCGCCGCCATGGCGACATCCAGTATAAGGTCGGAAGGTGGGCTAATGGCCATTGATTGCTGCCGCATTCTGATTCATGACCTGCACTCTAATCGCCCAAACTTACGGGAGGCTTGAGCCACGCCCGGTCAAATCGCATGTTTGGCAAGCAAATGACCGACGTGCTCGTCAATCTCCATCGCTTCTTCGGTTCGCAACGACGCTCGTTCAAAAGCACTGAGCCGATTATTCAGGATATCGAGCATCCGTGACACTTTAAGAAGATCGCGGGTCTCTCCTGCAATGTGCGCCGATAACTGCGTCTGCAGTATTTTGTTCGCATCCAGGCGCCTTATGATGATATGCACAGGAACAAAGCTGGCGTTGCCCTCGAACTGCTCGTCCTGCATCTTGAACAATGTGCCGTTCTCCTCTTCCATCACCGCAAACTGCGCGTTGAGGCGCGACAGTTCCATCTCATGGCGAGTCCTGGCGAGTTTCTGCAATCTGATCATACTGCGATAGGCGGTCCGGACATTTCCCGTCATCACTTAAAAACTCCTGAGATACGTACCGGCTTCATTTGTAAAAAACCGCAACAGGTCTGGCATGCTGAAGTAGAGCAGCATCAGTCCCCCGGCGAGAACAAACGGCATTGAGATGAAGTAAACCGGTATGGCTGGCGTAAGTTTGTTGATCAGCCCCACCGCGATGTTGACCACAACCGCAAAGACGATGAACGGGGCGGCTATGCGGATCGTGCTGAGAAACGCCTTTGACAAGGTGTCGGTGAAATTGACCATGGCAGTTGCCGGTTGGAAAATTCCGTCCACCGGAATTGCCGAATAGGAGGAGAGCAGCGCCCGGAACACTTCGAGGTGGAGATCTGAAACGAAGAACAGGCACAGTGCGGACAAGGTTACGATACTGGCGATGGCTGCCTGTGGTTCGTCCGCTTCGATCGCAGCGGCGGCCGCGCCCGAATAGCCGGTCGCCATGGCAATCGCGTTCGCCATGAACTGGAGCGCCCAAAAATAGATCCGCGCCAGGATACCAATGAGCCCGCCAACAATGATCTCAACGATGATGAGGCGCATCAGCACGAGCGGAGCTGCTTTTGCTACCGGAGCAACCTGCGTGAGCACGAGCGGAACAACCATGAGCGAGCAGGCGAGCGCAAGGAAAAGCCGGACCTGCATGGGAATGCGCGGGTTCGATATTCCCGGCACAATCAGCAGGCAGGCACCGACCCGCGCAAAAACCAGAAAGGCAGTGATGATTGTATCGTTCAGGGGCGGCATTAGGAGGTCACAGCCTCACGAAATCGTTCCAAGCGATCGGACCTCCACCCCGCGTGCAATCTCGACGTGTGACAGCACTGACAGCGTCGCAAACAACCGTTCGATAATCATCCGGATGTAGGGTCGCGCCTCTGGTGAAGCCACGAGAACGAAACGTTCGCCGGCATCAAGATGTTTGCGGATCGCAACGCTCGCCTCGGTGCCAAACTGCTCCAGCAGCCGCGGATCGATGTCGAACTCTGTAATCTCGCCCTTGGCATCACGCTTGAGGCTCTGGTGGAAGACCAGATCCCAGCGATTGCCAAGCCGCAAGACGGAGAGCACGCCATTGTCGGCCAGATCCCCGCAGATCTGTTGCGCCATTCGCATGCGGACATGCTCGACGATCATTTCGGAGCGGCGGATATGCGGCGCCACTTCCGCAATCGCCTCAAGAATAAGGTTGAGGTTACGAATGGACACGCGTTCCGAGAGCAGCAGCTTGAGGACCGCCTGCAAGCCCGAATAGGAAAGATGGGCCGGGCAGATATCATCGAGGAGTTTGCGGTATTCCGGTCCGAGCCGATCCAGCAGGCCACGCATGTCCTTGTAGGAAAGCAATTGCGCCAGATTGTTGCGGACAATTTCACTGAGATGCGTGAGCAGCACCGAAAGATTGTCAACGGTCATATAATTGTCGCGCTTGAGCTCGGCGGCGAAGGTTTCCGGAACGGAGTAGGCCTTCATACCGAATGCCGGCTCCCTCACCTCTTCACCTGGAACATGCGGCGGCGGCCTGTCACCGGGAATGACCAGGATCTCACCTACCCTGAGCTCATGTGAAGCTACAACCGTCCCATGGATCTTGATGCGATAGGTCTTTGGCGGCAGCAGAAAATCGTCTGTCACCTTGATCTCTGGAACGACAAAACCATATTCCAGCGCGAACTTCTTGCGCATCTTGTTGACGCGATGTGCCAATTCCAATTGCGATGCGAGAAGCCGTGCGGAGAGTTGTTTGCCAAGGCACAGTTCGATCTGTGCGGTCTCAAGTGACGCACGAACGGAGTTCCGGTCTTCTTCATCGGCAGTCCGCTGCTTCAGGGCCTGTTCGGCCTGGGCTGCGGCAGCCGCGCGTGCCAGCTTGCGTGGCACCGAAATGCCGATGGCAGTGAGACCGAGCGCCAGCACAAAAAACGGGAAGGCCGGCAGACCCGGCAATGTGCCGAGCACAAACAAAAGCAGCGCCGCCACAAACAGGGCTTTGGGGTAAGCACCGAGCTGACCGAAAACGGCCTGATCCGCAGAACCGCGCGTTCCGCCTTTTGAAACCAGAAGACCCGCGGCAAGCGACACGATCAGCGCCGGAATCTGTGTGACAAGACCATCGCCGACAGAGAGCTTGGTGAACACGTCGGCCGCCTGGCTGACTTCCATACCATGACGTGTAACACCAATGATGATGCCGCCAAAAATATTCACCGCGGTTATGATGAGACCGGCGATCGCGTCACCACGCACGAATTTCGAGGCGCCGTCCATCGAACCGAAGAAGGCGCTTTCCTCCTCCAGCTCACGGCGGCGATGCTGCGCTTGCTTCTCATCGATCAACCCTGACGAAAGATCCGCATCGATCGCCATTTGCTTGCCAGGAATGGCGTCAAGTGTGAAGCGAGCGCCAACTTCGGCGATACGCGTCGCACCCTTGGTGATGACGAGAAAGTTGACGATGATCAGGATCGCGAAGACGACCAGTCCGATGACGAAATCGCCGCCCATCACGAATTGTGAGAAGCCGTGAATGACCTGTCCGGCTGCGGCATAGCCTTCATCACCATGGGTGAGAATGACACGTGTCGTTGCAATGTTGAGCGACAGGCGCATCATCGTCGCGATCAGGAGCACGGTTGGAAAAGCCGAAAAGTCCAGCGGCCGTTGAATCCAAAGCGCCACCATCAGGATCAACACGGAAAGCGCAATTGAAAAGGCAAGTCCGATGTCAAGAATGATTGGCGAAACTGGCAGGAAGAGCACCGTGAGGATAATCACGATTCCGAGTGCCAGACCAACATCACTGCCGGTTAGATAACCCTTGTCACCCAGTCGTTTTACTGCGGCCTGCTGCACGGTCTTCTCCTATTGTCGGCAAACCATAGGAGCCGAAGCTTGCGCGAAGCCAGAGCGGCGGGCACAACGCGAAGTTTGGAGCAGACCCGATGTCTGGCGGCAAACCTTCTCAGAAACCGTTCTCAATCCGCGAATAGGTCAACAAAGTCAGCGTATTGATCTGCGAGCCAACAAAGGGCGCGGTCAAGGCGAGCACAGCAAGGATGACCAGGATTTTCGGCACGAAAGTGAGTGTGATTTCCTGAATTTGGGTCAGAGCCTGAAACAGTGCAATGCAAACACCGGCGAACATCGCGGCCCCGACTGCGGGACCGGAGGCGACAATCACCGTCCAGATGGCCTGATTGATGATATCGAGTGCATCCGCCTCATTCATGATCAGCTGATGGCAATGCCGGCAGTGATCGGAAGTTTGGTGCCGTCCTTAAGCGTTGCGATCATGCCGTCGCTGTAGATACGCACTGATTCAACCACACCACTGACCTTGCCGTCTGCGCTCGTCACTGTCCGGCCAATGAGCCCGTCAGCTTGCGACAGGGAAGAGCTGGCCAACAACTGATCAAGTTTGGTGTTGGTCTGGACCGCCTGCTCGACGCTGGAAAACTGCGCCAGCTGCGTAACCTGCTGCGTAGGATCCATGGGCTTGGTCGGATCCTGATTTTTCATCTCCGCAACGAGCAATTTCAGAAAGGCCTCGTAGTCGACACCGGGGCCGTTCGTAGTCGTCGTCGTGTTTGTCGCCGTGTTGGTCGTTCCGACAGCAGTGGTCGTAGTCATGCGATTGCCTCCGGCCTGGTGTTCTGGTCGCTTTGAGAAGGAATGGTTTGCTCTGCATCACCGGAAAGTATCTGGGCCTCCAACGCATAGAGCAATCGGATAGCTTTGAGCGCCTCGAAGACGCGGTCTTTACAGACCATTTCGTCGATCAGTTTCAACTCTTTGAGGATCTGTTTATTTTCGAACGTCGCAAGCAGCGATGCCAGCATGCGCTTGAATGCAAGAAATGCATCCTGCTTGACTGCGGGATCAACGAGCATGACCTGCGCAGCGAAATAAAGCTGGCGCAGCGGTGTCGTCGTCTCGTTCGCCTGGATGACATGGCTTTCGAGAAGAAACGTCACATCGTTCATGAACTCCAGCGAGACCTTCCGGTCAGCGCGCAAAACCGCGCCGTTCACGTAGATCTTTTCCCCGGCTCGCAGCGAAATCTTCATGTTTCAGATCCCGTCACGAATGGTTTTGGTGATGTCGATGATGCTGTCATAGTCCGTGGAGGTTTCCATGCGGATTGCCTCCAGTGTCTTGAGAATGAAGATGCCGATCGAAATCAATGAGGCGCGTAGTTCCGCTGGCAACCCGTTAGCCGGACTGCCGAGGTCTTCCATGATGATCATCCACAATCGTGACGTGAAATGAACGGCCTCGACACCTTTGTAAGAATAGCCGCCTTCGTCCCGGGCTGCCTCCAGCATCATGATTGACTGGTCGAACAGGGACCGTTCACGGTCTCTGGCGTTGTCAGAACCGTCATTCATGATGTCGTCGTATCGGGCCTGGTACATGTGCGTTTCCGGCTATTGACGGACGCGAAGGCGTCCGTCGCTTTTACTTCAGGTAGTTGAGCAAGCTCAGGCTTTGGATCTTCACGGTGAGCGCATAGGACGCATCGATCTGTGTCCTCAACGCTTCGACCCGATTGGCGGCCTCATAAGGATCGACCGCTTCCAGGTCGAGAACGGAACTGTTCAGGACATTGATCTGCACGGCCAGGCGATCTGTGGCGTCCTTGGTCCGGGCCTGCGCATTGCCAAGGAACGATTGCGCTCCGGCCAGCGACGTCGAGGTCTGCATGGACACTGCGCTGGCCTTGTCGATAATCGTATCAAAGGCGGCCTGGTTGAGACCTATATCACCAAATTCCGCAATCATGGTGTAGGTCATGGCAAGCTGGCGGAAGCCAACATTGTTGGCGCTGACCGATGTTTCCGCTAGTTCCGTCGGCGCTATCCGGCTCTTGACGAGCGTATCGGAGGCAGCTGAAAAATTGGTCGACCAGGATGCTGCATCAAACTCGGCTGCGAAGGTGGTGTCCAGAAAATCCTTCATGTCAGCGGCAGTGATATTCGCCACTTGCGGGTCGGTGGTTGGAAACCCGAAATAGTCCTGGAACGATTGCAACACGGCTGCACTTGCCGGATCGCCGGCAGCGCCATAATCGCCGAGCGGCTTTACGTCCGTGTTCTCGCCGGCGAATATGTATTCGCCATTGTAACTGGTATTGACAAGGTCTGTCGCGGTCTGCAGTAGGCCCTTTGCCTTGTCGACAAGGATCGAATGACCTGCGCTGGCTCCGCGCATGGCGGTCAGATTGCCGAGAAACTCCTGCGATCCCTTGATGACGTTGGTCAGGGCATTCTGAGAGGCCGTCATTCGCTCGGAAATGAGGCCGTTGGTCTCGGTCAGGACCGTCAGTCGATCATGCTCCTTGCGCAGTGAGATCGATTGGCCCGTGCGGCTTCCGAGCGCCAGGCCCGTATCGAAAACGAAGCCTGTCGTGGCTTCCTTCTGTGCCTGGACCAACTCCGCCTGGGCTTTTGCCAGAATGTTACGAGTCGAATTAGTCAGCATGTATGATGAAACGGACTGGGTTTTCATGTCTATCTCACCGCCTCCAGGAGTTCGTTCAACATGGCATCAACAGCGGATATGATCCGCGCTGAGGCCTGGTAGGAATGTTCGAGGTCAAGCAGTGACTGCATTTCCGTATCGATATTCACACCGGACGCATTGGAAATTGCGTCCTCAGCCCGCGAGGCCATAACCCCATTGTACTCGTTCGTCTGCGTAACCGATTTTCGTTTCGTTTCGAGCGAGCTGATCATGGCCGCAGAGAAATCCAGCAGGCTCTTGTTGTTGCCGGCTTCCGCGTCCGGGTCGTAGCTGCGCGGTGCAGCGATAGCACCGAGCAGATTTTGCAAGCGCGTCGAAAAACCGGCCGAGCCGTCGGTGTTCTCTATGTAACCCGCACCTGCAGAACCACCGTCACGCAGAAGCGCGGGATTGCCGCCCTCAGTCAGGATAAAGGCCGACGACACTTTGATGGTTCCGGCAATCCCCGGAAGGATTGTAGCATCCGCAGGCATCGCGGGAGCACCCGAATACGTGAACAGGCCAGGCACAGTCGGCAGCGTCGCCGGCGTGTTCTGGTCCGTTTCGGCAAACATGCTGACGAGGCTGCGCGCAATTTCGTCCAGCTGGTTCTGGTATGCCGGCGCAATATCGTCGCGCAATTGCAGCAGACCGCTGAGGCGACCGGTGCCGTAGGGCTGCTCAAATGTACCATGTGACAATGGCACACCATCAACGTAAACCGCATTGCCGCTTGTGCCCGCACTGAATGCGCTTGTCGGCGTAAAGCTGATGGTGCGTGGAGACCCTTCGAAGAGCGTTACGCCGGACTCCGCGAAGATCACCATGTCATTGTCGCCGCGCGTGAGCGTCGTGATGCCGATTTCGCCCGATATTTCTTTCAGCAACCCGTCGCGCTGGTCGAGGTAATCTGAAACGTCAGTCCCGGAGCGTGTACCATTTATGATGCGGTTGTTGATTGTTTCGAACTTTGTCAGAAGGGTATTCAAATTGTTGACGGAGTCGCTGATGTCGCTATCGGCATCCTGGCGCAACTTCTGTATTTCTTCCGTGCCCCTGTTGAGCGCGTTGGCCAGATCAACCGCCTTGGAAACCGCGGCCTCGCCAACTGACGTATTGCCGGGCTGCGATGCGTAGAGCTGCAACGAATCCCGCAGGTCACCTAGCAATGCGCTTGGAGAACCTGACGAATCGCTGGCGGAATAGATGCCTGACAGCCGGTCCAGGCCGCCCTGGAGCGTGTCCGATGCGCCAAGCTGGCTGTTGCTTTCAATATATTTGGTAAGAAGTGCAGCGTCAGCAGAGCGGGTCACTGATAGAAACGTCGAACCGTTCGGACCGCTAACCACAGAGCCTATGCGCCGTGAGAAATTAGGATCGCTGGCTCCCGCAATATTGCGGGATACCAGCGCGGTTTGCTTCGAAACGGTCGTGAGAGCACTCTGAGCAGTAAGGAGCGCCGAAGTTAGTGACATGCCCTTGGTCCAATCACCATTAGAAGTTCAACTACCTTTTCAGATTGACCAGCACGTCCATCAAATCCGCACCGGTCTGGAAGACCTTCGAATTTGCCGTGTAGCTTCTCTGCGACTCAATCATTTCAGTCAGTTCTTGCGCGATATCAGCGTTCGACTCTTCCAGCGCGCCGGAAGTCAGGCTTCCGAAGCTGCCGGTGCCTGCGAAGCCGAGCTGGACGTCGCCAGACTCTGCACTTGTCGAGAAGACGTTGCCGGACAAGACGAGCAGATTGTCCGGGCTTGGAACATCAGCCAGGGGAATCTTGTAGATCGCGCGCTGCGCGCCGTTCTTGTAGCGCGCGACAACTGTTCCGTCGGCGCCAATGTCGACGTTCTCGATCGGGCTTGGCGTATTGCCGTCGACCTTCACCTCAATGGGCGTGTAGTCGCCTGCGAGTTGTTTGGTTGCCGACAGATCGATCTCGAGGGCCTGACCATTCGGAACCGTGACCGAGAGTGATTTGTCGGTCGAGGTGAGCATGCCGGTGACGACATCGAACGTATAGGTTTCCGTCGTCAACGGAGCAGTCGGTGTGTAGGGGAATCCACCGGATGCCGAAGCGTTGGCATTGTTATAGACCGCTGCTTCCCAGGTATTGGCCGCGGTCTTGGTAAAATAGACGTCGAGGACAACCACGTTGCCGAGATTGTCGAAGGTCTGGATCGAAGTCTTGGCTGTATACTGCGCCGATGCCGTCGTGTTCGTTGGCGGGCGGTCCGCTGCCGCGATGACGGCGGCTCCAGCAGGCAGGTTGGCAGTGAAGGTGCCGACGCGGCTCGGATCTGCGATCAAATCATTCTGAGAAATGTTGACCTTTTCGAGCCCCTGGAACCCGTTGGTAACGGAGTTCACCTGGCCATTCACGATCGGGTAGCCCATCAGATAGTAACCGGCAGCATTGACGAGATTGCCTTGAGCATCCGGTACGAACGATCCGGCACGGGTCAGGTACGGAGTATCGTCGGCATTGCCGACAACGAAGAAGCCGTTGCCTTTCAAGGCAAGGTCCGTCGATGATGTCGTGAAGCGGAGTGAGCCATCATCGGAGATGTGATGGCGAACAACGGTTTCCACACCACCTGAATTGTAGGAGCCCCCCGAACTTGGAAGAACAAGCGATGCAAACTGCGTGCTCGCGCGCTTGTAGCCGGTCGTGCTGGAGTTGGCGATATTGTCGGCCACAGTGGATAGCCGGTTGGCCTGCGCGTTCATGCCCGACACGCCCGTTCGCATCATTCCATAGAGGCTCATTTCCGTCTCCTTACACCGTGATTCCGTTCGGAATCGTTAGCGTCCGATACTTGTGCGAAGCTGACGTGTTGTTGTGAATGAAAAAATCTCTTGGTCTGCCCGGTGGAGGCAGTCAGTCGAGGTTTATGCAGTAGCCAAGGAAACGCTTTGAATCGATCGGGTCATGTCCGAGCTGCTCACGCAATTTTTTGCGCAACTTGCTGATATGACTTTCAACGACACTTTCCTCTACGTCGCTGTCGAAGATGCCGTAGATCGCGCTGAATATCTGCGCCTTGTTGAGGCGCCTGCCACGGTTGGCAATCAGATATTCGAGTATGCGGCGTTCACGACGTGGAAGCGTAAAATCAACGCCGTTGATCTGCGGATCGCGGCCATCCGAAAAGACCCGGATCGGACCGATCTGCGTTCCAGTACCGCCATTGCCATAACGGCGGCGGATGGCATTGATCCGGGCAAGGATTTCCCGCACGTGCATAGGCTTGCGAACGACATCATCGACACCGGCCTGGAAAAGCTCCAGCGTATGCTCCAATGATTGCGTCTCGTTGACGGCGATAACCGGTACCGAGCAGCGTGCACGAATTTTTTGTGGAAACTGGCTGCGATTGGCACATTCCCCTATGAGAAATGCCTCGACCGCCATAATATCACTCTGCTGTACGGTGGCGACCCAATCGCCAAAATCGTCCGGAGCGAAACCTGTTGTGGTTATGCCCTCGCGGGCGAACCACGCCGAATACCCACTCGTCACCAGACTTCGTTCGTCGACGACTACGATCACTGCCCCACCTTCCGAATCAATATAATGCCCCAAGCAATACACAAGTAGCGGGGTGAATGACTCGGCGACAATTCCCAACAAATTGCACCTAATTTATTGGGAGATCTAATTAATTCGATGTATAGCGGTTTTCGGGCAGCGAAAGTGACGCTTTGCGTCCTGCAGATTTGCAGGCGAGACCCTAACAAAAGATGACCGCTCGAACAAATTCACGTTTTATTACCAACTATTAACACGATCACTTATTGCAGAACATGCGCGCCTTTTGCGTCCAGTTTCCAAAGCCCGTGGCGACCATGTTTTCCATTACCCGGCAAACATATTGCTTCTGTGCGGGATCGTTGTTCGGCCCCGCGTGATAGCGTGCAACGGCCATAGTCCAGCTGCCTTCACGCGCACGGAGCTGTTTCAGGAACCGTGCGGCGTAGTCCACGTTGGCCGCTGGATCCAGAATTGCCCCGACCGAGGAGAATGCGCTGGCATGAAAATAGTGATTGATTTGCATGCATCCGAGGTCGATGAGCTTTGCTCCCCGCAGGTGTGCCTCGTCGAATTTGGCCACGGCGGCTGCAGCCGACGGCATGAACAATGCCCTCCCCTCGATGTTCATCGCATAGGGTTGAAGCGATTCCCTGTGGCCGGTTTCTGTAAGGCCAACGGCATACAGAATGCCTATCGGAACATCATACTTTGTCGAGGCGCGGTGCATTTCGCGCTCGCAGAGATTCGTCGCAAAGGCGGGGTGACAAGCAAGGATCGCGCTAAACAACCAGCCCGCGTGAAGGGCGAGTCTCCGCCCCAGTTTTTGCAGATACTTCGTCACGATCATCCAGTTTGAACTCTCCAAAAGTCTGTTGCCCGGGTGAGCGCTGGTCCGGAGAACCCTGAGAAGCGGAAGGGGGCTGGCCATTCGCACGTCCATTGGCCTGCTGCTCCTGCCCCGTCAGGTTCTGCTGGCCCGTTT
The DNA here is from genome assembly GCF_003010955.1 of Phyllobacterium brassicacearum. GTDB lineage: Bacteria > Pseudomonadota > Alphaproteobacteria > Rhizobiales > Rhizobiaceae > Phyllobacterium > Phyllobacterium brassicacearum. The sequence continues at coordinate 72,310 of NZ_PGGO01000010.1, forward strand.
GCGCAATTGAAGGGGCGCTGGAGCGATCAATGACCGCGATGGTAACCGGGGATGTATCGTCTGCCACGCCGGCCCGCTGCAGGGCTTTGCCAAGAGCTTCGTGATCGCTGGCGAGATGTTCGGCCATTTCCCTGCTTTCGGCCGTCAGCTGGATATGCATGCCTTCGGACGTGAGGCGCATGCGTGCTGTGACGGTTCCAAGTTCAATTGGCTGCAATTGGATCATCAACGTCTTTGTGCCCCCCGCTGTGCGTTCTGAAAGAACGAGGATACCTGTAACAGGCGGTCGGACTGTTGGCGTCGCGGGAGCATTATTTTGTGCCGTTGCGTTCGGTTTGACTTCCGCAGGCGCAGGCTGGGACGAGCTGGACATGGCAGTGTCTGCGACTGGCAATGAGGGCTTCTCAGCTGGTTCCTTGGGAGTTGACTTGGCCATTGGTGTTTCAGGGGACAATTGCCCGGGTTCAGTGACCTGGCCCTGTTCCACGCCGGGCTTAGCCGGTGTCTGAGTGGTTTGGGAAACAGCCGGCGCGGGCTCCTCGGATTTTGGTGTTGCCCGTTGTGCCAGTCGTTCCGTTTTCTTGTCGGGCAATGCCTCGGTCTGCTCCTCGCCTTCAACGTCGAGCGTCTCGGCAATGACCGATGAAGCCGCGTCCGCATTGGCGGACAATTTCGTATCATCGGTGGGTTGCGTCTGGTCAGCATTTTCGTGCCGCTGCCGGTCAAGCAATTGTTCGAAGGCAAGGATCGCCTGTCCGAACAAGCCGGCAGTCGGCGATGCAGGGAGATCCACATCCGGCTTGGTAACGTCCCGCGGCAAATTTTCTACCGCCGCATCCTCCTTGTCGGGCGTGAGCTTGGGTAACACGGTTTTCACAATAGTCTTGAAGTCTGCCGGAATATCCGTTTCCTTCGCCGACTTCTGATCGGACGCATGTTTACCATTGCCCTTGTCGCGGACAAGCGCATCTAACTGCGATCTGAGAGGCATGTCAGCTCCAATGGTCATTTCCTGGCCTTCCCGAGAAGCGCATCGATGGCGTCAAGTTTCTTTCGTGTCTCGTCGATCACAGGGTCTGCCTGTTCAACCGGCAGAGGATCGGCCCTTGCAGGCGCACCTCCGGCCGCACTGCTTTTGGCCGCAGCATTTTGCAGTGTGTCGAGCCCCGGTATCGGTTGCGCAAGGATTCTACCGGCCATCGTTGTCGCAGCCTCCAGCAGTTTGATATCGCGATCGTGCAAGCGCTCCCTGGGCAGTCGCGACAGCATGAATTTGGCATCGCCGGTCTTGTCCGAGCCTACATTGCTGATCGCCAGATACAGCTTGGCCTGCGTGTCATCCGCCTTGAGGGCCAGGGCCAGCGCATCGGCGCGCTCTGAGGCAAAACGTGCACGCTGCAAGTTCCCGCTGACGATCGCCCCCCGGGCGATGCGTAGATAGAAGGGTAACCGGGCGCCTGGCCAGGCAAGCGAGGCGATCTCCTCGATCTCCTCGTTGCTGATCTTTCCCTTGATCTCCATCAATGCATCGACAAGCTGGCGGAAGAAATCCTCGGAGTAGGGTGAAAGAGCAAATCGCTGCAAATAGTTTCGTGCGAGCAACCTCACCTTGTCCTTGTCGCCCAGACGGGCCGCGATCATCAATCCACGGCGCAGCGCTGCCTCTTCCAAAAGGGTGCCGGGTACATTGAGGCGAATGTAGTCCAGGCGCTTGAGCGCCGTCCGGGCATCGATTGCCGCGAGCTGTGTCGCGGTCACCAGATATATCGACGCGATGAGTTCGCTCGGTACATCCGCCGGAAGCTGTTCGGTGAAGTTCTCAACGACTCGAAGTGAATCACCGTCCGCGTAGGCCAGGGATCCTGCAATCAGCTTCGGACTGATCCGGTCGAGGTTCGCTGAAGTCAGAATGTTCCTCACAACTTGCGGATTGCCGCCATTGAGGAGATAGACGAAGATGGCATAAGCATTGGCCGGTTTCTGCCACACCTCTGGCTTGGCGGATGCCAACTGATCGGCAATATGGCCGAGAACACGGTTCAGCATCGGCAGGGCCTCTGGCTTTCCGGATGCTACCTGGTCCTGCAGCATGCGCATGGATCGCACCAGCAGATACGGCTCCGGCGATGGCATATCCGCGCGTGCTGTCGCCAGCGGCAAGCTGATAAAGCCGAATAGCAACCACCGGATGTATCGCCGAGCCATCATCGCGAAGCCGTCTTGAGAAAGATGTCGATGCGTCTGTTTTGAGCGGCATAAGGATCGGCCGGAATCTTCGGATCGCGATCAGCATAGCCTTCGACCCGCAGGATACGTTTCGCGTCAAGTCCGCCACGGGTCAGCATGTAGTAGGCCATGTGCGCTCGTGCAGAGGACAGGCGCCAGTTGTCGTAGGTTTCGTTCTTGAATGGCCGGGCATCGGTATGGCCGCTGATGATCACTTCACCCTTGCGCGCCGCGATAATCCTGGCGATCTCTTCAAGCACCTGCACGACACGCTTGTCCGGCTTCGCCGATCCAATCGCAAACATGCCGTAGTTGACCTTGTCCGTGAGTTGAATCATGACGCCATCCTCGGTGGGGACAACGGTGATATCGGGCGCTTTTTCGTCATTTTCGGAGCCGGTTTTCCTGGAGATTTCCGCAGCAAGCTCGCGTGCCGATGCGAGCTGCGTCGCATCGGGTTTCTGCTCCTTCTCGGTTGATGTTTTTTTGTTCTGGTCAGCAGGCGTCGAGACCTTGGATTCAGCCGCCTTCGCCTCGGGTAGCGGCTTTCCTGCGTCCATCCGCTTTTCAAGGGCGGTCTGCTTTGCTTCGGCATCGGCCACACCGCTTGCCTGTTTCATCGCCTGGTCCTGCGATGGAGGCGCGGTCACCGGACTTGCCGTCAGCGGAAAGATCTCGTCTTCAACGTGTGTCGACCAATAGTTCGGGTTGAAAGGATCGCGGTAAGCATCGCCACCTTCCGCACCGGTCGAGGGGCCGGCCTGACCGGATCCGCCCTCTCCCTTGGCTGACCGGTTCTGCAGGACGCCAGAATCCGTGGCGATTTCGGCCAGCACCGCGTAAGGGTCCTTGAAGATTTGCCGTTCTTCCTTTTCCGGCACAGGTTCGACCTGCTTTTCATTGCGTGCGCTCTTGGTCTTGGGGTCAGTCGATTCCGGGCTTTCGAAACGAACCTTGCCCTGCTCGTTCTCTGTTTCCTCGATACCCTTGGGCCGCGATTGCCGGTCCATAAGCTTGACCGGATTGAAATAGCTGGCAACGGCCGCTTTCGTTTCTTCATTAGCCGCGTTGATGAGCCACATAACGAGAAAGAACGCCATCATGGCGGTCATGAAGTCCGCATAGGCTATTTTCCAGACCCCACCGTGATGCCCTTCCTCGCCATCGCCGCGTCCACGGCGGACAATGACGATCTCACGGTGCGTTTCAGGGTCAATGTTCATCCGTTCTGATCCTTCAGCGCATCGATCAGGCGGCCAAGCCGCGTTTCGACAACGACATCATCAAGTTTCAATGATAATTCTGCCCGTGCCGCTTCGGTGAAAGTGAAGCGTATCGGGTCAATCTCAGGTCGTTTGCGCAGAGTTTCGAGCAGGTGCCCTGGGCCTGTTACGTCGGCCACCATGCCCTCCAGTCCCTTGGTCAGTCTTTCCACTTCACGGACAAAAGCAGTGATCGCTTGCTCCCGCAGTTTTTCCTCGACCAGAGGAGCGAGGACTGCGGCGAGTGAGCCGGAAAGCTCGGCGGCCATGGTGGCAAGTCCTTCACTGATCTGCGTTGCCATGCGGGCACCGGTCTGTTCCATAAACAAGGTATCGGCTGCCTCAAGCTGTTCCTGGAACTCGCGCTCAAGCCTGACCTTATCGGCCTCGAACAGAACCGAGGCTTCGGCCTGGCCGGCTTCCCGTCCCGCGTTGAAGGCTTCCTTGATTTGCAGCTCATAGTCGATCAGATCATCAACACGTTCGGCGGATTCTTCATGTTCCACGATTGGGTCAGCAGTCTCCTTGCTGACCGCTGCAAAAACCGTAATCCGGTCAGCAGGGACATGTTTTGGCGTGAAGTCCGTCAGCATGCTGGCGATCGATCTGGAACTCATCTCACGCGGCCTCGTGGACCCATTGCTTCAGGATCGCGGCCACACGCTCTTCGTCCATGTCGATCATCTGTTCGAGACGGTTCTGAGCCGGTACGCGCATACGTCGCCTGAGTTCGCTCAGATCGTCATAAGGCAAGCTGTGCTCCGTGTGGGTCGATGCTACGGTGGGAAGATTGGTTGCGTGGGCAAGGTTCGGGACGGTGACATCGGATCCGGCGACGAGTTGCGCAACGTCCGGGGTCTTGCCCATTTCACGCATCAACGGGCGGACACCGAACCAGATGACGAGCGCGACAGCAGCGATGAGCGCTGCCGCGTTAACAAAGCTGCCAGTCTGACGGAAGATCATCTCCGATACCGGCGTGCCTGCCGGTTGCATCTGCTCGTCGCTCGCTTCCATGAAATTGACAGCGGTCACGTTGATGACATCGCCGCGCTTTTGATCGAGACCGGCGGCTGTCGCCACGAGTTCGGTGATCTTGACGATCTGCTGTTCGACGAACTTGTCAGGAACAGGCGTCACACCAGCGGTCGCCAGCAGCCGCGCCTGGTCGATGACCACCGCGATTGAGAGACGCTTGATCTGATAACTGTCGCTGACAGTCGATACGGTCTTCGAATTCAGTTCATAATTGGTCAGTTCTTCGCGCTTGTCGGTCTTTTCTGACGAACTATCGCCGTTCTTGCTGGCGATCTCTTCCTGGGGGATGTTCTGTTCGACACCTGTCGCGTTGTCGCTGGTCGAGTTCTGCGCATCGCCGCTCTCGCGCACCACCCGCACAGACCGCTCCACGCGCGATTCGGGATCAAAAACCGTTTCATTGGTCTGGCGACGATCCGTATCGAGCGTGACCTGGACGCTGCTCTGGAAATGGCCGACCCCGAGGTAAGGCGCCAGGGCCTTGCGAATATTCTCATCCACCGATGATGAGACAGTCTGCTCAAGTGTTGCGGACATCACCGCGCCGGCATTGGTCCCGTCGTCCTTTGAAGCGAGTAGCCGGCCATTGGTGTCAAGAATGGTGACCTCGGCAGCAGTCAACTGAGGAACCGCTGCTGCAACGAGCTGGCGGATCGACTGGGCCGATTCTATGGCAAAGTCGCCTTCCGTCCGAATAACAACCGACGCCGAAGGCGCCTGATCGCCCCGGCGGAAACTGCCCTTCTCCGGCAGCACAATATGGACGCGTGCTGCCTTAATGCCGCGAATGGCCTGAATTGTTCGGGAAATCTCGCCCTCAAGCGCGCGAACCCGGGTGATCTCCTGCATGAAGGACGTGAGGCCCAGCGAGCCCATATTGTCGAAGAGCTCATAACCGGCATTGTTGCTGGTCGGCAGTCCCTTTTCCGCCAGGTACATGCGTGCCTGGTCGGCCTTGCCGAACGGTACTAGAATGGAGGTGCCATCTGACTTCACGTCGAAAGGAATGCCCGCCTCGCCAAGGGCCATGCCCATGCGGTTGACGTCATCGCGGCTCAGGCCGACGTAAAGCGTCTCGTATTGCGGACGATTGAGATAGAAACTGGAAATCAGGATGGCGCTGAACAATGTTACGCCGATGATGCCAACAGCAATGAGCCGCCGCGCACCGAGCTTTTTCAGGGCTGCCGCTATCTGCTCCAATGTTTGTCTTATGTTTTCCATCAATACCCACCACGAACCCGTGGTGGAAACATAGAGTGCGAAGCTTGCGCGAAGTTAGAGCGCTACAATGTTGATGCCGTTTCCGATGAAAAAAGGCCACGTGCGAAGCGTGGCCCAAATTTGAATCCCGAAGGATCGACGTTATTAGCCGCGGAACAGCGACAGGATGCTCTGATTGCTCGAATTGGCAATCGACAGAGCCTGGATACCAAGCTGCTGCTGGACCTGGAGAGCCGACAGACGAGCCGATTCTGCATTCATGTCTGCATCGACGAGCTGGCCAACGCCGCGATCGATGGCGTCCATCAGATTGCCGGTGAAGGACTGCTGCGTGTTGATGCGTGTCTTGGCCGAGCCGAGAGCAGCCGCTGCTGCTTTCATGGCATCAATGACGGTTCCGACAGCCGCTGAGGTTGTTGCGGCCGTCAAGGCACCTTCGAGCACATAGGCCGAAACGGCCATCGTGGTGACGCCGGTACCGGCTGTATAACCCGTAACGACGTTCTGAGCTGTCGCACCGGTCTCGAGCAGGTTGACACCCTGGAATGTCGCACCCTTTGCCATTTCGTCGATCTGCGCCTTCGACTGTGCGATGTCCGCATCGATAACAGTTGTATCAGTGCCTGGTGTTTCGCGGGCAACATACTTAGCCTGAATGTCCTGGGCGATTTTGATCGCGTCATTCAGTGCAGTGTAAGCAGTGTCAACGATGGAGGCACCGAGACCGAGGCCGTCCTTGACTGCAGACAGAGCCGAATTCTGGGTGCGCATGCCGGTCGCGATGGACCAGTAAGCGGCATTGTCGGATGCCTGTGCAACGCGCTGACCGGTAGCAATGCGGTCCTGCGTAGTAGCAAGGTTCTTGTTGGTTGTGTTGAGTGTCTGCAGCGCTGTCATTGCTGAAGCGTTTGTGAGAATGCTGGCCATAGGATGAAGCCCCTGATGAGATATTGATGGTGGGGGACATACCGGGTTCTCACCGGCATAACGGAGCGGCATGATGCCTGTTGTCACAACGACAACCCGTTATGGTTATGATGAGTACGACTAAAGTATTACCGTTTGAATAACAAGGGGCTTCGCTTTTTATTCGATGCGAAATTCGTGCTCCCCGTTATACGCCGATGTTAATTCGAGACGTACTGAACTTTCAATTCGACTTAAGATGTACGGTTTGTGCTTGCTACGAATATGAGCGGATCAGGCTGCCCACCAGAATGTTCCACCCGTCAATCAGCACAAAGAACAGGATCTTGAATGGAAGCGAAAGGACGGTGGGAGGCAGCATCATCATGCCCATTGACATAGTGAGGGTCGCGACGATCAGATCGATCACCAGGAAGGGCAAAACGATCAGAAAGCCGATCTCGAAACCGCGGCGCAATTCGGAAATCATGAAAGCCGGGATGAGAATACGCAGGTCGACCACTTCGTTCGCCTGGGTGCGGAATGACTCGTCCGCCAGATCCTCAAAGAGCCGCAAATCCTTGTCGCGGACCTGCCGCAGCATGAATTCCCGAAACGGCGTCGTGATCTCGTTCATCGCGACGTCCTGCGTAATCTGATTGTTGACCAGAGGCTGGACGCCGTTTTGCCAGGCCCGGTCGAAGACAGGTGCCATGACATAGAACGTCATGAACAGGGCAAGACTGATCATTACAAGATTGGCCGGGGTGGTTTGCAGACCAAGTCCCGCACGCAACATCGAAAAGGCGATCGCGAACCGCGTGAAACTCGTGACCATGATGAGCAAACCGGGGGCAATTGACAGCACCGTCAGTACCGCCAGCATCTGGATAATCTGGCCACTCGTCGAGGCACTTCCGGGGGGTATGAGACCTTCGAGGATCGACGTTTGGGCCGTCGCTGTCCCGCTGAAAATCAGCAATAACGCGGGAGTAAGAAGACGTCGTTTCATTCCATCACCAGCGCCCAGATGTACACTTTTTCGATCTTGCCTTCAGAACGCATGGCTGCCCGCTCCTGGAGATCCATCCTTAGATATTCGAGCCCGGCAGGACCGCGCAGCTGCATGAGATTGACAGTCTTCAGGAACGCCATGAAATCCCCGCCTATCGTGGCAGCGAGCTCATCCGATATTTTCTCGCCGGGCCGTGCCACGACACCGGCTTCCAGTCTGATCCACACATCCTGTGGCAACTTTACATTGGTGAGGATCGGCTTCAGCGGCACGACACTTCCCGAAGGCATCGCCTCAGCTGGCTTGATTGCGGATGCATCGATAGAGGCTGCGTCACCATGTGCGGCCAGGCCGAGCTGTCCGCCCAGAAACCATCCTCCACCGCCCGCAATGAGCGTCAGCACGGTAACAACGGCGATCAGTGCAACCGTCGATGGACCTTTCGGCGGCGAAGGTGCGTCGTCGGCAAGGTTGCTCATCTTCCACGCCCTCTCCTAGAATGGTGCAATGGTATCGAGGACCTGTTGTCCCCAAGGTGGCTGCTGCACTTCGCTTTGCCGCCCGCGGCCGCCGTAGGAGATTCGCGCCTCCGCGATCTTGTCATAGGATATTGTATTCTTATGTGTGATATCCCGTGGCCTGACGACGCCGGCAACGTTCAGGATGCGCAGCTCGTTGTTGACGCGGATTTCCTGCGATCCCTGGATGACCATATTGCCGTTCGGCAGGAGGTTCGTGACGATCGCCGCCACCTGCAAATTGACCTTCTCGGACCGCTCGATCTTGCCGGTGCCCTTGGAGCTACTGTCCGAGTTCAAGTCGAGATTTCCGTCTATCGAACCGCCCGGAAAACCGCTGCCCGTTATGTCAGCTGTGGCCCCATAGACCTGTGACGAAACACGCGACCGGTTGGACTTGTTGTCGAACGTTGCTTCGTCATCCATTCTGATCACAACGGTCAACAGATCGCCGGGATTGGCCGCGCGCGGGTCACGGAAGAAATTGGCCTGCTTCTCTTGCCAGAGCGAGTATTTCTGTGGCCGCGGCTGCGTTGGATAATAGGCGGGGTCAGCAACGTTAAAGGACTGTCCGACGCCCGACCCTACCGGCGACATTGCCGGAGCGCGGTTAAAATCTCGGAAGTTGTCTGCACATCCCGAAAGGGAAAGAACACTGGTGAGGATTATCACGGGTGCCGCTTTTTTCATTGGGCGGTGCTTTCTGCTGCTGGAACGACACGTGACCCGACAATGACCCGAGCAAGACGGGAGGATTTCTCGGCCGGCATTTCATTCAGGATCACGCTGGACACGCGCGGATTGAGCTTCAGGAGTAATGCAGCCGCCGCTTCATCGCCGAGCAGCGCCATCTGTGCCGCGGCAGCGTCCGGACGCATTTTGGATATGATCCCGACAAGCGAATCTTCGGCCTTGTCGATAAATTCATCGCGCCGCTTCAACCAGACCTCGTATTCCTTGCGCTTGGCATCAAGCTGCTCGATGCGGCTGTCAATATCTGCTCTAAGCTGGGCAAGTTCGCGCGTCTGCATGGCGTAGCGTGCGTCGGCCGCCTTGTCGGTGATATTGGTGCAATAGCGATCGATTTCCTGTCTCGCCTCATCCTTCGACGCTGCTTCCTGTGACAGTCCGTAGGCGACCGGAAGCAGAAGCGCGGAGCTGAAGGCAAACGCAGCACAACCCATGCCGATCAATTTCTTCATACCCGCATTCATTGCACCACCAGCTCGGCGTGCAGCGCTCCGGCCGTCTTGATGCTTTGCAGAATAGCGATGATGCCCTGCGGCTTCACACCAATCTGGTTCAGGCCTTTGACGAGGTTTTCAAGGTCGGTTCCGCCGAGAACACCAATGTTTGAGGTTTGCGTTGCTTCGATCGTCGTATTGGGTTCGACAGCAGTCTCACCATAGGAGAAGGGCTCAGGCTGGACCACGGTTGGCGTTTCTGTCACCCGCACAGACAGGCTGCCATGGCTGATCGCAACACGTGAAATTCGCACTTTGTCGCCGATGACGACCGTGCCGGTACGCTCGTCGACTACGACACGCGCCACTTCATCCGTCACCACGGGAAGGCCCTCAATTTCCGCGAGGAAGCGGGTAGCGGAGATGTTCTTCGGCTTGCGCAGCCGGATCGATTTGGAGTCGCGTTCCTTGGCGACCGGCTGGTTGTAGCGCCGCCTGGCGAAGGCATTGATCGTGTCGGTAATGCGCACAGCTGTCGTGAAGTCAGGATCCTGCAATTCGACGACGAGTTCGTCCTGCCCGAAATTGCCGGCCACTTCCTTTTCGACCAATGCGCCGTTTGGAATGCGGCCGCTCGTCGGAACGCCCTGCGTCAGCGTGGACGCGTCGCCGGACGCGGTGAAGCCGGAGACAATCATGTTGCCCTGCGCCACCGCATAGGTCTGTCCGTCGGCTGCCGCCAGTGGTGTCATGACCAATGTGCCGCCTGCCAGCGATGTCGCATCGCCGAGCGATGAAACCGTGATATCGATGCGGGAACCGCGACCGGCAAAAGGCGGCAGATTGGCGGTAACGATAACGGCTGCGACATTCTTAACACGAGAATCGCCTGGCGGCGGATTGATCCCGAGATTGTCCAGCATGGCCCGCAAAGACTGTTCGGTGAAGGGCGCGCTGCGCAGGCTGTCACCCGTGCCGTTAAGGCCGATAACGAGACCGTATCCGACAAGCTGATTGTCGCGCACGCCCTGAATTTTGGCGATGTCCTTCAGCCGTGCGATCGCACCGCCCTCCCCCAGCGGTGACGCTGCGCCGCCCCATCGGCCATCGTCGGCATCCCGTTCAGCCTTTCGCCAAGCGGCTTGCGCTTCGGCAGGCGTACGGAAATCCTTGGCGTTGGCAGACGACTCGGCAGCTTGAACGATGGCAGATCCGGATAGAAGCATCAGACCAACAGCAATTGTGAAGCGCATCACTGCCATCATTGCATCCCGACCTGGACAGTGCCGTCAGCCAGTATGGTGCCGGAAATGATGATGCCACTGTCGACATTCCTCACTTTGATGAAATCCCCTGCACGCCCTGCTTCCATGGGTATACCCTTGGCTGTAATCACCAGTGCGCCGGTGTTGTAGACCAATGCCACTGGCACACCGCGCTGGATCAGGTTCGGCTCGTTGACTGCCGTCACCAGGATCGGCTGTCCCGGCAACAGAGTCTTGCGCGCCACTTTGCCGACTAGCTGATCAACGGACATGACGTAATGACCCGCCGCACTCGCCTTGATCGTGAAGAACTTTTCCTGAAACCCTGCATTGCCGATGGTCTGGCCCGGATAGATGATCTGTGACGGCACAACGAAAGCGATGCGGTCCGCATGGGCGGCAAATGCAAAGAGTGTTACGCACAGGGCCAGCGGCCAAATGCGGATGATCCTCTTACACAGATGTCTTGCCGCCATCACCAATTCCTCAGCGCAGATTCTTTGACACAACGGCGGCCATTTCGTCGGCAGCCTGAATGACCTTGGAATTCATTTCATATGCACGCTGGGCCGTGATCAGATCGGTGATTTCCTTGACCGGATCGACGTTGGAGTTTTCAAGATAACCCTGCTTGAGCGTCGCGTACCCAGGGTCGCCGGGCACTCCAACGACCGGGTCGCCGGAAGCATCGGTCTGGCGATAGAGGTTGTCGCCAAGCGGCTCGAGCCCTGCTTCGTTGGCGAAATTTGCGATCTGAAGCTGTCCGAGATTCTGAAGCTCGGTCTGGTCCGCCATTTTCGCGAAGATCTGGCCGGTCTCGGTGATCTTGACTTCGATCGCGTCAGTCGGGACGACGATGTTCGGCTCAACCAGATTGCCATCCAACGTTACGAGCTGACCCGTATCATTGGTGTTGAAGGCTCCGGCGCGGCTGTACAGCGTTTCGCCCGCCGCGTTCTGGATCTGAAACCAGCCGCGGCCGACCAAAGCAACGTCGAATGGATTTCCGGTCTGACCGAGCGCGCCCTGAATGTGCAGGTTGCGCACGGCAGCCGTCTGCACGCCAAGCCCAACCATGGCTCCCTCCGGAATGACGCTCTGGTTCGCCGCGTTCGGCACACCTGCTGTGCGCTCCGCCTGATACAACAGATCGGAGAACTCGGCTTTGGCGCGCTTGTAACCGGTCGTGTTGATATTGGCGATGTTGTTGGCAATCACTTCCAGATTGAGCTGCTGGGCATTCATGCCCGTGGCAGCGATGGTGAGCGCTTTCATGTTTGATCCTTAGATGGGCATGCGGCTGATTTCGAGATAGGCCTGGACGATCTTGTCGCGGATGGCGATCGCCGTTTGCAGCGACTGTTCCGCATCCATCACCGCATTGACCACGTCTCGCGTCGGCAAATCGCCGGTCATACTCTTCATGGAAACGGCCTCGGCATTTTCAAGCTTGCCACTGACCGATCCCGCGAGCTGCGACAGGACGTTGTCAAAGGAGGGTTGACCCGTGGCGGCCGGCACCGTGCCCTGCGTTACCGTCTCCGACAGCTTGGAAAGCGCGTTGCGAGTGGAAACACTGAGAAGTTGGTTTATCATCAGGAATTCCTCAAGAGATCGACGGTCATCGCAATCAATTCGCGTGCTTGCTTGACCACCTGGAGATTGGCTTCGTAGGAGCGATTGGCTTCACGCATGTCCGCCATTTCGACGACCATGTTGACATTGGGGTATTTCACATAGCCCCTGGCATCCGCGGCCGGATGGCTGGGGTCGTATTGTTCGGTGAAGTCGGAGATGTCCTTGCCAACTTCCGCGATGCGCACCGTTTCGACGCCGGTATTCCGGTCAAGTTCGGTGGCAAAGGATACTGTCTTGCGCCGGTATGGATCGCTTCCGGCTGTCTTGCCAGTCGATTGAGCATTGGCCAGGTTTTCGGAGACGATGCGCAAACGTGTCGATTGGGCGGAGAGACCGGAGGCAGCTACCTTGAGCGCGGCTTGTAACGGATCAGACATGTCCCTAGCCCTTCACGGATGACAGCATCATGCGGTGGAATGCCTTCACGATGCTGGTGTTGAGCGCAAACTGGCGGTTGATCTCGCCGGATTTCACCATTTCTGCTTCGAGACTGACCGTGTTCTTCGAATGGTTCTGTTCGGTCACTGCATCCTTGCGCAAGACTGTCGCCGCAATGCCCGATGCATCAATCTCGAGGTGTTTCGGGTTCGTCGCTGCCATGGTCAGCTGCGTCTGTTCCAGGACGTCCTTGAAGGGCTCTACATCGCGTGCTTTGAAAGCCGGAGTGTTCGCATTGGCAACGTTACCAGAGACTGCTGCCTGTCTCACAGAAAGCCACTCGGCCTGACGCGACGCCAGATCGAACAGATGAATTCCCTGCATATCTTTCCCCACACGCCTGACCCGGTTTAATCTGGGATTAACCTATGCTTCCAATCTTGCGTGAGACTTGCGGCACGGTCAGTTTCGATACTTGTGTCCACAACGAGAAACATTTGCCTGGCGCAAATCAGTTCGTGCGGTTGATAACCTCGCCATCGGACGTCTTGATCTGCCAGCTGCTTTCATCACTGCCGCGCTCAATCGCGACAAGCTTGCTGCCATCGGGTAAGACTGAACCTTCTTCTACGAACCAGTATCCCGTATCGTCTTCGATCATCACCAGACCACCCACCACTTCGCGCACAAGGAATACCGGTTTGTCCGGGAACGGCTGCTTGCTGGACTCTTCGATACGGGCAAGTCTGTCTCCGGTCTGTTCCGCAGTCGTCGCTGTGGTCATCGGATCAAGGTCTTCAGCGGGCTCCTTTTGCATGGAAGAACCGGCTTTCCCGTGGGTCGCGCGTACAACTTTCTGGTTGGTTCGATTGAGCGGGTCGCGCACTTGCTTGCCCGTTGCGATGGGGTGCGGACGCGCTTCGAGAACGTCAAAATACATCACGAAAGGCAGAACGAAGCAGATAATCGCCAGCACAAACCCTGCGGCCTTCAAATAACCGTCAAAACGCTTGTCGCGCGGCCGCGCCGCCGCTGCAGCTGCGGCAACGGCGGGTTTTCCAGGCGCCGGTTGTTGTTTCGTCATGATTGCTCCCTTGGTCTGAGCGCCGAGGCAAGATCACTGTAAGGATCCTGGGCCAGCGGCGAAGCGGGCCTCTGTTGCATGGCGTCATAGATGAGCGGGACCAGGTGGACTGCCTGATCGATGAGAGGATCGCTCCCGGCTTGGTACGCGCCGATCATCCGCAGATCCCTGGTTTCCTCAAAGCGTGCGACCAGTCCTCGCAAGCTTGTAGCAAGTTTCGCCTGTTCCGCCGTCCAGTTGTGCTGGGCAAGCCGTGAGATCGACCCAAGAATATCAATCGCCGGAAATCGACCTTGGGCGGCAATACCGCGATCGAGCACTATATGGCCGTCCAGCGTTCCGCGAATGGCATCCGATACCGGATCATTGTGATCGTCACCGTCAACAAGAACCGCGTAGATACCGGTGATCGTACCATTTCCCACGAGACCTGGCCCGGCTCGTTCGAGCAAGCGTGGCAGTTGGCTGAAGACGCTCGGTGGGTAACCACGCGAAACCGGCGGCTCTCCCGCGGCAATGGCGATTTCGCGTGCGGCGTGGGCAAAGCGTGTGATCGAGTCGACGATCAGCAGGACATTGTCGCCGCGATCGCGAAAATACTCGGCAATGGCCGTCGCGGTATTGGGCGCAAGCCGGCGCATCATTGGACTTTCGTCGCCCGTGGCAATCACAGCGATCGTCTTGTGGAGCTTGCCTGCCATGGTGCCTTCGAGCATGTCCCGCACTTCGCGGCCGCGCTCGCCGGTCAACGCCAGCACCACCGTGTCGAAATCAGTGGCTTTGGTCATCATGGCGAGCAGCGTCGACTTGCCGACACCGGAGCCGGCAAAGACACCCATACGCTGGCCGAAACACATCGGCACAAACACATCCACTACATTGACGCCGGTGCGCAGTCCCATCTCAACCCGTCCTCGATCCATGGCCGATGGTGCAGGGCAATCGACCGGCCCCGGATCGGTCCCAGCAGACAGGAGACCCTTGCCGTCGAGCGGTCTTCCAAGAGCATTGATCACCCTCCCCCTCCAGTCGGGTGCAGGGGCAATCCGGAACGGTCCTTCGGGGAAAACCGGCGTTCCCAACGCTGGTACAATGCGGTCATCGAACGGCTTGACCAGCACTCTCGTCTGTTCAAGCCTGACCACCTCTGCCGGGTGAAGCTGGTTATCATAGCGGATCATCACGAGATCCCCGAGCTGCGCCCTGTCCGAGATCCCCCGGACGCCGATTGCCGAGCGCGAGACTTCGTTGACGTAGCCGCCTGTCACAACCGGGGCGCGTTCCTGGCTGAACTGGGAGACGAGCTTTGCGAGTGCCTCGATACTGCCGGTCCTGCCCTTCATCGTCTGCAAGGCGGATTCAAGAGCCTGCATGACCAACCGATTTGCTCACTACGATTGCGGAGGATCGATCCGTCACGTCTTGGATCCGAGTGTTTTGATGGCTTCCGTGTAGGTGTTCTCATTACCGCGAAGCAACGCATCAACGCGCTCGAAGGCGCGGGTCACACTCATCAGACGCGTCATTTCGCTGATTGCGTCAACGTTCGAGCCTTCGATTGAACCCTGGATGACCCCTGCATCGGGATTGTCCAAAACCGGTTGCGCCGCAACGCTTGGTATGACCGCCGAATTGTCAAAATAGGTCAGTTTGGCGTTGGGGCTGATTGTGAAGAGCCCGATTGCGCCCAGTTGCCGCCCACCCTGATAAACGGCGCCATCCGATGAAATGTCCGGAGGTCCGCCGTTCGGATCGATTGTCAGCGGCTGTCCGGCTGCATCGAGAATGGGATATCCCTTGACCGACAGCAATTCGCCGGTCGTCGACATCTGCATACGCCCGTCACGCGTATAAACCTGCCCGGCAGGCGATTGCAAAGCGAACCAGACGTCGCCTTTGGCAGCCACGTCGAGCGGGTTGCCGGTCTCGGTGATGGGACCAGGTTGGGTCTTGATGTAGCTTTCCCCTGCCGAAACAAAGCTCGACTCTTTGGCCGCCTTTGAGACCATGGTTTCAAATTTCATGCCCGTGGCGCGAAAGCCCGGCGTGGACATGTTCGCCACATTCTGCGCAAGCACATCAAGACGGCGCTCAAGCGAAATTTGTGAGGAAAGCCCTACATAGATCGAATTTTCCATCAGCGCCCACCCAGCTTGAAGGATTGCAAGGTTGCCAGAATGCTTGCGGAAATCCCGATCGTTGATGCCCCCCCCAACAACGAGGGAATGCTGGTGGTCGTTGTTGGATTCTTCATTTCGTACATGGCTGTGAAGCGCGTCAGCAGTTTGTTGAGCTTTGCCGGATCCTTGAGATCATCCAGATCAAGCTTTTCCTCCACCAGTTTGGCCTGGCGGTCGATATCCAGATTGGAGGTCTGGGTGGGCAGGTTGAACGTGGTCTGAAAAACCTGAAGCAGCGCCTTGTCGCCGAGAATTTGATAGGGACTGGTTATTGTCGGGGCCTTGCGCGCAAAATATAGTGCCAGCCGGACACCCTCATTCTGCTGTCCTGTCTCGACCTCGAGCGTCTGACGGACATATTTGTCGACGAGCGGCTGTAGAACCGTTGCCTGGCTGGTCGTCTTGTCCCCGAGCTTGGCGAAGTTGAAGGCGGTAGCGAATTCCTTGTAACGCGTATCTGTCAGTTTGTTGGCAAAGCTCTCCGGATCCTCGATCCCCTCGGTCAAGACCTTCCTGACGAAGGCCTTTGCGTAGGCCATGTCTTCAAGGCCGTAGGCCTTCATGGCGTATTTGTACAACCGGTCGTTCTTCATGAAATCGTCGATTGATTTCACCTTGCCAATGTTTTTCAGGTAATAGTCGCTGTCGCGCTGCACCAACGGCTCTTTGGAAACACGGGCAAGCGAGCGTGGCAGGTCCTTGGCGATCAGCTGGTAGCTCGTCATAGTATTGATCATGATGCGCCTTTCCCGAACTGTTTACCCATATCTGTCAAATCAAGCTTGCCTGAAGCTGTCGGGATGATCACCGGTGCAGGGCGGGACACCTGCACCGTATGCGATCCAGATCGGGACAAATCAGCCGGTCAGACTTCCTTTATCTCGGAGGGAATATCGAGGTCGTGGGCGGACGATGGTAGCGACCCGGGAAATTGTACCCGTTGTAGAAAGCCCATAGCCCAACGCCCGTGAGGCTACGCGTATCGGTATAATCGGAACCTATGACACCAGGGCCCGGATAGGGAGCGTCCGGCGGTTGCCAGGCCGGTTTCGGCGGCGGTCCTTTCAGCATGTCTTCCAGCGACGTGGTGAAGGATGGCCGCGGAAAACTTGCAGGGGCATTGAAACGATGGTCGTTGGGGGCGGTCACGGCGAAGCCATCCCGCTTTCCTTCCTTGTTGTAGCCGTCGACCACGGTTTCCAGCGAATTAATGAAGGCTTCGGCGCGTTCCTTCGGAAGTGTATTGAGATAATTGACTACAGAGGGACCGTCGGTCTGACACCATTTGCGGGCGAATTCGTCGATTCTCGAAGGCATATCCTTCTCATCTGCAATGAGCTCGGCGATTTCGGAACGGATATTGGCGCCTTTCAGATAGTTTTCCGTATCGGTTTCCCGCTGATTCTCCGCTTTCCAGCTGCCATAGATCATGTTGGCAATCGATGCGACAACCGTGATCCCCAGAGAGACGGGTGTCACCCATTTCGGCGTTGCAAAGAATGCAACCATCCCGTCGGCCACCGTTTGTACGCCGAATATGGCTGCTTCGGGATATTTTCCTTCCGAGAGGTTGGAAATTGTATAGGCGGCATCTATCCCGAACCAGCCCTTGAGATAAACGCCGGTCGATTTGGTCCAGAGATCGCGTTCCACCTTGACGAAGTCCGTCAGTTTGTCGATGCGTCCGCCCTGCATTTTCGGATTTAGCGCTACAGCTGCCTGGCCCAAACCGCCGAGGAATTCGGCGCTATGACGTGCCGTTGCTGTCGAAAAGGCCAGTCCATAGGCTGTGCCCCAGAAGTCCTTGCTCTGGAACATGGCGTCTACGTGAAAGCCGCCGAGAATAGAGCTGGCAAACCGATAGTTGAAACCGAAACGCGTGGTCGAATTAAACCCGGCAACCGGGGTCGGGCCGCCGCTGGCCGTTTTGCCCGAGCTTGGACCGCCGGGTACGGGCGCTCCAGACTGGGTCACATATCGGGTCGAGTCATTAATCTGATTCATATTGCGCCCGGCAATATCATGAGTCAGATCCAGGCCTGCACGCAGCGACCACCATGGCGTCACGCCGGGAAGGTCCGGTCGCTCCACCCGTGAATCATTGGCCGAAATATTCACCACCTCGTCGGAACCCATATCGAGTGCGAAACCGAGGCTATCCTGTTTCTTCTTGTCGCCTTCGGCCTTCGCAAGCGTATCCTTGAGCTCCTTGAAGTTCTCCTGATCGCCAAGTTGGTCCTCATAAGAGGAGACAGCCGCCTGGGCACGCCATAAGGCACGCCCATCCTCCCGGACGTTGTTCAGGGAATCGTCGAATTTCTTCGCCTGTTCGGGATTGCCTTTTCTGGCCGCTTCCATCGCGCCGGGCTTGTCGCCTTCACTGACGAGCTTGCCGGGGTTCTGTTCCAAAGCAATAAAGGGCTCCCTTGCCTTGCCGAACGCTTCCACATCACTATAGGTCTTTTCGCGCAGGCGCCCGACGCCGTCCTTGACTGATCCGCTCAAGCCATTTGCATAGTCGGTCCGCTTCAGGTCCTTCAACTGCGATGCGGTCGCCAACGTCAGAACTGTACCGTTGCGTTCCGACACGACCCATTTGAATGCCTTGGTTACGTCATGTATCGGGCGCTCGCCGGTCTTGTAGTCCATATCCTTCACGTCCGGCAGTGCCTGAGCCAGGGTGAACGACACACTCTTGAGCGCCTTCTCGCCAGGATCGGAGCCCGCGGCCGCTTCATAGGCGGCCGACAGATCGCCCAAAACAGCGACGAAAGTATTGTCGCTCGTCATCTTCGCATCCTTGCGCGAATGATCGAGGAAAGCCTGATCTCCCTCCAGGAGATCGGAGACATTGCTGGTCGAGTTGGCTGGCAGCTTTTCTCGGGCCTCGGTACCGAGATCAGTAGCGACCCTGGTCATGGTCAGGTCGGCAGATTGCAGAATTTTGCCGGCGAGCACAGACGAGACACCCGTCGTCTGTTTTCGCGCCTCGAAGGCTGCCGCAGGAGCGCCGCCCTTTTCGTAGGCAGCCTCGATCAGCCTGGCCGGCTTGTCGACGACCTCTTTCGCAGTCGCAGCGTCAAGCGCCTTGCGGTAGTTGACATCATCGGGGCCGAAACTTGCCAGCGTGAGGATCCGGCCGGCCACATCGGTCTCGCGTTGCCTGGGATCCTTGTCCTTCGAAATCTCCGGCAGTTGCCGGGCAGCTTCGTCCGTCACCGCCGCCCATGCCCGTTCCGCCTCGCCTTTGGCTTGTTCCGCCTCTGCGCTCGGCGAATTGTCGCCGTCCTTGAGTAACAGATCGTCATAGCTCTTCTGCTTGCCTTGGGCCGTCTCAGTCAGGGTTAGTAACTTATCGAAATTCTCCGGCGTACGCCCGACAGCCTTCAGTTCACTTTTTAGCGTGCTCGCAGCACTGTCCACGATGCCGTCGAAGCGCACATTGTCAGGCGCACGCGCCTTGATTTCCGCTACCGCCGCATCAAGCGCCTTCTGCGGCGCTCCCCCTTCCCTCGTGACATAACGCAGTTCTGCCTCGACAAGTGGCTTCATGCCCTGCCAGGCTTCGTCACGCATGGCTTGCGCTCCGAACCCTTTCGGCAATTTGTCGATGCCGTTGAGCGCCTTGCGTTGCTGCTCAAACGCATCGGTACGAACCGGATCGAGGATATTGATCTTCAAACCGACATCGATGGAATTCTCGTTCGTGATAACCGGATTGGCGCGAAGTAAATCTTTTACACTTGTATTGCTTTCCTTCGATATCTGATCGAGCCGATCACCATTTTCTATTGTGTATTGCGTCTGACCCGTTGGGCTTTTGCCCGGATCAACCGGCCTGGTCGCGCTTTCCTTCAGAATGGCATCAAAACGGGCCTGAATATCTAATGATGTCCGCCACGCTCTGTTGAATATACTGTTGGTACCAAACGACATGCCACGTCCTCCCTACTGCAACAATCGATGCTATTGCTCTATCAATTTCTCCATGGATAGTATTCGTCAACATCTTGCGCAACTACTATGCAATTCATAAATTATTTCATACATGAAAGAATTCATATGAATTGTATCATTACAAATATAACCAATACAATTCGGTATTTGTTTTTATTATATTGTATCATTACAATATCAACAACGAAAAAGGGGGCGGCTCTGCTATAATGGATGCACCCACCCCTCTTGTCTCCAATTTGCATCGCAGCTTCCATCATCTTCCGGGTGTGATTAACGTGCCCTGACCCTGGCCAACCCTGCAAGGTTCACGCAAGCCGACGCTGCTAGCCCTGAAACTGCTGGCAAATGTGCAGGAGAGTGTCTTGGGTATTCTTGTTGGACTGGTCGTGACGATGGGGTGTCTGCTTGGCGGTTTTATTGCCATGGGCGGTCACGTTTCCGTTCTCATGCAGCCATGGGAGTTCGTCATTATTGGCGGCTCGGCGCTCGGCACGTTCCTCGTGGCCAATCCATTTTCAGCGGTCAAGGATACGGGCCGCGCCTGCATGGAAGCCTTTACCAACAAGATTCCCAAGCAGCGGGACTATTTGGATGTGCTCGGCGTACTCTATGCCTTGATGCGGGAATTGCGCGCCAAGTCGCGCAACGAGGTTGAGGTCCACATCGACAATCCAACCGAATCCGCAATCTTCCAGACTTTTCCGAGTGTGCTGAAAAATCACGACCTGACACACTTCATTTGCGATTATTGCCGGCTCATTATCATCGGCAATGCTCGTTCGCACGAGATCGAAGCATTGATGGACGAGGAAATCCACACAATCGCCCGCGACAAGCTGAAGCCATATAACGCGATGGTCAGTGTTTCCGAGGGCCTGCCGGCGCTCGGCATTGTCGCGGCGGTCCTTGGGGTCATCAAGGCCATGGGCGCTCTCAATGAATCGCCGGAGATTCTCGGGCACTTGATCGGCGCAGCGCTCGTCGGCACATTTGCGGGTATTTTTCTTTCCTACGGCGTCGTCGGACCGATTGCCACCAAGATCAAGACGACCCGCGAGAAGCAGAACCGCCTTTACATGATCGTCAAGCAGACACTGCTTGCCTACATGAATGGCGCGTTGCCCCAGATTGCGCTCGAATACGGCCGCAAGACGATCTCCGCCTATGACCGTCCATCGATTGATGTGGTCGAGCAGGAGACACTTACGACCGTCCCGATGCAACAGGCGGCCTAGGACCCATGGACATCGAGGCTGAACAGAAACGACCCGATGCACTGGCCGAGAGTATTCTGCGCGCTGCGGGCATGTCCGTCGACGATCTCAAATCGCTCGAAACAGTATTCCGGGATCTCGCGGCATCGTTCGGTACCAGAGTGGCAGCGCAGACGGACGTTCCTGTCGGTGCTGAATTTGTCCGCATCGAATCGCTTGAGAAGGACGACATTGCCGATACTCTGCAGCGGTCCGGTCTTGTCGGACTTGTTTCTGTTGCCAAATGGGGGTCGCGGCTGCTTCTCATCGCTGATCGCAGCTTCGTCGATTGCGGGATCGAGGCGTTGTTTGGTTCGGGCGCCAGTCACGAGACCGGCGCTGCAAACAGACCGCTCACAGCGGTGGACCTCGGCATTGCCCGTCAGATCTTTGCGGACGTAACAGCATCGCTCGACCACATGTTCGCCGGTGGAACCGATTCCCTGTTTCAGATTGGTGATCTGGTCGAGGCTGCTTACCTTGCGCCGACGATGATCACCGAAACACGCATGATCTGCTGCTCGATCGTGCTGAAAGCCGCGGGCCGCTCCGGCCAGATCCGGATCCTGCTGCCGCGTTCCGGTTTTCGCCCCATGCAGGACGCCATTGCGCGCTTGCTGCGTCAGCCGGCACATCATTCCGACCCGGCCTGGGCCAAGAGACTTCGCCTCGAAGTCAGCCGGGCCAGGATTGATATCGAGGCCTATCTGCAGCAAGGGTCGATGACGCTTGAACAAATCGCGCTATTGAAGCCGGGACAGGTTCTCCATTTACCCAAGGACGCCATCGATCAGGTTCGTTTGCGCAGTGGCAGGCAATCGCTTTTCAAATGCCGTCTTGGCAAGACCGGCAGCGCATTTACCGTGCGGATCACCGATCCGATCAATGAAGAGGAGGATCTGCTCGATGAACTTGCAGCTGGTTAATCTTTTTTCCCTGGCGCTGACCGCTGTGTCGCTGCTGATCTTTTTTGTGTCCTTTCGCAAAGCCAATCGCCTGATGGCGATGAGCCGCGCTGTGGCGCAGCAGGTGGCTGGATCAGCGGCAAGCCTCGAACAGGCCCTTTCCGTTCTTCGCACTGAACGAGAAATTTGCCGCGATGAAAGCGTGCGTCTCGAGGCGAGGCTCAAGGATTCCGATCGGGCCCGCTCGGAAATCGCCCGGGCCATTGATCTGGTCAAACTCGCCAAGGTGGATCTCAAGGCGAATGCGGTGCCGTTTCCGGCACCTGCCCCTGGGTCTGCGCAAGCGATACCAGCTTTCGTTGCAAAGTCCGCGCCCGTTCCGCCGGTACAAGCCGGTGCTCCGGCAAGAAACGTCCCCGTGTTCGTCAACCGCATCGTTCGCTCTGCCGATGTGGCAAGCGCCGTTCTTTAGAAACTGCTTTTCCGGAGCCCATAGATCATGGCCATCTCAGACAAGAATTCGATCGAAGACGAACTCAACGAAGCTATCGAAGACCTGAAACACGACAATCCGCAGCCGGGCCGCAAGGCACAGGGATCGAAGCCGAATATCGACCTGATCATGGGCATTCCCGTCGACGTTCAGGTGGTGCTCGGCAGTACATCGATGCCCGTTGCAAATCTGATGAAGCTCGGCCGCGGCGCCGTCGTCACAATTGACAAGCAGATCGGCGATCCGGTCGACATCGTTGTCAACGGCCGCGTCATCGCACGCGGCGAAGTGATCGTTCTTGAAGATGACAGCTCCCGCTTCGGTGTCAGTTTGACCGAAGTCATCGGCAGCGGCGTCTAAAGCAATTGAAGGAAAAGTGGACCGGTTTTCAGTCCGGGATTGCGTGAGACAAAACTCAGACAAAGATACCGGCTTTAGCCGCACAACCCTTAGAAGCCAGGCCGCATGAGCGATCAAGAAACACCTCCAGTTGCAAGCGCCATCAAGGACCTTTCAGGCCCCGAGAAAGTGGCGGCATTGCTCGTGGCAATTGGGCGGCCCTCCGCTTCACGGCTGCTCAAACATTTCAATGCCGACGATCTGCGTTCGCTCGCCGGGCATGCACGCCGGCTTGAACCAATCACTCCCGGCGATTTCGAAGAGCTGGTGAAGGAATTCGAGAATGCGTTCGCCGATGGCGCGCCGGTCTCGGAGGCTGGAATTCGCTTCGAGGGCCTCTTGCGCGAGACCCTTTCGGCGGAGGACGCCAGCGCTGTTATCGAGAACCGCCGCCCGGAACTCCTGATGCAGGAATCCGTATGGGATCAGCTTCCACGCATTCCCGTGGACGTCCTGGAGAACTACCTGTCTGCCCAACACCCTCAGGTTACCGCCTATGTGATCTCGCGCTTGCCTTCGGATATTGCGGCAAAGCTCCTGATCCGTTTTGGGCCTTCAGAGCGTAGCGCCATCATCCAGCGCACCCTGCACATCCGCAAAGTCGGACCGTCGATTGCCGCGATGCTGGAAACAATCCTGCAGCGCGAGGTGACAGGCAAGGACAATTCAGGCTCCGAGAAGAGCCATCACGGAACGATCGCCAATATCATCAATCAGCTCGAGAAATCCGAGATCGATGAGTTGCTGGCTGACCTTACCGACCTCGGTGCCGATGACCTTGCCAAGATCAAGGCCAAACTGTTCACCTTTGAAGATATCGCGCGCATTTCCCAGCGGGCGCGGCTCGTGCTGTTCGACGAAATCCAGACCGATGTCGTCACGACGGCCCTGCACGGCTGTGAAGCGCAACTGCAGGAACTCATTCTGCAATCGTTGTCGACCCGCGGCCGCCGCATGGTGGAAACCGAGCTCTCCAGCCAGACCAATATGAATGCCAATGCGGTAACGGAAGCACGGCGCACCATCGCACGCACCGCGATCGCGCTGGCCGACCGGGGCGACCTCAAACTCGAGACCGAAGAGCCTGCTTCGTGATCCGGAGATTCTGATCGGACATGTCAGACACCGCTGACAAAGAGAGCAAAACCGAAGAAGCAACTGAGAAGAAAATCAGTGATGCGATAGAAAAGGGCAATCTGCCCTTCTCCCGCGAGGCCCCGATCCTCGCCTCGATGATCGCTCTCCTTGTTATCCTGATATTCGTTGTCGTGCCCAGCGGGGCAAAACTTGCAACTTTCCTTTCCGAACTGCTCGACAAGACCGATGACTGGCGGCTCAACAGCGCAGACGATGCCCGGCAATTGTTCGGGATCATCGGCATGGCTGTCGGCCTGGCACTGCTGCCCGTACTCATCATAATCCCTGGTGCCGGTATTCTCGCGTCGGTCTTGCAGAATGCTCCGCGGATCGTCTTCGACCGCATCCAGCCGGAAGCGTCGCGCGTTTCGATCATCAAGGGCTGGCAGCGCATATTCGGCTCGTCTGGTCGCGTTGAGTTCCTGAAAGCCACTTTCAAGTTCGCAGCGGCGAGCACGATCGTTTTCATGATTTTCTTTGAGGACAGCCATTTCTTCGTGGATGCGATCATTACGGAGCCGAACCAGTTGCCGGAACTTATTCGTTCCCACCTGACACGGCTCCTTGCCTCAGTGGCAATTGCTGTCACCGTGCTTGCCGCATTCGACCTTGCCTGGACACGCATTCACTGGCGCAGCGAACTCAGGATGACGCGTCAGGAGGTCAAGGACGAGCACAAGCAGGCTGAAGGTGATCCTCTGCTGAAGTCCCGGCTGCGTTCGCTCGGCCGCGACCGCGCGCGCCAACGCATGATTGCGTCCGTTCCAACGGCCACGCTTATCGTCGCAAATCCGACACACTTCTCGGTTGCTCTCCGCTACGATCCTGCAAAGGATTCCGCCCCCGTGGTCGTCGCCAAGGGGCAAGATATAATTGCTCTCAAGATCAGAGAGATGGCCGAGGCAAATGAAATACCGATCTTTGAGAATGTGCAGTTGGCGCGGTCACTCTATAAGCAGGTTCAAGTCAATAATGTGATTGCCCCGGAATTCTACAAGGCGGTCGCTGAACTTATTCAATTCGTTAATATGCGTCGTAAATGATTGCGCTGCCCGTAATCGGATCAATATATGAAAAGAACTCAATATTCAGTCGCCCGTGTTGAGATAATCTCAACACATCTGTCAGAGGTAATCCGTGACCTCCGTCTGGTCGACGTAGCCGACTACATCGCCTTCATTCGCTGCGAACTGTTCGGTAATATCGCCGATATCGTCAACTCGGCAACGGAATTGACGTTCTATCCAGATACGCTCATTTTTGGGCTTGGCGGCGAATACACGCTCGACTGGAACTCATCACCCAGGGTGATGCTTGATCTTGAGTTCAGCAACATGGGTGTGAACGCTTATTTCCGGCTGACGCTGTCGGCGGAGTCCGCAGAGATCGATCTGCATCACGTGCGTTTCGCAGACACGGGAAACAGCCCTGCAGATAATACGGCCTTGCTGGCATCGGCCTTCGAGGATGCTCGCCTTCCGCAATTCATCACGCCAGGGAAGATCGGCTAGGCTCTAGATCCGGCCGGCAATCACAGGCATCTCGATAACGCCAAGAGCCAGTGCGGTGGCAACAGTCGATGTGCGATTGGAACAGCCGAGTTTGTTCTTGGCATTCTGCAAATAGGTGACCACCGTCCAGCGGGCAATGTTGAGAATCTCGCCAATTTCGCCATCGGTTTTGCCATTGGCGGCCCAATAGAGGCAATCGATTTCGCGCTTCGTCAGAAGATTGGCAACCGCTGCAGCAAGTGCGGGATTGCGATTGCCGTGCAGCGTATTATGCAGCCGCGTTGAAACTGCCGTCATTCTCTTGCGTATGCCGTCAACGAGCCCGGCTTCGTCCGCTGGATCTACGTCAAACGTGAACAATGTCACGCCGCGAAAACCATAGGCGTTGGCAACGCTTACAGTCAGAAACAGATTGCCGAGACCGCGCAACTTGCAGTCTCGTAGAAATTGTCTCGCCTCAGGCGACAATCCAGCGTCCGCTGCTAGATTGCGAATGGTACCCGGCATGTTTGCCTGGCGTTGGAACAGAGCGATCCCCCGGATCAGCGGGTCCACCTTGTAGTAGTTCTTCGCAGAGTAACGCAGCACCCATTTCATCGGAAAAGTCGTAAGGACCGATATGTCCTGAGTGAGAGCTTGCTCACCGGTTAACTGATCTGAATGACCGATATGAGTGATGTAACGGCAATTAAGTTGCTTTCTAATACCCGCAAGCATTTCAAGGGTATCGTGCTTGACGTTGTTACTGAGAAAACCTTCCTGGAAATCCGGGAAATGGGCCAGATCAAAATGCATCGGGGGTGCAAACCATTCCTCTTAGCAAGCATAATATGCCCGCATCATCACTCGTACTTCTAAAAAACAGGATTGCTTTCAATGTCAAAGAATCAACAGCGTGTGTATGGTTGCACGACCTTGGGCGTGGGCACAAGCTGATGAACAATTGTATTCTGGATTTGTCACCTATTTGCAACGCAGCACCAATTCATGGTTGACAATCTCCTAATATTTACTCCCACATTTAACGACCGAGGGCTCATTCCAGTTTATTTTTTGAGTTACTACCCTCATGATGCAGTCGTTCATCGCCCGCCACTTTAGATTGTGCTAATGGCCACGCATGGCAAATGAAACACATGACGATTTCTTTGATACGCTTCCCGTTTTTCTGGAATTCGAGGGCGTTGCTGACGTTGGTAACTACAAGCCGCTCCCCGATGACTGGGTGCTTGCGACAGCGGATATCGTCGGCTCCACCAAGGCTATTGAGGCGGGCCGCTACAAGGCAGTCAACATGGCCGGCGCCAGCGTCATCTCAGCACTCCTGAACGCACTCGGCAAGCGGAATTATCCCTTCGTATTTGGTGGCGATGGCGCAGTTGTGGCGTTACCGGAATCTGCCGCATCCATTGCCCGCGAAGCCCTCGCGGCGGTGCAATCCTGGGTTCGCGATGATCTGCAATTGAACTTGCGTGCCGCTCTTGTTCCGATGCGCGACATCCGGAAGGAGGGCTACGATGTGCGTGTCGCCCGCTTCAAGGCCAGCCCGGACGTTTCGTATGCCATGTTCGCTGGAGGGGGTGCGAGCTGGGCCGAAGCCCAGATGAAAGCAGGCAAATACGCGATTGAGCCAGCACCCTCGGGTACCCGACCCGACCTCACCGGCCTTTCATGCCGCTGGAACCCGATTGAAGCCCGCAACGGCGAGATCGTGTCTATAATCGCCGTCCCGGGCACATCGGGGGCGAGCACGCAGTTTCAGGAACTGGTTACCAGAATCATTGCCGTCGCTGCCGAGCAGAGCCGCGGAGCCCACCCGCTTCCTGCAGAGGGTCCACCGATCGTCTTCAACACCAAAGGCATCGACTCGGAAGCTCGCGCGACTGCACCGGCAGGCAAGCTTTTTTCGCGTAAGCTTGCCATCCTCGCCCAAATCATACTGGTCGTTGTGCTTGACAAACTCGGGCTGACTGCAGGGGGTTTCAATCCAAAGACTTACAAGGTCGAGGTGACGCAGAATTCCGATTTTCGCAAATTCGATGACGGTCTGAAAATGACTATCGACATCGATGCCGAACGGCTTCGCCGCATCGAAATGCTACTCGAAGATGCATCGACGGCCGGTATCAGCCGGTATGGACTGCACCGGCAGGAATCCGCTCTGATCACCTGCTTCGTGCCAACCCACCGCGCACATGACCATATTCATTTCATCGATGGCGCCGCGGGTGGCTACGCCATGGCGGCAAGCAATCTGAAGGCTAAGCTGTCATAGATCGAAGCGCGGTTATGCCTTTACGATATGCTCCGCCATCAACCCCAACCTGGCAAAGATGTTGCGTGTGTCGACGATCAGGGGAGACCATCTGGCCAGGGCCGCATAGTCAATGCCATCATGATCAGTTGAGACAAGAACGGCATCATAGGATCTCACCATTTCCTCGGTCAGTTCCGCGGATTTCCGTCCCTTCAGTGCCATAAACTCTCGTGTTGAGGGGATTTCAGAGACGAATGGATCATGATAATCGGCCCTCCCACCCCTCTCCTCGATGATCTCGATCAGCCGCAATGACGGGCTCTCGCGGATATCCGGCACATTTTTCTTGTATGCAAGACCGATGATCAACACGCGAGAGCGGCTCAGCGCCTTGCCCAATCGCATATCAAGCGCTTCGGCGAGACTGCCGACGACATAACGCGGCATGGCGGAGTTGATTTCGCCGGCCAGTTCGATGAATCGAGTTGGAAGTTCATATTCGCGCGACTTCCACGTCAGGTAGAATGGATCAATTGGAATACAGTGCCCGCCGAGCCCCGGACCCGGATAGAACGGCATATAGCCGAATGGCTTGGTCTTTGCTGCCTCGATGACTTCCCATATATCAATGCCCATCGCCGAATAAAGTGTCTTGAGTTCGTTGACGAGTGCGATGTTGACGGCCCTGAAGATGTTCTCGGTGAGCTTCACCGCCTCCGCCGTCGCATTGGACGAAACCGGCACCACTGTCTTCACCGCCGCTCCATAAAAGGCCTGCATCAGCTTGCTTGCCTCTTCGCCATCACCTGCAACAATTTTCGGGATCGTGGCGGTTTGGAAATCGCGATTGCCAGGATCCTCGCGCTCAGGGGAAAAGCCGAGGAAGAAGTCGGTTCCGGACTTGAACCCGGTCTCCTCCAATATCGTCTTGACGATGTCGTCGGTCGTACCGGGATAGGTGGTCGATTCGAGCACCACCAATTGGCCTGGTCTCAAGCTTGCGGCAATTGATCGGCTCGTCGCCTCAACGAAGGAGAGATCTGGATCGCGATGCTTCGTCAACGGCGTGGGCACGCAAATGATGATCACGTCACATTGTGCAAGTTCGGCAAAATCGCTTGTTGAGCGAAACCGGCCTGCTGCCGCTTCCGTTGCAAGCGCCGCATCGGTCACCGCCTCGATATACGACCGGCCGGCGTCAAGCGCGACGATCTTGCCGGGATCGATGTCAAACCCGGTGACGGAGAAACCGCTGTGCGCCAGGGTGATCGCGAGGGGCAGGCCGACATAGCCAAGACCAATGACGCCGGCTTGCGCCTGCCGCGTTTCAATTTTTCCTGATAGGTCCGAGAAGGGAGAGGAGGCCAAGATGATCTCTTTTGTGCGAGCGTGCCGTCATTGGCATTGCAATCAAGTTGGTTTTAGATGGCTGCTACGGGATTGCCTGTCAAGCGAGCGATGGCAGCCGGCCAGCCTCACGATCAAGTGACTACACCCTATTGTTTAGAGTTGACGACATACCCATCTCAATGGTTCGGAACCAACGACTGATAGAGGAACGCCCGTCGAGCTACCCGCTCAAGTTGTATCGGAGCGACAAAATCGCAATGCTGGCTTACCAGTTGCCGGCGTTGACACTGTTGCCCGATTCACTCATTTTCATAAGCTCCGGCATGCCTTGAGCGCGATCTTGTTGCGCCCGGCCGGTATAGTGAAAGTGTCTCGGGGAATGGGCGTGGCTCGCATGTGTAAGGATCAGGGATGAGCACGACCCAATCTGACGTATCCACTATACTTCTTGACAAGGTAGCCGACTGGCTCACGCATTCTTCTTTGGCCGGCGACAATCTCGAAACCATCGTCCGTGGCTTTTGCGAACGCATTGCATCAGCAGGCTTGCCGATTTCCCGCGTAAACCTTTCCTTTTCGATGTTGCACCCGCTTTATGATGCGCTGGGTTTCACCTGGAAGCGATCAAGCGGAATGACCGTCGAAGGGTACCGGCATGATCCTGCCGGAAAGCCCGAGCGCTTCCTGCTCAGCCCGTATTTCTATCTTCTCACCAACAATCTGGAGCATGTCAGACGCCGTATCACCAACGACGGTCCGATGGAATTTCCGGTTCTCGACGAATTAAGGGAAGAAGGTGTGACTGACTACCTAGCATTCCTGCAACCCTTCGGCGGTCAATCCACCCAGGGCATGATGGGATCCTGGTCAACCGATAGCAGCGACGGCTTCAGCGACGCCATGATTGCTGCACTCCTGCGCCTGCAAAATCACCTGGCGGTTGCCGCGAAAATGGCTGTCCTCGGCAAGCTGGCGGATAACATGCTGACGACCTATCTTGGCGGCAATGCCGGTAAACGTGTTCTAAACGGCCAGATCCGGCGCGGTGACGGCGAGACCATTCGAGCAGCGCTGGTCATGGGCGATATGCGCGAATCGACCGTGCTTGCTGAAAAGGAAGGCCGCCAGGCTTATATTGATACACTCAATCACTTCTTCGACGCTATCGCCGCTCCGTTCAACCGCAGCGGCGGCGAAATACTGAGCTTTATGGGTGATGGCTTCTTGGCGGTTTACCCCTGCGGCCGCCACAAGGATCCGTCCAGGATAGCGTGCGAAGCTGCGCTCTCGGCCGTTTTCAAGGCGCAGGCCCGCGTTGCCGAGCTCAACAAGGAGCGCCGCAAGGACGGCCTTAGCGATGTTCGCTATGGCATCGGCCTGCATGTCGGCAATGTCATGTTCGGCAATGTTGGCCTCAAGGACCGCCTGACCTTCTCCGCGTTCGGTTCAGCTGTGAACGAAGTTCAGCGCTTGCAGGGCCTGACCAAGAAATATTCGCGCGAGGTGATCGCCAGCCAGGCATTTGCAACCTATTGTGGCGGCGAATGGACAACCCTTGGTGAAGAGAAATTGCGTGGTGTTGGCCAGAAGGTCACGGTCCTGCTACCGAAATCGTCGGAAAAGACCGTACAACTCGAAGACGCTTATGACGATGTCGCTTATGATGGCTTGTCAGAAGCGGAACAGGTGATGCTGTTGCACCGCGACAAGAAAACCGGACGCCCCTTGCTCGAGAAATTCATGCAATGACAGGAAAGACCGTCGCCATGGCTCTTCTGGCCGCAACTCTCAATTTAACAAGTGCGGCAGCGGATCCGGGAGGCGACGTGCTCATCGACAGTTTCGATGGGAACGACTTCGCCGCGAGCGGCGGTCTCTACTATCGGCAGAATTTCGAACAGCGGGCCGGAAAGGTCGAATTCCAGTCCGAAGTAAAGCAGACTGGCACTGGCGCGCTCAAACTCAGTGTCAAACCGTTCTGCCCGAAGGCCAGAAAGAATTGCAGCGAGCGAGCCGAGATCTGGGAGAAAACAGACCGGCGCGTGCCCTATGACCAGGGCGTCTGGTACGGTTTTGCGGTAAAATTTGCCGATCCCATCCCAAGTGGCGACCATCGCTATCTGATCGCACAGTGGAAGCGGGAAATCGGGCCCGAGGCCGTTGGCGATTTCAGCCCATTCCTGGCGTTGCGTCTCAATCAGGGCAAATTGTTCGCCACCATCGAAACCAATTATGTGGCGCCCTCAAAGGCAGAGGGAGCGAGCACGGTCCAGGCGTGCGGGGAAAAACAAACGCCGGTTTGGTTTCGGCCGGATACCAACCAGATGCGCGCGTTAATTGCGACCGACGCGAATTGGACGCCGCAGGATGGCAAGGAATTCAACAGTTGCACCAATGCACTCGTCGTGACCGATCATGGCAACAAACTCCCGGCGCCGGATTCGGGCTGGATTGATTTTGCCATTTATACGAAACCCGGTCCTGATGGCTCGGGACATGTCGAGATTTTTGCCAACAACAAATGGATCGTGACAGTCAAAGGCCATGTAGGTCATGGTGACAAGGGTCTGGGCGTCAATCAATATTTCAAGTTCGGACCCTATCGTGCCGCGGACAAGACCGACTGGACGCTCTATTACGACAATTTCCGCCGCTCTCCGCGTTGCGAAGATGTATTGGGTGCCGGCATCTGCCCCGAGCTCTGATTGGTACCAGCTGTACTAGATCGAGCCCTGCTTTTTGCCCCAGTGCCGGCAAAATACAGGGCCGCTAGACTCGCCGTATATGGTACGATAGTCTCATCAATAATGGGAGACAACGATACGCCATGGGGAATAATTAGCTGGCATGAAGTCAGGATCTGATCTGCTGCGTATCGAAAATCTGGGCATTGCATTTTCAATGCTCGGAGGACGGCTGGATGTGGTCAAAGGTGTCAATTTGCGGGTTCTCCCGGGCAAGGTGACAGCACTTGTCGGCGAGTCCGGATCTGGTAAATCCGTCATTAGCCAGTCCGTCATGGGTATCCTGCCTAGTACTGGAAGAGTTTCCGGCAAAATCCTTTTTACCGATCCACTCGACGGCAAGACCACGGACATCCTGCAATTGCCACAGGATGGCGAGGCGATCCGGTCGTTGCGCGGCAGCCGTATGGCCAAGATTTTTCAGGAGCCAATGACATCGCTGTCACCGTTGCACACAGTCGGCAACCAGATCAGCGAAGTACTGGACATCCACACGGAAGCGACAAAGGATGAACGGCGTGCCCAGACCGAGGAGATGCTCGGCCTTGTTGGGTTCTCCAGGCCGAGCCGCACTTACGACATGTATCCGTTCGAGCTGTCGGGAGGCATGCGCCAGCGCGCAATGATCGCCATGGCTCTGATATGCCGCCCTGCCCTCCTGATCGCTGACGAGCCGACGACGGCGCTTGACGTGACGATCCAGGCGCAAATCCTCGAACTGCTGCGCGAGCTTCAGCACAAGCTCAACATGGCTATGTTGCTCATCACCCACGATCTCGGCGTCGTTGCGAACATGGCTGACGAAGTCGTCGTGATCTATCACGGGGAGATCATGGAAGCCGGACCGGTTGATGCGATCTTCCGCACACCGCAACATCCTTATCTGAAAGGCCTCATGGCGGCCGTTCCGCATTTCGACATGAAGCCCGGTGAACGGTTGAAAGCACTTCGCGAAGTGCCGGTCAATTCGGACACGCTATGGGCGAAGAAGAAGCAAATCGAGAACGCGCCAGATATTTTGCTCAGTGTCCGTGACCTGACCAAGACCTATACGACACGCAAATCTGGTCTATTCGGCGGAAAAGGCAGCACAACGGTCCGCGCGGTTGACGGGGTCAGCTTTGACATCAGGCGCGGCGAATGCCTCGGCCTTGTCGGCGAGAGCGGCAGCGGCAAGACGACGGTCAGCAAGATATTGATGCGTGCCGTCACTCCGGATGGAGGCTCGGTCAGTTTCGACGATGGCCACGGCAGGATCGATGTTCTGGCGGCGGAAGGCGACGCACTAATGGAACTGCGCACCAAGATCCAGATGGTGTTCCAGGATCCGGTCTCCTCGCTATCCCCACGCATGACAGTGCAGAATATTCTCAGCGAGCCCCTGGAAATACACGGGCGCGGTGACGGCGCCTACCGCCTTGAGAAGGTGCGCGCACTTATGCAGGCCATCGGATTGGATCAGCGCTATCTCAACCGTTACCCGCACAGCTTCTCCGGCGGTCAGCGGCAGCGTATCGGCATCGCGCGCTCCCTTGCGCTCGGGCCGCAACTCCTGATCTGCGACGAACCCGTTTCGGCACTCGATGTGTCGGTTCAGGCGCAAATCCTCAATCTCCTCAAGGATTTGCAGAAGCAATTGGGGCTGACTTACCTGTTCATTTCCCACAATCTCGCTGTCGTCGACTATATGGCGGATCGCATCGCCGTCATGTGCGGCGGGCGCATCGTTGAAATTGCACCGCGAGAGATCATCCTGCGCAATCCCGTCCATCCCTACACCCGTGGGCTTCTGGCCGCCGTGCCATTTCCCGATCTCGACCGTCCCCTCGATTTCGAGACGTTGCAGGCAAGCGGAGCCTCCGACCAAAGAGCCTGGGGCGCGCAGTTCTCCAGTGATGGCAGCGGTGAGGGGCTGGCGCCGGCCGATCTTGGCGAAGGGCATCTTGTCCTTGCACGGCGCAGCGTCGATGCCCGGGAGCTACGGTCGTGGTAACGCGGCGCACCCTTCTTGGCACCTTCGGCCTCGGTGCTATCGGGCTTACAATGCTGCCGGATCTGGTGCACGCCGCTGACCGGGAGCTTGAGCCGGAATATCTGGATGAACAGCTTAGGGCTCGCAGCCTGCCCCCGCTTTCCGAACGCCTTCCGAAACGGCCGCGGATCGTTGGCCTCAAGGCCATGGGGCGAACACCAGGCAGGTATGGCGGAACGGTCCGCACCATTATCGGCAGCGGCAAAGATGTCCGGTTGATGACGATCTATGGTTACGCGAGGCTGGTTGGCTACGACGAGCATCTCGTCTTCCAACCCGATATTCTCGAAGCCTTCCAGTCGGAGAACGACACCGTCTTCAGCTTTACCATCCGCGACGGACACAAATGGTCTGACGGTTCGCCGCTGACCACGGATGATTTCCGTTATTGGTGGGAAGATGTGCTGCTCAACAAAGATCTCACGCCAGGCGGCGGCTCGCTTGACCTGCGTGTCGACGGAAATCTGCCGCGCTTCGAGGTGCTTGACGCGCTGACGGTCCGCTATTCCTGGGAAAGGCCGAATCCGAATTTCCTGCCAAGCCTCGCCGGTCCGCAGCCGCTCATCATTGTCGGACCCTCTGCCTATCTCAAGCAGTTCCACAAGAAACACCAGGACGAGTTCAGGCTTGCCGCGCTGATGAAGGAAAATCGCGTAAAGAAATGGGCTGACCTCCATATCAAGATGTCGCGCGAATACCGGCCGGAAAACCCTGATCTTCCGACGCTCTATCCTTGGCGCAATACCACCGCGCCGCCGGCAGAACAGTTCATTTTCGAGCGCAATCCTTACTTTCATCGCGTCGACGAGAACGGTCGGCAGTTGCCCTATATCGACCGGTTCATCCTTAATGTCAGTTCGTCATCCATCATACCTGCAAAGACCGGTGCGGGCGAAAGCGACCTGCAGGCGAACGGCATCGATTTCACTGACTATACCTTCCTGAAAGATGCCGAGGACCGTTACCCCGTAAAGGTTGATCTGTGGAAGGTCACGCGCGGCTCGCGGGTGGCGATCCTCCCCAATCTCAATTGCGGAGACGAAGGCTGGCGTGCCCTGTTTCGCGATGTCCGCGTGCGGCGTGCCCTGTCTCTTGCTATCGACCGGCATGAAATCAACATGGCGGTGTTCTACGGTCTGGGTACGGCCAGCGCCGATACGGTTTTGCCTGAAAGTCCGCTGTACAAACCTGAATACGCCAATGCGTGGATCGATCACGATCCGGAGAAGGCCAATCAGTTGCTCGATGAGGTGGGCCTGCATAACCGCAACGATGACGGTTTCAGACTGCTTCCAGACGGGCGTCCGGCGGAAATAACAATCGAAACGCCCGGCGAAAGCACGCTCGACACGGATGTGCTGGAGTTGGTGACCGATCACTGGCGCAAGATCGGCATTGCACTGTTCACCCATACCTCGCAACGCGACATTTTCCGCAGCCGCGCCCAGGCTGGCCACATCATGATGTCCATCTGGTACGGAATTGAGAATGGAGTTCCAACCGCCGACATGAACCCCCAGCAACTGGCCCCAACGTCGGACGATCAGTTGCAATGGCCAATCTGGGGAATGCATTATCTATCGCTTGGACAGAATGGTAAGGCGCCGGATCTTCCTGAAGCGATGGAATTGGTCAAGCTGCAAAACAGCTGGCGCGAATCTTCGAACATGCCCGAGCGGACTGCCATCTGGCAGAAGATGCTCTCCATTTTCACTGACCAGGTATTTTCCATCGGCCTCATCAACGGCACGCTGCAGCCAGTTCTCCGCACGGCGCGCTTGCAGAACGTTCCGAGGAATGGGCTCTACGGCTTCGATCCGACCAGCTATTTTGGCATTTACATGCCTGACACCTTCTGGCTCAGTGAGGAGCAGGTCTAGCATGCTGCGTTATATCCTTTGGCGCATCGCCGCCATGATCCCTACTTTGCTTATCATCTCTGCTCTGGTCTTCATTATCATCGAACTGCCACCCGGAAATTTCCTGGACAGCCAGATCGCCGAAATGCAAGCTCAGGGCGAGACCGTAAACCTTCAGGACCTGGAGGAACTGCGCCATCAATATGGTTTCGATCAACCTCCTGTACTGCGCTATTTCAATTGGCTCGGCGGCATGCTGCACGGCGATTTTGGCTATTCGTTCGAGTATCAGTTGCCGGTCAGCGAAGTGGTCGGTGACCGCCTCTGGCTAACGGTTCTTGTATCTTTCGTTACCATTTTGTTCACATGGTTGCTCGCTTTTCCGATCGGCATGTATTCGGCCACGCACCAGTATAGTTGGAGCGATTACGGCCTCACCTTCCTTGGCCTCCTTGGTATTGCCATTCCGAACTTCATGCTGGCGCTGATCCTGATGTACTTCGCCAATATCTGGTTCGGCACGTCCATTGGTCATCTGATGGACCAGAAATTTCTGGGCGAGCCCATGAGCTGGGAAAAGGCGCGGTCCATCCTTTCCCATTTATGGATACCAGTCATCATCGTTGGTACGGCGGGCACGGCCGGCATGATCAGGCGTCTGCGCGCCAATCTTTTGGATGAACTACAAAAGCAATATGTGATGACAGCGCGCGCCAAAGGGCTTCATCCATTCAAAACGCTGGTCAAATATCCTTTGCGCATGGCACTGAATTTCTTTGTCTCCGATATCGGGTCGATATTGCCGTCGATCATTTCCGGAGCTGAGATCACCGCCATCGTCCTCTCTCTGGAAACCACAGGACCAATGCTCATCAAGGCCCTGCAGAGCCAGGACATGTATCTTGCAGGCTCATTCCTAATGTTCCTCGCTTTCCTGACGGTAATCGGCGTCCTGATATCCGACATTGCACTGGCCTTTCTCGATCCACGCATTCGACTGGCCGGGAGAAGCACCAAGTGACGGCGCCGCTTCCCTCCCCCGGCGCGCCCTTGCAGCATTATGTCTCGACGGCGCCGTTCGATCCAATGTCCGTCGAAGTGATGACGGACGAACAGGCGAAGATTCATCTTGCTTCGCAGACCAGGTTGATGTGGTGGAAGTTCAAGCGCCACAAGCTCGCCCTCGCATCGGGCATTTTTCTGCTCCTGCTCTACGGCATGATCATTATTGCCGAGTTCCTTGCCCCCTATAACCTGCACACGCGCAATGTGGATTTCATCCACTCCCCGCCCCAGCGGGTTCGTCTGTTCCATGAGGGTCAGTTCGTCGGTCCATTTGTCTATGGCCGCACGATGCAACTCGACCTCAAAACGCTCAAGCGCAACTACACGGAGAACAGGAAAGACGTCGAACCGATCCGCTTCTTTTGCCGTGGCGACAGCTATCGCTTCTGGGGCCTCGTGGAGAGCAACATCCATCTCGTCTGTCCCGCAAAGGACGGACAGATGTTTCTGCTTGGAACGGACCGACTTGGCCGGGATGTCCTTTCCCGCATCATTTATGGTGCGCGCATTTCGTTGTCCATAGGGTTGATCGGCATCACCATCAGTTTCGTTCTTGGCATCATCATTGGTGGACTTGCCGGTTACCATGGGGGACTTTTTGACCTACTGGTGCAACGCGTCATCGAGGTGTTGCAATCCTTGCCTAGCCTGCCGTTGTGGATGGCGCTGGCAGCGATCATGCCGGTAACATGGAGCCCGATTCTAATCTATTTCGGCATCACCATCATTCTGGGCATGCTCGACTGGACAGGGCTTGCCCGCTCCGTACGCTCCAAGCTTCTGGCTTTGCGCGAGGAAGACTATGTCCTGGCGGCGCAGCTTATGGGCGCGAAAAGCCCGCGCATCATTGGGCGGCATCTTGTCCCCGGCTTCATGTCGCATTTGATCGCCACAGCCACCATTTCCATTCCTGGAATGATATTGGGCGAAACAGCGTTGAGTTTTCTCGGTCTCGGCCTCAGACCGCCCATCACGAGTTGGGGTATTCTCCTCACCGAGGCCCGCAGCGTCAGCGTTATCGCCTTTTATCCCTGGCTGCTGTTTCCAATGATTCCGGTCATTCTTGTTATTCTTGCATTCAATTTCTTGGGAGATGGGTTGCGCGATGCCGCCGATCCATACAGATAAGACCGATAAGTTTGCATTCTCATAGCTGGTTCGAGTGCACTGCGCGGGTCAACCCGCAAAACAGAGGGTTTTGACCATGATGCGGCGTTTCGAAGATGCTCGGATCCTGATGTACAGTCACGATACATTTGGCCTTGGCCATTTGCGGCGGTGCAGGACAATTGCCCACTCGCTCGTCGAGGATTACCGCGGGTTGAACATCCTCATTATCTCCGGCGCGACGATCGCCGGCGCTTTCGACTACCGGGCGCGCGTCGATTTCGTGAAGGTGCCGAGCGTGATCAAGCTGCGCAACGGCGAATATACCTCCCTTGCACGGCATATCGACCTGCACGACACGTTGAAGATGCGCCAGTCGATCATCCGGCATACGGCGGAAACCTTCCAACCCGATATTTTCATCGTCGACAAGGAGCCGATGGGCCTGAAGGGCGAAGTCGAGGAAACCCTTGCCTATTTGAAATCGCGTGGGACGATGCTTGTGCTCGGATTGCGCGAAGTCATGGACGCTCCGCATCTGCTCGAAGCAGAGTGGAAGAACAACAACGTGATGCGGAAGATCGATCAGTTCTATGACACTGTATGGGTCTATGGACCACCGGATTTCTACGACCCTCTCGTTGATCTCGATGTGCCCGCCAGCGTGCGTGAAAAGATGAAATTTGTCGGCTTCCTGCAGCGCAGCCTGTCGAACGATCAGGCACCCACGCACGTTCCGGAGGGCGAGTATATTCTGGTCACGACGGGCGGCGGCGGCGATGGTGCCGACCTCGTACACAATGTCATCCACGCCTATCAGCAGGATCCTACATTGCAGCACAAGGCGTTCATTGTCCTTGGTCCCTATATGCCCGCCAAGCAGCGTGCAAAGCTTGTGAAGAAAGGGAGCAAGATCCCCTATATCCAGGTCATCGAGTTCGACAATCGCATGGAAGAGCTCATCGCTGGGGCAAAGGCTGTGGTTGCGATGGGCGGGTACAATACCTATTGCGAGATCCTGTCCTTCGACAAGCCGGCGCTCATCGTGCCACGTGTTTCGCCGCGCGAAGAGCAACTGATCCGGGCGCAGCGTGCTTCCGAACTTGGCCTGATCGAGATGCTCCTGCCCGAGGCAGCGGAGGATCCCTTGCGCCTCGCGGAGGTACTCAAACGCCTGCCGGACAGGGCACCGCCATCGCAAACCGGCAAGGGCGACGGCATGCGGCTGGAAGGTCTCGTCCACATTTCCGAAATTGTCGGCGACTGGCTGGATGAACGCGAACAACCGCTTCCTGCCGTCGCGGAATAACGTCTGGTTTCATTCGCATGCATTCGCCTCTCATACGCCGCAAGACCCTGGTCGTCCTCAAGGGTTATCCGCGGCTGTCGGAAACCTTTATTGCCCAGGAACTGCTGGGGCTGGAGCGCGCCGGGTTTGACCTCACCCTCATCTCCATGCGCAAACCGACCGACAAGAAGCGCCATCCCATCCACGACGAGATCAAGGCGCACGTCGTCTATCTGCCGGAGTACCTGCATCAGGAACCCATTCGGGTCTTGCGTGCCCTCTTCGCCAGCTGGAAAAAACCGAACTTCAAGCCTCTGCTCAAACGATTCTGGGCGGATCTGCGCCGCGATGTTTCGCGTAATCGTTTCCGCCGTCTCGGCCAGGCGCTTGTCCTCGCCCATGAATGGCCGGACGCAGGCGAATGGTTGCACGCACATTTCATCCACACGCCGGCCTCCGTCACGGCCTACACGAGCATCCTGACCGGCGTACCGTGGACCTGCTCGGCCCATGCCAAGGACATCTGGACGTCCCAGGATTGGGAGCTGACGGAAAAGCTTGCCGACGCGCGCTGGAGCGTGACTTGTACGCGCTCCGGCTTCGAGCATATGCGCGAGCTCACGGATCGCAAAGACAATGTGCATCTCAGCTATCACGGTCTGGACCTTGCCCGGTTTGGTCATTTCGACACCCCTCGCTCGAGCCGCGATGGATCGAACCGAGCCGATCCGGTTCAGATTTTGAGCGTAGGCCGTGCCGTGCCAAAGAAGGGCTATGACGTGCTTCTGCACGCCCTCGCGCTGCTTCCAGCCAAACTCCACTGGCGGTTCGTACATATCGGCGGCGGTGACCAGCTGGCCAAACTCAAGCCGCTGGCGGCGGAGCTCGGCATTGCTGACCGCATCACCTGGAAAGGCGCGCTCGCCCAGGAGGAAGTGCTGGAGCATTACCGTGGCGCCGACGTTTTTGCCCTCGCCTGCCGCGTAGCGGAAGATGGTGATCGTGACGGTCTGCCCAATGTCCTGGTCGAGGCATCGAGCCAGAACCTCGTCTGCATATCGACCAGCATTTCGGGCATTCCCGAACTTTTGACCGGCGGTGAAAATGGCTTTGTCGTCCCGCCGGATGACCCGCGGCTGCTCGCCGTTGCCCTAGAACACGCCATTCGCGAGCCGGACTTGCGTCACCGCCTCGGGCGCGCTGCAGAAAGTCGCGTTCGCGAACACTTCGATCACAATTCAAGCATCCGCCAGCTCACCCGCCTGTTCGAAAGCGAGTGGCAAAAAGCATGATCGCGCCGCGTGTCTTCTTCTACGTCCAGCATCTTCTTGGGATCGGCCATCTCGCGCGGGCCAGCCGCATTGCCGTCGCGCTTGCGTCAGACAAATTCGAAGTAACGGTTGTCACCGGCGGATCGCAGGTTCCCGGCTTTCCGGGACCTGACGTCAAGTCCGTTGTGCTGCCGGCACTGCTTGCCGGCAATGCAGGGTTCTCCGGCCTTGCCGATCAACAGGGCAACCCGGTCGACGAAGAATTCCTTCACCGCCGCCGCGAGCTGCTCCTCGAAGCCTTACACCAGGCCCGTCCGGATATTGTCATCATAGAAGCCTTCCCCTTCGGGCGCCGGCAAATGCGCTTCGAGCTTCTCCCCTTGCTCGACGCCATCGAAGCGATGACCCCACGTCCCAAACTCCTGACGTCCGTACGCGATATCCTCCAGGAGCGCACGAAGCCGGGCCGCGATGAAGAGACCGTCAGCCTCGTCAAAGCGCATTTCGACCATGTCCTCGTCCACGGTGATCCTTCCTTCGTGACCCTGCCGGAAACATTTCCACTTACACGGGAGATTGCCGAAAAAATCATCTATACCGGGCTTGTCGCCGGGCCGATCCCGCCTCCGCCCGCCGAAGTTTTCGACATCGTCGTTTCTGCCGGTGGTGGAGCCGTGGGTCTGGATCTCGTTCGCTCGGCACTCGAGGCCGCCAGACGATTGGACTTTCGCGGATCATGGTGTCTGATCACCGGACCGAACTTACCAGAACGTGACTTCGTGGACCTGTCGGCGGAAGCGCCAGACAATGTCACCCTTGTGCGCTTCCGCAGGGATTTTCCGTCTTTGCTGAGGGGTGCGGAATTGTCAATTTCGCAGGCTGGTTATAACACGGTTTGCGATATTCTGCAGGCGCAGTGCCGTTCAATTCTCGTCCCCTTTACCGCCGGCGGCGAAACTGAACAAAGCGTTCGGGCAGCGCGCCTGGAAGCCCTTGGCCTGGCCATCGCGCTGCCGGAGAACGGCTTGAACGCTGATATCCTTGGAACTGCGATCAAGCGAGCCTTGGCCGGCCCGAACCCGCCTGCGCACAAGCTCGACCTGAGCGGCGCACAGCGCACGGCCGAAGCGTTGCGCAGAATGATTTAATCCTGGTGTCATAGAAAACGTTCCGCGCATCACGCAAGGCAATTGACAAGCCAACTTGAGAACCCATGTCATATAGCGTTCATGGTTTGGATGCTGTAGGCTAAAGCGATTCAATCATGGAGTTCGTCCATGTGCTCTTCAAACGTTTCAATAGTTGAAATTTCCGCTGAATTCACAGCTGACGGTCATTGATGGAAAAAAGTCTAACGCGTTATATCTGGTCGAATACGCGGCTGCAGCAAATATGGATTCTGCTCGTCGTGGCCGTTTCGATGATTCCCTATTTCCTATCGTTCGATTTGCCGAAACAGATCGTCAATGGTCCGATTCAAGGTACCGGATTCGAGACGCCCGGTGCGACCCAGACCTTCATGCGCATACAGTATGATGTGCCCTATTTCGGCGAGGTGCTGTTTTTCGACGGGCTCGAACTTACCCGCTTTCAGATGCTCATGGCGCTCAGCCTGGTGTTTCTCTTCCTCGTCGTCATAAACGGCCTGTTCAAGCTCTATATCAACACCTACAAGGGCCGTCTTGGCGAACGCATGCTACGGCGAATTCGCTTCGAACTGATCGACCGTGTGCTACGCTTTCCGCCCGCCAATTTCAAACGAGTGAAATCGGCTGAAATTGCGACGATGATCAAGGATGAGGTTGAGCCTATGGGCGGCTTTACCGGCGACGCTTTTGTCCAGCCGGCATTGCTCGGTGGTCAGGCGCTCACTGCCCTTATCTTCATCATTATGCAGAACTTCTGGCTCGGCATGATTGCAGCCGCCATCGTGGCCGTTCAGGGCGTTGTCATCCCGCGCATGCGCAAGCGGCTGATCGATCTTGGCCGGCAGCGCCAGCTGACGGCACGAGAACTTTCAGGCCGTGTCGGCGAAATCGTCGATGGCATCGGCACAATTCACGGCCACGATACCTCGAACTACGAACGCGCGGATATCGCAGCCCGATTGGGGCTGATTTTCTCCATTCGCTACGATCTTTATCAGTGGAAGTTCCTGGTCAAGTTCATCAACAACTTCCTCGCGCAGGTCACGCCGTTTCTGTTTTACTCCATTGGCGGTTATCTCGCGCTGCAGGGGCGGCTCGATATTGGTCAGCTGGTTGCCGTCATCAATGCCTACAAGGACCTGCCCGGACCGCTGAAAGAACTGATCGATTGGGATCAGGCACGGCAGGACGTACAGGTGAAATATGCGCAGGTTGTCGAGCAGTTCAACGTCGACCGCCTGGTCGACCCGCAGATTCAGGCTTTGGTTCCTGAACCCGTCGATCCTCTCCAGCATTCGATCAACGCCGTCAATCTGACGCTCCTGGATGATACCGGCGCCCCGCTTATCGAGCATGTGTCCCTGGAGATCAAGCCTGGTGAAACCGTCGCTATCGTCGGAACCAGTGGCAGTGGCGGTGAGGCCCTTGCCGAAGGCTTTGCGCGGCTTATCTGGCCCGAGCAAGGCCGCATTACCATCGATGGCAAGGACATCCTTGATCTGCCGGAATCGATTACCGGCCGGCGTATAGCCTACGCATCATCCGACACATATTTCTTCCATGGTACATTGCGCGACAACCTTCTCTACAGCCTCAAGCACGCGCCTCTGACCAAGGTCGAATATGAAGGAAAGAGCGCAGCGCAATATAAATGGAACATCAATGAGGCGCGCCGTGCCGGTAATCCCGAGCTCGACCTCAACAGCGACTGGGTCGATTACGTTTCAGCAGGCGTAACCGGCCCGCACGATCTTTTCACAGTGGTGCGGCCCGTGCTCGACGCCGTGCTGATGTCACAGGATATCCTCGATATGGCGCTGCGTTCAACGGTGAACACGGCGGCGCACAGCGGCCTGACCGATCGTATCGTTGAATTGCGTCAAGCCTTGCGGAAACGTCTGAAAAAAGAAGATCTCGAAGACCTGGTCGTTCCCTTAAAGCTCGATGCCTATAATCCGCAGGCAACGGTCGGCGAAAACCTTTTGTTTGGAACGATGAAGCGGCCGATGATGACCAACCGGAAACTGGCAGCACATCCTTATTTCCGTTCCATCCTCAGGGAGACCGACCTTCATCTTGATCTTTATGCGATGGGACTGGAGATCGCTGCCAATGCGGTTGAACTCTTTCAGGATTTGCCCCCTGACCATCCGTTCTTCCAGCAACTTACATTCATGACTGCCGATGACATTCCGCATTACCAGCAACTTCTGCAAAAACTGGAGGGTCGCGGAT
The DNA here is from genome assembly GCF_003010955.1 of Phyllobacterium brassicacearum. GTDB lineage: Bacteria > Pseudomonadota > Alphaproteobacteria > Rhizobiales > Rhizobiaceae > Phyllobacterium > Phyllobacterium brassicacearum. The sequence goes on from NZ_PGGO01000010.1 coordinate 116,242, forward strand.
TTGACGACGCATCGCAGGACGAGCGCTCCAGCATCATCAGATTGAGTTTTTCTTATGTGGAGCCGAGACACCGCTTCGGCCTGCTGACCGACGAACTCATGGCGAAGATCGTCGATGCACGCGCACGGTTCCACAACAACATGCCGGACGAACTGAAGGCTGTTATCGAACGTTATGATCCGGAGCGCTACACCGCTGCGGCGACGCTCATGGATAACGTGCTTTTCGGCAGGGTTGGCTTCACGCAGGTCGATGGCTCGAGCGTATACGCGTCATCTTGCGCGAGATTTTCGACAGGCTGCAACTTTATGAAAACGTTCTCTCCATCGGGCTGGATTTTGATGTCGGCTCTGGCGGCAAGCGCCTGACCAACGTGCAGCGCCAGAAGCTCAACGTTGCACGGGCATTGCTCAAACGAGCCGACTATGTGATTTTCAATCGTCCGCTCCCCGCGCTGGACCAGCGCGTTCAGGATCAGATCACGCGCAATATCATGCAGGATCTGCATGAGGAGGGTCACGCCCCAGCGATTATATGGGTACTGGGCAATTCTTCGCTGGCAAATCTGTTCGACCGGATCATAGTATTCGATCGGGGCACGTTGGTTGAAGATGGAACGCACGCGACTCTTCTGGAGAAAAACGGTATATTCAAGGAATTGGTGTCATCATAAGCTGATACTCAGGCGGGGAACCAGATGGAGCGCTATAAGGGGGTAGTGGACGTTCATGCTTCTGAAAGATGAAGTCGAAATGTTGCGGCGGGTTCCGCTGTTTTCTGGAGTCGCGCCAGCCAAGCTCAAGCTTCTGGCGTTTACTTCTGATCGTGTCAGCTACAAGGCAGGGCAGACGCTGTTCCGGCAAGGAGACCCGGCAGATGCCGCTTACGTCATCCTGACCGGCGCTGCAGACATTCTATCCGATAGTCCAAGTGGCGAAATCAAGGTTGCAGAAATCGAACATGATTCCATCGTTGGCGAAATCGCCATCCTCTGCGACGTATCACGCACCGCCACCGTGCGGGCCAATTCAGCGTTGGAAGCTTTGCGTATCAGCAAGGAACACTTCCTCAAGCTCCTGAGCGACTATCCGGAGATGACCATTGAGATCATGCGGGTGCTCGCTGACCGGTTAAGCCATACGACAACCGAGCTCAGTGAAGCGCGGAGCAAGCAGAAGCAGGCAGCAAAGTAGCTGGCTGCCTGATTGTGCTGGGCAAGAGGCGCCTCTGCTGCGCCAATTGTTCCGCCATTCCAGCATCAAATTTTTACAAGCATGGCCGTGACGTACATGAAGGCCGTCCCGGCGGCCAGCCCGCCAAATGTTGAGGGGGTCAGCAGTGCAGCAGCGCCCAGATTGCGCGACCGGACGATCAATGCACTGACCTCGACAATGACCTGGGCGATGGCCCCGGCACCGATCGCGAGTGCAATCGCGGTCCACTGTGGGGCATAGGCAAGACTTCCAATCCATATTCCGAACACGGCGGGGCCTCCCGCGAGCAGCGTCAAGCCGACGAATGACTCGAGTTTGGGCGTCGTTTTCAGGAGCGGCGCGGCAATGCCGATCCCTTCGGTAATATTGTGCAGGGTAAAGCCGAGCACCAGGAACGTTCCGAGTCCCGCCGCACCCGCAGTGAAAGCAGCACCGATCGCCAACCCTTCACCAAAATTGTGCAGTCCGATACCGAGCGCAATATATGTCGCCAATGCAAGACCTGTTGGCGTTCCGTGCCGCCGCCCGATACTCATCAGCACGAGGAAGCTCGCCACAGCGACCAGCATAACCATCACACTGCCTTGGAACATCGCGGCCGACCGTTCAGCAAATTCGAGAGCTTCCACCATGGTATCGACCAGAAGGAATGCGAGAAGACCAACAGTCATGGCCAGAAGAAACGCCATCAATCCGGGGCCTGCTCCGCGCAAGGCCGGATAACACATCAGGCCAATGGCGACGGGCAGAATCCCCACGAATGCACCAAGAATAGCCTGAGACCACAGGCTTGCGGACGTGACGGCTGACGACGGCACTGCCACGGCAATCTCGTGCTCGAACGTTGCCCCGGTATTGGTGACGAAGTTCACTCTGTGCGTCTCGCCAAGAACCCACGGAAAAGGCAAGCTGATCCATGCGGTATCACCCCTTGCAATCGTTCCTTGTGGTGTTTGCTCGAATTCCCAATAGGCGTCGTCGACCTGGACCTGCGCGATTGTCATCGGTTCCGAACCACCCGCTCGAACGAGCAACTGCAATCCGTTGTGATCAAGTATGGTCCGCTCGATGGTCAGGTTTTCAACAGGCGGCGCACCATTGTTGAAACTCTGAAGAGGGTTTGCCTGCAAGAGCCAAACGATTGCCAAGGCCAGCACGGCTGCGGGGATCAGCAACCAGAAGAGGCGCGACGGCACGGCGACGTTTGACCGCCTGGAATTGACTGGTTCGTTCATCATGACAGCGTCTCCGAGACGTCGAACATGCCCATCCAGCCAAGTTCGGTGAATTCCGATTGATGGGCATGGAACATGTAAAGACCAGGCTCGTGTTCCTTGAACGTGAACTCAAGAATGCCGCGCTGCGCCTGACACTGCATGATCAGGTCCACTGTCTTCAGCGTCGGGGTCAAGGTCGTACCCTGATCGTAATAATCGAAAAAATTGGCATGCAGGTGGAACGAATTGATCGGGTCAAACTCGGTGATATTGACCAGGTAGATGCGAACAGGGCGGTTGCGATCGATCTTGATGGGCTCCTTCGCGTAGCAGTGAGCGATCGTGTTGCACGCGTAGAATTCATTCTCGCCGTCGAAGTTCGTGTCGAAGGCGTTCATGACCATGGCCATTTCCTGCCATTGTGCATTCTCTGGTGAGCCAAGGAGACGCGATTGTGCAACGTCGGCATATTCAAGATGGCGGGCTGGATCGGGATCGATCACAAACAGGCCATACATGCCCTTGTGGAGATGCCTGGTCAGCGGCAGTGCGTGACAATGATACAGATGGCAACCGAACGGCTTCGCATCGAACTCATAGACGAACTCTTCGCCGGGATCGATGACGCCAGCGCCAGGAACGCCGTCCATGCGCGCAGAATGGATTCCGTGGAAATGCAGCGAATGGGGATGTGACCCATTGTTCTTGAGGGTGATTTTCAGGCGGTCTCCCTCGGTCGCCCGAAGTGCGGGACCAGGTACGCGGCCGTTGTAGGTCCAGGCCGGAAACATAACGCCCGGTGCGATTTCGATTTCCTTTTCCTCGACCGTGATTTCGAAGCTGCGTTCTTTGCGCCCGTCCGGCAGTTCGCTGACGACGCCGGTGTACCAATCCGTTAACATTGCCGTCGGATCGAAGCCGTTGCGCTCGTTGTCAACCGCGCCAACAGTCATCATCGCACCATGCGCCGACCTGTGCGCCGGTATAGCAGCGTCAACGCCCGGCGTGGCGTCCCCGTGATGTGCATGGGTATCTTGCGCCGGCGCACTGCTTGTGCAGATCGCCGATGCGCCGATCGTTGCGATCCCTCCCCCCAACAGACGTCGTCTGTTTAGATTCGTCTGCGCCCATTTCAACATTATTCAACCATAACTCCGATTAGCAAATTAAATGAATTAAAGCATCGTAGTTACATTATAGCAAGTGCTATATTGGAAAAGTCGTCGGTGCGGATCCTGGATTTCGATTTTTCCGCCGGTTTAGATATTTGTCGTGTATGCTGGAAGAATAGCTGTGGCTATACAAGCGAATCCCTGGCTTAGAAAGACTCCGGAACTGAAGATCGAAATGAACCTTGACGAAAACTTGGACAGCGAACCCGAAAGTTCGCTTGTTGACCCCAACACCCATATGGAGAGCTTCCGGCAGACCCGTCACAATCGCCGGACCGAGCTCATCGAGGACTATGTCGAACTGATCGCTGACCTCATTGAAGATGGGGGCGAGGCCAGGCAGGTCGATATTGCACAGCGTCTTGGTGTGGCTCAGCCGACCGTAGCGAAAATGTTGAAGCGGCTGGCGACCGACGGTTATATCCAACAGCGCCGGTATCGGGGCGTATTCTTGACCGACATTGGTATGCAGCTTGCGGAACGGAGCCGCGAGCGTCATCACATTGTAGAGTCGTTTCTATGCGCCATAGGCATCAGTGTTGAAACTGCGCGGATCGATGCGGAAGGCATCGAGCACCACGTGAGCCCGGAAACCCTGGAGGCCTTCAAGCGGTTTGTGGCAAGGGGCGGTTCATCCCTCTAGCGCTTGAGATTGCCCTGCATAGTAAGCGCGTCTTGCTAAACCCGTTCCGTTGCGCCGGTTGCGAGATCAACCGTGAAATTGCGCGATGGCAGGCCGGACAAATAGCGATCCATTATCCGCAGCATCCGCGCAAAGCTTCCCTGAGCACCGCCGATTTCAATTGTAGCGGAACCGGCAAACGTAGAGATCAGGAAACGGTAGGCTGCAAGCCGCTCAGCCGAAATCCGATCGAGCGCCATCTCACTGCCCAGGCGTAGGCGATACCAATCTCCGAGCAGATCAAGCACCGGAATTGCGTCCAGCCCATCCAAAGTCATACCGCTCGCCCGCAGCAGCCGCTGTATGCCGGCTATCATAGGCGCGCGCGCCCGCTCCGCATGAATGAGCGCAACCGCTTCTACGACGGCAACGGGCTGCTCGCTGTCACCGAGTATCAGGAGGTCGCCAAGGTTGAGCTGCGGCATAATCCGCGCCAGGTCTTCGGGCCATTCGCGCCGCAGATACCTGTGCACCACAAGCTGGCTGATGTGCTCGGACAGGAATTCACCATAGTCGGCCGCATCGAGCATTCCGCCAACCTTCTTTCCCGTCAGATTGATTTCAATCCGGTATTGCTCGTTGATCGCGGGATCTATCGGAAGATGATCGAGGCTTACCGTTTCAACCTGCAGCTTCGGGCCACCTGGCGTTATCACCTTGAACGCTGGCGGAAAGGCAACAAGCGACGGTACCCCGATATTGACCAGCCAACCATTGTCCCTTCGCATCATCGCCGTATCATTGACATGGAGATGCCCGCTGAAATGGATGCGAAGGCCCGCATCAATAGCGGCACTGGCCACCGCTTCCGACGGCGTGCGCTCGGTCGAACTGGTCCTGCCAATCAACGCCAGTTCGTCTTCTGCCGTGCCATTGAGCATGTCCAGCATTGGGTAATGCGAAAATGCGAGCAATTGCTTGCCTTCACGTTTTGCCCTTGCGGCAACGTCTTTGACCCAATCCAGGACAAAGCCCTTGTGCCTGAGCATGGCATTCCAGCCGGCATTGGTACTGTCGACAAATGCGCCCGCATCGCCCCTGGCAAACTCGCCATTGCGCGGCTCGAATACATTCGCGTCGATCATCAATAGCCACAGGCCCGCGACCGGCTCGATCAGATAGGAGGCGTCCATCAACCGGTATTCGTTCTGGCCGTCGGCCGAGCGAGCTGTATAGAGCCTCGCCGCGGGATCGTCATTCGTGCCGAAAGGCGTTTCCCAGTAAAGGTCATCGGGTCTGCGGAAGAAGCCGATATCCGGCAGCATCTGCAAGCCATCTGGATAACCCGGGCAATACATCTTGCTGGTCACGACCATCCCGTCCGCATCGTCGTCGACGAACTCGCCGTCGCTCGCCACGATCGTATAGGTACCGTCGAGATTGAGCAGGCGCTTGGCATGGTGGCGGCCCTTCGGCCCGAAAATGTCATGATTGCCAGGCGTCGCGATAAAGACGAGACCATGGTCTCGCCGGTAGCCATCAAGCAGCTTGCGCAACGCGCCGAGCGTCGCCGCCTGGCCGTCATCGGAATAGTCGCCGAGCAGGACGACGTGGCGGATTTCCCGAGCCACCACCTCGTCAAGCGCCGCCCGTAGGGCCCGATAACTCTCATTGAAAACACGGGTGGAACGCACGGTATCGGTCAGCCGGCGCGCCGTCATCCTGCGGTCGCCGCCCATATCGATGCCAGCAAAATCATAATCGCCATAGAGATCGTGAAAATGCGGATCGGCAATAACGGCGACCGGCGGAAATTCCGAAAAAGACATGAATCTGGCGTCCCGTTGAAATGACTGCCGAACTTATACATTTGTAACGACAATTGTCATGAAGCTTAAAAAACAAATCGTTATCGCCTATATAGAGGCCAAGGCGGGGTTTTATTGCGCCGCTGACAAATAAAACGAAATCCAAGTCTCGCATTACGGATGCGGTTTGGTTACGATGCCCTGAAAAACGGGGAATTGGGTGTAAAGAGCGTAATGAACGACGAAATATTTCGGGTGAAGTTCTGGGGAACGCGAGGTAGCGTTTCCGTCTCGGGTCCCGAATTCAGGCGATACGGCGGCAGTACCGCTTGTGTCGAGGTGCAGTGCGGCAAGCACAAGCTGATCTTTGATGCTGGCTCCGGTGTGCGACAGGCAGGCGAAGGTATTTCCCGGGAGGGTAGCGATCAGGTCGACATTTTCTTTACGCATTGCCACTATGACCACATCATCGGCCTCCCCTATTTCATGCCAATGTACAATCCCATGATGAATGTGCGCCTGTGGTCCGGACATCTCGCCGGTGTCATGACCACCCGCGAGATGGTCAAGCAGTTCATGCGCCCGCCATGGTTTCCCGTCGACCCCGATATCTGCAAGGCGAGCCTCGGTTTTCGCGATTTCCGTTCTGGCGATGTGCTCGAGCCCTATGAGGGCATCAAGATCCGGACCGAGAGCCTGAATCACCCAGGCGGCTGTATCGGCTACCGGATCGAATGGGCAGGCCGCGTGCTCGCGCTTGTCTATGACACGGAACACGAGGCCGGAAAGCTCGATCCCGCGGTGATGCGCCTTATCGAGGGTGCAGACCTTGTCGTCTATGACTGTACCTATACGGAAGATGAGATGCCGCGCCGTTTCGGCTACGGCCATTCGACATGGCAGCATGGCGTCCTCCTGGCGGAGGCAGGCAAGATCGGCAAGCTGGCACTCTTCCACCATGCTCCATCGCGCACGGATGACGAGCTTGACGAATTCGAACGCTTGTCCAAGGAGCGTTTCGCCGGGGCCTTTTCCGCTCGCGATTTCCAGGAGATCGAGCTCTAAGGCGATTCCAGGAAAAGTGTGACGCGGTTTTCCGTCCGGAATTGCGTAAAACCAACAGTTAGAGCAATTCCCGGATCGAGACCCAGCGGCCACCCGGCGTCTCCGCCGTCACGGCAAAAAGCATGCGCAGGAACGTCCAGGCCGATTCATCATGCACCAGATGATGCGTGAGGATGCCGACCGGCTCGTCACTGCCGTCAAAACGCTGCTGCAATTCGCCGACCAATGCGGCGACCAGCTCGCCATGATCGCGGCAACCACCCGTGCCATGCCAGTCCATCAGATCCACATGCGTGTTGATGATCGGCAGGAAGGCCGCTTGCTTTGCCTTGACCCGTCCGAATACGGACAAGCCTTCAAAACCCGATGTTGCCAACTCCGGTAGCAGCAACGGATCAATTCGGTTCCAAGGGGGTACCAGGACCGGTACAAATCGCTCTGAAAACTGCTCCTTGAGGAACGCAAAACCACTGCGGAGTTCACCGGTCATGGTGCTCAACTGCCGGTGCGGGCCAAGCTCCTGCTTTTTTTCATGCGACGGTGCATGGTTTTTATGCGACCAGCCATGCACGGCAACAGTCGTGCTCTCCTCGCCCCTTAGACGTATGGCAAGCGCCTCGCCTGTATTCGCCGGGATCACGGCAAGCGTCAACGGCACTGTGTGTTTCTTGCCCAGCGCCAACAGCTGCTCCAGTGCATCGCCCGGCTTGACTGCATCATCATCACGCAGCCAGAAACGGGCACAGCGGTTCGCATGGATCCAGCGCGCAAGTTCGGCCCGCAATGGTCTCCACACTGCATCATCTGTCATTCGCCACGCTCCACACAGTCTCGCAACAGTTGATCCAGTCGTTTTGAAGCAACTTCCAGCGAACGTTCCTCGAGCACGAATCTGCGCGCCTCCCGGCCCATTGCACTGCGCCATTCGTCGCCATCCAGCATCTGCGCAATGGCATCCGCATAGGCACGGATATCGCCCGTCTCTGTCAATATCCCCGTCACGCCATGCTGGACTACCTCGGGCACGCCAGCAGTCGCCTGTGCCACCACCGGCAAGCCGGCTGCCTGCGCCTCCATATAGGCGATGCCGTAGGCCTCGCCGGTCCCGGGCCACACATACGTGCCCCCTTGGCCAAGAAGCTCTTCAATCTCCGCGGCCTGCTTCTGACCTAGCCATTCGACGCGATGCTGGCCGAAGTCTGCGAACATTGCCCGTACTTCGTCACGTGCTGGACCATCGCCGATGACAGTCAGTCGCCATTGCCTGCGCACGATAAGGGCCAGAGCCCTGGCGAGCATCCTGTAACTCTCGAGCTTGTCTCCCGGTCGCATCATTGCAACTGTTACAAGGCGTTTTGGATTGTACTGTGCAATTTTGGAGCGAAACGCCGAAACGTCGATAAAAGGCTCAAGGCGTTCCAGACGCGCTTCGGGGATACTGGCGGCAAGTCCCACCTCATCGCGCCTGGTGAAGCAAATGTTGACAGCAGCCTTCCGCACCATGTCAACCACCAGCGATTGCAATCCGGCCCAATCGGTGTCGGCCCGCCGTCTGGAATAGGAAGCTTCGGCAGTCACACAAGGAATTGTCCACGCGGCCACGAGCGGCGGTCCTATGAGATCCGGCGCCTTGTAATAGGGGTGATAGCAAAACCAGAGATCGGGCTTCCTGTCCCGGCGCCATTCGTTTGAAAGGCGTTCGACCTCGCGTCGCGCCAGCACAGCGAGCTGCCCTCGCCCCCCGGCCTCCGGCGTAGCAGAAAAGCTTCGCAGCTCCGAGGCAATCTCAACACTATGCCCCGCCAATCGTAGGGCCGCTATCAGCAGCCGTGCCATCTGCCGGTCGCCCGAAGGCACCGGATGATTGGGCGATTTGAGCGGGGCGTAGAAGGCAATGTGCATGTGGCTTTATGGATCATGAAAGCGGATTCGTCCTGCAAGAAGCTTGCACACCCATTTGCGCGCAATTGCAAGCAACTACACATAAATGTCATCCGGCTCGAACCTTGTGCTGCCATCATTGGAGAGCAATGCCGGAAGCGGAGTTCATCTCGCCAAATCAACATTCGTCGCTTAAGTTAGTTTGATTGAAATCAATCCGGTATCCATGACAGCAGCCTACACAGTGCCCCGCTTTTCCGAACGCTCCCTGCGCAGGGCACGACTGGCTTCCGGGCTGATCATGCTCGTCTTCGTGACGTTGCATCTTGGAAACCATGCGCTGAACCTGATTTCCCTCAACGCCGCGGAAGAAGGCCGACTGTGGTTTACGGCTATCTGGCGTAACCCGATTGGCACAGCCCTGCTCTACGGTGCCGTGTTCGTCCATATTACGCTTGTCATGCGATCGCTCTACCTGCACCGGACGCTTGTCATGCCGGTACGCGAGGCTCTGCAGGTCATTCTTGGGTTGCTGATTCCACTCCTCATTATCGAGCATGTCGTTGCAACGCGCGTACGCTTCGAAATGATGGGGCTGCAGGACAGTTACGAGTCTGTCATACGCGCACTTTGGATCGACTCTCCCATGGGCGGCCTGCGTCAATCGATTGCCCTCCTTGTCATCTGGACCCACGGCTGCATAGGCGTCCATTTCTGGTTGCGTTATCGTGATTGGTACTCAAGGGCCGCGCCATTCTTGCTGACGTTCGCAATCCTTCTGCCCGTGCTCGCTCTGCTTGGCTTTGCAGACACGGGGCGGATCCTTGAGAGTGAGCCCGTTCAGTCCAGCTACGGTAGCGGCTACGGCAGGACCTATGGCTCTACCGGATATGACCATGCGTCGTCGGCAATTGTTGAACATCAAATCCAGCGCGTTCAAACGGCCAAATACACGCTTTATGGCGGATTTGCCGGCGCGCTGATGTTCGTATTTGCCATGCGAACCCGACGCAGCTGGCGCGAACGCGCCAACCAGATTGAAATCCGTTACCCCGAAGGCGAGACCGTTCGTGTTCCGCGCGGCTTCAGTGTCCTTGAGGCGAGCCGTCTCGGCGGGATTCCGCACTACGCGGTCTGCGGCGGCAAGGGACGTTGCTCGACCTGCCGGGTCCAGGTTGTTGAAGGGTCGGCGACCCTGCCGCCGCCGGAATCGATCGAGCGGTCGACGCTGATCCGCATCGGTGCAGATCCCGGAGTGAGGCTGGCCTGCCAGCTTCACCCCATAAGTAATATCAGCGTGGTGCCTCTGCTCGTGCCAGCCGTTGAGGGTATCGTTCCTGTGGGCAGTCAGCAGGTCAAGCCGGGCCGCGAACAGGAAATCGCCATCCTCTTTTGCGATATCCGTAGCTTCACCATGCTCACGGAAGAGCGGCTTCCCTATGACATTGTCTTCCTGCTGAACCGCTACTTCGCCATTGTCGGCCAGGCGGTGGAGCGTTCGGGCGGGCGGTTGGACAAATTCATCGGGGATGGGGCCATGGCGCTGTTCGGCCTCAACAGCTCACCGGAAGAGGGTTGCCGCCATGCGCTCAAGGCCGCAGCTGTCATCATCAAGGAGATAGACCGTCTCAATGAGGAATTGGCCGCCGAACTTCCAATTCCGATCCGGGTTGCCATCGGCATTCATAGCGGACCGGCTATCGTCGGCGCCATGGGTTATGGATCAGTCAAGAACCTGACAGCCATCGGCGACACCGTCAACGTCGCCAGCCGCCTTGAGTCTGTCGCCAAGGAACTCGACGCAACGGTGGTCGTGTCGGAACCCACGATCGTCCGCGCGGGTTCGGATACCGGGAAACTTGAAAGCCGGGAGATCGCTATTCGCGGGCGGGCAGAGCCGCTGCGCGTCTATATCGTTTCCGGAGAGACAAGCGAACGGTTCACATGAACAAACTCTGGAAGCGCCGATTTCGCCGATTTAGAGATCGCCTGGCCGGCAAGTTCTTTGATACGCGTTACGGCCGCGAGCTGCTGATCAACGCGATTGGTCCACGGGTCCAGACCATGACCATCGATTGCGGAGACCATGTCATAACTTTCATGCCGGGCGACTACATCGGCAAGAAAATCTTCCGCAAAGGTCATTTCGAGCGGGACCATGTTGACCGCCTGCTCGCGATCCTCAAGGAACGGCAACTTCTGCGCGAGGGTTGCACCCTGCTCGAGCTTGGCGGCAACATCGGTACGCAGACAATTTACTTCGCCCTGAGCGGATCCTTTTCCCGAATTGTGAGCGTCGAACCCGACCCGCGAAACTTCGAGCTGCTGCGCACCAATATATCCCAGAACAAGCTGGGCGACCTGGTGACACTGGTCAACTCGGCCGCCGGCGAAACAGAAGGCGAGATCGATTTTTTCCAGCACCGGAACAACTATGGCAAAAGCAGCGCGTTTCGGCAGAGTGCAGCGGACAGCAAGATTGTCGTGCTGGTGCAGCCCGTGAGCAAGATCCTTGCTGATGCCGGCACTTCGTTAGACGACATTGGGCTGGTCTGGATGGATATCGAGGGTTACGAACCCCGCGCCTGCCGGTCAATGGAGGCCCTGCTCTCCCGCAAAGTCCCGCTCTATATGGAATTCTCCCCTGTCTTTTATGGGCAGGAGCAAACATCGGCCTTCGTGCAATACCTTGCCGGATTTTACGAAGAAGGCATGATCTTCCGCGAGGACGGCATCGCGTCAGTGAAAGTGAAGGATATCCCTGCCGGAGAACAGCAGTTCGATCTGTTGTTATTCGACACGCCGGTATAGGAAATACCTGCCCACCTCCACGCCAGGGAGCACCGGCAGCGGCTCCAGATGCGGGTGCCGCAATTCCAGTCCGCTGACCGCATAGCCGTGCGGCGCGACGAGGCCGGCCATGAGCTGTGGCAGCCAGGTCAGCGTGATCGCGTCCTTGTCGTCATATCCCGTGCCAATATCGACATGTGCGAGAGCAGCGTTGATACCGATGAACTTCCGGGCGGTTTCCCTGATTTCACCGACAACCATATTTTCAGGTTCGGGTACCGAGGTCTTGTGTGCGCCGACAGCGCGGTCGAAGACAATGATTCTCCGGTCCGGAAAACATTCACGCAAATGATCGAAGGTGCGGCCGTTGCCAAGTCCGAGCTCAAGCACCGGACCACCCAGCCCGTCCAACCTGCCGCGGAGGTGATTGAGAATTTCGCGCTGGGCCGTCATGCGGGAAATGAAGCTGTCAAGACGACTCATGTGAACTCGGTATCCGTATTGATGCAGGTGATCGGGCTTAACACGCGGAAAGCTGATGGTCGACATCCAGTATGTCGCTGGGAAAAACTTTGAACAGTCCAAAGGCCATGTGAGAGAGGTTTGAGATGGATTTGATCCATTCTTGCACGGAAATAACCAAATCCCGGACAAAAAATCGTGACTTCGGTACAAGATTCTCCACCCTGGCTTGCATTTTGGGTGTTGCCGGTTGTGGGCGAACGAGGTGCTGATTATTTTTGATTAGTAACTTGACTCATTTTATCATGTTAAACTATAGCTGCTCTTGCAACATTGACGGCCCACTTTACTCCCTACTTTCTCGAATAGAATGTGGGGCGTGGAGTAATTAATCCTCATTGCAATCATACAGCAAAAGAATTCCAAACAATGGAAAAAGAACAAAACTCCTGCAATGGCAATGTTCTTGTAAACGCTTTGATTCAATATAAGCCAAAACTTATCAAGATTGCCGAAAACGTTCTGCACTCGCATGCACAATCAGAAGATATATTTCATGACGCTATTATCAAGGCATGTACAATGCGTTCCGACTGCATACAGTGCCCGGTGGGGTATGCCTGTCGCATGGTCTACAATCTCGCCCTCGACGAAGCGCGCAAACAATCGCATGAAAGGCACCACAGGATGCCGATTGATGGCGTGGAATCTATCCCGGCGCCGAGTGTGAGCGCACTCGATTGCATGGTGACCACAGAGACTTTACGTGAAGTCCTTAACTCTTTGAAAAGCCTGCCAAAACGAACGCACGACGCCTTTGTCCGCCATCGCATCGACGGGGTTCCGCAGAAGGATATTGCGGAAGAGTTGGGCGTTTCCAGAACGCTCGTCAACTTCATGATCAAAGATGCGCACCGCGCCTGCCAGCGGACCCTCAATGCCGCGTAGACAAGCGGCGGCCGCGGATAAGTAGCACAGCAAAAACCGGACCGCCCAGCAACGTCGCGACAAGGCCCGTCGGCAACTGCCACGGGAAATAGATAGTACGGCCGATGAAGTCGGCTGTTGCCATGAGCAACGCTCCGGACAGTGCCGAACCCATCAGATGCGGCAGGCCCCGGGTCAGCCCAAGCCGTTGTGCGAGGTGCGGAGCCATCAGGCCAACAAAGCTCAAAGGTCCAACGATCAGGGTGGCAACGGCCGTAAGCAGCGCGCCAATGCCAAGGATCAGGATTTGGAGCTTCTTCACGTCAACGCCGTGCGAATGCGCCGATACATCACCCAACGCGAATTGCTGTAGCGGGCGAACGAGGAGTGTAACCGAGATTGCACCGACAATTGCCAATATCAATATTATCAATGACATAGTACTACTCACCCCGTAGGTCGAGCCAGCCATCCAGCTGATCAGTGACAGGGCGCGGGGATCGCCCGAGGCGAGTACGACAGAGATCAGCGCCGTTAGAAATGCACCCAGCGATACGCCGAGTATCAGGAACTGGTTGCCGGAATGGGCTGTGCGGCTCATGGCAAAGAGAATGCCCAGGACCGTCGCTGCGCCCACAAGACCTCCGATGAGTCGATCTCCAATGGTCGGCTCAGCGACAACGAACAAGACACAAAGCAATCCGAACGCCGTACCGGCGCTGACGCCCAGAACCTCCGGGCTTGCCATGGCGTTACCGGTCAGACGCTGCAACAGGCTACCGGCAAGCGCCAGCATTATACCCGCAGAAGTTGCGGCAACGAGCCGTGGCAGGCGCCAGGGGAGCACGGATTTCAAAGTGGCGCCAGTATGGCTTATCCACGATCCGTCGACGCCTCTGCCGACAAATATTGTGACCAATGCTACGGCCAAAACAAGACCAGCAAGAGCTGTTATCAACAATAAGGGCCTTCTGATTGTGGTGGGGCTTAATCTGCCTTGAACCGCCGTTTGCAGGGAACCGCCGCGCTTCATCATGACCAGCAGCAGTACCGGCATACCGATGAGCGCAGTCGCGGCGCCAGTAGGCACGTAACTGCCTGTTTTTGCCGTGTAAACTTGCATGATCTGGTCAACGATGATCAGGAGAGCCGCCCCGATAAGCGGAGCCACAATGAGCCGGGTATTGATCCGCCGGGCACCTACCGCCCTCGCGATAGCAGGCGCGGCCAGACCGAGAAATCCGATCACACCGACGGCGCTGACTGTGAACGTTGTCAGGGCCACGGCAACAAACAGCGCAGCGGCCCGGACAAATTGCAGTTTGATTCCAATGCCTTGCGCTGCCTCACCAAGCGTCAGCACACCCAGCTGCCGGACGAGCAGTAACGCAAGGATGGAACAACCGATTACTTTCGGGAAAAGACCAGAGACCGCGCGCCAGTCATTCTGGTTCAGCGACCCCCCACCCCAGACAAACAGACCTGACAGGTAGTGGTCATTCATCAGGGTCAGCAGCGTAACGATTGCCGTACAGTACAGGCCAGTGACCAGTCCTGTCAGGATCACAGTGACTGGCTGGAATTTGAATCGCCATGCGACTGCAAAGACTACGGCCATCGCGGCGAAACCACCGAAAGCCGTTGCCGTGTCGCGGCTCCACCCGAGAAGCGCTGGAAACCACAGCATCGCAACACCGAGTGCGAGCTGCGCTCCTGCCTCCACGCCCAGGGTCGAAGGTGAAGCGAGCGGATTGCGCAGCACATGCTGGAAAAGAACGCCCGATAGTCCTAGCGCAAAACCGCAGACGCAAGACATCGCAAGCCGCGGCAACAGGCTGTAATGCAGAAGGACTGCCTGGCTATCACCGGCCGACGGCATAGAAAAGAAGGCACTGACTCCGGTGCTGCCGATCAAAGGACCGAGGTTGATCGCAGTGATGGCAGCGGCCAGGCACCACAGCAAAGCGGTTGCGAATGAAGGATGGGCCGTAACATATCTCATGTGCTTGCTTCGGCGAGCAATCGGGCGAAACGGGTTGCCGCAGGCAGTGTGCCAAACATCAGCACGCTTGCCATGCGTTGAACGTGTCCTGCCTGGACAAACGGCATGCTTTGCCAGAGCGGACTCCCCGGCAGTTTTGCAAGCACGTCCGGAGGTATCGGATCCATGTAGAAAAGCCTCGCGTCGCCGAGATCAAACAGATCGGCCATGCCGATATCTGCAAATCCCCACTCGTTGGTTGACCGCGTCCAGGCGTTTTGCAGCTCAAGCCTGTCGAACACATCCTGAAAAATGCCGCCAGGTCCATATATGCGAATGTTGCGTTCATCGATGAACGTAATGACCGCGAGCTTGCCAAGATGCCTGGTCGCCGTCTGTGCTGCACGTAATTCCATCTCCGAGCGGTCGATCAGCGCTTCCGCCTCTGTCGTGCGCCCAAGCATACGTCCAAGTTCCCGCGTTGCATCAATGATATGCGGAAAAGGCGACGAGCCAAGCGCATGAATCGGGAACGATTTGACCGGCGCGATCTGTTCCAGCTGTGGCCTGACCCATTCAAGGTACGGCGTGGAGACAATCAAATCCGGTCTCAATAGCTGCAACAGCTCCATGTTGACCTCATGGGCGGAGCCGAGATTGACCACCTTTGCCGGCAAAGGCGGTTCCACTGTCCAGTCCGCCCATGCCGGCGTGTCAACCAGTCCGACGGGCGGCACGCCAAGCTCAATCATCGTTTGTGCCAGACCGTAGTCCAGCGAAACAACTCTCGAGGCAGAGGTTGCTTCCTGCGCCCTTAAAGGCACACAAGAACAACCAAGCATTGCCGCCGCCCCGAACAGAAAGTCGCGTCTACATATTGAGAGCATTTGCCTAAAGCACGTAGCTGATGGGAGTCTGTGTTTCCGGATGCCGGAATATCCCCATGCGCACGCCATAGATCGCATCGAGCCTGTCCGTCGTGATCAGTGCTTCTGTCTCGTCATGAGCCACCAGCCTGCCGCCGGACAACGCAATAACCTGGTCGCAATAGCGCGCCGCCATGTTGATATCGTGCAGGACGATGAGCACAGATCGATTATGGTCGTGTGCCAGCGACTGGATCAGACGCATCACCTCGATCTGATGATTAATGTCCAGAGCCGAGATCGGCTCGTCAAGAAGCAGACATTCTGTGTCCTGTGCAACCAGCATCGCCAGGAAGGCGCGCTGGCGTTCACCGCCCGACAAAGTATCCACAATACGATCAGCCATCGCCGTCATGGATGTCAGCTCCAGTGCTTCCTCGACCTTGGCCCTGTCGTTACCGGAGAAACGTCCAAGCGCTCCATGCCAGGGATAGCGGCCGAGAGCAACGACCTCCTTTACCGTCATACCGTCGGTGTCGGGAGCCTGTTGCGGCAGATAGGCGACCTTCCTGGCATATTCTTTGGCTCGGAACGAACCCAAGGCCTGCCCCAGACATTCGGCGCGCCCTCGCGTGGGCGTTTGAAAGCGCGCCAATATCTTCAACAACGTCGATTTGCCCGAGCCGTTGTGACCAAGGATGCCGACCACTTCGCCCCGCGGAACGTCCAGCGTCAATGGATGCAGCAATGTTCGCCCATCCACATCGTAACCGATACCGTTCAGCGAAAAGGCCGTTCCGTTCATCACATACTCGCTAGAACTTGGCCGAAAGCGTCGCTTTGACGGCGCGTCCTTCACCATAGATACACATGGGATTGCCATCATTGTCGCCGGCGCAGGTCGAATAATATTCCTTGTCGAAGACATTGCTCGCCTTGAGCGACCCCTTCCAGCCGTTCTTCTCGTAGCTGATCGCCGCATCGACGAGGGTGTAATCGTCGACTTTGATCTGATTGGCGTTATCGCCAAACGAACTGCCGACATAGCGCACACCTGAGCCGACATTCAAGCCTTCAAGAACCCCGGTTTCAAAGGTGTATTTGGCCCAAAGAGAAGCCTGATGCTCCGGCACGAGTGCCGGCCGATTACCCGTTTCACCTTCGACGTTACTCGATGTGATTTCGGCATCAAGATAGGTATAGCTGCCCGTCAGGCTGATGCCGTGGAAGAGGTTGACTATGGCTTCTAGCTCGAAGCCGCGATGCCGCACCTCACCGGTCTGAACCTGGAAATTCGGGTCATTCGGATCCGGCGTTAGCACATTGGACTTGGTGATCTCGAAAACCGAGCCGGTGACCGTTCCTGGGAAGAAATCCGGTTCATACTTCACGCCTGCTTCATATTGCTGACCCTCGGAAGGCGAGAACGTCTGCCCGGTAGAGCCTTGACCGATGGTTGGCGTGAAGGATTCGGAATAGCTGACGTAAGGCGTCATGCCATTGTCGAACAGATATCCAAGCCCGACCTTTCCAGAAAAGGCACTGTCGGATTGCTCGCTGGTTGTGCCACTCAAGCGATCATGGGTCTTGTCTTCCACCCAGGACTGGCGCCCGCCCAAAGTTAGCAACCAGTGATCATCGACCTTGGTTTGGGTTTGAGCATAGAGCCCGACTTGATCGATGGTCTGGCGACGATCGAGATAGATTGGAGGGGAAGCAACGTCGATACCAAATACCGGATCATCGATATCCAGGCTTGGCCCGGTATCGAAGCCGTTCTGACCATCAACCGTCTGACGGTCGTATGAAAGGCCCATCAGCAAGGTATTCTTGATGCGTTTGCCTTCATAATCATACTGAACACCATTGTCGACGCTGAAGAGCGTTGCCGTTTCGTCAACCGTGAATGCCGTGCGACCCATCGTGTCATCGTCGATCATGCTGGAATAATAGAGATGCCTGTAATCCGTATCCTGCTGCGAGTAGCGGAGGTTCTGCCAGATCTTCCATGATTCGTTGAAGCTGTGTTCGAACTCATAGCCGATAGAGCCATGGTCTGCATCAAACCGGTCGAAATTCGGATCGGATGCGGTGAAGCTGCGCGAGAATTTCGGAATGTTCGGGAAGGCCGGATTGGCGATCGGCAGGAACGTATTCGGCGTCAATTCATCCCACTGGTAGTTGGCGAGGATTGTCAGCGACGTATCGGCGCTCGGTGACCAGGTGATTGCAGGTGCGATGAACACCCGATTGTTCCTGGAAAAATCCGTTTGCGTCTCCCCATCGCGGAAAAGTCCCGTCAGTCGATAGGTCCACACGCCTTCCTTGTCGAGCGGTCCTCCCGCATCAATCCCGACCTCATAGGTATTGAAGGAGCCATAGCTCGCATAGGCGCTGTAAAGCGGGTCTTTCGTCGGCCTTTTTGTCACGAGGTTGACAATACCGCCAACCTCATTCGAACCATAGAGGACTGATGCCGGTCCCTTAAGCACCTCCACTCGCTCCAGCCCGTATGGCTCGGCTTTGAAGCCAGAGAAGTCGATGGCCTTTTGCGGCAGGCCGTCGCGAAATACCGCGTAGGGGCCAATGTCAAAGCCACGGATCAGGAATTGATCAAAGCGATCATCAACACCCCAGGGCGAGGCTGTCACGCCGGAAGTGTAGGCGATTGTATCCTCGATTTGCTCCGAAAACCGGTCATCCATCTGCTCGCGGGTAACAACGGAAATGGATTGGGGTATTTCACGAATCGGCGTGTCAGTCTTGGCGCCTGTCATCGTATTCTTGGCGATATAGCCTTTGTCGGGGCCAATCGGGCTGGTATCGCTACTGTCAATGACGATCGTGTTCAGCTGGATGGTGGGCGCTTCCTGCGCCGCAGCGACATTTGCCATCAACAACCCGGCGATCGACGTGGTCATCAACAAGCGTGCGCGATGCTTGTACCCGGTTGAACTAACGTCGCTCCAAATCACCGCCCTGCATCCCCGCATGACCACCCCTTGTAAAACTCTGACTCTGCTTGATATTTTATATGAGCTTTGTACTCATGTTTAAAGATGACTACATTTGTCATCTTATATGAGTCAAGGCGCGATCGGTTAATTGCCGACTTTATTCACGCGCCCTGCCAAATCAGGAAGAGGCTGTGTCCTCAATGCTACAGACGCGCCGCATGCAGCGCTTGTTGAATATCGTTCCAGATCACTTCGGGTTCCTCGAGACCCACAGCAAATCGGATGGTCTGCGGATTGACGCCGAAACGAACGAAGGAGGTCATGCGATCGGGAATTTGCAAAGCGGCCTTCGCCGGAACCACGAGCGTTTCGGGCCCGCCCCAGCTGACACCCAGCCTGATGTGGCGCAGTGCGTTTACAAAACGCGCCACATCGACATCGGGGCTCAGATCGAAAGCAAACAAACCGGAAAAGCCGGTCAGCGTCTTCTTGCCCGGATGATCGGAAAAGGCAGGATGACGGACGAGCGCAATGTCCGGATGTTGTTGCAGATGCCTCGCGAGCACCAGGCCGTTATGCATATGTTCTTTCAATCGAACCTTTAGAGTACGCATGCCGCGAAGCAGCAACCATGCCTCGAACGGTGACAGTTTGGCGCCGATATAGGGATAGGTTGAGCTGTTTATTCTAGCGATGAGATCGCGTGGTCCGACGACCACGCCAGCGACAGTGTCGCTGTGCCCGCCGAGATATTTTGATGCGGCATGGATGACGATATCGACGCCGTGCTGGATGGGTTTCTGAAAAAGGGGCGTCGCCCAGGAATTGTCGATGACAGTCGTCACACCATATTCCCTGGCCATCGTCGTCAGCGCTTCGACGTCCTGCAATTCAAAAACCATTGATGTCGGATTTTCGAGGTAGAGCAGCTTCGCGCCTGGCAGTGCCGCTCGTACTTCGTCGTGATTGGAAGGGTCGACGAAGTCCACCGTAACGCCGAACCGAGCAAGCAGTTTGACGAACAGCCGGTAGATATCATTGTAGAGGTGCTGGACGGCCACGACCCGGTCGCCGGCTTCGACAAGGCTCAGAATCGTCGCCGTGATTGCTGCTGTACCACTGGAGAAACCGCGCCCGTCCTCGGCTCCTTCGAGTCGGGCCGTAAGCAACTCAAATTCCCGTACGGTTGGATTATCGCCACGCGAATAGATGTAATTGCGCGAGCGTCCGGCAAAGACGTCTTCCATCGCCTCGTAGCTGTCATAAGTAAACAGGGAAGTTTGAAAAATCGGGGGCGATACAGCATTGAACGCCGCAACATCCACCGGCGAAAAAAGATCGTCCGGCATTGAAAGATCAAACTCTTGGGGTGGCATGGCTTTGTTCATGATGCCCTCTCAGACACGGTGCTGTTGAAACTGGTGATTGTAACGGATGACGAATGGCCACGAAGTTGGCGCATAGTGACGACGAGGAGTGCCAGCGACATGAAAGCTGTCAGCATTGGCGCCAGGAACAAGCTGGCAATTACCCCTGCAAAGGCGAACCAGTGTGGTAGAACCAGCAAAAGCGGCAGGAGGAAATAGCCATTTTGCGCGACGCTGATAATGCCGGCCAGCCGCGCCCTGCCCTGCGCCTGCAAGAGAACAATCAGTATCTGCCGTGCGCCGAAGAAAACAAATGGAACATGCGTGACGACAATGGTGAGCGCGGCGATCTCAGCAATCTCCCCATCATTGGTGAAGATCGCAGCCACCGGATAGCGCAGGAGCACCGCGCCAAACCCATAGAGAACCGCGAACCCCGAGGTCAGTTTGAGGAGCGTAGCGGAGGCCGTGAGCAGCCGCGTAGGATTTTTCGCTCCCCAGGCAAAACTCAACACCGCCTGCCCTCCAAGGGAAAGGCCGACAATCGGCAACATCCCCAGGATGAGGACACGCATGGCGATGCCAACGCCTGCGATACCACTATCGCCGCGGTAGAAGCCGGCAAAAGTGAAGAGCACAGCAAAACTGATGCTGCTCAACATGCTCGTCAAGGTCGTGGGTAAGCCGATCAAAAGGACGGGTTTGAGAATATCCATTCGAAGCGTTGCGAAACGCATCGCAAGATGCAATGTCCCGACCCGTTTGGTGAAATAAAGCAGGTAAGCCGCGAGCGCGGCGATCTGGGACAGAATGGTAGCCACTGCAGCACCCGCGAGCCCGAAACCGAACCAGAAGATCAGGATAGGATCCAGTGCGATATTGAGTGCAAAGCAGCCGATCAGCGTCCACATGCTGAAGCGGGTATTGCCTTCCGAGATGGCGATAAAATCAGCGAGTATCTGTAGCATCGTCAACGTCACCGAGACGGCAACGATGGTGAGGTAATGCTCGGCCAGTGGCAGAATGGCATCGCTTGCGCCGAAAAGGACCAGCAATTCGCGTCTGAACATCAGGATACCGGCGGTCAATGCCAGACCAAGCGGTATTGTCAGGGCGGCCAGTGTCGATGCCGTAACATTGGCGCGCTGCGGGTCGCCGGCCCCAAGCGCACGGCCGATCGCGGTGGCGACACCGACACCCAGCCCTTCGCCTATCGCGCCGATCATCATCAGGATTGGCAAAACGACGGTAATTGCTGCGATTTCATGGCTGCCGATCATACCGACGAACACCATATTGATAGTATGGTGCACGGCATTGATCGACAAACCGGCGACCGCGGGCATACCAAGCCGGAAGATCAATCGGGTCAGTGCCGGATCGTTCAGATTGTCGGGTGCAAAATAGGCCTTCCGTGGCTTGGTGCTCATGGAGCGGGAACCCAAAGACTGTCCCCGAAGAACCTTTCCCGCGTCAGCATCACCAGCATGGCGCGCTTGTGTGGAAAATCAAAATGTTTGACCTTGGCAAATCCTGAACGGTCGAGGTTACGGATCTGCTGCTCGTGGCTTGCGCGCGGCTCGCCAACGATACGTTGTGTGCGCGGATCGTCGAGAAAGATGAAATGCATCAATGATGGGAGCCAGGCAGTGATCCACTGCTTGCCGCGATAGGCCGGTTCGCCAATAGCCACATGCCAGCCGCGATCATAATCCTGCGCATCGTAGTAGGGCCCCAGACGGTTTTCCTTCGCCCAGTAGACCTCGAAATACCCGAATGGCACATCATTGAAGCACCCGATGAGCGCAAGCATGTGCGGGTCGCGAAGACGCTCCTCAAGGATCGCTACGTGCTTCTCCCGGTCGCCGCCGTCCTCCCAGATGACATTGACCTGCTCATCATTCATCCAGCGATGGAAATGCTCGATGTCAACCTGCGGATCGGCAACTCGGAATGAAAGCACCTGATCAAGCCAGGGAATGTACCGTTCATAAACAATGCCTTTGAGCTTGTGCGGCCGTTTTGGGTGAAACTGACCGTTGCTGAAGGCATGAATTTGCGGATTTGGGTAAGCCGGCTTTGCAATCCACGGTGCCGGCCATTGCCAAAACGCTCGCGGATCAACCGTCAAACAATTACCTTCCGGTTCGCCCAGTGGAAAGTCGGATGCAGGAACATTTTCGACCTTGATCATACCGACATCGCGCGATTGGGCGGACACGAATTCGATAGCGGAGGACAGGACCGGAACGATTTCTGCCGGCGCGAGTTCGGGCAAACCTAGTCTTGTCAGGTTCGGCTTGTTCTCCACTACCACAGTATGAGCGCCGCCAGCGGTCGAAATCATCAAGCGGTCCGGCGTTGACAACGCTCCTGCTCTCAGGAACCGGGACAAGCGTGGAAACGGTTCAACACGCGTTTCTGTAACAAGATTGGAAATGAGGGTCATGGCACACTCCGCAGCACCATCGCTGCAACTTTTACGCGTCAGTTTTCTGGAGAGACGAAATTTGCCGGCGACGATTTAGGCCAATCTTCGAAAAAATTTTCTCCTTTTTTGCTTAAATCGCGCGCGGGCGCGTCCGTCTCTTTGTCATGTTTGTCTTGTCGAAGGAGCTTGCGCGATGCCTGCAGCGGAGAAATTGCCCGAGAACTGGCCAGAAACCTGGAGCGTCGTTCGTGATCGGGAAGATCGCCATTCTGTCTGGCCAGACGATAAGGCACTGCCAATCGGCTGGACCAGGGTATCCGTAAGCGGCAAACGCGACGAGTGCCTGCAGAAAATCAAGGAAATCTGGAATGATCCGCGGCCACTCAGCTTGCGCCAGGCAATGGCGGATTCGAACCCCAATAATGGACCGGTGAGCAAATGAACAATTTTTTCGTTCAACCAGAGACCAAAGATTCCATATCGGTAGACAGCGCGTTGGCCGACGCGCCCGCGAGCCACCCGTTGACACTTGCACAAAAGCGCATCTGGTCGCTTGAACAGATCGGCAACAATACCGTTTTCCCCCTGCAGGTTCTGTCGTTGCGTTGGGATCTGTCGATCGCACTCGATCGCATTCAGCAAGTTCTCATCAAACTGGGCGAGCGTCATGTCGCATTGCGGACACGCTTTCGCCGCTTCGCTGGCGGACGTATCGAGCAATTCTGTGTGGCTGGTGACAATCCTTCCATTGAAACACTTGGAAGCGATGGCAATCCTCTGACTGCAGTTGAGGCGGAACAACAGCGGGCCGCGTTCATCTCCCGACCCTTCGACCTCCTGGCTGGCGTATCATCAAGAATCCAGCTCGTCGTCTCCACTGAGGCGCTTATATCGACAGTTGTCGTGCATCCGATCATGTGTGACGCGGGGGCACTTTCGATCCTTCGACGGGATCTGGTAGCCTTGATCGGCGGTGACGCCCTGGTTCCCCTTGATGATGCCGGACTACTCCACGGTGCGCGCGAAGAAGAGTGGTTGGAAACATCCGATTTCACAACGGCTCTCGCGTATTGGCGCGACCTCATCGGCCACGACTACAATGCCACAACCTTGCCCACACGTTTCAACGCAAGTGGCTTCGCGGGAGCCGAGCGCCGTCGAGTACCCTTCCAGCTCAGCGCGACAGTGTGGAACAGTGTCAAGACATATGCGGGACAACAACAGCTTGAGGCTGATCTTCTCTTGAGTGCAACTTTTGCTGTTCTGCTTGCGCGTTACAGCGGCAACTATAGCCTGCAACACGGCGTTCTTCTGACAAATCGCAGTAATAACCATAGCCGGCAAACCATCTGCCGGAACGAGCAGATTCTACCGCTCAGGACCGAACTTGCGTCGCACTCTCGTTTTCTTGATGTTTGCCAGGCCGTGTCCGACGCTATCGCGACCGGCACCCGTAATCTCGTACCATTCGAACGGCTCGTGCAGGAAATCCAGACTCATGAGGAGCGCGAACAGGATGCGATCGTCAAATCGCTGTTCGAATTCCGCGACCCCTCCTTCCCCTCTGGTCCTGCATCAGAATTACTGGCTGCCCTGGCTCCCCGCTCAGACGTCGAGCTCGCACTGATCGTTTCTCCCAATGGTTCAGGGGGTCTCGATGGGCTTTTCGATTACGCAGGAGATCTCTATGAGCCTGCACTGATCGAGCGCGCCGCGGTCCATTTCAGCCGCATTCTGGCACAGTCTGTCGCGAGCACGAGCGTTCGGGTCAAAGACATCGAACTCATCGCCAACGACGAACTCGATGCCCTTTCCGCGCCTTATGATGACGACGGTATCAATGACGACCGTCCCGTCCATGAGCACATCGCGGCCCATGCAGTCCGCACGCCGGATAAGACCGCCATCATATATGCCGATGAGGTCTGGAGTCATGCCAGGCTTGACAGGAGCGCAAACAGGCTTGCCCACAGGCTGATCAAGCTCGGAGTTGGTGCAGAAGTCAGCGTTGCGATTGCCGTGAAACGCTCGCCCGAGGCGATCGTTGGTATTCTCGCGACATTGAAGGCGGGCGGTGCATACATTCCGGTGGAGCCCGACCATCCGACAACACGCAATCATCACATCCTGCGTGATGGCGGTGTGAAAGTAATCCTGACCCACAGCTGGCTACTCGATCGTATTCCGGAGGGTCTGGATGCCATTGTTCTGGAGTTGGACAAGCTTGACCTGACACTAGAGCCGGACACGGCACCTGACGTATCGGTCCACAAGGATCAACTCGCCTATATCATGTACACGTCAGGATCGACGGGATTGCCCAAGGGTGTTGCCGTCGAGCATGGGCCTCTTACTCATCACATACAGAACACGTCTCGCGTCTACGGCATGAGCGAACAATCTCGTGAGCTGCCGTTCCTGCCCTTTAGCTCGGATGGGGGACACGAACGCTGGATGAACCCGCTGATGGAAGGCGGGAGCATCATCCTTCCCGACCAACCTCTGTGGACACCAGAAGAAACATTGACGGCTATGCGAAAGCATGGTGCCAACAATGCCAGCATTCCCACCACCTACCTTCAACAGCTCGCCGAATGGGCCGACCTGACCGACGGAGCTCCGCCAATGCGGCTTTACTCGTTCGGCGGTGAGGGACTTGCCCAACCGACATTCGATCTCCTTTCAAAGGCGTTGAAGTCCGAGTGGCTGATCAATGGTTACGGGCCAACCGAAACCATCATGACCCCCATGGTCTGGAAAGTGCGCGCAGGGCAGAAGTTCGAGGGAACCTATGCACCGATCGGGCGTGCTGTCGGTAATCGCCGGGTTTATGTGCTCGATCCGAATTTGAACCCCTGCCCGATCGGCGTAACAGGGGAGCTGTACATTGCCGGCGAAGGAATGGCACGCGGCTATATTGGCAAAGCGGACACGACCGCCGACCGTTTCATTCCAGATCCGTTTTCAAAAGAGGGTGGACGCCTCTACCGGTCCGGCGATCTGACACGCTGGCGCGAGGACGGCACGGTAGAATTTGTCGGCCGCGTCGATCATCAGGTGAAGCTGCGAGGTTATCGCATTGAGCTCGGAGAAATCGAAGCTGCCCTCCTGCAGCAGGATGGTGTCGGAGAAGCGCTCGTTGTCCTGCGTGACGACGAGGTGACAAAACAAAAGATGCTCGTCGCCTATATTGTACCCAAGCAGGGCCAGGAGCTCGAGGTTGCAGCAATCCATGCAGCGCTCGATCGCGCACTGCCAGCCTATATGGTGCCCTCTGCCATCGTCCCGCTCAAGAGCATGCCAATCAATCCAAACAGCAAGCTCGACCGCTTTGCCTTACCTGCACCGACGCCGTCAAAACGCACCATTATCGAGCCTGACAGCGCTGCCGAAACAGAGGTCCTTGAAGTCTGGGAGCAGATCCTGAACATCAGCCCGATTAGTGTGGAGGACAATTTCTTCGCCATTGGCGGTAATTCGCTTGGCGCTATTCGCATACTCTCGGCTTTGCGCCAGCGAAAGCCACAGAACCGCACAACAATCGCAGATCTGTTCAACAATCCCACGATCCGATCGCTTGCCAGGATCGTTGAAGCCGGCAATGAACAGGCCGGGGGCGAAGTCATCGTGTTGCGCGCCGCGGGCACCAGGCCGATGCTCTACTGCTTCCCCGGTCTGCTGGTCAGCACACGCGAGTATGTCAAGCTGGTAGACTACCTGGGGGCCGACCAGCCAGCGACAGGATTCATCTGCTATTCGCTGTCCGAACAGAAGCAAATCGGCGCTTCCGTTGACGAGATCATCGAGAGTTACGTCGACTACATCAGGGGCCACAGCAAGGGTCAGCCCTGCTATTTCCTCGGCTGGTCCTGGGGCGGATTGCTCGCCTATGAAGCGGCGCGCCGACTTGGCGACGAAATCGATCTGCGCCTGATCACCATGGTCGACGTATGCGATCTCGGTACGGAATTTGCAATCGGCTCGAAGCCACGCTTCAGACCGGGTGAGCGCGATCAATTGCACCTGACGGTGCAGGATTGGTTGTCACAAACGGCGATGCGCGCCGAATGGGACCGGCTGCTCGGCGTCATGGACGCAGACACCTATGACCAGTTCCTGCGCTTTGTGGGCGATGAGAAGGACGAACTTCCAACAGACGGTCCGGACATCAGCAGCCGCGAGCATACATTCTGGATCCTCATCGACAACGCCCTGATCTTCCGGCGCCACCAATTGCAGCCGCACAACGTGCCCATTCATTCGTGGGCGGCTGACGACAGCCTGAACCGGGGGCTCAATCTCATCGACTGGCGGCGCTACTCACCCCTCGCCAACCCGGCGGAAATCATCTCAGGCACCAACCACTTGCACGTGATCGGCTCCCAGGCGTTCCACACCCGGCTGGCCCATCGACTGAATGAGGCTCTCTGAGACCGGAATGACAAGTTCACAGAAAGGAATTCTGATGACTGCCATGTTTGCAAACAATGATAGGGCCAATCCTGTGGGTGAGGCCATGGATCTGGCTGGTATCGGTATCGGTCCGTCAAATCTGAGCCTTGCTTCGCTTCTTGATGGCGTCCCAAATGTACGGGCGCATTTCTATGAAAGCCGGACCAGCTTCGACTGGCATCCGGGCATGATGCTCCCGGATGTCGAACTGCAATCGTCCTATCTGAAGGATCTCGTCACACCAGTCATGCCGACGAGCCCCTGGTCGTTCATTTCCTATCTTGTCGCCCACAAGCGGCTCTATGCCTTCCTGAACGCTCAGTATGACGCGGTACCCCGGCGAGAGTTTGCACAATACCTCGCCTGGGTTGCTAGCCAGCTAAAAAACCTGACGTTCGACGCCACCGTTCGCGAAGTAACCTTCGACAAGGATCACTTCCTTGTCCGGTTCGACAATGGTGCTGTGAGCTCCCGAAACCTCGTCCTGGGTACCGGCACCACACCCTCAGTGCCTTCCTGGGCGATGCCTTTCCTGGGTGAGACTTGCTTCCATAACTCCGAGGCCAGGCGTCGCCTGCCGGCGCTCAATGGAGCACGTATTGCGGTCATCGGTGGGGGCCAAAGCGGTGGCGAGGTTGTCGAAGCGTTGCTCAACTCAAAGCCTGGCCTGAAAGAACTCAACTGGTTCAGCCGTCGTCACAATTTCGAGCCGATCAACGATACTGCCTTTTCCAATCAGGTGTTCTCGCCAGAGTACGTCTACGCCTACCTCAATCTCAATAATGACCAGAAAATTGAGGCCCTGAAGGCATCCATCCTCACAAGCGACGGTCTGTCCATTTCAACCATTAACGCCATTTACCGGCGGCTCTACAGCCTGCGCTATCTGGAGAACCGCAACATCGATGCGAAACTTTCACCCAACCGCGATGTTATCCAGGTGGAATTGGATAAGGGTGGCTACCGCCTGATCGTACGCAACCGCTTCGACAGCGGCGTCGAGGTAGCACATGCTGACGCAATCATTCTTGCAACTGGCTATCAGTTCAAGCTGCCGGACGCATTTGCAGGCCTGCAAGACCGCATCCAGTTCGATCGCAACAACCGTCCGGCCCTGAGCGACGAATATTGCCTGAACTGGAATGGACCAAAGCAGAATCGCATTTTTGCCCAGAACGCCGGGCGGTATAGCCATGGTATCGCAGACTCGCAGCTGAGCCTCATGGCCTGGCGCAGTGCACACATCATAAATTCGCTGCTAGGGCACAGTCACTTCGATCTGGAGCCACATGACTCCCAGGTGAACTGGCAGTCGAGCGGTCACCACGCCGTTGGTCAGTCCATGGCCGTCGATTACTGATAGTCACCAGGCAGCGAGCTGAATTCTCGCTGACGAAGGATTAATTGCGCTCGATCCGTTTGAGCGGAAATCGCGATCAGATGTCCGGGGCCCTGAAGCAGGTGGTGATGCCAACTGGTGTTACCATTGGCTATCGGGTTGTCGAAACGGATGGCATTTGTCGGCCGATCCAGTCGTATAGTCAATTGGTTCGGCGCAGTCACGAAACCGGTACCCGTAGCTTTCACGAGGCTCTCCTTGAGGACCCAGTAGCTGAGACGCAATGACCGGGATTCGCCTGGCGGAAGTGTCGACAAAATATCCAGCTCCGCAGATGAGCAGAACAAGGATGATGCCTCCGTTTCAATCACTCTCGCCATCGGCTCGGCATCAATTCCCACCGCCGAGCAGTCCCGGCTGATTGCCAACGCAGCCAGACCTTCGGCATTTGTCAAGTTGAAGGCAATGACCGAATTGGTAAGACAGGGCTTACCATGTGGTCCAGCAGCGATATGTAGATCCTGTACAGGAATTGAAGTGTACTTCGAGACGGTGGCACGCTGCAAATGACGTCCCGCGATGAACGAAATCGCATCCTTTTCGTAGTGGAACGTCGCCGCTCGCGACTTTTCCTCCAACGTCAGCCCATCGCAGATTCTATGCCAATCCACGTCGGCATCGTAAGGCCACCACCAGATGTCGACACATGCCTGACTATTTGCAGGCGCGTCCGATACTTGCGGCACGTCCAGTAGCGGACTGCGCGGGAACATGGTCACTCCTCGGCCTTCAACCGGCTCGTACGGGTTTCCTGATGGCAAAGGCATTTTGAATGGCGCGGTTGACCACGACCGGCAACAACGACATGTGGTTTTCGCCAAGATGAATTTCAAACTGTGCCCGTATTGGCCTGCCCGGCAAGTCGTTGAGCCGGTTCATAAGTTCAGTGGCATAGACATCATTAAGGGTTACTTTCTTATGCGCACGCCTCTCAGCTTCATCCTCCGCACCTATCTGGAATGGAGCAAGTTCTTCGGTCTCGTATTCTCCGCAGGAGAGGAAGAGCTCCGCACCTTCCCTGACCGCACTCGAGGCGGCAAATCTCGGGTAGAACTGCTCGATGGATTTGCTTTCCCAATAGATCGAAGGGCTGGCGGCAATCCAGGTCGTAAAAGCAGAAGGACGGGTGAATAGGCTGTAGAGCACGAAGAGCCCACCGAAGGAATGCCCGAACAGCGCCTGGCGACTTCGATCGATCGGCAAAATGGCCTCCACCATCGGTTTTATCTGGTCCTCCACGAAGCTCAAAAACTCTTCCGCCCCGCCGGTCTTCACCACCGGGCTGTTCTCAAAGAAAGGCGGATAGGTCTGTCCTGGCGGCGGCCCCAGATCCCAGGAACGTCGCAGCGGATCGTAGGCAGCGTCAAGCGGATAGCCGATAGTCACGATGATACCTGGCTCGACGTTCGTACCACCTGGATAGCTTGCCTGTGCCCGCATCACATCTACAGCTGTTCCAATCACGGCATTGCCATCCGTCATGTAAAGTACCGGCCAGCCGCCCGCCGGCGCGTCACCGATCGGACGATAGATGAAAACCCGATAAATCTGTCCATTCTGGCTGGATTCGACGTCGTGGAATGTCGTGTTGCCAATCAGTGCCGGGTTTGAATTTGGAAAGTCTGCCATAATTCCATCATGCAAGGAGTAACTCAGTAGGAGTTATAAAACATGACAAGTCGGGTCAATATTTAATTTGGTTCCTTCCGCTTTCCTGGAACTACAGAACATGGCAACGCTGCATAGCGGGCTATAAATGATAAGGGCCGTTGTCGCGATCACGGGCCATTGCGGTAGTTGTCATACATTTCAAGCAGTGCGGTTACCTTAAGGCCTGTACTCCTCGTACAACCGGTCGACTTTCTCCTGTGCTTCAGAGATGAGAGCGATGCAGTCCCCCCGGTTCAACGGTACGCTCAGTTTGACAGCGTTGTTTTTTAGGTTGCTGTCGAGATCCATGATGTTCTCGATTTTGAATGACGTTTCAAGTTGCGCGATCGAACGCCGAGTAGCATCTCTCTTGCTTCGATAAAGCGGGTCGTCACAGAAGTAAGACAGCTTCATCAATTCGAGCTGAGCACTGACGATCTCATCGCCCTTTTCGATATTTCCTCCGGCCAAATAAGTGCCGAGTAACAGTAAAGATAGCATGAAACGCTCCGCAGTTGATGGCTGCAGTTATCGTGTATACGGTTCATTACCAATTGGTTGAAACACAAAGGATTAGTACTAATCCTTTCGAGCTATACTCAAGGATGCGCACTTGTAACAAACCATGCCACCAGCAATTTCAGGCCCCACTATCAGCAGCTGTCATGTACAAAAAGGTTCCAGCGGGGCGCGATAGTTCCAGTTTGGCAGGATTTTTTGTCATTTGTAATAGCTTCCAACCCAAGGAGTTTCAAACAATGGCCACTCAGAGCTCGCTCATGTGCGATGAGCCGACAGTCCGGTCAAACTTCGCCAACCTGGAACATGGTGACGGAGGCGGATTCTTCGTACACGTTGCCGATGATGTCGACTGAACAGTGATGGGCACCCATCCACTCGCCGGGCGGTATCATTCAAAAGCGGCCTTCATAGCGGGCACCTTCGACAAGCTCAACAAAGTCCTGCCTCAAGGCACGCTGTTGCTGGATAGTCCGATTTGCAGGCGACGCCATCGTCGAGGTGCGAGCCTATCTTGACTCTGCAATGGTTGCCGAGTTGTTCCGACAAAACCCGATCTGAAGTCAGGTTCGAGCCAAGCCGTTCAACTCACACACTAGGGCCGGCACCACCGGTTATTTCTCCGGAACGACGAGGAGTGTTTCCTTTCTGACAAAATACGTTGCGAGTTCCGACGCCTTGCCAGTACCAACATTCTTCGCCAAGTGTGCCACCCCGTCCGGAATGAAAAGAGCCTCGCCGGTCTTGAGCGTTACTGGTTGCCTACCCTCGAGCTGATACTCCAGCAAACCTTCAAGTACATAAGCGACCTCTTCACCCGGATGAGAGCGCTTGATGGAAACTGCGCCCGGAGCGATATCGACGCGCGCCTGGACGACTTCGTGTCCTGGCACGCTGACATCGTTCTGCAGAAGATCGGTGCGCTCAATTGCTTGTTGCTGCAGTGCGGAACCCTGTTAGTCCGGCACCGGTGACAACATGGCGATGCCAAACCCGCCAGCCGCGGCCGTATGTTATGCTTCGTAACCCCAGTAACTGCGGTCCAGCATTCGACTTCGAACCAACGTTGTGATTTGAGCAGGCGTATGTATGGACGATGTGTCAGCCTAGCGGGACTTATGTAACCCACTGTATCTGCAGTAGCGGCAGACACGCTGGATCACACGCCTGCTGCGCACGGGCGCACTCTTGATCCCGGATTAGGAGTTCACAATCGATTGACTTATGAACAAATAGACAGAGCGTGCGTTTGTTTCCAATATGCAGGTCGCCAAGCGGCGGTTTTGCGTCGATACTGTTGAACGGTCCAAGTTAGGCTTTACAAAACGCCGGCAATTTCGAGATCTGCTGCTGTTGGCGTCGGTTCCGCTGCACAAACTGGGAATGCCGATATGACAAAGTTTTTCTTCATGCTTTTGCTTGCGAGCACATTGACAATTGTCGCCGAGGCTGTTGGAGCGGACGAGTCCATTTTTCTTCAATCTCTCCAGGGAAAGTGGGCAGGTAAAGGCATGGTCAAACTGCGGACGAATTCGGCCGCCGTTTCTGTTGCTTGCCAATTCGATTCAAACACCACGGATACATCCCTTTCACTTGACGGGAGTTGCCGCAGCATGGTTGTCCTCTCGCGCCTTATTGGTGCTGATCTGAAGTTCAACGGTGCCACATATACCGGATCCTACACCGGATCACGCTCCGGCACGGCAGGTCTCGCCGGTAGCCGACGCGACAACGCTATCAATCTGGATATCCGCTGGGCCAAGGAGGTGAACGGCGACCGTAATGCGAAGCTGCTCCTGGAAAAGGTTGGGAGCAATGGCATGAAGCTCACCACTATCGACGTTGACCCTCGCTCGGGCAAAACGGTTGTAACCAGCGAAATCAACTTGTTGCGGCAGTGATAACTTCTTACAACCACGATGTCATCCGTGACAAATAATCCCCGTCGGGCTTGGTAGCATCGGTTGCCAACCATCTTTGCAGACCCGGCGACAAATCTTGGCCTGTTGACCGATAGCAGAGCGTCCATCATGTCGCCTTCACCAGATGAATATGTGCGCCCTGTGTTTTCAAGGCCGCCATCAGCATCGGCCCAACGGAGAATTCCCCGGCCTTGGCCTTTTCTGTCAATGCCCGCAGGTATCCGCCAGCTGAGTTAATGCTTTGGGCCCGTTGCAGGATGCAGGCAATGACGATGGCCGTGTTCTCTTGGCCGAAGACATCAAGCGCCTCCTCATAGGCCGAGGGCGAAATGCCGAGATACCCCCTCACCTGCGCGGCTGTCGCCATCAGATCCCGCCAGCTGCCGATACTGCTTGCTGCATAGTCGGCAATTTCCGGACAGGCCTTCAGCACCAATCCTAACGGATAGGACTTTGTCGGATCCTCAACCCTGGTTGGTTTAGTCTCGGGTTTCGATCCTTGGCTTGTTCTTGAGCCAGGTTCAAAATCAGGGTGAAAGTCGGTGTTTGAATTCTGTTGCTGCGGATCAATATGAGACTCATTGGCGCTCAGATTCTCAGCATTTATATGATTTTCCAACAGGATAGCGACTTCATCATGTAGCAGCGCCAGTTCGCTCAGGATCGGCTCCAGCGTGGCAAGCACGGCTTGCCGCGGAATTGCCTCCACGATCGATCGCAAACGCTTCCACAGCGTTGCCCAGTCGCCGGGAATCTCTTCCGCTACCGCCACCTCGATGAGTTTCGCGATATCGCGCCGGTGCAGCGTGATCCGCTCGCGGACGAGCTTGAGCGCCCTGGTGGCTGCTCGCACGTTCTCTGCGGCCGCCTGCAACTCCTCTGCGCGTGCCAGCAAAGGCGCCAGGGAGAAGCCGAAAGCGTCAGTAATCTCTCCTCCTCTCCCCTTGCGTGAATAGCGCTTGCCGTTCGGGCTGTCCTTGCGGATGATCAGGCCGCATTCGAGCAACGCTGCCAAATGCCGGCGAAGCGTGGCGTTGGCCATGCCGTGGGCACGCATGGAGAGCTGGACATTCGAGGGAAAAACCACCAGACCGTTTTCGGTCGATAGTTCATCAGCGGGCAAAAACGACAGCAACGCATTGAGAACGGCGAGCGAACGATCCCCTACGCCGATGATTTCCTTGCCCTCGCACAACCAGCGATAGATCTGCCATTTGTCGGCGGTCTTGCCTTCTTCGATTTCATGCGCTTGTGCCTGCGTCTTCAGTTGGCCAAGCGACATCGCGCACCGCCCAAAAGGCGTCGTTATCAGATTTCCAAGCATCTCCGTTCACCTTTAATCAGGCAAAAGAAATGTGCTCGCCGAAACAGCGCTTAACGCTTGACAGTGATTCTCGGAAATGCGATTCTCAAGCTGCTTAGACTTTGAGAGGGCTTCCGGGACGCAGTTTCGGGGGCCTTTTCTTTTGTGATCTCGCTCCAGTTAGAGTTGTGTTATACGCGGTTCAACTGTGTTCGCGGCGATTGAAAGCCGCGTAGATTTCCGGCAAGTGCTCAATCAGGTAGTGTCCGAAACCCGGCGTCATCGCTTCATTGATAATCACCCGGGTTTTGGCGTCAGCCTGCTCGATCCTGGCAAACGCCTGGCCCTCCCTGGATTTGAGCGGGTAAATATAGGCTCCCGATTTCTTCTTCGGCATCAGGCTTTTGAGAAGCAGCGCGAAGCGTGCATCGCTGTCCAATCTGAAGAGCAACTCCATATCGACACGCTCTTTCCAGTGACCCGGAGTCTCCTGCAAAAGCTGTGACAGCTGCTCCCAGCGCGGCCGGCCAACCTTGGGCGCGGGACCAATGGCCTGTATCAGATCTTCTGGCAGCGAATTAGCAACGGCAATCATGGTCGACAGATTGCCCTTATGCACCGACAAAGCTGCCATCAGCGCTTGTCTCTCAATACCATGCGCCTCAAGTCGCGCCGCAAAGAGGGCTCGCTCGATAAAGGACAGATCCTTGCGCTCGAGGTTTTCCTTGCCCTGCGCTACAATCAGATCTTCATCGGACAGATCGCGGACAATCGCCTTGACCGGGCGACCAATAGCTTTCAGTGCAGCGAGGCGGCGATGTCCATAAGCAACCTGGTAACGGCTGTCGTTCCGTGGATTGGGGCGCACGAGGATCGGCACTTGCTGGCCATGCTCCTCAATGCTTGCCCTCAATTCTTCGAACTCGGCTGTATCAACATCATCGAGACGGTCCCGGATGAACGAGGCGTCAATCAGGTCGGGCTCGATGGTGATCACATGTTCGCCGGAAGCTAATTTTTCGCGCAACGCCTGTGCTTCGTCGGCATCGTCCGAAAGGCTTTGCAGCGACAAACCCATGGCTTTCAGGGATCCGGACTTCTGCGCCGGTTTCGCCAGGCGATGCTCGGTTTGCGACGCCTCATTGATAGGCGCCATCATGGCTTTCAGGGCATCTCTGCGTTTATTCATGGTGATCTGCCCCACGCTTCGCGCACCAGACCCTCAATCTCGAAATTGACTGCATCGAGCGCCTCAATGGCTCGGTCATAGGTCGCGCGGGTAAAATATTCGCGGCCGACTTCGTAAAGAGTCTGCTTTGTGAGGCCCGCATCGGCAATGGCAGTGGACTTCAACAAGGCATTGGTTAAAACGCGTTCGCCGAACAGGCTCTTCATAAGTCCCACGATCTGACCCTGCGGACCGTCACTCGGCTCGTAGCGTGTAATCACATAACGAAAGAAGTCGTAGTCAGCATCGCCGCCCGCCTGCTCGACCACGTCCAGTAATCCGGCAGTCATATGAAGAAACTGCGACATGGATGCCACGTCGAGCATCTGTGGGTGGATCGTAACAAGGACACTACGAGCGGCGCACAGCGCAGACAACGTCAAGAAGCCCAAGGACGGCGGGCAATCGAGCACGACCACATCATAGCGATCATCCACGGTATTAAGGGCGCCGGCGATACGGGAGAAAAACAGGCGTTCCGCACCACGCCTTTTTTCGGCAAGAATGCGCGGCGTATCGTGCTCGAATTCCTGCAGCTCCAGATTGCCCGGAATGATGTCCAGCCCGGCAAAATAGGTCTTGCGGATGATGTCAACGAGAGGGCGTTGCTGATCATCGTAGCGGATTGCGCCATAGATCGTATCGTTCTCTTCAAGATCAAATTCCGGCTGAATGCCGAAGAGGGCAGAGAGCGAAGCTTGCGGGTCGAGATCGATAGCGAGTGTACGATATCCCCGCATGGCGAAATATTGTGCCACGTGTGCAGCGGTCGTGGTTTTGCCGGAGCCGCCTTTGAAGTTGGTCACGGCGATAACCTGCATATGTTCATTGCCCTGGCGACCGGGCAGGTAGCTCTTTTTCGATTTCGCCAGATGGCGGCGTATTTCATGAACTTGGTCGAGCGAGTAAAGCCTGCGCCCGCCAGGAGTCTTTTCCGCCTCCGGACCTTCACCTGCTAATGATAGATGCCGTATATAGGCGTCTGTAATGCCGATCAGCTTGGCTGCCTCGCCGGACGTGAACTTGCGCAATTCCTTTTGTGCCGTAGGTGGAAAAGCACGCGAACGCAGTTCCTGGAGCTGGGCGCTCAGCAGATCGGCGTCTGCTTCGACCAGACGCGTCAGGGAACGCACCTTCTTGCCGGTACGATGACTCTGGTCTTTTTCAGCTGGAGACAACATAAACGCTCTAAATCCAATTTCTGCGATCAAAGCGTAAATTCAACTGAGTCTGCGTGAGTCGTCAAGCTGTTTAAGGCTTCAACCGAAGTCCGCCGGCTCCAGGCTGACAGTACTCTAATTTTTTTAGAATATTTCGCAGATCCCAACATTACTCGATTCGACTCTCGATTCTGTGCGCTCTACGTTTTCCCCACAAGGTCAGCTGCAGTGTTTTTCCAAAGCAATTCAATAGAATAGGCACCGGTCAGCAACCGCTACCCCTCCGTGCGGAGTCCCAACTCCGAAGACCAACCGCTATGGTGGGCTTCGATATTTTCTCTTGATCATTGTCGGCATTGGTCAACCCCGGACGTTCTTGGTGTAGGAACATGACTTTAACGACCGAGGAGAGTGAAAAATGAGAAAGGTTATTGTTGGGGCATTTGTAAGCCTTGATGGAATCATGCAGGCCCCAGGCGGGCCGCACGAAGATCCTGTTGGTGGTTTCAAGTATGGCGGCTGGCTCGTTCCTTATTTTGACGAGACGTTGGGAGAAGCGGTGGGTGAAATGTTTGAGAAACCGTTTGACCTTCTGCTCGGCCGAAAGACGTACGACATTTTCGCGGCACATTGGCCCTATGCAGGCGCCGACGATCCAATTGGTTTCACGTTCAATCGCATTGCAAAGTATGTCGCGACACGAAATCCGGGCTTGAAACTCGGCTGGCAGAACAGCCAACCCCTTGGCCCTGACGCAGCCGGAGCAGTCAATAACCTGAAGAATGAGGAAGGACCGGATCTGTTAACGCAAGGCTCGACTGACTTCCTGCAAACCCTTTTCAGCAATGAACTCGTCGATGAGCTGAATGTTTTCATCTTTCCGGTTGTCCTTGGGAGCGGCAAGAAGCTATTCGGTGAAGGTACCAACCCAACCGCTTTGAAACTCGTCAGTTCGAAAGTTTCCGGCACCGGCGTTACGATCAACAAATATGTTCGCGGCGGCCAGGTCATGACCGGTTCATTTGCATTCGAACAACCATCAGAAGCGGAATTAGAACGGCGAAAGAATTGGAGGTAACCCTTGGGGCGGCTCTGCAGTCAAACTTGGCACCCCCGGCGTCCCAATTTCGGAATGACCGTGGACGCGTTCCAGGCGCCGGGTCATGGCACGGTGCCCCGGCAGGCCCAGGCGACGTTGGCAAAAGACCTCGGGCCGTCGGGCTGCCCGGCCTCGTAGGCGTCGCGCACAGCGGCGTCGGCCCGCGCCCGTTCGTCGGCGTCGAGCGTGGCCACGTATTTGCCAAGCGGCCCTTCGCCTGCGGCAATTGGCGCCCAGTAATCGTCGAAGCTTGAGTAGTCCATACGGACCATAAGCTGGGTTTCCGTAACGTCCCTGAGACCCTGTTCGACAAAAGTCTGTTTCATTTCGCCTGGTCGCATCATGGGCTGGAAGCAATAGCGTGCGCGCAGCTGGCGCCCACCTTCGCTGAGTGCCGCCACCGTGTCGACCATCATGCGCATGCCGGGCATTCCACCGAGATGGTCCCAAACGGCCGCCGCTACGATACCGCCCGGGCGAACTGCACGACGCATCTCGGCGACTGCCTTGCTGGCCTCTGGCACGAAGTGAAGCACGAGCAGCGCCAGGGCACGATCGAACATGCCGTCCTCGAAAGGCAAGGCGCAAGCATCCGCTTGCCGGATATTTATGCGTGGGTCGGTGTTGCGCCTGATCGCCTCCGCGACAAAGACTGGAGAGTAGTCGATCGCGGCGATCTCTTTGAGATCGCCAGTCCTGGCGAGCGCGAAGGTCAAGCTGCCTGTGCCGCAGCCGACGTCGAGAATTTTTTCGCCATCCGCCAATCCGGCGAAATCGATGAACAGGGGCGCCAGTCTTTGGCTCCAGCGGCCCATGAGTTGCTCATAGCCAGCCGCATCGTGGACGTTGAAACTTGAGGTCATCGAAATCTCCACACATGTGCACGCACAGGAACGTAGACCCTTTGTCGGGTTCTTGCCAAGGCACGGGAGCAACGCAGGTGCTCGGATAACCGATCGAGAATTGGACGTCAGTTTGGCGATTGGTCGCATCGAACGAGCAGTTTCGACCGCAATACGTCAGGGAGCGTTTCCAATGCGGGCAGGCACGCGAAAATACAACGCAATCAGCGCCCTCCTGCCTGGCGCGGCGGTTGGAATCATCCACCAAACATCAGACAGACAGCGCCATCGCCGTCACCAGTACGGCAAGCGAGGCAGTAAAGACCCATACTGCCAACTCAGCATCGTTCGGCCTGATCTTGGCGGTGTTAGAGGCAGGCAATCTGGTGCTGGGTTTTGCTTAATAGGCAAGCAACACGGCCACAACGAAAGCCAGAAAAAGTGTAAGGTCGCGCATCGCATTCATCTCTACGAAATCGGTCATTAGCGGCGATACTATAGAGTAATGCGGCATATGAATTCCATTGGAGGTCACGTTCTCTGATATAAAGATCCCATATAGTTTTATCTCTTGATAGATTTCGATGGAGAAGTATTGCAGACAAAACCTTATCGGCAGAATGATTTTATACTTTCTTGATACCATTGCTTAGGGCCCGCAATGGAATTCCTATCGACGGCCATGATATTTCTTCCCATGTACTCAACAACCAGGAGTGCGTGGAATGACCACGACATCTAATGCCGTCTTGCCACACAACCAAACGGCCGCAACGAACTTCCTGCGTAGACACCGGGTAACGCTGATGACCTTAGCGGCGCTTGGCGCGCTGCTGTCAGGCGTCGTTACCCTCAGACTCTGGATCGCCCTGTCTCATATGCTCTGACACGTGAAGTGGATTCCGATCCTTCGCCGCCTGCGAGATCGTGTGGGTCCAGGCGTCAACACACACAATCCAAGAGAAAACTCATGATCAGCAAATCTTCACGACTGACGGGCGTGATGACCGCCCTCATCACGCCCTTCAAGGACGGCATCGTTGACTATGATGCCATTGCCAGCCTGTCGGATTGGCACATACAGTCCGGCATCAGCGCTGTTGTCCCCTGTGGAACCACGGGAGAAGCAGCCACACTGGCGTGGGACGAACGCCTGAAAATCATCAGAACCTGTGTCAAGACTGCGAACGGCAGGGTTCCGGTGATCGCGGGTACGGGCACAAACAGCACTGAACTCACCATCGCCCACACTTCCGCGGCCCAATCGTGTGGTGCAGACGCTGCACTCATCGTAACCCCATACTACAACCGGCCGAGCCAGGAAGGTATCGTGCGCCACTTCGAGGCGATTGCGCAGCGCGTGAAGCTGCCGATCATCGTCTACAATGTGCCATCCAGAACCGGCGTCGATCTATCGTTGCAGACACTCGCCAGGCTTGCCGAGATCCCCACGATCATCGGGATCAAGGACGCTACGGGAGAAGTCAGGCGCGTTGAAGAGATGCGCCGGGCCTTTGAGGACCGGTTTGTCCTTTTGTCCGGCCATGATGCGACCTGCCATGCCTTCAATCTGTTGGGCGGCGACCGGGACCATCTCCGTCATCGCCAACGTGCTGCCGCACGTTTTTGTTGCCCTGCACGATGCTTGCCGAAAGGGCGATTGGTCGACCGCGCGATACATTCAACAGCGAATGCAGCGAGTCTTGAAGGCCTTCGACCTCGATACAAACCCATGCCCCGTCAAGTATGCGCTAAAGCATCGTCGCGGCATGAGCGATGAGCTTCGCCTACCGCTGGTTCCTGTATCAACCGAGACTGAGTTGCAGATCCGATCCGCGCTGGACCAGCTCGGCGGTACCGGCAGCCAGGATCAAAGTGACCCGACCGACGCGATTTTCAATTCGATCGAAACCCCTGCCGAACCTCAGCCTGTTCCGTTGGCCTGGCGGCTGTAGGCCGAGCCGAGATCGGCTTGATACGATTGAAGTCAACAAATCAAAAACAAATTGAAGCGCTTCAGGCTGCCTGAAGCTGAAAGTGAGAAATCATGGCATATGCCCTCAGAGATCACGACAACTCAAACTTGTGTTGCCGCTTCCTCGTCGGTCGCAATATGGACGGCTGCTGGATCGTTTGCGATCGGAAGCGCTTGATCGGCGGCCTTTTTGCAGACAGGCAATCAGCCGTGCACTTCGCTATTGCTCAAAGCGATCATCTGCCGGGCGCTGTGTGGTGCGCCGATGACAACGACTGCCTCATCGCCGATCCGTGGCAAGATCTGAACGATTCGAGCTCTCCTTCCAGAGCTGCCATCGGGTCAGCTTCCATTTCCACGATCACCCGGAGCCCGCGTCGAAACGTTGATCGCGCTCAGCGCAAACGCGCCTGACAATAGTTACCGGAAAGGAGCTGAGGGCCGAAGGTACAACTACGGCAACGAAACAAATAAAGTATACAGTGATTGCGCATCTTTGGCCGTCCTCATCTGCTTGAGTGCGCCTGGTGACCGCAGCTTCCTGGAGAAGGCCGCCAGGACATTGAGATGCTTGTTTGTGTCCCGGTTCGGTGTCAGCAACACAAAGATAATATCCACCGGCAGGTCATCGATCGATTCAAAATCGATCGGTTTCCTCATCCTTGCGAGCAACCCGATCGGCTTTTCAATTCCGTCAATGCGTGTATGCGGAATGGCGATGCCCTGCCCAACTCCGGTAGATCCGAGATTTTCCCGCTTTTGCAATGCCGTCAGAATTGCGTCCACCGGAAGTCCCGAAGGTTTGCTCAGGCCGGCCGACATTAATTGCAGAGCCTCTGTTTTGGACGAAGCGTCGAGGTCGAAAAGGACACCCTCCGGTGCGATGTAATCGGCCAGTTTCATTTTCATTTCAACTCTCAAATTGCGCCATTCGCGATAATCGGGAAATGCGCATATTCCTATTCCGTTTCCCTGAGGCGGTAGCCGACGCCTGTTTCGGTCATGATATATTGTGGCTGGTCGGGCAATCGCTCGATTTTTTGCCGAAGCTGGCGCACATACACGCGTAAATATTG
This sequence comes from Phyllobacterium brassicacearum, assembly GCF_003010955.1. GTDB lineage: Bacteria > Pseudomonadota > Alphaproteobacteria > Rhizobiales > Rhizobiaceae > Phyllobacterium > Phyllobacterium brassicacearum. The sequence continues at coordinate 157,627 of NZ_PGGO01000010.1, forward strand.
CACGTCTGTCGTGTCACCCCACACCCGGTCGAGGAGAAACCTGTGGGTCAGGGCCTTACCAGCATGTTGTACAAGAACGCGCAGGATTTCATATTCCTTCGGTGACAGTTTCACCTCGTTCCCGTCCACTTTAACGATGCGTTTGACCAGATCGACCGAAAGCCCGCCGGTCTCGAAGATCGGTCTTTCCCCCTGTTGCTGCAGCCGGTGTCGTAACGCAACGCGAATCCGGGCGACGAGTTCATTCATGCCAAATGGCTTCGTCACATAATCGTCTGCACCAAGCTCAAGCGCTTCGACGATACCCTTTTCATCCGTCCGGCTCGAAAGAATGACAACCGGAAGCTCCGCCCCTTCGTCGCGCCATCGCCGGAGCAGGTCGTGACCGGACATGTCGGGAAGTCCAAGATCGAGAAGAATGAGATCTGGTTGAATAATTCGGACCTGTTCGATCGCAGTACGGGCACTCTGCGCCTCAGAGACACTATAGTCTTGCGTACTGAGGCCTACCCGCAGCAACTTGCGGATCGGCGCTTCGTCATCGACGATCAATATTTTGACGTTCGAGTTGGTCATGAATATTCCGGATTCGGCGTTTCTTTCGGTATGGGCATTCTGATCGTGAAAATCGCTCCCGAACGATCAGCCCTGCGTTCTGCTGTAATTGTGCCACCCATGGCTTCGATAAAGCCGCGTGATATTGACAGGCCAAGCCCCGTGCCGGCTGTCACCTGATCTCCCTTTCTCACGCGATAGAACGTATCAAATACTCGCTCCAGATCCTCAGCGGGGATGCCGGGCCCCTCGTCCATCACGTGCAGGACGACCCAACCGGCATCGGTCCAGGCCCGAATTCGCACCAAAGATCCTTCCGGTGCATATTTGGCGGCATTGTCCAGGAGGTTGAAGAGCACCTGTTCGAATAAAACCGGATCCGCTCTCAGCATCGGCAAGTCGGGTGGGATGGCGACCTCCGTCTTGCGCAGACCTATAATTTTCTTCGCACGGCTCAAGGCTGTTCCCACGATGTCGCCCACATAATGAAGGCCGACGTTCGGTTCCATCGCTCCAGATTCGATTCTGGTCATGTCAAGGAGGTTGGCAATAAAGCGATTGAGTCTTTCGGACTCATCAATAACCGTGGAGAGTAGCTCTACCCTCGCCTCGTCGGGAAGCGCGGGCGCAAATTCCTTCAAAGTGCCTGCGGCCCCCAAAATCGCGGCAAGCGGGGTCTTCAGGTCGTGAGAGATCGAGGTGAGGAGCGCCGAGCGAAGGCGGTCGGCTTCCGCAGCGAGTTTGGCACGGTCTACATCGGCAGCAAGCTGTGTTCGTTCAATGGCGACTGCTGCCTGGTCAGCCAGGGCGTCGAACAATCGTTGCTGTTCAGGTGTGAGGAGCGGTCCCTGCTTGTCATTATCCAGACCGATGACGCCGACGGCCATGCGTCCAGTCCGCAGCGGGAGATAAAGTCGTTTAGCACCTGGCAATGTGTCGGCACCTCGGCCCGCGGCCCGATTGTTCTCCCAGGCCCAGCGTGCGGCAGCTATGTCTGCATCGACCAGTGTATCATCAGGCGGATATCCCGCCTTTACCTCAATGGTACCATGTTCCGGCAAGAGGAGCACAACCCGCAGCTTCAGCATGGATGCGATCTGGAACGCAGTCGCCCAGAGTACATCATCGAGCGTTCCGGTTCCTGCCAACTTCTTGCTGAACAGATAAAGATCTTCGGTCGTTCGCGCGCGCTGGCGCGCTGCTGCAGCCTGGCGCTGAACCCGGGCCGTCAGATTACTGGCGATCACGGCAACGCCGAAGAAAAACCCCAGTGCGATCACGCTTTCCGGATCACTTATGACAAGCGTATAAAGGGGCTCGAGGAAGAAAAAATTGAGGACGGCGGCACTCAATACGGAAGCAAACAATGCAGGCCAGAGGCCAACTGTCACCGCCGATGCCAAAACGGCCATGAGAAACACGAGGGCGATATTGCGCACATCCAGCACCCGCGACAGCAGCAAGCCGACCATGAGTGCGCTTGCGACATACGCCGTGCTGAGCAGATAGGGTTGGAGCTGAAAACTCTTGCCTGGAGCATCTGCAACGCCGCGGTTTGGTATAGCGGGATCCTGCTCGTTTCCCGATATGACGTGGACGCTGATGTTGCCGGCGTAGCGGATCAGATCGTGACTTACCGACCCTTCAAACAACTCGCGCCAACGTGGCTTACTGGGCTTGCCGGTGACAATGTGCGTGACATTGTTTTCTCTGGCATGGCGTGCAATCTCTTCGGCAGCGTCACGTCCAGGCAATGTCACGGCATCACCGCCCAACTGGGTCGCAAGGCGCAAGGTCGATGCGATACGGTCCCTGTCTGTTTCCGACAGCCGCGTTGAGCGGTGTGTCTCAATGTGGACTGCCGTCCACGGCGCGCGAAGTCTGTCGGCCAGTCGCCTTGCATAACGGACGAGGGACGCACCTCGCGGTTGCTCGTCTATGCAAACCAGGACCCGGTCACCCGCGGCCCAAGGTCCCGATATCGCATTCGCCTGCATGTGAGTGAGGAGCTGATCGTCGACACGCTGTGCAGTGCGCCGAAGCGCCAGTTCCCTCAAGGCGGTCAAATTACCCGGCGAGAAGTAGTTTTCGATCGCACGCTTGGCGGTGACCGGGACGTAGACTTTCCCCTCCTGCAGACGCTTGATCAGATCTGCAGGCGTCAGGTCGATGATTTCCACCTCATCTGCCTGGTCGATGACAGAATCCGGCACCGTTTCCCGGACCCGTACTTTTGTTATCTGCGCAACGACATCATTCAGGCTCTCGACATGCTGAATGTTCATCGTGGAAAAAACGTCGATACCCTGGGCCAGAATTTCCTGGACATCGATGTAACGCTTTGGATGACGGCTGCCGGGGGCATTGGTGTGGGCAAGTTCGTCAACCAGCACCAGGCTCGGCCGCCGCGCCAGGATCGCGTCGAGATCCATCTCTTCGAGGTGATGGTCCTTATAATTGACCGGCCTGCGGGCAATAACCTCAAAACCGTTTACCAGGGCCTGGGTCTCTTTGCGGCCGTGCGTCTCCACTACTCCGATCACCACGTCCCGTCCGTCGGCAATCGCGGCCCGGCACGCCATCAGCATTTCATAGGTCTTGCCCACACCGGGCGCTGCTCCGAGAAAAATCTTCAATCGCCCGCGGGTCTCACGCTCCGCATTCTCAAGAAGCGCATCCGGTGATGGTCTTCTCTCGGTATCGCGGCTGTCGTCGGGCATTTGTGGTTTCTCGCATGAAGGAGCCGGAGATCTGCTACCAAGATCCCCGGCTCTTATTCAACTACTGTGCCGCCAGGCCATCAAGTGCCTGATTGAGCGCCAGAACGTTGACTACCGGCTCACCCATGAAGCCGAGTTCACGGCCCTGAACATGCTGGTCGACCAGCTGGCGGATACGTGTCTCGTCCAGGCCACGAGCCCCGGCTACTCTTGATACCTGGAAATAGGCCGCTTCCGGTGAGATATGGGGATCAAGGCCGCTACCCGACGTGGTAACGAGATCGATCGGAACAGCCGCATTCGGATTGGTCTCCTTCAACGCGGCCTGGTCGGTCCTGATGCGATCGATCAGTTTCGGATTGGTGGGTCCGAGGTTCGAGCCACTGGAGGCCGCAGCATTGTAACCATCGCCCGCCGCGGACGGCCGACCATGGAAGTATTTGTCACTTGAGAATGCCTGACCGATCAATTCCGAACCGATGACAGTGCCGTCCTTTTCGATCAGGCTGCCATTGGCCTGGCGAGGAAATACGGCTTGTGCAATTCCGGTCATGCCCAGAGGGTAGATGAGGCCGGTGATGACCGTAAGAGCAATCACAATGACGATCGCGGGTCTGAGTTGTTTGAACATTTGTATCATCCTTTAAGCGAGGCCAAGGCTCGTGATGACCACGTCGATGGCCTTGATGCCGACAAAGGGCACAATGACACCGCCGAGGCCGTAAATGAGGAGATTGCGTCGCAGAAGAGCGGCTGCACCGATGGCCCGGTATTTGACGCCCTTCAGCGACAATGGGATGAGCGCAACGATGATTAGAGCATTGAAGATGATCGCCGACAGGATGGCGCTCTGCGGGGTCTGCAGTCCCATGATATTAAGAGCACCGAGCTGCGGGTAGAATGCCAGGAACATCGCCGGGATAATGGCGAAGTATTTCGCGATATCATTTGCGATGGAGAACGTCGTCAGCGCACCGCGGGTCATCAGCAACTGCTTGCCGATACCCACGATCTCGATCAGCTTGGTCGGATCGCTGTCGAGATCAACCATATTGCCGGCTTCGCGCGCTGCCACTGTACCAGTGTTCATCGCCACGCCAACGTCCGCCTGAGCGAGTGCCGGTGCATCGTTGGTGCCGTCGCCGCACATGGCGACGAGCTTGCCCTTCGACTGTTCATCGCGGATGAGGGAAAGCTTGTTCTCAGGTGTGGCCTGGGCAAGGAAATCGTCCACGCCAGCTTCCGCCGCGATGGCTGCCGCCGTCAGCGGGTTGTCGCCGGTGATCATCACCGTTCTGATACCCATCTGCCGCAATTCGGCGAAACGTTCGCGAATGCCGCCCTTGACGATATCCTTGAGGTGAACCACGCCCAGCAGCTTGCCGTCGCGCACGACTGCGAGCGGCGTACCACCGGCCTTGGCGATCTGATCAGAAATGCTCTGCAAATCGCGTATGGTTTCGGAGCTGGCGCGCGTTCCGATTGTTGCAACCGCTCCTCCCCCGGCGACCGCTGCGCCGGCCGCGGATTGATTGACATAGGCGAGAACGGCATCGACAGCCCCCTTGCGGATCGACGAGCCATCGATGTCAACACCACTCATACGGCTCTGCGCCGTGAATGGCACAAAATGGGCATGCAGGGTTTGCATGTCGCGGGCGCGAATGCCGTATTTTTCTTTCGCAAGCACAACGATCGACCGGCCTTCAGGCGTCTCGTCGGCCAGCGAAGCAAGCTGCGCGGCATCAGCCAGTTCCTGTTCCGTCACGCCTTTGACCGGAAGGAGTTCCGTAGCCTGGCGATTGCCAAAGGTGATCGTACCGGTCTTGTCGAGAAGCAGCGTATCGACGTCACCGGCGGCTTCAACCGCACGCCCGGACATGGCGAGGACGTTGAATTGGATCAACCTGTCCATGCCGGCAATGCCGATTGCCGACAAAAGCGCACCAATCGTCGTCGGGATCAGTGTCACAAACAGGGCGACAAGCACGACGACCGGAATGGCACCACCCGCATAGGCAGCAAAGCTTGGGATGGTTGCCGTTGCCAGAACGAAGATCAGCGTCATGCCGGCAAGCAGAATATTGAGGGCGATCTCGTTAGGTGTCTTCTGACGCTGCGCGCCCTCGACAAGGGCAATCATGCGGTCGATGAATGTCGAGCCCGCTGCTGCGGTGATGCGGACACGCAGCCAGTCGGACAGAACCTGCGTTCCTCCGGTGACCGCAGAACGATCGCCGCCCGACTCCCGGATGACGGGCGCTGATTCACCGGTGATCGCCGATTCATTCACCGATGCGACACCTTCGATGACCTCGCCGTCGGACGGGATAATGTCGCCAGCTTCGACGAGAACCAGATCGCCAACCTTCAGGCGTGTGCCGGGCACCAGCTTGAAACCGGTGTCTTTCTCGCTGGAGAGCAGCTTTGCCTGGGTCTCGGTCCGGGTCTTGCGCAGCGAATCCGCCTGCGCCTTGCCGCGGCCTTCAGCCACCGCTTCGGCGAAATTGGCAAAGAGCACTGTGAACCAGAGCCAGAGGATGATCTGGAACGTAAAGCCGAGACTTTGACCGCCGGTGACCACGTCCTTGAGAAACAACACCGTGGTCAACAAGGAAACCACAGCGACGACAAACATCACCGGATTGCGGATAAGGCTGCGTGGGTCCAGCTTTTTGAAGGCGCCGCCGATAGCGGGTAACAATATGCGAGAATCCATGAGGCTCGCTGATTTGGACTGGCTCATAATGAGACTCCAGTTTGAAGTTCCTGTGGTTGCAGACTGGCCATTCAGGCCGCTGCAAATATGTGGGAAAGGACGTAGGCGGCCAGCCACATGATGAACATCATCACTGCCATGCCAAGGAGGATATCCGAGGCCCGGGCCCGGCGGCTCGCCCCTCGCGCCCGTTTCCCGGCATGAGGTTGATGTTGAACTGCAGATGACTGGGGCGCATTGCTCCCTCCTTAGAATGTCTGGCCGAGGCCGAGAGCGAGGTGTTCGACGATCGGTCCAACGGCAAGCGCCGGGAAGAAAGTTAAGCCACCGACAATCAGGATGACACCGACCAGCAGACCGACGAACAGCGGACCATGGGTCGGGAACGTGCCTGCAGATTCCGGCACGGTCTTCTTCATCACGAGAGATCCTGCGATCGCCAGGGCCGGGATGATGACAAAGAACCGCCCCATCCACATGCCGATGCCGAGCGTGATGTTGTACCAGGGCGTGTTGCCCGTCAGGCCACCGAAAGCCGAGCCATTGTTCGCTGCCGCGGACGTGTAGGCATAGAGGATTTCCGAGAAACCATGTGGACCGGCATTTGCTATCGAAGCGACCGCAGAGGGCAGAACGGTGGCAACTGCGGTAAAGCCAAGCATTGCCAAAGGCAGGCAGAGAACGGCCAGCATCGCCATCTTGACTTCCTTGGCTTCGATCTTCTTGCCGAGATATTCCGGTGTGCGGCCAACCATCAGTCCGGCCACAAAGACCGCGATGATCACGTAGAGCAGGATACCGTAAAGGCCCGCGCCGACACCGCCGATGATCACTTCGCCGAGCATCGTGTTAATGAGCGGGATCATGCCGCTGATCGCCATGAAGCTGTCATGCATTGCGTTGACCGCACCGCAGGACGCGGCCGTGGTGATGACGGCAAAGAGCGCAGACAGGGCAATACCGAAGCGCGTTTCCTTGCCTTCCATGTTGCCGCCATCGATGCCAAGGGCATGGACCAGCGGATTGCCAGCGGCCTCGCCCCAATAACAGACGGAGACGCCCGCGAGGAAAAGCACGCCCATGGCAGCAAAGATCGCCCAGCCCTGGCGCTGGTTGCCGACCATCCGGCCAAACACATTGGTCAATGCCGCACCGATCGCAAAGATCGTGACCATCTGGATGAGGTTGGAGATGGCATCGGGATTTTCGAAGGGGTGGGCTGAGTTGACATTGAAGAAGCCGCCGCCATTGGTACCAAGCATTTTGATCGCGAGTTGCGAGGCAACCGGACCGACGGCAATCGTCTGCCTGGCACCTTCTAGCGTTGTTGCATCAACATAGGTCCCGAGCGTCTGCGGGACGCCGAGATACACGTAAACGAGCGTCAGCACGATGCAGAGGGGCAGCAGGATATAGAGCGTGCACCGGGTCAGATCGACCCAGAAGTTGCCGATCGACGTGCCCGACGCGCGGGAAAAACCGCGGATCAGCGCAATGGCGATGGCAATGCCGGTTGCTGCAGAAACGAAGTTCTGAACGGTCAGGCCGGCCATTTGCACGAGATAGGACATCGTGCTTTCGCCGCCATAATTCTGCCAGTTGGTGTTCGTTACGAAGCTGACTGCGGTGTTGAACGCAAGGTCAGGTTCGGTCGCGCCCATTCCTGCAGGGTTGAAGGGCAAGCCCCCTTGAAGCCGCTGCAGAAGATAAAGAACGATGAACCCGGCCAAGCTGAAAAACAGCAGCGCTGCCGTATAGGTGGTCCAATGCTGTTCTTCGCGTTCGCTTGTGCCGGCAAGACGATAAAGGCCTCGCTCAACGCGAACAAAAACAGGCGAAAGCAATGTGCGATCGCCATTGAAAACACGCGTCATGTAGCCGCCGAGCGGCTTCACGAGCAAGATGATGATCCCGCAATAGACGAGGATCTGTAACCAACCGTTGAGAGTCATGGGAATAGCTTTCCAGGCCTGGCGTCAGATGCGATCAAAAGCGCTCTGGGCGAATAAGGGCATAGGTGAGATAGGCGAGAAGGAACAACGTCACAGCGCCGCCGAGAATATAATCGATAGTCATCCGGCCATCCTTCCAGTCAAAGAATATCGCAGGCTTTGGTATAAGCCAGTGACAGAACAAGGAACAAAATCCCTAGCCCGAGAACAATAACGTCCATCGAATCGAACTCCTTTTGCATTGCTGTGCCGGCGTCAGATCGGACATTGGGCACGCAGTAAGACGTTGAATTTACGCACCCTGGAGTCGCGCGCTCGTCGCCTCACGAGCCCGATCAAACCTGCCCGCAAGACGCAAAATGAATCTCATCAGCTGCCAAAGCGCTATTGCTCAAGCTCACTGATTGCGCGGAGTATCATTCAAAGGGGCATATCAATTCGAGACGGGATGAATATGAAAGATATAAAATTACTATAAGGATTCTCATATTGGCGGTTGCGGATCAGTTGGCTACCCCCAACCTCGAAGCGACGGTAGCCGGGCAACGATCCTCGCAACGACATCATAGACTTTGACCGCTTGAAGGTCAGAGATACGCTGCAAATCCAAGCAATGACTGGGAGTATCCGACGCCTTCTCTGCTCAGGCGTCGCAGTCATTTTATCCTGCTGACCGTTTGTTACAGTAACGTACTTCACCGACAGCCAATGATAGGAAATGCTTTCACGGATTGCAGGTATACCGTGAAGTGAATGCGTTGGACGAGTTGCAATGGTCTCTACGCCTCGCGGCTGCGATTTAGATGCGCACATCATTCTCGGGGGTAATTCGGAATGATCTCACAACTCACCGGGACCGAGCGCGTCCTTGCGGCGCTGACGTTTCTCCTGCTGGTACTGTTCGGCATGGCGATGGCGGTCGCCGGCCGCGACGATCTTATCGGACCGCATGGCTGGATTATCGCGCTGAGCGGAATGGCCGGGATCATCGCCCTGCTCCGCGCCTATGGCGCGCCTGAGCCTTCGCCTTCCCGCCTGTCTGAGTATTATGATGACCCCAGTAAAGCCGGCATTGTCCTGACTCTAATCTGGGGCGTTGTCGGCATGCTCATCGGCGTGTGGGTGGCGGCCCTCCTCGCCTGGCCGGAGCTGACGTTCGATACAGAATGGGCAAGCTTTGGCCGTCTGCGTCCCGTTCATACGAGTGGCGTCATCTTCGGATTCGGCGGCAACGCACTCATTGCGACGTCATTGCACGTCTTGCAGCGCACGACCCGAGCACGGTTGCCCGATCAGTTCAGTCCGTGGTTCGTCCTTTTCGGCTACAATTTGTTCTGCGTGCTCGCCGCAAGCGGCTATCTGATGGGCATCACCCAATCCAAGGAGTACGCTGAGCCGGAATGGTATGCGGACATCTTCCTGGTCATTGTCTGGGTCGTATATTTTTCGATATATATCCGCACGCTGATGCGCCGCAACGAACCACATATCTATGTGGCGAACTGGTACTACATGGCCTTCATCCTGGTGATTGCCCTTCTTCACATCGTCAACAATCTGGTGGTTCCGGTCTCGCTCGGCCATGCCAAGAGCTACTCGCTGTTCTCCGGTGTCCAGGATGCGATGACGCAATGGTGGTACGGGCACAATGCTGTAGCATTCTTCCTGACCGCCGGCTTCCTCGGCATGATGTACTATTATCTGCCCAAGCGGGCCGGCCGTCCGATCTATTCGTACCGGATGTCGATCATAAGCTTCTGGGGCATTACATTCATGTACATGTGGGCTGGGTCGCATCACCTCCACTACACGGCGCTTCCGCATTGGGTGCAGACACTTGGAATGGTATTCTCGGTCGTCCTCCTGGTCCCGTCCTGGGCTTCGGCAGGCAACGCCCTTCTTACGCTCAACGGGGCCTGGCACAAGGTCCGCGACGATGCGGTCCTGCGCTTCATGATGCTCGCGGCCATCTTCTATGGTCTGACGACATTCGAAGGATCGTTCCTGGCGATCCGCGCGGTCAATTCGCTGTCTCACTATACGGACTGGACCGTTGGCCATGTTCACGCGGGCGCGCTTGGCTGGGTGGCCCTTATTTCCTATGGGTCGCTTTACGCTCTCACCCCGTGGTTGTGGAAGCGTCCCGCCCTCTACTCGGCCAGACTGGTCGAGTGGCACTTCTGGCTGGCCCTGGCTGGAACGGTCATCTACGTCTTCGCAATGTGGAATTCGGGCATCATTCAGGGGCTGATGTGGCGCACCTACAACGACAGCGGGACCTTGAATTATTCCTTCGTCGATTCGCTCGTCGCCATGCATCCCTATTATATTGCCAGAGCCTTTGGCGGTCTGTTGTTCCTGATCGGAGCGGTCATCGCCCTTTACAATATAGCGATGACCATCCGGGAGCCGAGACCCGTCGCAACGGAATCGGCTTCAGATATTCCGCTGGTTGGGCAACCAGCCTCTGCTGTTCAGGCAGGAGAATAGCTGATGTTCAACCTCCACTACAGACTTGAGCGCAATGCCATCGGGTTCGTCGTTGCTATTCTCGTGGTTGCCAGCATCGGGGGCTTCGTGGAAATCGCCCCCCTGTTCACAATTGATGAAACAGTGGAGAAAGCACCGGATATGCGGGTCTACACGCCGCTCGAAGTTGCTGGACGCAACATCTACATTCGCGAGGGCTGCTATGCCTGTCATTCGCAGATGATCCGGACGTTGCGGGACGAGGTGGAGCGCTACGGCCCCTATTCGCTGGCAGTTGAATCCCAATACGATCACCCAATGCTATGGGGATCGAAGCGTACCGGACCCGATCTCGCCCGGGTCGGGGGCAAGTATTCCAACGATTGGCATGTGGCTCACCTCAACAATCCCCGCGATGTTGTGCCGGAGTCCAACATGCCAGCCTACCGCTGGATGTCCGAAAAACTCCTGAGGACGAAGGACCTGGGCGGGCATCTTGCCGCGCTCCGCGATGTCGGCCTTCCCTATACGGATGAGATGATCGCCAACGCCTCGAACGATGCCATCGGCCAGGCAAATCCCGATACGGACCTCGCGGCCGGTGTCGCTACCCGCTACGGCGACAAAACGTATGTGGCCCTCTTCGATGCCGACCTGTCGAAGGTCACGGAAATGGATGCGTTGGTTGCTTATTTGCAGGTGGTCGGCCGCCTTACCGAAGTCGCGCACCAACTGCCCCAGGACGAGGTAGAGTGATATGATCGATCATGAGACCCTGACGCATATCGCCAAATCCTTCGGGCTATTCTACCTGATTGCCATGTCGATCGGCGTGCTCATTTATGCGTTCTGGCCCGGCAATAAACACAGGTTTGAAAGAGCCGCAAATACGGTTGTTTCCGACGAAGAGGACAGGCCATGTCCGTAGGCGAACGCGATCCCTTCACGGGCCATATGACGACCGGCCATGAATGGAACGGTATTACCGAGCTCAATACGCCGGTTCCACGAGTAGTCATACTGTCCCTGATCATTACCGCTGCCTTGGGTCTTGTCTGGACGGTTCTGATGCCGAGTTGGCCCTTTGTCACCAGCTACTTCCCTGGGGTGCTCGGTATTGATCAAAGGAATGTGGTCGCAAATTCTGTAGCTGAAGCCCAGGCCGAACGTTCCCCGTGGATGTCGAGTATCGAGGACCAGGACTTCAGTGCGATCCTGTCCAACCCGGAGCTGATGCGTATCGTGCGCGAGAACGGACGCACATTGTTCGGCGATAATTGCGCTGCTTGCCATGGTCACGATGCGAAGGGCCAACGCGGGTTCCCCAACATTGCGCAATCGCCGATGCTCTGGGGAGACAGTCCTGAAGCGATCCTGCAAACGATCACAGTCGGGATCAACAGCACCGATCCGAACACGCGGGTGTCGCAGATGCTGGCGTTCGGTCGCGATGGAACGCTTACCCCTCCCCAGATCTCACAGGTGACAAGCTATGTCCAGTCGCTGTCCGCGACCGGGTCCGCTGCACCATTGGACAAGGACCAGGTTGAGCAAGGCAAGGCTGTTTTTGCGGCCAATTGTGTAGCATGCCACGGCAAGGATGCGAAGGGATTGACCGACATGGGCGCACCAAACCTCACGGACTCATACTGGATATACGGCGGAGAGCGTCAGGACATGTACGGCTCGATTTACCATGGCCGTCAGGGTCATATGCCGAACTGGGGTGCACGATTGTCGCCAGCGGCGATCAAGATACTGACGCTCTATGTGCTTGATATGAGGAAGCAAGCGGTGGGAGCCGGATCATGAACGGCATGCTGTTCGGGCCAAGGGTTGTCATTTCCGTTGCCGTTGCTTCAATCATCGCCATCGTGGTGATTGGCAATGTTCATCTTGTGTATGTTGCCATGCAGTCCCGACCTGACTGCGTCGGACATCTGAAGGAAAAAGGTGATGAACCGGGCACGTTCCGCGCGGCAAAATCCGCATGCTAGGCTGAGGTCGGTGCCGGCCACTTTTTGGCCGGGGAAAGGCTGCAGATGAAGATACCAGCGACTGTTCCACCACTGCCGAAGGCAGTCGACCGTAACAGGCACATGGCGGCTAGCCAGGCTTTCACATGGATTGCCGAAGGTTGGAGGGATCTCTGGACCATCCCTATGCCGAGCCTTGCGTATGGTGCTGGGGTGGCCCTAGTTTCACTAGCCATAGTGTGCAGTCTCATGTTCTATTCGCTGGATTTTGCCTTCTTTCCGGCTCTGGCGGGCTTTCTTGTCGTTGGTCCAGCCCTCGCAACGGGACTCTATGTGAAGAGCCAACGGCTCGCCAAAGGGCTGCCGGTCACGTTTGCCTCGATGATCGTGCCGGAGAAAGGCACGGCACAGCATGTGCTGTTTGTCGGTGCGGTGCTTATGGGACTTATGCTGCTGTGGATGCGCGCGGCGGTGCTGATATATGCGCTCTTCTTCGGCTGGCGGCCCTTCCCCGGAATGGACCATATCGTCGAAATGTTGTTTGGAACCCCGGTCGGTATCGCGATGCTGGTTGTGGGTATTATCATCGGCGGTGTCTTCGCCGCATTCGCCTTTGCAGTCAGTGTTTTTTCCATCCCCATGGTCCTCGACAAGAGATTTGACGCCTTTACAGCAATGGGAACGAGCATCAGCATTGTCTGGAACAACCTTCCGGTGATGATGCTGTGGGGCGCTATCGTCCTGCTGTTCACCTTGCTCAGCCTTGCGACCGCAATGCTGGGCTTTGTCATCGTATTTCCGCTGCTCGGGCACGCCACCTGGCACGCTTATGTATCAATGCGGGATCCGGATTAGTGTGATGAGCTGCTGTCCGCCCGCACCTTCCGCTGTCTCGCTGGACCATCCGGATCCACCGGGCAACGCGTTGGAGGAGTTCAAACTGGCAAGCAGGCCAGTTGGCGGAGGCGTTTTCCAGACCGAGATATCGGTTCCCTCCATCCATTGCGGGGGATGTATCAACAGGATCGAGCGGGGTCTGCCAAACTTGCAGGCGTGCAGCACGCTCGGGTTAACCTGACCAACAAGCGTGTCTCCCTGCGCTGGGCAGGCAAAGTTGCTCCCGACGCAATCATGGCATTGAAGAAGCTCGGCTATGAGGGATACCTTTTTGACAACAACGCGGCGACCGGTACGGATCGCGAACTTCCGGGCATGATCAAAGCGCTTGCCGTAGCGGCATTCGCATCGATGAATATCATGTCCCTGTCGACATCGGTGTGGTCGGGCGCGGACGAATCTACCCGAGCCATGCTCCACTGGATCTGCGCGGGCATCGCGCTGCCAACCCTGCTCTATTCAGGGCGCATCTTCTACCTGTCGGCCTGGCGCAGCCTGAAGCATTGGCAGACGAACATGGATGTGCCGATCTCCATCGGCGTCATCATGGCGTTTGCCCTTAGTGTGTACGACACCTATCACGGCTATGAACACGCCTATTTCGATGCTGCCACCTCGCTCGTGTTTTTCCTGCTGATTGGACGCACGTTGGATCATGTTATGCGGGAGCGGACGCGAAGCGCCGTCAAGGGTCTGGCAGTGCTTTCCCCACGCGGGGCACTGGTAATCCGCCCGGAGGGCGGGCTGGAATATCTGCCGCTGCAACGGATCACGTCCGGCATGAAGTTGCTGCTTCTGCCCGGCGACCGCGTACCTGTAGACTGTACCGTCATCGATGGCGTTTCTGACGTGGATTGTTCGCTTGTCACTGGCGAAAACGCCCCGCGGCAAGTCCAGCCCGGGTCAAAGCTCCAAGCGGGGACACTCAACATCACTGGATCGATCAAGACCGAGGCGTGTGCCGCTGCCGGAGACTCCTTTCTCGCCGAAATGTCGCGGCTGATTGAAGCTGCCGAATCCGCAAAATCTCACTATCAGCGTATCGCAGACCGGGCGGCCCGATATTATGCGCCCGCCGTTCACACCGCATCGTTGCTGAGCTTCATCGGATGGATGTTCTTTCGGGGTGACATGCACGAGGCTGCAACCGTTGCCATCGCCGTGCTGATCATCACTTGTCCCTGCGCGCTCGGACTAGCAGTTCCCATGGTGCAGGTCATGGCGGCACGCCGCCTGTTCGAAAATCGCGTCATGGTCAAGGATGGCTCGGCCCTCGAGCGCCTCAACGAAATCGACACCGTCGTCTTCGACAAGACCGGAACCCTTACACTCGGGCAGATGCAGGTGACAAATGCGGGGACGATTGATCCAGCCACATTGTCGCTGGCGGGGAAACTGGCATCCAACTCGCGTCACCCCAACGCCCTTGCGATCGTCGATGCGGCTTTGGCTCTGACCGACACCGCACCGCAGTTCGAGCAGGTCAGAGAATATCCAGGCCTAGGTATCGAAGGCGTGCTTCAGGGGCGTGTCTATCGCCTCGGACGCGCTTCTTTCGCCTGCCCCCATGAGTCGGCACGCCTGTCCGACACGACATTTGCATGTGAGGGAAGCAAACTCGCGTCATTTGCCTTGTCCGATACGGTCCGGCCGGGTGCACGCGGACTTATCGAAAACCTGCTTGGCTCGGGTATCGCCGTTGAGGTCATGTCCGGTGACAACCAACAGGCTGTGCACGATATAGCCCTACAGCTCAACATTCCTCGCTACACTGCGGAAATGTTGCCAGCGGACAAGGTCGTTCGTATCGAGACGCTGACAAAGGCCGGGCGCAGAGTTCTGATGGTTGGCGATGGTTTGAACGACGCTCCCGCGCTCATGGCGGCGCATGTTTCGATGGCACCGGCAAGCGCAGCGGATATGGGCCGCAACAATGCCGATTTCGTATTTCTGAGGGATGGGATGGGCAGTGTTCTCCTCACGTACCGGATTGCGAGAGACTCAGGCAGACTGATCCGGCAGAATTTCGCAATCGCGATCGGATACAATATGCTGGCACTGCCAGTTGCCATCCTTGGCTACACAACACCGTTCATCGCCGCCATAGCCATGTCGTTGTCGTCCATCGTTGTCGTCGCCAATGCCTTGCGCTTGAGAGCCGGGCCGGCATCCGACGGCGATGAGCATTTTGAATTTGGGCACGTAACACGATGAGCGGATACTTCTTCCTCATCCCCGTCTCGCTTGCCCTGGGTTTCGCCGGGCTCGCATTGTTCCTTTGGACTCTCAAGAACGGTCAGTATGACGATCTCGACGGAGCTTCGGAGCGCATTCTGTACGACGAGGATCGGCCGCTCAACGACCATGGCAATGATTGAGGCTTGGCCTTATCTGACCTTCGTGTCAAACTTGCCGGTCGCGTGGTTGCGGTGGTTTTTTCCCGGATGGCTCGTCCCATCAGTAACGGGTGAGATATGGGCGAGCCATGTTGATGTTCATTGAACATCAACATAATGCAGTCCCAGTTTTGCACCGATCAGCAATATTATGTAGGCGTCAATGGTGCATTCAGCCTATCAAATGATCCGACTGGTCCTGCATGGTATCAGCGCAGGAGCTCCAATTCCTACATCGAAATGGCTAACCGCCCACAAGTTCCGTTATCAACGAATTCGTAGTATAGTTAAAAGTTGAGGAGAAATTCGCGCGTTGACGCGTGGGGGTGGCCATGATTTTCACAGATTGCCATCGCATTTTCCTGGCAATCTCCGGCACTGTCGGAGGAAGTATTCTTCGACGTTGTCATCAGGGTGACTTCTGAGCAGAACATGGGAAACGAGGCAGCAGTGCTGCCTGCGTATTTGCGTACATCTTGGATATTTCGAAGCTGACCGTCAGTAAGTGATCTTACGGAGCGCTGAGTTGTGTCTAGATGCGTTGTAATTCAATCGATTAGAGCGATTTTGGCTTTTTTGCTGACGTGCGTTGCTTACGCGCGAAGGTTCCGTGCGGCTCGCAAAGGCGGGCTGGGTCACGGTGTTATGACAGGGCGCGCTACGATGTCAATCATTCGTATCGAGAGCAAATCCACTACTTTGGATGAAACAACGGGATTGCAAAACACTGGTATCGCAATACCCGGTGAAGACAATGACGACAATGACGCTGGTTTTTCTACATTAAATGCCAGTTTCGGCTGCGCAGGCTGATCGCATTGCAAATTTCACCGAGGATGCCGCGGCGCATCCGCAGTCAAGGGAGGAACCAATGAAACCCGCAAACCTGAGCATAATCGCTGCACCCTCCGCGGCAAGGACGCTGATCAAATCTGCGATTCTCGCCGGAGTTCTCATGGCCTTTGCCCCGGGGATTGTACTCGGACAGGCGATCGAAAAGAAGGGAACGACGCCCTATGTGACGCACTTCATTTTTCGACCTTTGATGAACATTGACATTGCCGAGCTCGGTACGGCCACCTCGCTCGAGGCGGTCGGCACCACCGAGAACATGAAGGGAGAAAAGATGTTCGACAAGATGTCAGCACATTGCACAGCGCTGAGCGTTGCGACGGGCGACAAGAAATATATCGACGGCGCCTGCGTGCTGGCCGATAGCGACGGCGACAAGATTTTCTCGACCTTTGATACTCGCGACCTCGACAAGTCCCAGCCAGAAATGGGTTGTGGCACCCATATCATCACCGGCGGCACCGGCAAGTACGCGGGAATTACTGGTAGTGAGCCATTCGCTTGCATAGCAATGCCGGCCCTGTCTGGTCCCGGCGGCTACACTGCGATGGACATCCCGCATAACACGACTTGGGAGATCAAATGACCGCGAGGGAATATGCCAATCAACCCAACCGCACACTTTGAGGAAGACACCTAGCATGCTGGCAAGGCCAGTACGGTAATAGTTCGGTGACTGTTCCATGCGTGCGTTATGAAACGGTCCCATTGCAAATCTATTAAACCGAACGCGCGAAATTGATGCACTGCAGGCGTAAACCGGATGCTCGCGACAACCAATCCACGATCCTGCGAATTCGCGACGAAACGCGGCTTTACCTGTCGCGACGGGTATTGTGTCGCCGTTTTCGGCAATTCTGGCGGACCTTTCACAATGAAGAACACGGTCAGTCACGGACCGGATTTCATGAACCAGAAGCGGACGTGTAACCCGCACCTGTTTACTGTTCAGCCATTCACGTTGGTTTCACGCTGGGGTGACAGATGCACTATATGGTTCTGTCGCATGTTTTGTGGTGCACAAAAGATTTCGTGCACGCAACCAGGAAAGGGTCGAAAGCACCCGTTTTGGGTGTGCCGGATCGATGCACCCGACCACCGCAGCGGTACTATAAAGTAAAAATATGAACTTCGCAGTTTGCATGGAGCAATCTGGAAGCATAGGGGGGATCAATGTCAGGCTCATTTGCTGCCGAAATGCACGGCTTCAACAATTTGCGCCGTATTGCCAGTGGACACGCTTCAATTGTTATTATCGATAGCCAGACCTGGTCGCGAACTTGTCTTGCTCGCACCTTGAGAGGAGACCTTCCTGAAGTCGCCATCCACGATGTTGCCACTTCGGACGGGTTGGTTGGCATCGTTGGGGAAAATATCAATCTCGCTGTTCTCAACGTAGAAAACAGTAACCTGACCGATCAGTGGGCATCGGTAAATCTTGCCTACATTCACCGATTGCTGCCAGAAGCATCGCTCATGTTGTTGACCCAGCTCGATGAGGCATTGATAACCGATACCACCGTTTCAGAAGTCGCCAGATTCGGCGTGAAGGGCTATACGACCAATACCGCGCCGGTCGAAGTCGTTCTCGCGGCCATCCGCCTGATTCTGGCCGGTGGTGCCTACTATCCGCGATCGATGGTTATCGACGACGGGAATTGTGTGAATTCGGTACCGGCTTCGCCCGACGCAATCAACTCGCTGCCAATGCCGGCCGCCAATGGAGAGGTCGATGAACCACTCGCCTTGATCAACGCGCCGACGGTAGCCTTCACAGAGCGCGAAAAGCAGGTGCTGGCGACCTTGCGACGGGGGCTTCCGAACAAGATCATCGCCAGCGAGCTGGATTTGTCGGAAAATACGGTCAAGGTGTACATCTCGCAAATTATGCGGAAACTCAACGCGACAAACCGGACTGAGGCGGTGGTTTTTTCCCAAAAGTTTGCGCCCGTTGACACCAGCTCCATTCGTGCGCCGGCGCCGCGCGGCCCAGCGCGATACGATCTCACTCGCTTCCGCGACGTGCTGGAAAGTGTGGCCTGACCACTTTGCAAACTAACGTATGAACGCAAAAGCTGTCCGGCATCCGGTCAATCGTCAAGGGTCGAAATGCATTCGACTTCATAGCCGCGCATCAGGGCCTTGCTGGTGTGGCGCTAATTTCGAGAGTATTCTCATCGCCACGAGATTGGCCTGGTCGACTTCGCATGTGGTCGCATATGCCCGGCCACTGCCCTCAGGAGGAGATCCGGCTGCAATGGCGCGCTATGCCCACATTGCCCTTCTCGCCTTCACCGCTCTGGGATTGTTGGCTGGAATTGCACTGGCCGGGAAGCCTTTCGTCCCGAGCTGGATCAAGAATTTTCCCGCAGACAAAACGGTGGCTATAGAGATTGTTGCCGATTGGAACCAGGTCGAACGGTACCGCAGGGACAACATCCGGACCGACATTATCGACTTCAACGGATACTGGGGCGGGAACCTCACGATTATCGTCCCGGCCAATTGGTCGGTAGAGGTCACGTTCATCAATGGATCGTTGTCTTTCCGGCATAGCCTGATGGTGACCAGGGTTTTTGCCCAGTCAGAAATGCCGGTGAAGTTGACGGCCAAGGATGCTATCTGGGGCGCGTATACTGATCCGCCCGAGGGAATCAAAACCAATGAGCGGAGACAACTCAACTTTGTTGCTCAGCAGGCCGGAAACTATTTCCTCGCCTGTGCGAGGCAAACGCATCTTATGGACGGTCACTGGATCGGTTTCGAGGTGAGAGACAATCTCGAGCGGGCCGAGGCAGTCATCCATGACAACAAATTTCCGCAGGACCAGCCCGCGGGACGCCCGTAGGCGCCTGCGAGCAGTTCTCTTCGGAATGTGGCGCGACTTACACATGCGGGAGCACTACCACGTGACATGCGCCTTGAGCAGGGCCTTGCGTCCTTCACCGTATGAGCAGACCAGGAGCCCCTGGCAGCCCGATGCATAGTCTTTATCGAACAGATTGGTAACATTGAGATCTATGCCCCAATTGTCCTTCTTGTAGCCAAGAACGTCGTCGCCACCCTCACCGGACAAACTGTCATTTCCGCCTCTTCCGGAGAGGTAATTACTGACATCGCTCCCCCCCAGCGCGTCACGGTAAACCGATCCGATGGCATTCTCGATGCTGGTAATTCTGTCATAGGAGGCGGCGGCACCGGAGACCCGGCTTGCAGCAAGGTCGACCGATACGCCAACCCCGTAACCGCTCCCATCGCCGCCGATCCACGCGCCATTATAGACGACGGTGTCCGAACCGCCTTTGCCATCGATAATATCGCCG
This sequence comes from Phyllobacterium brassicacearum, assembly GCF_003010955.1. Lineage (GTDB taxonomy): Bacteria > Pseudomonadota > Alphaproteobacteria > Rhizobiales > Rhizobiaceae > Phyllobacterium > Phyllobacterium brassicacearum. Next base: position 177,486 of record NZ_PGGO01000010.1, read on the forward strand.
CCTTCATAGCCGGTGAAAATATTGTCGTTCTCGTCGCCGTAAAGGAAGTCGTTATACTGGGTTGCATTGACACCCTCTATGTTGCGAAACGTGTCACCCGGATCAACTGCGCCACCGGAGGCAGTGCCAGCCGCCAGATCGACGGTCACGCCACCTGGCACGTCCTCAAAGGAATAGAGAACCATTGTATCCTGCCCCGCGCCACCATCGATCTGATCGGCACCTTCCCTTCCCTCGATAAGATCATCGCCATCACCGCCTTGCAGGATATCGTTGCCCTCACTGCCGATCAAATGATCCTCACCGCCGCCACCTTTGAGCGTATCATTGCCTTCATTGCCGTAGAGCTTGTTATCGCCATCATTGCCAATCATCGTATCGCCAAAGGCACTACCGCGAATGACCTCGATATTGCGGATGAAATCGCCCTCCGCATGCCCGCCATGTCCCATACCGGTTGCCAGATTAAACTGTGACTGCTGCGTCGGAACTGCGGTAGTCGAGATAGTCCAGTGTCCTGCCGGTGCCACCATCCATCACGTCAGCGCCCGGATCGCTGTACAATACGTCCTGCCCGCCGCCACCCATGAGCACGTCATCACCGGCACCACCATAAAGGGAATCACTCATGCCACTACCGATCAGCGTATCGTTCCCGGCGTCGCCATAGAGCCTGTCGCCATCTGTGTCGCCAGACGTCCCGGAGTTGAGCCTTGGATGGCCGCTGATGAGTACATCGTCGCCGTCGCCGCCATGCAGATTGTCGTTGCCATAACCAGAGTTGAGGATGTCATCTCCGGCGCCACCATAGAGCGCGTCGTCCCCCAATTGATCGCCAACGTCCGTATTGAGCCAATCGTCCCCGTCACCACCGTCCAGAAAATCCGATCCGCCACCGCCGCCATTGAGCGTGTCGTCTCCGCCATGCCCATACAGCACGTCTTCGCCGGCATTGCCGTTGATCGTGTCGCTCTGTTCCGTTCCACGCAGCGTGTCATTGCCATTGGTGCCGTTGATAACGGCCATCGGTCCGATACTGGAAAAACCAATCCATGTGTCATTATTATCCGCAGTTGGCAAAGCTGGACTATTGATAGACATAACCATAGTTCTTCCTCCATCTTTCCAGGCTTACCGCAAAATTGGCCATGTCAAATGGCTTACACTGCTCCATCAGTGTAATTTTATTCACGGCAATGTTTAGTAAGCCTCCTCCCTTGAAGATCACAACTTACAATATTTCTTGACAAGGTCCAACTATGTTTCAATAAAGAATACAATATTAAAACATATCAATACTTAAAAATTCGAATTACTTCTGAACTTTATTGTCATAACCTGAGTTTCTCTCAACATTTCCCAAGTGAGTGCAATGTTTGACGCTTCGTCGAGTTATCGCTTCACGGTCGATCCAATTCCGTTACGACGACGTCATCGAATCGACTTTGGGGCTCTCGCCCTTTGAGCCATTTGATGAAGCAGTTGCCGCCAATTGAAAACTCAATAAGTTACTGTAGTTGCGGGAGCCAGGATTTGTACTGGAGGAGAACAGAATGTATCGCGTATGGAACCTGCTGGAGAAAAATTCGCAGTTCCTCCTCGTTGGCGCAGTGACGGCCCTTATCTGGGCGAATGTCTCACCCGGCAGCTATCATGCCCTTGTTGATTTCCCACTCCTGGAAGACGGGCTTATAGGACACTTGAGTGTCGACGCGGACGGACATGCGCACCGGACGGTGACACTCCATTATCTCATCAACGATGTTTTGATGGCGCTTTTTTTCGCCGTTGCCGGAAAGGAAGTCTGGGAAGCTGTTGCACTGCGGGGGGGTGCCTTGCGTGGCAGGAAGGCAATTACGCCGCTAATTGCGACAGCCGGCGGCATGCTTGGACCGATTGCGGTCTACCTTGTTGGCGCCGCACTGCTCGGCAAGTTCGCAGCCCTGGCGGACGGCTGGGCTATCCCTACCGCAACAGACATCGCATTTTCCTATCTTGTAGGCCGCCTCGTTTTCGGCGCCGGGCATCCGGCTGTGAAGTTTCTGCTTCTTTTGGCAATTGCGGACGATGCTGGTGGCCTGCTGATACTCGCCACGTTCTACCCCCAAGGCAATCTGAAGCCTGAGTGGCTGATCCTGTCGCTCGCGGCAACGCTTGCCACATATTTCCTTGTCAACCGTCTGCCACGTGTGCTGGACGGCGATCGCCAGGACCGACCCGTCTCGACCATCGTGCGGCAGAAATTATCCTTCTGGCCCTATCTGATTGCCGGTATCCTCAGTTGGTTCGGATTCCAGCAGGCGGGCATTCACCCCGCGCTCGGCCTCTTGCCCATAATTCCGGCAATACCACATTCGGATATCGAGTTCGGTATCTTCGCTAAAGAGGAGGAACACCAAACTGACTTGCTCAACTGGATTGAGCACCGATTGAAGGCGCCCATACAGATCGTGCTGCTGCTCTTTGGTGTTGCCAATGCAGGCGTTGAATTCTCCGTCATCGGCGAGGCCACATGGCTGGTCTTCGCGGGCCTAATCATAGGCAAGCCGAGCGGTATCCTCCTACTGGGATGGTTTGCGGCGCGACCGCTGGGGCTTGGCTTGCCTGAAGGGATGCGAATGAAAGACCTTTTCGTCCTTGGCTGTGTTGCGGCGATCGGATTTACAGTCTCGCTCTTTGTTGCAGGCGTTGCGTTCCCGCCCGGCCAGGTTCAGGATGCCGCCAAGATGGGGGCATTGTTCTCCTTCGCGGCTACCGCGATCGCAATCGTCGCCGGAAAGATCGCCGGTGTCGAACGTCGCGACCTTCCCGTCGCCGCCCCCGTGGTAAGTGGCTGAAGTTGACACAGGTATGGGTCGCCTGCCGCCCTCAGTTTAATGTTCAGCTCCTTTGACTTCGTCAACATATCAGAGTTGGTCCGCACAGTGTGGCCAAGCCGGCTAACCCGATGGTTGAACGACGCTACGAGCCTCATGATTTTGTCGCCGCAGGCCCGGTCCGAGGCTTGAGCAAGATGACAAAAAGCAGGCCAACGACGATGATCGCCGCACCCTGGAGATGATAGGGTTGCAAGTGCTCGCCAAGGATGAAATAGGCGAGCAAGGCAGTAAATATCGTCTGGAGGTATAGCAGCACCCCGGCCCGGGCTGCACCCAGTGCTTCGACGCTCCAATTGAAGAGGTAATACATCAGCGCCCCGCCGGGTATTGCCACATAGGCCAAGGCGATGAGCCCGCTGCCGTCGAGCGCCGAGCGTTCGTCGGAAACAATCTCCCAAAGGTAGAAGGGCAGCGCAGTAAGCACTGCAGCGCCGAGCAGCAATACCAGGAGCGGAAGACGCTCCGACTCGAATTTCGCGCGGCGAAGCAGAACAGCATAGAGGCCGAAGCAAAAAGCCCCAGCGACAACCCACAGTTCACCGGGATTTACGTCGAGCCGCATCAGCAGCGCCGGGCTACCCTTGACAACGATGACCACGATCCCGAGGAACGCGATGATCGATCCGATCACCTGCCAGGTTCCCATCGGCTCACCCAGGATGAAACGGGCGAGGATCATGGTAATGATCGGGATCAGAGCCATGATAATGCCGGCCGTAGTGGCGTCGGCATATTCGAGGCCGGTGAAAACCAGACCCTGGCAGATCGCGAGCCCGATGCCGCCGACGAGGAGCAGTTCGAGCGGACGCGCACGCACAAGCGCGGTCATAGAACTGAAATGGCCGCGCACAATCGGAATCAGGATCGCCCAGGCGATCAGCACGCGCCAGAAACAGAACGCCCAGGGGGGCATCTCGGGAGAAACCCATTTTGCGGCGATATAGACGCCGGCCGACAGAAGCCAGCAGAGGACCGCCACGGAATAGGCGACCGCAACCGAATTGCCCGCCGCCTGTTCCGTCCCAACCACGCCGCTGTGGACTGCCAGGACATTTATCGCCATGACTTCAGTTATGCCACAGTTCCGGTAACCTGCACAGACGATCGCGTGGCCCCGGATGATAAACCGGGGCGTGTTGGGACGCCCGGAAAAGACCAAATGGTCACTCTGCGGTTGCCGCCTGCTTGATGAGGTTGGCAACGGCTTGCGGCCTGGAAACATAGACGGCGTGGCTGCCAGCCGTTTCAACGACGGTCGATCCGGCGCGTTCGGCCATCTTGCGCTGTGCAGGTGGCGGGATCATGCGATCGTCCGCAGCGACCAGATAGTAGCTCGGCTTGCTCTTCCAAGCCGGTTCGGTCACCGTGCCAGTCAGCGCTTCGACGCCCCATGGGACCTGAGCGTCGGCCATGAACGACGCGGCTGCGGCATCGACGTCCGCGGCGAAGGAGGCCGCAAAGGAGGCCTTGTCGAGGAACAGGAAGCCATCGACCGGCGCCAGGATCGGCGGCACGGGAGCACCGGCGGGCGGATTGGCGATCAGCGACGAAACAGACTCGCCTTTGTCAGGTGCAAACGCCGCAATGTAGACGACAGCCTTTACCTTCGTATCAGTGCCGGCTTCGCTGACGACGACTCCGCCATAGGAATGCCCGACCAGGACTACAGGGCCATCCTGCCGGGCAATCGTGCGCCTGGTGACGGCGACATCATCGGCAAGGGAGGTCGTCGGGTTCTGGACGATACTGACGTTGTAGCCGTCCTTTTTCAAGATGTTGTAGACACCTTGCCAGCCCGAGCCATCGACGAAGCCGCCATGGACAAGGACGATGTTCCTGGCACCGGCTGGTGCAGCGTGGACAGGGTTCAGAGCGGTTGCGGCCATTGCCAGCGTGGCAGCGGCGGCGGTGATCAGGGTTTTGGTCATTTGCGTAGCTCCATTTTATATTCGCGATAATGATTATCGCGATAACTAACAAAATAGGACACGCCCCTGCCCTTGTAAGCGATTTCTTTATCGCGATATCATTTTATGTAATAAGGGTTATCGCAACCTGACCTGATCAAGGAGATAACAATGACCGAGGCCACCCCGCTTCCGCTCGACAGCCAGCTCTGCTTTTCCATCTATTCGGCGTCGATTGCCATTCACCGCCTCTACAAACCGATGCTCGACGAGCTCGGCGTTACCTATACGCAGTATCTTGTGCTCAGCACGCTTTGGGAGAAAGAGGGACTGACGATCACGGCAATAGCCGACAGATTGGGGCTGGAGCCAAGCACCATCACTCCGGCCGTCAAGCGGTTGGAAAGCGCCGGGTTTGTGACACGCCGGCGCAGCACATCGGATGAGCGACAGGTGCGGGTTCATACGACGGCCAGGGGCAGCAACCTTCACGCCAGGACGGCCTGCCTCACCGATGCGCTATTCCACCGTTCCGGATTGACCGTGCCGGAGATGATCGACCTCAACCGCAAGGTTCAGGCGCTGCGCGAGGGGATGATCAAACCATAAGGGGAAGACGTACCGGGACTTTGACCTCGATCAGGGTCAAGACAAAGCCAGTTTCGTCGCTGGTTGGCAGACGCATCACCTCCGCCCTCTTGACCGTTGCCGAGATCGCTCATCGGCTTATCGGCTCGTCTGCCGGCATGGAGCGTGGGTAGCATCATTCCGATTTAAGAACGATCCGATCAACACCTGCGCCATCTGTTCGCTGGGCGCGCAACGCGGCGCGCCCCAATTACAACAATCCGAAATCAGGCGACCTTGACGTCCTTGATCGCCTTCTCGACAGCCGACTTTACCGGTGCGGAGATTTCTTCGACAGCCTTGGTGGCAACAGCCTGAAATTCCTTGGCCTGACCGGAGATGGCTTCTGCCTGCTTGCGGACAAATGCGGTCTGCAGTTCGATCACTTCACCGAAGGACTTCACGCCGATCAGCGCTTCGATATGGTCGAAGCTGGCTTCGGTGTTGGCGCGGAGCGCAGCCAAAGCCTTGAGCGAAAGAGCAGCAGCGTTGGACTGAGCGGTTTCGAAAGTGGTTTCGAGCGTCTTCTGGGCAGCTTCAGTCTGATCCTGAATCTTGGCATATGCTTCCTTGGACTGAGCAACGCCCTTCTCGGTGAATTCGCGTACCTGGTCGGTTACAGCGGTGGCATCAAAAGCGGGGATTGAGAACGCATCAGCAGTCTGTTTGGCAGTCTTGCTCATCGTAAGATCCTCTGTGCTGCAGCCGGTCTTTGCCGGTGCCTGGGTTGACTTCAAGTTTAAATACATTGATTTAGTACATTGGTTTATTGTGCAATGCAATATTTCAATTGCGTTGCACAATAAAAATCTTAAAGTCAAAACATTGGAGCCTTCTAATCCAGACTAACTCGGCTAACTATATTTGCCATCCTCGTCTTAATTGCTGTTACGGACAGCCTCGCGGCTGAAGCTGTTAGCGGCATTGCGCTAAGGCTCAGGGCGACGTCTCCTTTTGCCCGGGTCGCGTTTTCTTTCCACACCAATGCCAGCTCTCTCGACGGAATCGAGCGCGGCACACTGGACTGCGCAGTTGGCATGTTTCCGGCGCTTCCGCGTGACATCCATGTGCACGGTCTTCGTACCGATCACTATGTGTGCGTGATGCAGCGGGACCACGCGTTAGGGCAAGAGATGACGCTGGATCAGTTCGTCGCAGCTTCCCATGTGTTGGTGACCCCATCAGGCATGGATCTGGGCGTGGTTGACGGCTGGCTGAGTTTGCATGGTCGTACGCGGACGATCGTCACCGTCGTCAACCACTTTGCTGATGCCTTGCGGATTATCGCGGAAAGCGACTTGCTGACCTGCGTGCCAAGCGGTTTCATCCTTGGCCATGGCCAAACGCTTGTCGCGCAGCATGGATTGATGGTCCGCCCCTTGCCCTTCGAAACCGAGAAGCTGATTTACAAGCTTGTCTGGCATGAACGGCTGCACACCCACCCCGCTCATCAATGGTTCCGTTCACTGGTTGCCGGCGTTTGCGGAATACCTGCGGAGACGACCGCGCCAGGACCAAAACACGTCCGTCGCATCTCATAAACTTGACACCGCGATCCAGCCTCCCTCGACCATGAGCAATGGTTGCTATAGCCACAGGTGTTGCCCTAATTCAGGTGGAACAGTTTGGTCAGGAACTCCTTGACCGCTGCCTGAGCTTGGGAATTTGCGGCATCGTTGTATTGAACGGGTGGCCCGAGTTGGACACACTCATCCCTCCATGAAAACGGTTTGCCCGTTGCGACATTCATTAGCCGGCCATTCTCTTCGCGCCGCATGCAGGTCCGCGAGGTCTGCGCATCGCTCATGACGTTGTAGGCCGGACTGTTGGTATGGTCGAAAGCATGGCGCGCGCCAGGATACACGGTGATTTGCGCATCGTGGCCAGCAGCCGCGAGACGTTCGATATAATCACGGCAGCGCGGCAACGGATTCCATTCATCTTTCGCACCGTGGAAAGCACGGATCGGCGCATCCACCACCTCCATCTCCCCGACAAGCTCGAAATTACAGGGTGGATAAAACGGCAGATAAGCGGCGATACCTCCGCGCTTGGGACCGTAAAGATCGTGGAAGCGGTTGAGGCTGGCGTAGAGGGCAACCAATCCGCCCCGCGAAAAGCCCATTATCGCAATGCGGTTTGCATCAAGGCGTGGATCGGCCACAAGCACGTCCACCGCCCTGTAGACGTCGTAGATGGGATTGAACTCGCCCACCCGCGACTGATCCGTATAGATTTCGCTGTAACCACGGGCAGTGTAGCTGTCGATTCGAAGCGTCGCCACGCCGAGCGGCTCCAGGAAATTGGCCCAGCTCCACGGCCCCGAACTCGTAGGGCCACCAGACCCGTGCAAAAGGATAACGACAGGCAAGCGTGCGTCGATAGTGGGAACCTGTAGTCTGCCCGTCACCGTGACCACTGTTGCCCCCGCAATATCGCCCTGCAGAAACTGGTCGTCCGAAAGAGTGAGCGAAGGGATTTCGATCACTTCGTCTGGAGTTTGGGCGTCAGAACCGGGCGCATACACGACCAACAGAACCAGGATCGAGCACACGAGAATATTACGCGCAAATCTCATTAGCATCCCTCCACACCCACCAGGACTCCGGCGCCGCAGGCAATGTCCAAAACGCGGTCGCCGCTCCTGATCTTGGCCGCATTTGCCACCACTGGGGCCCATTGCCGAAAGAGTGCCGGAACAAACAGCGCCTCGTAGGCATTCGCGGCGTCGATCAAGGTTTGCGAAATCGGAGCGGTCATCGTGTCGCCTCAATGTCTGGAGCGGCGCGCCGAACTATGGTGCGGGTCAGGCGGCGATCGCCTTCACTTTTTCCGAGGTTAGCATTTCTCCGCCGATTGCCCAATCGCCGCTTTCGACCTCGTTGATCTTGACCTAGGTGACGCCGCAAATCATTCGATGCAACCTTCTCGCGGCCGACCGGAATGGACTTGAGACCGGGCGTGCATAGGGCGTATCAGAAAATGCGCGCTTCGACACCGCGTTATGATGGCAGTTTACACATCTGACGCTGAAACCTTTGAATCCGCGGTTGGCCTTGCCTTAAACGAAGAGAAACGGAATCACGCGGCAAGTCGTGATCCCATGTCGGCTATTCGCGCGGAGATATGACGTTTCAAAAGCTGACACCGAACCGGAGGCGGTTGGTTTAACTCTGCTCTGGAACAAAGCCTTGCGACGTCTGCCGATCGTGTCGATCCCACCACCCGGCGAGTAAGGCCGGGGCGACAAGATAGAGCGCGGTGGCGATCGCCACGACGCCAGTGAAACCGACATGCATTGCAAGCAATGCGGCCAAGATCGCACTCAACACCGACGCACAGCCATTGATTCCCCACGCCCAGGGAATAAATGCCTCCGAGCGTGCGCCGACGTGGCCGAGGCCAAGGGGGAACGGCATGCCCATGAAGACGGCGAGCGGCGCTATGAGGAGGAGTGCGACCGCGATCTTCGCGGCATCCGGGAGTGCCAGCAGCCGTTCGAATATTAAGGGCAGCGCGAACAGGTAGCTGGTAGCCAGGAATGCGATAGCCACGACAGCGAGAGCAATGCCGCGCACCGCCGATCCGCGTCCGACCGTCGCCATCCAGCGAGCAGCTACGGCGCTACCGAGACCGGCGAAGGCAAGGAAACCTGCAAGAACGACAGCGACAGCGTAGAGCGGATAGCCGAGAAACAGCACGAAGCGCTGTATGAAGGCGATCTCGATGAAGAGGAAGGCCAGGCCCAGGACAAGGAAATAGAGCCCGAAGCGCAGCCGGTGCACGGCTCTCTCGAATGCGCGCCCGCGAAGCCTGAGCGGCAATATGATCAGGATGGCGCTGAGGATCGCGGCCTGGACGAGCGTCGTCACCAGGATCAGGTAACCCCAGTCGAGCATTGCGGCCCCACCTTCGGTGCGCAGCGCCAGGAGTTCGGGCAGGGCGCGCCAGCGGAAAAAGTCGAAGAAATAGGGCCGATTGTCAGTGGCCGGTGCAATATCGAACTTGTACCGCTCGGTGAACTCGGCTCGCTTAGGGCCGAGGAGGGCGATGGCTCCCTCGTAGAGATATTCCTGGTCGAGCTGGTTGTAGCGGTTCACGTCGCTCGCCGAGATGCCCGGCGCCCAGGAGATGTCAAAGAAATTATCGGTCGCGAAGCCGCGGATGGATGCGACGTCTTCGCCCGTGAACGGCGACTTGGCGACGAGCAGGGTTGCAGTGTTCCAGCTTCGGATCAGCGCCAGGTGCCGGCCTGGTTCGGCCACGCCATCCGCTTCAAGCGCTGCCGTAGCAGTGGCGAAAAGCTTGAGGATGTCGCGCGGCGGCACCCGCAGCCATCGCGTGATGGCGATGACTCCATCCGGTCTCAGCGCGGCCAGGTAATCCTGCAATGCCTCCACGGTGTAGGTGTAGTTCTCATGCATGCTTTGCACGCCGGCCGCTGCCGCGCTGAAGGAATCAAGGAGTGGCATCTGGATCAGGTCGTAAGACTCGGCTGTGGTCGCAGCGAAGGCGCGTGCCTCTGCTAGATGCAGATGCACGTTCGATCGGCCGAAGATGCCACCGATGAACTCGGCGAAGCGATTGCGAGCCAGGTCGATCATCTGCGAGTTGACCTCTACGGCATCCACGGTTTCGGCTCCGGCGCGCAGCGCCAGCAGCACCTGCTCGCCACCGCCGGCACCAAGGATTAGCGTTCGCGGGCGCTCAAGGATGCGGTACGGCAACGCCGCCGTTGTCCGGTCGAGATAAGCGACCGTCGCCGGATCGCCGCCATAGGCGGTGATCGCCGTAATACTGTCGCCATCGATGAAGACGGCGAGCTGCGCGGGCGGCTCTTGGGTGTTGGCGAGGCTGAGGCCCGGTGCGTACCGGAAGGGGACGGTCGGGCTCTCGACAACCGTCAGTAGTCCGAGTGGGCCCGATCGCTGCTCGACCACCCGCGCGTTCGGCACTTCGAGAGCCATGCGTAGGCCCTTGTACTGCGACATGTGTGGGCCAAGGGCCGTCCAGGACGGTGGTAGCCACACCGCGATGACCGCGGCTGCAAGTCCAAGGCTGCCCACGGCGAGCCACCGATGGCGTGCCATGCCCGTCGCGGCGAGGGTTGCCGCCGCGAATCCCAGTGCTGCGACGAAGCGCAGCGCCGTAGTGGGAAAGACCAGGAACAAGAGACCGACGGCGCCCAGCGCGCCGATCCCTGCGCCGATTAGGTCGAAGGCATAGACGTGCCTGATCTGGCGAGGATAGCGGCTGAAGGTAAGGCCGATACAGGTTGCACCGAAAAAGAACGGCAGCATCAGCAGAGCATAGCTGGCCGCGAGCCAACCGAGATGCCACGGATTCCAGACGATCTCGAGAGCGTTGAACGGCAGGCGTTCGGCGCCGGCGAAGCTGACAATGGCAGTAATGCCGAACATCGCTGCCGACGCTGCGAAAGCGGCCGGGTATCGTTCCACCAGCGGGCGGCGGGCGAACGCAACGAATGTACCGCTCGCGCCAAAGCCCAGGAGCGCGATGCTTATGATCATATAGGCAAAATGATGCCACTGAATAATCGAAAAGAGCCTCATCAGCAGCACTTCGTGGGCAAGGGTCGCCGCCGATATGAGACTGACCGGCAGCAAGCGCCCCGCTCTCATCGGGATTTGCCTCCCCTCAATGGAACAAAGCTCACCGGCAGCAGCTGCCGGGTCGTGATGCTTCCGTCCCGTCGCTTCTCGACCAGCATGAGAAACTGGGTTGAGAAGGGACCTCCCACGGGAACGACCATCCGGCCCCCCTTGGCAAGCTGTTCGACCAGAGGCGGCGGGATGTGACTCGCAGCGGCCGTCACCACGATGCCGTCGAACGGCGCGTGCTCGGACCAACCATAGTAACCGTCGTCTACCTTCACCTCGACATTGTCAAAGCGAAGCTCCTCAAGTCGGGCGGCTGCTCTTTCGCCCAGTTCCGGTATGATCTCAATTGAGTAAACCTTCGCTGTAAGCGGCGACAAGACGGCGGCCTGATAGCCCGAGCCAGTGCCTATCTCGAGGACAGCGTCACCAGGCCCGGCCTTGATCAGGTCGGTCATCAGCGCGACGATGAAGGGCTGTGAGATCGTTTGACCGTATCCGATCGGCAGTGGCCGATCTCGATAGGCCGCGCCACGTTGCTCCTCGGGTACGAAAAAGTGACGCGGAACGTTCCCCATCGCCTTCAGTACCGCCGGATCGATACCCTGTGCCTCGACCGCTGACGGCGCTGAGCGGGCGTGCGATTTGATTGTTTCGATCATCGCCGCACGCTCGGCGAGGCGATCCTGCGCGGGCGCGGATGTCGAAACCACGGCGGCAGTGCCCGCGAGAACCGCGGCCAGTAACGCTTGGCACTGGGCTAGTGGACGCATGAACCCCTCTCCCGGCTAACACGCCGAGTATAGTGGCGGTGAAGGCAATTTTGAACAAACTTCGATCGGCGCTCGCCAATGATGGCTGCTATCAGAAATCGGCGTCAAGGATTGCGTTGTTGATGCAGATGGGCGAAGAAAAAGTGCCGACAGATGCTCGACATCGTGGCCGTTGACCGGCGCCCTTTTGCCGGATGCTGCGTTGCGGGCGGCCTTGGCCAGTGCAATTTTCCGTCATGGTGCGCGGTTGTGCGAAGACCTTGAGCGCGCGCCGCAAACGAATGAGATCGCGCGCGTCGCAGCCATACTGTTGCCCGGCTTGCGACCATCTGCAGTGAGATTGGGCTGCCACTTGCTGTGCGCGAGATCAGCTCAAGCGCCGGACTCAAGCTTTTGTTCGACCGGTTTTATTCCGCTATGGCGTGGGGTGAGTGCGAGAGCTTTTCGGTGTGGGCTTCCAAAAGGAAACACGATCAAAATGACAGCAATTCAAACATCCGCAATTAAAAAAGACATGTAATCGGAGCGTTGCAACGTCCGATTCTCACACTGAATTGAACATCATCGAAGCCCAGGCAACTGCTGGGGAGAAATGCCAATTGATTGCCTGCGACGATGTCTCGAAGCAGAAGCCAATTCGTGAGCCGGCAAGAGAACTTTATCGAGCAATAATTTGCACGACTCTGTGCTTGTCCCTACATTGGGAATGGTGGTGCGTTCTGCGTCACCTTCCGGAGGCCCCCGTTCAGACCATCGACAACGAGCAGAAGGAACATGCTATATGTCCATCGAAAATCTCCTGACAACACTTCGAAGCAAACATCAGGAACTCGACCGTGCTGTCGCTTCACTTGAGGCAGCCCCATCGGCAGATAGTCTCCATATAGCTCAGCTCAAGAAAGAAAAGCTGCAGCTCAAGGAGGAGATTACCGACCTCGAGGCCAAAATCACCCGCCACTGAAAAGTTGGTACTAGTGTGAGGCCCCGGCAAGTCGTTGGGGCTTTTCAATGGATTCATGGCTGGAACGTCACGACCCATTCCCTCAGGACACTAGGCGAACCTCTGATGCCAGCAACTACGCGGCATTTTCAGAACTAACGAAGCACCGAGGTTTATTGTTTGGCTAAAACCCCAGGAGCAGCTCGGATTCTCCTTCATCTGCATCAGGGCAACTAACTGTAACGGCTCACGAATCGGCGTATGATTTGAAACAGTTCTTGTCGTCGCTCCTTGATGGTCGGCTTGACCATTCACGAGACCGACGTCATTGTGGATGGTGAGTTGCTGTCAGCTAGCCAGTCCAAAACGGTGGTGTGGGAATGGATTTTCGCAACGCCATTGATGAATCGCTGACCTGGGCCAGCGGGTGGTTCGACTACGCCGCCACGCCGTGGTTTTTCTATCAGACCGCTATCATCGTCGCGCTCTTCCTCGCGGCGAAGCTCGCGGCGCAACGCATCGAATTGCTCGTGGAGAATCGGGCACGCCAGATCAAGGGGCATCCTGGACTGTTGAGGGTCGTCGTCGCCTTGTTGCGGCGCACCGACTGGATCCTTTTCACGGCCTTCTTGCTTGCCGCGCTTATTCTTTTGCGCAGCGTCACTTGGCCAAGCCGTACTCATTTCATCTCTATCGCGCTCTCACTATCTATCGCGTGGCTGTTCGCGTCAGTGCTGTCGCGGATTATCCGCAACCGTCTCGTCGCGCACATTCTCGGCTGGCTTACCTGGATCTATGCGGCGCTTGTAATCCTCGGCATCAATGACGACACTGCGGCTTTTCTGGACAGTCTCGCAATACCTTTGGGTGCGGTTCGCCTTTCGGCTCTCACGGTGCTGAAAGCGGCGCTACTGCTGATCGCGACGGTTTGGCTTGCCGTCGTTGTCGGGAATTATATCGATGAGCGCGTCCGAAACTCCGACGAGCTGACACCATCGATCCGCGTCCTCGTTGGTAAGATCGCAAAGATCGCCCTTGTGTTGGTGGCTGGTGCTATCGCTCTTTCTTCCGTCGGTGTTGACCTGACGGCTCTGACCGTATTTTCAGGCGCTATAGGCGTCGGTCTGGGCTTCGGGATGCAAAAGGTCGTTTCAAATTTCGTCTCTGGCGTAATCATCCTTCTCGACAAGTCAATCAAGCCGGGTGATACCATTTCGCTCGAAGGCACCTTCGGTTGGATACGCGAATTGCGGGCGCGGTTTGTCTCAGTGGTTACACGCGACGGCCGCGAATACCTAATCCCGAACGAAGACTTCATCACCCAAAGGGTCATCAATTGGTCGTTCAGCGATAATCTCGTACGGCTCGACGTGAATTTCGGGGTCTCCTACGACGCCGACCCACATAAGGTCCGCCAGTTGGCGATTGAGGCCGCCATGAGCGTCGGCCGGGTGGAAACGGATCGGCAGCCGGTCTGCTGGCTCACGGACTTTGGAGAATCCTCGCTCGATTTCGTCCTACGCTTCTGGATCCGCGACCCTCAACAAGGTCTGACCAACGTGCGTGGCAAGGTCCTGCTGGCGCTTTGGGACATATTCAAGGAGAACGGAATAAACATCCCCTATCCGCATCGCGAGATTATAATGCAGCGGGATGCACGCGTTGGTAGATCAAGCCGGCCTTAACAGAGCAGTTGCCAGCGTGCTTTAAAAGCCTCGGAAAACCCTCTTTTTCAGGAATGAGCTTCCTCCTGTTCGCGTGCCCGATATAGGGCATCAATTGCTGTCTGGATCTCCACCAGATTTTTGAGCGGTCCCGGGTTTGCGCCATTCTGTGCAATTTGCAGGATTTCCTGACGACGCGAGGATATCAATTCCTTTATCGCCGCGTCGATTTCCCTGACGTGCTGTGCTGCCATGTGGGTCCTCCGAAACTGTTGAAGTCGTGATGTGCCGCCGGGGGAAGTCGAAGTCAACCAAACAGTCATAGGTGTCGAGGGCATAGCGTGGTTCCGTCGCAAAATTTTGACAGAAGTTGGCCGTGGCTCATACCGCGACAGAAAGAGACCGGGGCAGGTCAGCCAGGGGCGGGAAAAACGCCAGGTCTCGCGGTCCCTGGAGAAGGAGTGCTGGCATCTTGCTGCATCTTGGACTGCAGGACGGCGCCGCCATCGAACCGATGTCACCAGACCGGTTCAAGCGGCTCCTTCATAAGTATCTCGGTCCCGAAGAAAGCTGGAACCAGTGGTTCATCGATAACGTGGCCCGATATTTCGGGAAGCGCCGCCCTCCGAAACCCGGCCGAGCTCGGTCACAAGCAGCCGGCGTGCATTCCAACGGTTCTACGGTGATATCCGGGTGCAGCTAAGCGATCTGCGGATTTTGGTGTCTTATCAAATGGGTAAACATGACATTCATGTAACAGTGCTGCTGCATCAGTGATCGATTCTTGTCAAAGCGACAGTATTCCTCATTTCCAGATTACCCTCGCCGTTATATGACGATTTGATGACGATTGCATAACGACCATTGTCGCCAACGGCGGGAGGCAGCTATTGGCCGAGCGAGTCCAGCAGATCGAGCGTGAAACGGATGCCATTGAGCGGCAGGAAAAAGTGTCCGTCCAGTCGCAAGCTCTCGCAGGTTCATTGCGCATCACCAGCTATCTTGTTGCGACGAGCGTCGTGTCGACGATTCTGGTCTTCTCCATTGAAATCATCGCGCGCGGTTCTTTTGTAGAGACAATACTGTTCTTTGAACAGACGAATCGCCCGGCATGGACCA
Organism: Phyllobacterium brassicacearum; assembly: GCF_003010955.1. Classification (GTDB taxonomy): domain Bacteria; phylum Pseudomonadota; class Alphaproteobacteria; order Rhizobiales; family Rhizobiaceae; genus Phyllobacterium; species Phyllobacterium brassicacearum. The sequence goes on from NZ_PGGO01000010.1 coordinate 193,013, forward strand.
CCGTTGGCTTCTACGCGTGTATAGCAATTGGTCTTGATGCGGTTTTGGGGCGCTCGCACAATGGCTCGCTATTGATCGCGCCGCTTGCCTTGCTGCTTGCATGGATCGGGCGGGAAAAAGCACAGTATCTTGGCGACCCGATTTATCCTTCTGACTTTCTGTATTCGCGGCAGCTCGTTGACCTGTTTCCCCTTCTTGCGCGCGAGCGGCCTTGGACGGCCATGGGTATCGTCGTTGCTACGGTCATTGTCCTGTTTCTGCTTGTCTTCCTCTGGCGTATCTTGTGCCGCCGCGCACCGCCTCTGAACTTCAAAGCGAGGCTTTGGCGACTGGGGATAACCATGCCCTTGCTGGCAGTTTTTGTTTCGGCGATGGACCATTCCACGTTTTCGTGGATGAGGGACCGTCTGCGGGTGCTTCCCATCATGTGGGATCAGAAAGAGAATTATGCCTACAACGGCTTTACCATGGCCTTCGCGCTCAACATGCCAATGGCCAATGTGACGGTTCCAGAAGGTTATTCGGCACAGGCGATCGAAGCGGTTGCAACGCCGTTACCCAGGCAGTTTTTCGCCTCGGAAAGGCCCGACATCATCATCGTGATGAGCGAGTCTTTCTGGGACCCGACCCGACTGCCGGGCGTGGATTTCAATCGAGATCCTATCCCTGCCGTCCGCGCCAATCAGGCGGGCGCGATCTTTTCGCCGGAATTCGGCGGTATGACCGCCAATGTGGAATTCGAGGCACTTACCGGCTTTTCCAATGCGTTCTTGCCCTATGGCAGCATTCCGTACCAGCAGTATGTGCGCCGACGTCTGCCGTCGCTGGCGACCTTCCTGAAAAGCAAGGGCTATACGACCAAGGCGATCCATCCCTTTCGTCAATGGTTCTGGAATCGCCGCAATGTCTACAAAAACTTCGGTTTCGACATCTTCATGTCCGAGGAAAATCTGCCGAAGCTTGCAGTGCGGGGCCCGCTTGTGTCCGATCAGTCTCTGACCGAGGAGATCATCAGGCAAGCCGACGAGACGAACCGACCGTTCTTCTTCTTCACCGTCACGTTGCAAGGTCATGGTCCATACGAACCCCACAGGTATAAGCATCCGTCGATCGACGTGACGACACAAGCCGGCGAAGCTGAACGCGCGACAATTCGCACATTTTTGCCGAAGGTGCATCGGACGCCGACAGCAGCCTCAGGTATTTGATGAATTGGGCAAACAAACGCTGGCGTCCCACGGTCCTCGTTTTTTTCGGCGATCATCTGCCACCGCTCGGACAGGCTTACGTAGCAACTGGCTATATGAGAAACCGGGTCGCCGATCGGCGGGCACCGCTGTCCGACATGCTGAAGCAGCATGAGACGCCTCTGGCTATCTGGTCGAACCGCACCGGATCGGATTTTGGCGCCGGCACCATCAGCCCCGTATTCCTTCCGTTGCATGTGCTCGAACTTGCCGGCATCAGCCATCCATATTACACGGATTTTCTCGGTTCGGTCCGCGACCAGTACAAAGTCATCGACCGGCACATCCTGTTGTCTTCCGACAATTCAGCAAAGGAAGATTGGAAGAGAAACCCACATAGCGATACGCTCATTAGAAATTTTCGTCTGCTGCAATATGACATGATGTTCGGCGAGCAACACGGTAGGCAAAAATTCTTCCCCGAAATGAATGCACGTGCGCCCGCGATGTGAGATGGCGGGATGGGGCCGCCCGAAGCCTCTGCATCGAGGGGCTCCGCCATGCCAGCCCGTTAACATTTGTCCTGGGAAAACCGGATTTCAGTCAAATGCTCTACCACTATTTGACTCGTGCATTGGGCTTCCTGCCTGAAGGATCCTTCTGGCCGCGCCATGCTCTCGGATCGAAATGCGTATCGGCGATGAGGCAAGAGTCGAGCGCAGCGCGGATCGCCGCCTCGTCGATGCCGGTTCCGATGAAGACAAGCTCCTGGCGGCGATCGCCCCAGAGAGCGTCCCAGTTGCGCTCGAACATACGCTGCCATTCAGGATCGTCGGGCCAACAGTCCTTCGGCACGGCGGCCCACCATCTGCCGAGCGGCGTCGAACGAGCGATGGCGCCGGCCAGCGAGAATTCGCCGACCCAATCGGGCCGGGTGGCCAGCCAGAAGTGGCCCTTGGCGCGGATCAGGCCAGGCCAGGTCTGGTTGATGAAGGCGTTGAAGGTTCCCGGATGAAAGTGGCGCCTGGCCCGATAGACGAACCTCTGGATGCCGTACTCCTCCGTCTCGGGAACGTGATCTTTGAAGCCGTAGAGTTCCTTGAACCAGAGTGGATGCCGCTCGGCGTTACCTACACGCAATATCTCGTCCTGAGTGCCCTTTGGGAAAGAGATGGTCTAACCATCACTGCAATTGCTGATAGATTGGGGCTGGAGCCAAGCACCATCACGCCGGCCGTGAAGCAGTTGGAAAGCGCAGGGTTTGTGACGCGCCAGCGCAGCACATCGGATGAGCGACAGGTGCGGGTCCATACGACCACCAGGGGCAGCGACCTCCACTCCAGGACGGCTTGCCTCACCGATGCGCTGTTGCACCGTTCCAGATTCACCGTGCCGGAGATGATCGATCTCAACCGCAAGGTACAGTCGCTGCGCGATGGGATGATCAAACCATAAGGGTAAAAGATACCGGGATTCTGACCTCGATCAGACACGTCAAAACAATGCCATGCGACGAACCGGGGGCAGCATTGGCCGCCCCCGTTGGTCAAGTGTCAGGCGACGTCAACAAGTATGTGCTGCATCGCTGTCTGGTCCGCGTCCGCGTCTTCCACCTGGAAGGCGAAGTCGAGCTGGGCTTCCGGCGTCTCGGTCACGGTCGTGGTGAAGGCGATGTCCGTGATCTTCAGCACGTCGTTATCGGCAGCGTCGAAGTTCACCAGACTGGTGGTCGCATTGCTGCCGCCGCCAGTGCCGGTCGTCCTGTTCAGGTCGATCGCAGTGTTGTTGCCGGTGATCCCGTTGCCCGACTGCATGATCTGCGCACCCTGCAGCACGTAGTCTTCGCCGGCTGCGTTGTAGTCATTCTGCTCGATGATCACGAGGCCGTCATTGTTGTCGAGCGTGAACTCGGTGTTGTACGGGGCCGGGACCTGACCCGTCTTGAAGATGTCGGCATTCGACACGTACACGGCCCGCGTGATCGTGGCGTTGTCGTCCGCGGTGCCGGCGATGTTGTCGGCACCGTTCTTGTCGATCAGGTCGAGGATCAGCATCAGGTCCTCGCTGTTGCCGATGCCGTCGA